>JAZLFF010000075.1:0-57690 GCA_045615645.1 Treponema sp.
AGCGAGTTCTGACGCCGGAGGTGGCAGAACAGAAGGCTGCTAAAGGCGGAAAAGTAGGTGCCGATGATAGCAAATGCGTTAAAACAAAGCGCCGGCAGGCGGTTTGTTTAGCATTTACTTACAATGGGCATGGAGCGAGACCAGCGAGCGAAACAGCTGGCTTTTTTTAATTCAGATAATGCAGACGCAGGAAATTTTAATAGAAGTAATTTTATATATCAAAATTAAAAAAATTGGTATATAATCAAGAAAGAGGCGAAAAATGAGTAAATATTTAGATAAAGCACATGAATTACGTGCAATTGTTGAACCACATCATAATTGTGCACAGTCGGTTTTGATGTCTTTTAGTGGAGAAATTGGAATTACTGATAAGCAGGCTTACGATATTGCAGTAAACTTTGGAGCTGGAATGAAGTGTGCTAGCGTTTGTGGTGCTATAACTGGTGCTTTAATGGCTATGGGCTTACTTGGAGTAAATGATCCTGCCTGTGTTAAAGAATTGTTTGATGTTTTTAAGAAAAATCACTGTAATTGTATTGATTGTGCAGATTTACTTAAAATCAGTAAGGAAAAGAGTGAAGATAAAAAAACACACTGCGATAATCTTGTTTACGAGTGTGTTTCAATTGTTGAAAAATTTTTGAATAAATAATTATTCTTTTGACCAATTTTCAGCTTTTGTAATTGCCAGCTGCCATTTGTCATAGATTTTTTGTGATGTGGCTGTTGGCATTTTTTTTGTAAATTCTTTATCAACCTTCCAATGTGTAAGAATTTCTTCCTTTGATTCCCATATTCCAGTTGATAATCCAGCTAAAAAGGCGGCTCCTGTTACAGTTGTTTCGGTATTCTGAGGTCTTACAACTTTTGTGCCCAAAATATCGGCCTGGAACTGCATCATTAAATCGCTGTTGCTAGCCCCTCCGTCTACTTTAAGAACTGGTAAATCTATTTCGGAATCAATTTTCATGCATTCAATTTCGTCTTTTACTTGTAAAGCAATTCCTTCCAACGCAGCGCGGCAAATATGGGCTTTGTTTGTTCCCCTTGTTAATCCAACAATTACTCCGCGTGCATATGGATCCCAATAAGGTGCACCAAGTCCAGTAAATGCAGGAACTAAAAATACCCCGTTTGTATTTTCAACTTTTTGCGCAAGTTCATTACATTCCTGTGGTGAAGAAATAAGGCCTAGTTCATCTCGAAGCCATTTTATTGTTGCACCACCCATAAATACACTTCCTTCAAGAGCATATTGAACTTTTCCGTTTAAGCCTATTGCAATTGTTGTAAGAAGATTATGTTTTGATTCAACTGGTTTATCTCCTGTATTCATTAACAAAAAGCAGCCTGTTCCATAAGTTGTTTTCGTTTCTCCAGGATTAAAACAACCTTGTCCAAATAAAGCTGCCTGCTGGTCACCAATGCATGATGCAATTGGAAGTTCAAATCCGCAGACTTCTTTTGAAGTTGTTGTATAAATGCAGGAAGAATCTTTTACTTGTGGTAATAATGAACGAGGAATGTCTAAAAGTTTGATAAGTTCATCATCCCATTCAAGTGTGTGAATATTAAAAAGCATTGTTCGGCTTGCGTTAGTGTAATCAGTGATATGAGCCTTCCCACCGCTCAATTTCCATACAAGCCATGTATCTACCGTTCCAGCAAGAAGTTCTCCGCGCTCGGCACGTTCCCGAACGCCTGGAACATTATCTAAAATCCATTTAATTTTTGTTCCGCTAAAATATGGGTCGGGAATGAGTCCGGTTTTTGCCTTTATTTTTTCTACGTAGCCGTTATTGATTAAATCGTTTACAATTTGCGCGGTTCGTCTGCATTGCCATACAATTGCGTTATAAACTGGAACGCCCGTTTTTTTGTCCCAAAGAATTACAGTTTCGCGTTGATTAGTAATTCCAATAGCTTTAATTTTTTCAATATCTATTGATGATTTTTTTACTGCATCGAGCATTACAGTTTTTTGGCATTCGAATAATTCTTCCGGATTATGTTCGACCCAACCTTGTTTTGGAAAGTATTGTGGAAATTCCTTTTGACATGTAATAATTTTGTTGCAATATTTATCGAAAATAACGGCTCTTGATGAGGTTGTTCCCTGGTCTAGTGCTAAAATATATTGTTCTTCTGTATTTTTCATTTTATTTCCTTTTTATATGATTAATAATTTTATCCTATAAGTTGCGAGAAATCAAAAATATAAGTATATTTATTTTATGTTATTTATTTTTGATATGGGCGGTGTTGTTACAAATACGGCTACTTTGGAAAGAATGTATGAAACTCTGAAAATGAGCGATAAGGATTTTGAACAGATTTGTAAGTATCCTTCACCGAATATTTTTGATCAGCTTTCCATTGGAAAAATTTCTACAGAGGAATTCTGGAATAAATTTAACAACCGAATTGGCGTTATTCAACGTGAAGAATTTGATGGCATTTTGGATGTGAAACAAGTTTATAATTTTAGTTCGGCCTTTGACATAAAAAAATCTCCTTCCATTACAACTGATTTATTCCGTTTATTTTTTCATCCTGTTTTAAATGAAAAAACTGTTGAGCTGATTAAAGATTTACGAAAAAAGCACCGTGTTGTTTGCGGAACAAATACAATTCAAAGTCACTGGGAAAATCATATGGAAAGAGGAGATTACAGTTATTTTGATCAAACTTATGCTTCAAATAAAATTGGTGTTATGAAACCAAATATAAAGTATTGGCAGACAATTATGGATGCGGAAGGTTTTAATCCGGATGAAACCTTTTTTACTGATGACAAAAAAGAAAATTGTGATGCGGCTGAATCTTTAGGCATTCATGCACATCAGTTTATAGATGCAGACGATTTACGTTCTGAATGGAGTAAATATTTATGATTCGTGTATTTTTAAAATCAAAGGAAGAGAAAGAAATTCAACAGGGATATCCGTGGGTGTTTGATAATGAAATATCGCATTTTAAACATCGTGCCGACGAAAAATCAGAATGGAAAAATGAGGAATATGAAAATTGTACTGTTACAGATGGTTCAATTGTGGAAGTATATACAAAAGCCGGCGGATTTTTGGGTACCGGAGTTTTAAATAGAAAATCTAAAATTGCAATCCGTTTGATTGGAACTGAACATGCGGATGAAATTGAAACGGATTTATATTCTTTTTGGGAAAAACGTGTAACAATGGCTTATGAAATCCGAAAAAGTTATTATTCAGAACTAGATTCATATAGATTAATTTTTGGTGAGGCAGATTTAATTCCAGGGCTTATTTGTGAACGTTTTTGTGATATTGAAAACAATGTTGTTTTAGTTGTACAGTTTTTATCACTTTCCTGCGAAGTTTTTAGAGAACCTATTATTGAAGCCTTAAAAAAAGTTTGCAAACTTGATGCAATTTTTGAACGTTCCGACGCTTCTGTACGCGATAAGGAAGGTTTGCCTCAAGTTGCTTCATGGATTTACGGAAATTATGACAGCAAAATAACTATTTTGGAAAATGGATTAAAACTTACTGTTGATATTGTAAATGGTCAGAAAACTGGTTACTTTTTAGACCAAAAATTTAATCGTGCTGCAATTGCTAAATTTTGTAACGGTAAAAAAGTTTTGGATACCTTTACTCATACAGGCGCTTTTGGTTTAAACGCTTTTCAAGCTGGTGCTTCTGATGTAACTTCTGTAGATATTTCTCCAGAAGCGGTAGAAATGGTTAATCATAATATAAAATTGAATCATGCTGAAAAAAAGATGAAAGCAGTTTGTGCGGATGTTTTTGATTTACTAAAAAAATATGAAGCTGACGGTGAAAAATTTGACGTAATTATTTTGGATCCTCCAGCGTTCACTAAATCTGCCAAAATGATTCAAAAAGCGTATGGCGGTTATAAAGAAATAAATTTGCGAGCTATGCGTTTATTAAAAGAAAATGGAATTCTTGTAACTTGCTCCTGTTCTTACTTTTTTGAACCAACTATGTTCTACGATATGATAATGCATGCAGCAATGGACAGTCATCGTCGTGTTCAAATTCTTGAGAAACGTGGTGCTGGTCCTGATCATCCGGTTTTACTTGGATATCCAAAATCCGAATATTTAAAATGTGTGGTTTGCCGTGTTATATAATTGCGTAATTGTTTTAGGACCTACAGCCGTTGGAAAAACTTCAATTGGTGTTGCAATTGCTAATGAGTTTAACGGAGAAATAATTTCGGCAGATTCACGCCAAACTTACCGACATTTGGACATTGGTTCTGGTAAAGATTTAAAAGATTATATAGTTGACGGTAAACAAATTCCTTATCATTTAATAGATATTGTTGATTTACCAGCCGAATATAGTGTTTACAATTATCAGCAAGATTTTTACCGGGTTTTTAAAGATATTTTGAGTCGTGGAAAGTTACCTGTCATAGTTGGCGGAACTGGAATGTATCTTGATGCAATTATCCGGGATTATCAGCTGGTAATTTTGCCTGAAAATGAAGAATTGCATAAACAATTGGAAGAAACACCTTTGGAAGTGCTCGCTGAACGTTTACTAAAGCTTCAGCCAGATTTACATGTAAAAGCTGATTTACAGGAAAAAGAACGTGTAATTAAAGCTTTAGAAATTATTGAGGCAAAAAAACTTGGCGTTAATTCTACTTCTATTGACAGACCGGAAATTAAACCGCTGATAATTGGAACAACGTTGCCACGTCCATTAATGTGGGAAAATATTTCGAAAAGGTTACATGAACGTTTGGAAGAAGGCATGATTGAGGAAGTAAAAGCAATTCATGAAAGTGGAATTTCTTGGGAACGTTTAGAAAAACTTGGTCTTGAATATAGATTTTGTTCTGAATATCTTCAAAATAAATACGAAAATATAGAAGAAATGGAAAATTTATTATTTATTGCTATAAGACAATTTGCAAAGCGACAGGAAACCTGGTTTAGAATGATGGAAAAAAAAGGTGTAGAAATAAATTGGCTTGAGCAAACAACTGATAAATCAATTAGAATTACTCAAGCCTTTAATATGGTTAGGCAGAAACTGCAACTTTCTCAGTAATTTCTGTTAAATATCCAGTTCTGAGGCAGCTGTCGAATAATTCTTTAGAAATGTAATCTGTTTTTACGTCTTCATATCCGTCCATATCGCGAACAATACGAACTACAAATCCGTCTTCCATTTCACGAACGATTGTCATGTAATCAGATTTTTTACCAATACTTTTAAGTGTGTATGTTTTCATTTTTATTCTCCCGTAATAAAATGATTTTTACTAAATAGTGTTATTACTCTTAATATCGGATATAATAAAATTAATGTTAGAAAAAAATAAAAAAAATATTGAATTTGATGCACATTTTCACTTTACTTTTACCGAAAAAAATGAGGAAATTGCTGGTTGTACTTGTGCGCATTCAATAGAAGAGTGGGAATGTCAGAGTTATTATAAAAAAAGCCTTACGAACGCTGATGAAAAAAAAATGAAACTTGCGTTCGGTGTTCATCCGCAAATAACAGCTGAAAAAAATGTTGATTTATACGGATTAATTGATTATTTGTCAGCATTAATCAGCAAAAATGAAATAGATGCAATTGGCGAAATGGGATTTGATTTTTATACTCCGGATTTTAAGGCAACGGCAGCAAAACAGGAGGAAATGTTTCAGTTACAGCTTGAGCTTGCGTTAACAAATAATCTTCCAGTAATTATTCATTGCCGTAAAGCGAACGAAAAACTTTTTGAAAACAGCAAATTACTTAAAAAACTTCCGGCAGTACTTTTTCATTCATTTATGGGCACTCCGATTGAAGCAAAAAGCTTATTGTCGCGTGGAATAAACGGATTTTTTAGTTTTGGCAAACAAATCCTCAACGGAAATAAAAAAGTAATTTCATGTGTAACTGAGCTTCCTTTGAATTGTTTATTATGCGAAACTGATGCTCCTTTTCAAACATTGAAAGGGGAGTCGAAAACTTATTTAAGAGATATAAAAAAGGTTTATGAAGCTGCCTGGAAATTGCGGAAAAACGTTAGTTTGGAAGAGTTTTATGAACAATTGCAAAATAATTTCTTTGCTCTTTATGAATAAATTCGGTATAGTAACAATATGAAAAATCAGAATAATCTTAAAAAATTTACTACATTAGTATATATTACACTCGGTTGTGCAGGAGTTTTTTCACTTCTTTGCATAAATTTTACATTTGATATTTCTTTACTTGCGTGTCCTGTTGCTTTTCTTTTTACAGGTTTTACTGTTTACTTTGCTTATTTTAAGATGATTAAACAGACAAATGGAAAATATGTTTTAGTTTCTAGAAAATTATTCGAATATCTTCCAATTGTCTTATTGATTTGTTTTATTTTAAGAAGAGCTGGTAAAAATGGTACTTCTTTTGTTTATGATTTGATTACAGTTTTACTTTGGTTTGAAGTGTTTTTTACATCTTTTTATTTTTCTAATAAATTAAATGATAAGCATGTAATGGAAATTGCTTCCAATTTTAAAACTAAACCTATAATTGATAAAAAGTATTATGGTATTGCTAAAGTTGGTTATGAAGCTATTGGATGGATTGACGCATTTGTACAAGCTATTTTTACAGTGTTGATATTCCAGATTTTTGTTGTACAATTTTATGAAATCCCGTCAGAATCTATGGTTCCAACTTTTTTAATTAAAGATAAAGTTGCAGTTTCAAAACTTGAATGTGGACCAAAATTTCCGCTTACAGATGTAGGTTTACCTGATTTAAGAAAATATAAACGTGGTGATACTATTGTTTTAAGAAATCCGCATTACAGCATGGATAGAAAATCTGAAGTTCGGACAGTTACTTCTCAGCTGATAAATATGCTTTCTTTAATGACAATCAATTTAAACCGTGATGAAGAAGGCGAACTTAAAGCAGATCCGCTTGTAAAACGAATTGCTGGCGTTCCTGGTGAACAACTTGTAATGCAGGACGGAATTTTATATTCAAGAACGAAAGATCACGATTTTGAACCTGTTAAATTGGATGAAAAATATGCTGCATGGAATTTAAATACGATAAATCCAAAATTAAAAAATAAAGTAGAATATTTTCCGTTGTCTTCAAAAGATTATGACAAAATGATAGAAATTGAAGAGAAACGTCAAAGTTATGATTTAGCTCTTGCTCAGTTTCAGGTAAATGAATTGTGCGTAAAGTTTAGTCAACTTGCATATACTGATAATTTCGCAGGAAAGTTTGAAACGCCTTCTATGTTTGAGTATCAGCTTTTTAACGATGTACAAAATTTAACTAGACAACTTATGTGCCAGGAAGGTGGCGTAAAATGGTTTACAGAGTTTATGACATCATGGATTCCTTTTGTAAATGAACCAAAAGATGTTTATGAATTATCAAATTATAAACTGAATGTAATGTCTAAAATTACTCTTGGAAATTTAATTTGCAGATATGCGCAATTGTTCCGCGATAATATAAGTGCTTCTTATTGGAATAGTGATGAAATTCTTAAAGAAAATTACGCTATGGCAGAGGATTTGAACTGGTATATTCAAATGCTTTTGGATGGAAGAAATATGCCGGTTTTCCCAAAAAATGATTCAAATGGAAATCCTCAGTTTATTCCTGCTAATTGTTATTTTATGATGGGAGATAATCGTTTTAATTCGCTAGATTTAAGACATTCAAATGATAGAACTCTTGCTCCGTTGACTGAATATGATTCTCATTCTTTGGAATATTATTCAATGATGGCCCCACAATATATAAATAAAAAATATATTGTAGGAAAGCCATTTTATCGTTTCTGGCCTGCCGGTAGAGTTGGCAGGATAGAATAGAATAGAATTATATATTATTAATTATCTTCCGCAGCACTGTTTGTATTTTTTGCCGCTTCCACAAGGACAAGGATCATTTCGTCCAACTTTTGGCATAGTTCGTCGAACTGTAATGTTATCTCCTTGTGAACGCTGGTTCATAGCACTGTTAACAGCCTGCCGTCTTGCCTGATCTCCGTTAAAGTTATTAACTGCACTTCTTTGGGCTTCATTTTGTGCAACCTGAGAACCGAACGAACCGCTTTCATTGTGCTGAGCATTCATTGCCTTGTTCTGAGCGTCGGCCATTCGTCTGCGTTGTTCAGCAGCTTCTGGTGAAAGTTGAATACGAACTTTAAATACACGAGTCATAACTGTACTTCTGATTGTATCAAGCATTTCATCAAAAATATTAAATCCGTCAATTTTGTATTCTGTAAGAGGATTTTTTGAACCGTAAGAACGTAATGCAACGGCTTCTCGTAAACCTTCAAGAGTTTCAAGCTGGTCAAGCCATTTTTTATCAATAATCTGAATGTACTGATAACGGATGAACATATTGAAATTTTCTTTTCCGGCAAGAGTTTCTTTTTCTGTAATATCGTTTTGAAGTATTGCAAGAACGGCTTCTTTAGAAACTTTTTCAGTTGGAAGCTGGAATCCGAAAGTTTGGCGGATAGAATCAGCAAGTTCTGAAAGTGGCGCTGTAGAGTTTTTGTTGTGTTTAGCAGCTTCTTCATAAGTATCAAAAAGAATATCTACAACATCTTTAGCATTGTTCATTACTCGGGCAGAAAGATTATTGTCTGCAAGAATTTGGTCACGCTGATTGTAAATTACCGAACGCTGTTCATTCAAAACGTCATCATAGTCGAGCAAATGTTTACGAATTTCAAAGTTACGGTCTTCTACTTTTTTCTGAGCATTTTCAATACCTTTATTAAGCCATGGGTGATCAATAGGTTCTCCTGGCTGCATTCCAATTCGGCTCATCATAACTTTCATTTTTTCGCCACCGAAAAGGCGCATCAAGTCATCATCCATAGAAATGTAGAACTTAGAACGACCTGGGTCACCTTGACGACCTGAACGACCGCGTAACTGATTATCAATTCGGCGAGATTCATGGCGTTCAGAACCAATTACATACAAACCACCAGCTTGGCGAACCTCTTCGTAATCTTTTTTCCACAATTCTTTTTCAATTTTAAGAGCTTCCTGGTACTGTTCTTCAGTAGCATTTGTACCGGCACGCTTTCTTGCGCGGAATTCCGGATTTCCACCGAGTTTAATATCAGTACCACGACCAGCCATGTTTGTTGCAATTGTAACGGCACCTTTTGCACCGGCTTCAGCAATTATTAAAGCTTCGCGAGCATGGTTTTTAGCATTTAATACTTCGTGACGAATACCTTTACGTGTGAGTAAAGAAGAAAGAAGTTCAGACTTTTCTACCGAAACAGTACCAACCAAAACTGGCTGTCCTTTATCGTGAGCAGCTTTTATTTCTTTTGCAATAGCTTCCCATTTATCGCTTTCGTTCAAATAAACTTCGTCATTTTCATCTTTGCGGGCAACCGGTTTGTTTGTAGGAATTGCAACAACTTCCAAATCGTAAATCTTGCTGAATTCGACAGCTTCTGTAGCCGCAGTACCAGTCATACCGGAAAGTTTATCGTACATACGGAAGAAGTTCTGGAAAGTAATTGTTGCCATTGTTCGGTTACGCTGAGCAATTCTAATATGTTCCTTAGCTTCAATAGCCTGATGTAAACCGTCAGAATAACGTCTTCCTTCAAGAATACGACCAGTAAATTCATCTACAATTTGAACCTGTCCGTCTTTTACAATGTAATCAACATCGTTGTGGTAAAGAAGATGAGCCTTTAATGCCTGTGTAAAATAATGTGTATACTCAAAGTTTTCTTCATCTTCCAAAGCACCTGTAATAAGATTGTGTTTATGAAGAATGTCGTTAATATGGAGCATACCTTTATCAGTAAAAGCTACATGCTTTGATTTTTCATCAAGTGTATAATCACCTGTAAGAGCAGCACGTTCTTCTGGTGTCATAAAAGTTTCGTCAGGATATTCACCAGTTTTTGGATCTTTTGGAACTTCTTTAAGTTCACCTACGTATTTATCAACTTCGTGGTATTTGTAAGTATCGTCTTCGCCTGCACCGGAAATAATGAGTGGAGTACGTGATTCATCAATTAAGATAGAGTCGATTTCGTCGACAATACAATAGTTAAAGCCACGTTGAACTTTATCTTTAAGATCAACTTTCATGTTATCGCGCAGATAATCAAAACCAAATTCGTTGTTTGTACCGTATGTTACATCGCAGGCATAAGCTTCGCGGCGGGCTTCGTTATCAAGATTTGAGAGAATTGCACCAACGGTCATACCAAGGTAGGCAAAAACCGGACGCATAGTGTTTGCGTCGCGTTCTGCAAGGTAATCGTTTACAGTAACAACATGAACACCCTTTCCTGTTAATGCATTCAAATAAGATGGTGCAACGGCAACAAGAGTTTTACCTTCACCAGTTTTCATTTCAGTAATTCTTCCCTGATGAAGATTGATGGAACCCATTATTTGAACATCAAAAGAACGTTCACCGCGAATACGGTAAGCAGCTTCTCGAACAAGAGCGAATGCTTCAGGTAATATATCATCTAGAGTTTTTCCTTCCGCAAGTTCCTTTTTAAAACGTGCAGTTTGTTCCGGAAATTGTTCAGGTTTTAAAGATTTTGCCCATTCTTCTTTGGCATTTACAGCCTGCATAATTGGAATAAGAGCTTTTACGTCACGGTCATTCTGTGAACCGAATAATGCTGTCAGGATTTTATCAAAAAACATTTTATTTTCCTTTTAAAATTAAGTTAATATATTATAGTTTAAATTTAATGAATTTACAATGAAAACGGCAAGAATAAAAGATTAGTGAATAACGGCAAGAATAAAAGATTAGTGTTAACGAAGTAGTTTTTATGGCTTTTAACTATGTTTTATTTTTTGCTAGAAAATGTTATAATATAAATATGTGTAAATTAAACCATTTAGTACTTTTTTCATCTGCATTACTGCTAATTTTTTCATTGATTTCGTGTGGACATAGTAACGCTGTACAGTCAATAAATGAAAATGAACTTTTTACACTTCCGTATGGAAATTTTGAAGAACAGTTAAGTATTGTAGATTTGAATCGTGTTGGAGATGTTCGACTTGGAATTACAATGCGTGACGGCTTTTTTTACATTATTGACGGTGAAGCAAAAAAACTTATGGAATTGAATTCCTATGGAGATTTACTCACTCTTTTTTATAATGAAGATTCTCAAATCAGTAAATTGCTTGAAAAATCGAACAGACCTGCAGAAAGTATTCACAGAGGTATTTCATTTCCATTTGATTACCCAGGAATGCTCGCCGTAGATTCAAATAAACGGATTTACACAGTTTGTTCAATTCCTCGCGACCGTCAGGAACAAAGTGACGATGGAACGGTTTTATACAGTCAGACAATTTTACGTTTTAACCGTGATGGTTCAGCAATTGAATATATTGGTCAACAAGGACCTGGTGGAACTCCATTTCCGTATATAAAAAATATTTATACAACAGAAAAAAATGAACTTGTAGTTGTAAGTGTTTCCTCAGAAGGTACAATGGTATATTGGTTTGCTGAAGATGGATTTTTAAAATACATGATTCCCGTAACTGTAAAAGATGCTCCATCAATTACTGGGATAAATGATAGTTCGGAGGTTTTTCTTACAATTGGAAACGTAGTTCCAGATCCGTCAACATATAAGCTTTATGTAAAAATTGATTATTACTCAACCTATTTTGATGAAGAATCAAAAGTACAATCTGGTGTAAATTATGTACAAACTCTTCTTTATCCACTTGATGTAGAAGCCGGTCTATATGAAGAGCCAGTTTCCATTCCTCCATACGAAGAATCTGTTGTAGTTGATTACAGTCGCTTAACTTACAAAATCCCGTATGACTTTTTAGGCGTAACTAAAAACGGCTGGAAATTCTTTATTGTTAAAACTGATGACGGCTTTAATATTGAAATGATTCAAAGTGAAAATCAGCGAATGCTTAGAAGACATTTTAACGTAAATCATAACGATATATTTTTTGATACAATGTCACTTTCGCAAGACGGAATCCTTACTGCTTTCTACATTGAAAAAGAAAAAGCGCGGGTTGTTTGGTACAGAACCGACAGCTTAATAGACACAATTCTAAAAAAGTAAGTTTGGCGGAGTAGTGTATGTTTGAAGATGTAGAAGAAATCCGAAAAGACGGAGAACAGCCTGTACATTTTTACTATAATCGCGAAGAAAGACTTGCACACGCTCCTCAAAATGTAAAAGATTTTTATGCAGGAAAAATGAAAACTCCTAGAGGCCTGCGCGTACTTTTTAACAAACAAAACCGTTTTGTGTTATTTGGATTACTGCTTGTTGTTGGCTTTGGGCTCGGTTATTCAGGTTTAAGCAAAACTAAAGCTTATTCTACAATAGCTGATGTAAATGCAGAACTTTCAGCTTTTGCTTACGAAGAGGAAATATTTGCTTCCATAAAGCTGAAGAGAAATCCGAAAAGTGAAGATATAAATCCAAAACTTATAGAAGCCGATATAAAAGTAATTGAGCCGAATAATCAGATTAATGAAAAACAGCATGTTTCGATAATGTATGAAGATGGTGAACAGTTTTTACGAGCAAAGTTTACAGATTTTGATATTATCCGCGTAGAAGCTGATTTGTTTTATGGTGAAGAAAAAAAGTTTGTTAGTTGTGAGGTAAAGAGATGAGCCGTTCGATTGCTTGTATAGATTATTCAAACGGAAAACTTTTTATTGCTAAGCGTCAGAATGTTGGCGACATGGGTGGACGATGGGAATTTCCTGGTGGAAAAATTGAAGACGGAGAAGATTTTTCGACTGCAATAAAACGCGAAATGCTAGAAGAATTTGGTGTGGAAGTTACTGTTGGTAAACAAATTGCTCAGTCTGAGTTTATGCACAAAAATAAAAAATGTTCGTTGTTTGTTTTTGAAGTAAAGTTTCCTCATGATGGAATAAAAGTTCCTTTTGTTCTTACTGAGCATACGGAATATAAATGGGTAAATCCGGAAGAAATTAAAACTCTTAATTTTGTTGACTCTGATATGCAGGTTTATCCACAGATTTTAAAATATATTGGCAGGTAACAAGTTGAAATCAAAGTTTGTAAAAATAGTTAGTATTGCGTTTTTGTTGTTTAGCTTAATTGCTTGTTCAAATAAAAAAGAAGAAGTAATTGTTTTTGACGAAACTTATCCGCTTGCTTTAGCGCCAGACGTTACGTGGGCTGTTGTAACAGATCCTTATGCGGCTTATAAGGAAAATGCTCAGTGGACTAGTGATGTAAAAGGTCATTGCCGTAAAGGGGTAATTTTGCAGGTGCTTGGAAAATCTACCGACAGTAATAACGAAAACTGGTATTATTTTGAACAGGGCTGGTTACCGGCTAACAGTGTGGCAATTTACAGTAATAGGTTTAAGGCTCAAAACGCTTCTGAAAAACTTGAAAAATAATTTCATGGTAGAAAAATGGTAAATATAATTGCAGAAATAGGAACAAGTCATGAAGGTTCGCTCGAAAAGGCAAAATTGCTTGTAGATGCAGCGGCTGATTCCGGGGCTAAAACTATTAAGTTTCAGTGGGTTTATGCAGACGAAATTTTACATCCGAATACAGGTTTTGTTACTTTGCCAACGGGAAAAATCCCCCTTTATGAAAGATTTAAGCAGTTGGAATGTGATATTTCGTTTTATTCACAAATGGTTAGTTATGTGCATGAAAAAGGCTGTAAGTTTTGTTGTTCTCCGTTTGGACTGCGAAGTTTAAAAGAATTGTTAGAGTTGAATCCGGATTATGTAAAAATTGCTTCTCCGGAATTAAACCATTATAAAATGCTTGAAGCTTTGCGTGATTATCGAAATGAACAGGCTTCTCGCGGTGAAGAAAAAATTCCTGTAATTCTTTCGAGTGGTGTTTCTAAGCTTGAAGATATTGAAAAGGCAGTGGCAATTGTGGGAACAGAAAACGTTTCTTTGCTGCATTGTATTACAAGTTATCCGGCTCCGGAAGAGGAATATAATCTACGCGTAATTTCTACGTTTTGTAAAAGATTTGGAATTGAATGTGGAGTAAGTGATCATAGTTTAGATCCGATTCTTGTTCCTGTTTTGAGTGTTGCGTGCGGTGGAACGGTAATTGAAAAGCATATTACGTTGAGTAGAAAAACTGCGGGGCTTGATGACCCTGTTGCGCTTGAACCGGAACAGTTTGCTCTTATGGTTCATGTTGTAGGGCAAACAGAAGCTACTTTCCGTCATTATGGAGATGAAATTGGAATGCAGCGTACAATTGACCAGCTTTCGGAACAATTTGGTCATGAAAAAGTAATTGCCTGTCTTGGTGATGGTGTAAAGCGACTTGCTCCAGCAGAAGAAGCAAATTATGGACGTACAAACCGAAGCTTACACTATATGACTGATTTTCCTGCTGGTCACGTTATTGTAGAAGGTGATATTGCAATTTTGCGTACGGAAAAGGTTTTGACGCCGGGAATTGGACCGGAATTTTATGATAAGGTTATTGGAAAAACGCTAAAGGTTGCAGTTCAGTCCGGGGCAGGCGTGAAGGAAGAGGAAATAATAAAAGCTTAACCTATTTGCGTTGAAACAAAAAAAGAAAACCTATTTGGTTTTAACGCAGATTGCGCAGATAGGTAGGGATGCACGCAGATTTATTTTGATTTTTTTCAATGCGTTAGCAACATGAGCATGCGCAGAATGTATCCGAATAATCTTTTTTTATCCTTTTCATCCTCCTAATCACTGTTTCAAATCCATTCGTGAAAATCTGTATCTAAAAAATCCATCATAATCATCCTTCTGTGATTATTGTTAAATCTTCGTTTTTTCATTATTATCATCATATCAACAATTCGAGGTCAAAAATGAAAACCAATGCTTTAAAAGGAATGAAAGATATTTTACCAGCAGAACAGCGAATGCGCGATTTTGTTCAGGGAAAGATTTTGGAAACTTACCGTGCCGCTGGTTTTGAACGTATTTCCACACCAATTCTTGAGGATTCAGAAAACTTAGATAAATCGGATGGAGGTGACAACTTAAATCTTATTTTTAAAGTGCTCAAACGAGGTGATAAACTTGATGCTGCACTGGCAGAAGGAAATCCGACTGAAAAAACACTTTCAGACATGGGCTTACGTTACGATTTAACTCTTCCATTAACACGTTTTTTTGCTGCAAATAAAAATGAATTGCAGTTTCCTTTTAAAGTAATTCAAACTGATCGTGTTTATCGTGCTGAACGTCCGCAGAAAGGTCGAATGCGTGAATTTGTTCAGTGTGATATTGACGTTTTAGGGGATGGTTCTCCAAATGCGGAAGTTGAACTTATTGATGTTACAGCTCGCGCAATGTTGAACATCGGTTTTAAAGATTTTTACATAAATATTAACGACCGCCGCATTTTGCGCAATATGCTCCAGAATATGGGATTTGCTCCAGAAACTTTAGATTCTGTCTGCATTTCTTTCGATAAACTAGATAAAATTGGTGCTGATGGAGTAAAAGCTGAACTTACTGAAAAACAGTTTCCATCCGGTGCCGTAGAATCACTTTATTCATTTATTTCTGCTGGTGAAGTTACACTTGATGAAGTTGCCGCAAAATGTGCAGACCCTGCAGTTGCTGACGATTTAAAATATATTATAAAAACTGCAACAGAAGTATCTGGCGGACGTTATGCTGTTAAATATTGTCCGAACTTAGTGCGTGGGCAAGGATATTACACTGGTTGTGTTTTTGAAATTGCTTCTCCATTGTTCAGTGGTGCAATTGGCGGTGGCGGACGTTACGATAATCTGATTGGAAAATTTATTGGTCAGAGTGTTCCTGCTGTTGGTTTTAGTATTGGATTTGAACGTATTTGTGCAATTTTGCTCGATCAAAAATATCAGATTCCGGGTGCCAAAGAAAAATGTGCACTTTTATACGAAGATTCAATTCCTTTTGCGCAGGTTATGGCAGAAGCTGCAAAACTCCGTGAATCTTTCAATGTTTCAATCCTTAAAAAAGCAAAAAAGCCTGGCCCACAGTTTGATATGCTGGAAAAACAAGGGTATACAAAATTTGCTCAGTTTAAAGACGGCGTTATAAATATCAAATAAAAAATTTCTCACAGAGCTACAGAGTTCACAGAGTTATTAATAAGAATTACATGTGTGAAATTATTGACATTTATTGAAGAAAACGTTATTTTACATATAGTCATTATAATAATATTATTAGAAAGACTCGTGGAAATCCCACGGGTCTTTTTCATTGTTAGGGACTAGTTGGAAAAATATGGAATATACATCATATAAAACAGTTAAATATTACAAAGACTGCGCACCGCTTGTAGAAGGTTTGGGCTTTAAACTTGTAGAACTTAAAGTTGTTCCGGGTAAAGAAGTTACAAAAATTTCTGCAATGATTGCATCTTCTGATCCAAGTGTAAATATTGGCGTTAATGACTGTGCAAAAGTTCACAGAATTCTTCTTACACGTCTTGAAGCTTTGCTTGGAACTGAAGAAACTTCTATGGAACTTACAAGTCCTGGAATTGAGCACAATATTAAAAATGCGGCAGAGTTTGAAGTTTTTACAGGTCGTGAGGTTCGTGTCTGGGATAAAACTGTTACAGATTGGGTTGGCGGAAAAATTATTTCTGCAGACGATAAATCAGTTACATTGGAAAAAGAAGGTGGCGAAAAAGTAACCATCCTTTATGAAAATATAGCTAAAGCAAAATTTATTTATACTAAATAGGGAGGCTTGATATGTCAGAAATGGCAGAAGCTATCCGTCAGCTGATTCAGGAAAAAGGTTATTCTGAAGATTCAGTTAGACAGACAATTGAAAGAGCTCTTAAGGCAGCTTACAAACGTACTTATGGAACAGACGAAAATGCAATCGTAAAATTTAACGATGATATGTCTGATGTTGCAATTTATTCTCGTAAAGTTGTAATTGATGGAGTTTATGATCCAGTTCGTGAAATTGAACTTGAAGAAGCAAAGCAGCTTGCTGGTGACGAAGTTGAAGAAGGTGATGAAATTGATATTTTGGAAGATCCAAAATCCTTTGACCGTTCGGCTGTTGCTACAGGTAAACAAACTGCACACCAGGGTTTAAGAGAACAGCATTCTGAATCTTTGTACAGTGAATTTAAAGACAAAGTTGGCGAAATTATTATTGGTTATTATCAGCGTGAAAGAAACGGTACTGTTTATGTTGATTTGGGTAATCCAAGTTTGGAAGGGGTTCTTCCTGCAAAATATCAGTCTAAGCTTGAATTCTACGAAAAAAATGATCGTATTAAAGGATTAATCGTAGATATTAAAAAGACTAATTCTGGTTTACAGATTATTCTTTCTAGAAGTGACCCTAAACTTGTAAGCTCAATTTTGGAAAAAGAAGTTCCAGAAATTGCGGACGGTACAGTTGAAATTCAGAAAATTGTTCGTGATGCAGGTTACAGAACTAAGATTGCAGTTTATTCAAAACGTGAAGAAGTTGACCCAGTTGGTGCTTGTGTAGGTTTAAAAGGTGTTCGTATTCAGAACGTTATTCGCGAACTTTTGAACGAAAAAATTGATGTTCTTAAATGGGATCCAGATCCAGCTGAATTTATTAAAAATGCACTTTCACCAGCACAGGTTGAACGTGTAATCATTATGGATGCTGATAAACGACAGGCTTTGGCAATTGTAGAAGAAAGTCAATTCTCTTTGGCAATTGGTCGTCAGGGACAGAATGTTCGTCTTGCAAACCGTTTGTGTGATTGGAACATTGACGTTAAAACTATTGAACAGGCTGAAGAAATGGATCTTTCTTCATTTAATACTGTACAGAATGCACGAAACCTCTTTACTGATAATGAAGAAGTTGACGAAATTACTACAGTTGCAGAATTGCCTGGTGTTGATGCTGAAATTGCTGAGCTTCTTAAATCTAATGGAATTGAACAGATTCAGGATTTCGTTGAAGCTTATGACAATAATTCAATAAATATCGAAGGTGTTTCTAAAGAAGCACTCGACAAGATTAATGAACTTATCAATGAGAATGTGGAATTTGTTGAAGAAGAAGAATCTGAAGCAACAGAAACTGAAGCACCTGCAGAAGATAAAAAAGAAGAACCTGCAGCAGAAGAGGAAGAATATTTCTGTCCTGAATGTGGTGCAAAAATTACTCTTGATATGACTCAATGTCCAGTTTGTGGTGTTGAGTTCGAATTTACAGAGGATGAGGAATAGGATATTTTATGGCTGAAGAAATTGAAAAAAAGCCCGGATTTGTAGTCCACAAAAAACAACAGGATAATACTCCTTCAACTACAGCAGTTTCTGCTGAAAAAAAACGTGTTGTTGTAGTTAAGAAAAAGAATCCTATACCACCAGTTCAGCCTCAGACTAGCCAGCCGGCGCAAAAAGTTCATGTTGTTGTAAAAAAGGCTGAAACACCAGCTCCTCAGCAACCTGAGAAAAAAACTACGGCTACAGAAACGGCACCTGTACAGCAGCAGCCTGCACGTTCTGAAAACAAAGCAAAAAGTTTTGAATTGAATCCATCAAGACCAAACGTAAAAGCTGGAAATCTTTCTGATAAAGGTCGCCAGAATGGCCATGGTAATTACAATCGTAATAATCAGGGTAATGGCGGAAATGGAAGAGGATATAACCGCGAAGGTGGAAGTGGATTTACTGGTGCTCAGGCACGTCAAGGATATCAAAACCGCGAAAGAGATAATAAAGATGGAAAACCAAACGGATACGGTAATCGTCAGGGTGGTTTCCAAAATAAACAAGGCGGATTCCAGAATCGTCAAGGTGGAGGCCAAGGAAATGGTTCTCGCTTTGGTGGAAATGGAAACGGTGGTCAGGGAGGATTCAGAGGTCCTCGTCCAGGAATGGGCGGTGGAAATGCTGCAGCTCCACTTCCAATTGACCAGGGCCGTCAGTCAACTAAAAAAGCTTTCAAAGGTAAAAAACAAATTTATTCTCATAAAGATGAAGAACAGTATGATGATAAATTCTTTGAACAGAAAAAGAAAACTGAAACTCCTGCAAGTGTAGTACCAAAATCAATTGATATTATGGAAACAATTTCAATTTCTGATTTGGCTCGTAAAATGAATCTTAAAGCTTCAGAAATTATTGGTAAATTGTTTGCAAATTACGGTCAAATGGTAACTATCAATCAGTCAATTGATAAAGATACCGCTGAATTGCTTGCTAGCGAATATGGATGTACTGTAAATGTTGTTTCTCTTTACGATGAAACTGTTATTGAAAGTGAAAAAGATGACGGGGTTGAACTAAAATTCCGTCCTCCAATTGTAACTGTAATGGGACACGTAGACCACGGTAAAACAAAAACTTTGGATGCTATTCGTCATGCAAACGTTGCTGCTGGTGAAGCTGGTGGTATTACGCAGTCTATTGGTGCTTATTCTGTTACTACTCCAAAAGGAAAAATCACTTTCCTTGATACACCTGGTCATGAAGCATTTACTATGATGCGTGCACGTGGTGCTCAGGTAACTGATATTGTTGTTCTTGTTGTTGCAGCTGATGATGGTGTTATGCCTCAGACTTTGGAAGCTATTGCTCATGCAAAAGATGCTAAGGTTCCAATTATTGTTGCTGTAAACAAAGTTGATAAACCGGAAGCAAATCCGGATCGTGTAAAAACGCAGCTTTCTGAACTTGGACTTGCTCCTGAAGAATGGGGTGGAGATACTCAGTACGATCATATTTCTGCTTTGAAAAAACAGGGTATTGATGATCTTCTTGAAGCTATTTTGTTACAGGCTGAAATGCTTGAATTGAAAGCTAATGATCAGTGCCGTGCAGAAGGAAAAATTCTTGAAAGCCGCGTTGATCAGGGACGAGGTGTTGTTGCTTCTGTTGTTGTACAGCGTGGTACTTTGCATCAAGGAGATCCTTATGTTGCAGGTATTTATTCTGGACGTGTACGTGCTATGTTTGATGACCGCGGAAATAGAATTACGGAGGCAGGTCCTTCAACTCCAGTCGAAGTACTCGGTATGGAGGAAATGCCTAATGCAGGTGATCCATTCCAGGTTACAGAAAGTGAAAAAGATGCACGTGCTATTTCTACAAAACGTCAGGAATTGAAACGCTTTGAAGCTGCAAAAGCTGTTAAGAAAACAACTCTTGAATCTCTTTATAACGATATTGCTGATAGTGAAGTTCGAGAACTTAAAGTTATTATTAAAGCAGACTTACAGGGTTCTGCTGAAGCTCTTAAATCTTCTTTGGAAAAACTTTCAACTCGCGAAATCCGCCTTTCAGTAATTCATTCAAGTGCAGGTGCAATTAACGAATCTGATGTTACATTGGCTGCAGCAGACTCTAATGCCATTATTATTGGTTTTAATGTTCGTCCAACTCCAAAAGCTAAAACTTTGGCTGAACAGGAGCAGGTAGAAATCCGAAAATATAACATTATTTATAAGTGTGTTGAAGAAATTCAAGCTGCTATGGAAGGTATGCTTCAACCTGATACTAAAGAAGAAGTTATTGGTATGGTTGAAGTTCGCAATACATTCAAAGTTCCAAAAGTTGGTGTTATTGCCGGATGTTCTGTTTCTGAAGGTATTGTTAGACGTACAGCAAGCGTTAACCTTGTTCGTGATGGAATTGTTATCTTTACTGGTAAAATTGCTTCTCTTAAACGTTTCAAGGATGATGCAAAAGAAGTTAGCGTTGGTTATGAATGTGGTATTGGTCTTGAAAACTGGCAGGATATTCAGGTTGGTGATAAACTCGAAGTATTTGAAATTATCGAAGTTGCTAAAAAACTTGGAAAAACAATTGCTGAAGAACAGGCCGAAGCTGCAAAACGTAATGTTACATCCGCTGGTTCAGAAGGAGCTAATTAATGGGTCAGTATAGATTACAGAGACTTAATGATCAGCTCCGTGATGAAATTTCCCAATTAATTTTACGCGGGGATGTAAAAGATCCTCGTGTAAATACATTTCTTTCTGTTAACCGTGTTGAAGTAACAAGCGATTTAAGTTATGCAAAATGCTATGTTTCAACTTTTTTACCGGATGGTCAGTTAAAACATGGCGTTGATGGCTTAAATAATGCAGCTGGTTATATTCAAGGTCAAATTGCTAAAAAGTTAAGAATCCGACAATTTCCTAAATTAATTTTTATTGTTGATGAAGGAATGAAAGAAGGATTTAAAATGGTACAGAAGCTTAACGAATTAGAAAAACAAAGCAATGAAAACTGTTAGAGAAGAAAAGTGGACGGAATAGTATTATTAGCTAAACAGCCGGGCGTAACTTCTTTTACTTCATTACACCAAGTTAAGCGAGCTATAAAATCAACTAAAGTTGGTCATACTGGGACCCTGGACAATTTTGCTCAGGGTCTTCTTGTTGTATGTACAGGAAGATTAACTCGCCTTGCAGGGGATATAACCGAATTTGATAAATCATATAAAGCTGTTATAAAATTTGGTACAGAAACTGATACCCTTGACTACGAAGGAGAGGTCGTAAAAACTACTAATTTACCTACAAACTCCCGCCTCGCCACCGTATTAAAAACCTTTGTCGGCACACAAGAGCAAATTCCGCCAACTTACAGTGCCATTCACATTGATGGACAACGCGCCAGTAATTTAGCACGTCAAGGAATTGTAAAAGAACTTCCACCACGCAAAATTACAGTTTACAAAGCTGATTTACTTGAAACAAAACAAACCGCCGACGGTCATGTACAAGCCTGTTTAATAGATTTTACAGTTTCTAAAGGTACTTACATACGCTCGCTTGCCCGTGATATTGCGCAAAAATGTGAAAGTAGTGGACATTTAGTTGGTTTATATAGGACACGCGTCGGAAGTTTTAAAATAGAGGATGCGGCTTTTTATGATGAACTTCCGGTTTTTACAATAGAAAATGTATTGAAAATTGCAGAAGAACAAAAATCAAAAATTGAAATCAAAAAAGAACAAATAAAATCTAAAATAAAAACAGATAAACCTGTATTTGATGAAGAAATGGATAAAATTATATACGGTAAAATTCTTGAAAAAATGCAGGCTGTTACTCCATCAATTGCTTTACAATGTGGTTTTAATATTTTAAACCTTGTTTCAGTGCAAGCTTATGAAGATTATATGAACGGTCGTCCGCTCAAAAACCGTTTATTTGTAGAAGATTTGTATCAAATTCCAAATAATACAGTAAATGCAGTTTTTGCTCCTGAAAATCAATTTGCAGGGCTTATTACAAAAGATGATACAGGAAAAATAAGATACAAACTGGTTGTAAACTGATTAACGCTTTTATTTTATTTTAGGAATATCCGAAATACGTGTTGTCCAACAAGGAGAAAGGCGTTCTCGTTTCATCTGCCAGTCTTCTGAACTTATTCCCTTTGCCAGTTCAACCGTAAAACGTCCGTAACGTTGTGAAAGTTCGTCGAGAGAGTTCATAAAATTCTTTTTTTTAATATCTTCCATGGGGTTAATCCAAAGTTCACCTTGCAAACAGGCCGGATAAAGCTCCATAAGTGTAATCATTACAGTTTTGTAACCAAAGCCGCTACGGAAAATTTTATGAAGGCCACCAAGTGCTGCTTTTACAATATCTGCAGTGTATGAAGTACGTCGAGGAAGTTTTATGTAAATGCCGTTAGAATACTGGTCACCTTCGTTCTGCTTGTAAAAATTACAGGTAGACAAGTAAACACAGACCGCTTCAGCTTCGGATTTTTGCCGTCTGAGTTTTTCAACGACGGATTGCGTGTATTGAACAACGGCCGCTTCCAAAATGTTTATTTCAGTTACTTTTCGCCCAAATTGCCTGCTGGAGGTAATAACGTCGTGTTTTAATCGTTCTACTTTGTCTATATACGGAATGCCGCGTAATTCCTGTACAGTGCCTAATCCTTGTATAGTTAAAAGCCTTTTTGCTTCATTAAGTGGCATATTCTTAAGTTGAAGTGCGTTTTCAATTCCAAAATTGTAAAGTGCCTGAGCCTTTGCTTTTCCAATGCCCCATATTCCCTGACATGGTGTTTGCTCCAAAAGTGTGTCCACATAACGTTCATCGTAAACAAAAACTCCGTTATGAAGCTTTGCGTTTTTGTTATAAAGCTTTGCAAGGGTCTTTGTAGGTGCAGCCCCAACACAAATAGGAATGCCAATTTCTTTAAAGATTTTTCTTTTAAGTTCAAATCCAATTTCTTCATAATCTTGAATAGACCAGTTACATTTTGGAAAGAACAAAAAGCATTCATCAATTGAATATTCTTCAACCTGTGGAGCATATTCCAGGTAAATTGATGTAATTCTACGGGAAATATCAGCGTAAAGCGTGTAATTGCTCGAAAAAACACTTATATTTTCTATCTCGCATTTTTTTTCAACCTGATAAAATATGTCACCACGGTGTAAGCCAAAACTTTTAGCTTCTTTATTTAATGCAATGATAATACCGTCGTTGTTTGAAAGTACAACTACCGGTTTTCCGCGTAAATCGGGTCTGTAAAGTTGTTCGCAAGATGCATAAAAACTGTTGCCGTCTGCGTGCAGAATCATCTTGTATTGCCTTTTACAGTATGAAGAACGTGTGTAATAACTCCGCAGATAATAATTTCCTTGTTTTGTTTATAAGCTCGTCCCAACTGAAATTCCCCGTCAGCTTCAAAGACTACAAGGCTTTCCGGGTACACAGTTAATGAACGGTCAATAACGATTAAATCACCAAAGTAAATACCCATGTGTGTATAACGGCTGGAATCAATTTGCATGAAAACCGTTGCTGCCGGGTGTTTAATAATCAGAGAATTTAAATCGATAGTTTTGTCTTCATAACCCTGTGCTGGGGATGGAAAGCCTGTAATCATATATTTGTATAGTAGTATTGTATATGATAATACTAGTTAAGTAAATAGTAAAAAACATTTTTTTATTTTAAGGATACATCAATATTATGTAGAATTTTTTTATGATGTATAATATTCTACTATAGCAGTTAACAAGATTTTTACTGTGATTCAGTGTTGTACATGACAGACTGTTATTACAATTGTTTTATAAGGAGAAAATGGTGAATAATAATCAGCAGGTAAATGAAGCGTTGTCACTTACTTCACAATTAATTCCTCTTGTTGAAGAAGTTGAAAATGAACTCAAAGGTGCAAGAACCTGGGGTGTTTTAGATATATTTGGCGGTGGACTTCTTACCGATTTGTTTAAACATAGAAAATTGAATCAGGCTTCAAGAAATATGGAAAAGGTTAGTTTTATGATGCAAAACCTTCAGCACGTACTTGGTGGCATTCAAATTCCGCAAGAGTATCGCATGGTTGTAGGCGATTTTGCTACTTTTGGTGATTTTTTATTTGATGGCGCCATTTTCGATATTTATATGTTTGCAAAAATTATGGGAAGTATAAATACTGTCCGTGATTTAAAAAACAAACTCTATATTTTGCGGACTCAGTTACAAAAATTACTTGCTTAATATGAAAAAGTTTCTATTTTTACTTACCGTAATTTTCTTTGCAGGCTGCAAATCCTTTCCAGATGAAAATTTTGTGCAGGAGCAGCTTGAAAACTGTAATTCAACTGATTTTTCCGCTGAAGAACAAAAATCTCTTTTAAAGTTTTATTTTCCAACTTTTCAAGATGACTTTGGAAATGTAATTGATGGTGATTGTACCGTTGTAGTTTTTCCGGATAATTCAACTATGCTTATTGACGGATTAAGCAAGACTGCCGAAAATCAGCTGGTAGAATATTTACAGGCACTTGGCATTTCAAAAATTGATTATCTTGTAGCGTCTCATTTTCATGAAGATCATATAGGCTCATTTCCAATGCTTATAGATTCGTTTGAAGTTCGAAATATTTACACAAATGGCGGCTATATTGATACAAAAGCTTCGTCTGCATTTGTAGAAAAAATGGAACATTCTGATTTACACGAAAATATTTTGGAAGAAGGGGACGAATTGAACGTTTGTGAGTGTAACATAAAAGTTTTTTCTCCTATTTTGAGTGACCAAGATAAGTACAATTTGTTTTATAATCCGGGTCGTACGGCAAAACTTATAAACGATTCGTCTCTTGTTTTTAAACTTACTTATGGTAATTTTTCGATTTTGTTTACAGGTGATTTATATAAAAACAAAAGTCTTGCGCTAGTTCAAAAATATCAGAAGGATTTAGCGGCAACAATTTTGAAAGTTCCTCATCATGGTGATTATTACACAACAAATGTACCGGCTTTTATTAGTGAGGTAAATCCTGAATGCGCAGTGATTTTGGACTGCAGGTATGTGAAGCGGCAGTTTGGAGGGAGGGTTGTTGTTCGTAGATACAAAAAATTTAACGTTCCGCTGATTTTTTGCGAGGAGGAAGGGGAAATAAAGATTTTAACGGATGGTGAAAAATACCAAATTTTGATGAATAAAAAAGTGAGTTGTAAAAAAACGTTGTTTTATGATTTTATTTTCTATACCTATTCTTATTTTTATAATTTTTTCTCTGCCTATAATTATTGAAGATTTTAAGTCGATGTTATTAAATTCGCTTTATATTTATATTGGAACAGCATTAAGCATTGTTGTTCTTTTAATAATAAAAAAAAGTGAAGTATATTCAAATATTTTGTCAGCGCTTTTTGAATTTATTTTTTTCCTAATACTTTATTTTGTAACAAATAAAAAACTAGGTACAGGTGATATAAAATATTCTCTTTTTTGTGGACTTATATGTGGAACTTTTTATAAAGTTTTATTTTCTTGCATAATTGCATCTATTGCAGGCTTATTATTCTTTTTGATAAAAAAAATAAAAGAAAAAGATATTTCAACAATAAAACTCCCATTTACACCTTTCATGTTCTTAGGAACTCTTATTATTTATTTTTTTTAATAAATTAAATCAATAAAAAAAACGCTTACCCAAAAGGGATAAGCGTTTTAATAGTGGGCAGTGAGAGGATCGAACTCCCGACATTCTGGGTGTAAACCAGACGCTCGTACCAGCTGAGCTAACTGCCCGTCAGTTGATATATTATTTATACCAAAAATAGATATTTGTGTCAACAGCTTTTCAAAAAAAAATGTAAAAATTTTTAATTTTTGCCGATTTTAAAGATGACCACAAAACAAAAGTATATTATAATAAATAGACAAAAATGTTTAAAAGCAAAAGTTTTATTATTATCACAGTATGCACTTTTCTCTTCGGATGTTCAAATAGTCAGAACACAAAACTTTCGTATACAGATGTTGATACAATAAAAGATTATGTAAAAAACAGGGAATTGGATGTTACCTGGACAAAAGAAGTTGAAGGTGGACGATTAACAGAACCAATTACTGGCCCTGAAAAAATTGAAAATACAGATTTTCTTAATCCAGAAACAGTAAAAATTTTACCTGTATTTCAAAAACCAATATATCCAGCAATAGAAGAGTTTGGTTCACTTGATAATTCGAATCTTCCTCCTAATATTAAAAAAAATATTACTGATTTTTGCTCTGCAATTGCAAATAATATTTATTCTGGTCCCGAAAAATTTTTTGATAATACTTATATTTTTAATTTAGTTTTTTTTAAGAGTGAATTAATTGAAAACTGGATAAAATATTTTGAAGAAGATTTTCCTGTAAACCCAGAAGATTTTGAAACTGCTAAAGCCGCTGCCGAAGAAGTAGGAAAAAAAGAAGAAACATCTGAAAGCGAAGAAAAATCAGAACAACCAGAAGAAAACAAAGTCGCAATGCCAGACCCAATTTTTACAAAATGGTTTTTAGGTGAACCTTTTATTGGTGAAACATTAACTGAAATACCCGTTAGATTTTTCTCAAACAATGGAAGTATTGATGTTACAATTTTTATAAAGCCAAATAGCGAAAATAGTATATATCAAATAATTATTGACAGGTGGAAAAAAACTAATGACGAGTAACCAATTATCAGGAATTGAACGCGATTTAGTCCTTCAATATTTAATTGATGGAAATGTTCCTGTAACTTTAACATTGCTCAATGATGAACTAGCAGAAAGTAATAAAATTCAACCGATTACGTCACAAATTTTCCCGATTGCATTAAAAGCTGATCACATGAAAGTTCAGAAAAATGGAACTATTCAGCTTACAAATCCGCCGCAGTCTGTAATTCAATTTGCAAATAAAAAAGTAAAAGTTGAATTTTATTTTAATCGTATTGGTTTATTTTTTACTTCCCTTGTTAAAGAAACAAAAAAAGGTCTTTCCCTCCAAATTCCAGCTTCAATTGACAGAATTCAAGATATTGTGGAAGTAAAAACTTACGATTTTTCAGCATTGCTATATTTTGAATGTGGTAACAAAAAAGATATAAACATTTCATGTATACCTTACGATGAATTTCCATTATTTACACGTCCTGTTTGGAAAGATATTCCACTTGAAAATCAACAGAAAGCAAAGGATTACCTCGAAAAGTTTGTAGATGCTGCTAAAAAAGAAAAAAATGTTGGAAACGGCATTCAACTCATTCCAATTTGTCATTATTTAACTTCTGGTGATAATACAAAAATACAAGCAATGCAGGGAAGAGTAAATCCTTTAAGTATTCTTTACATTGATCACGAACGAATAGTATTTGGATATGAAAATCAAAATTACAAATTTAGTGAAAATCAAGAATATGGATTAAAAATGTCCTTTTCTTTAAAAAATGGTCCAATTACTTCTCGCGATATTTTTGTTACCTGCGTTGTTAATAAAGTTTATCAGAATGACCAGAAAGAACGTTCCTGTGTAGATTTACGGTATACAACAATTCAAGAGGAAGATTTACGCTATCTTTTTGAAAAAGCGACAAGTAATTTGTTTATTTAAATGATTTTACTTTTCAGCACTAAAAAATTCTTTTTTAGTTTCTAAAGGATCATTGCCTAAAATTATTGCAACTCCATGTAAAAAGGAAATATTTTCGCAAACAATTTTAATAATTACTGTCATTGGAACTGCAAGAATCATACCGACAAAGCCCCATAAATATCCCCATAAAGTTAAACTTACAAGAATTACAAATGGTGAAAGCCCGAGATTTTTTCCTTCAATTCTTGGTTCAAGAATATTACCAAGAATAAAATTAATTGCAGTCATAAAAACAAAAATAAAAATAATTTTTCCCCAGCCAGGATAAAACTGTAAAAGTGCAAAAACTGTAGTTAATAAAACAGAAATAATTGAACCAAAAGTTGGAATGAAGTTCATAATAAAAGCAAGGAATGCCCAGACAATAGGAAAATCCAAACCAATTATGATTGTTCCCAAATATACTAATAATCCTGTTATAAGGGAGATAAAAAATTTAATGGAAAGAAACCTTACAGTTTCCGAAATGATTCTTTCCGAAAGACGCAAAACTTTACTTTTTATTTTTCCTTCAAATGCATAAGAAATCTTTTTTGTGGAAAGTCTTAATTCAACAATTAAAAAGGCAAGCATTAATAAAACAAGCAAAACATTTCGTCCAAAAGTAAATACTCCGGATGAAAGGAATAAAGCACCTTTTTGAATAACATCACGAACGTTAAGGTATTTCAAAAGATTCTCAATAAAACTTTTACTTTCATCTATTTCCAGATTAAATTTCTGTGCAATTAACGAATAAATTGACATAAATTTACTTTCATATTTAGGATATTCAGAAATAATTGAAGAAAGTCCGGAAACTAAAAGAGAAGAAAGTGCAAATAAAGCAGCCACGAATAGTATAAAAATTATTATGGATGAAAGCACCCAAGGAATTTTACATTTTTGCGAAATATTTTTAATAACTGGCATTAAAACAAATGAAAATATTACGCAAAAAACAACTGGAAGAATGACAGAAGATAATATTTTACACAATGTAAAACATAAAATAATTAAGAAACATATTAAAATATAATAAATACTTCGTGTATAATTTTTGTTATCTTCCATAATTCTCCTGAAGAGGGTGTTTATTATTTTTTAGGCAAAATCTTATCAAAGCCCGACTAAAATCGAAGAACCGTTAAAAACAGAGCCGAAAGGGTCTGTTTAGGTTCTACGAAATAACGTCGTGCAGTTGTAATTCATTACAACTGCTATATATGGATAAGATTTTGACTATTTTTTAGGCAAAATCTTATCAAAGCCCGACTAAAATCGAAGAACCGTTAAAAACAGAGCCGAAAGGGTCTGTTTAGGTTCTACGAAATAATGTCGTGCAGTTGTAATTCATTACAACTGCTATATATGGATAAGATTTTGACTATTTTTTAGGCAAAATCTTATCAAATCCCGTGTATGGAACAAGTACTTCCGGAATAGAAACAGAACCGTCTGCGTTCTGATAATTTTCCAAAATTGCGAGCATTGCGCGACCTACAGCAATTGCAGTACCGTTTAATGTATGAACGTATTTGTTCTTTCCGTCATCATCCTTGTATTTAATGTTTAAGCGACGTGCCTGATAATCAGTACAGTTAGAAGTTGATGTAACTTCACCGTATTCACCACCGTTACGGCCAGGCATCCAAGCTTCCAAGTCCCATTTACGGTAAGCTGGAGCACCAAGATCACCAGTACAAGTATCAACAACATGGAAAGGAAGTCCAAGACCTGTAAAGATTTCCTCTTCAATCTGGCGAAGCTTTTCGTGAATTTCGTCTGACTGTTCTGGAGTAGAGTATGCAAACATTTCTACTTTATCAAACTGATGAACGCGGTACAAACCTTTAGAGAATTGTCCTGCAGCACCTGCTTCGCGGCGGAAACAGTGAGAAAGTCCACCGTAGAAACGTGGAAGAGTTGCTTTGTCCAAAATTTCATCCTGATGATATCCACCAAGTGTAATTTCTGCTGTAGCAACAAGACAAGTTCCTTCTTCTTCAATTGCATATACGTTTGATTCATTTCCACGAGGATTAAAACCAATACCTTTAAGAACTTCTTCTTTAGCAACATCTGGTGTAATGAACATTTCGAAATTATGCTTACGGAGAGTATTCAAAGCGTACATAATTAAAGCCTGTTCAAGGAAAACAGCTTCGTTTTTAAGATAGTAGAATTTTGGACCAGAAACTTTAGTTCCGCGGTCAAAATCAATAATATCAAGGGATTCACCAAGCTGAACGTGATCTTTTGGTTCAAAGTCGAATTTTCGTGGAGTTCCAACAACCTTAACTTCAAGGTTTTCTGTATCAAGTTTTCCAACTGGAGCTTTTGGATGAACCATGTTAGGAATCTGGCGTGCTGCTTCTTCCAATGCTGCTTCAACTTCTTTAGATTCAGTTTCCACTGTTGCTATTTCTTCTTTAATTGCTTTACCTGCAGCAATAAGTTCCTGACGTTTGTCATTGTCAAGTTTCTGTTTCATTGCATTAGCGTTTTCATTACGTTTCTGCTGAAGTCCCTGAAGTTTAGTGATAAGTTCAGTACGTTTGTCGTAAAGTTCAACAACCTTATCGGCATCAGCTGTCATATTGCGGTTTACAATATTTTGTTTTACAGCTTCAAGATTATCCTTAATAAATTTATAGTCTAACATTTTTATGTCTCCTTATTTGCGATGTATTAGTTAGTTAAAGAATATGTAACTGTAACGTTCGAAGTTACTGTTACGGTACCTTCAGAAATTGGAGTAGTTGCATTATCTGCAAAAACTTCTTTCATTTTGTAAGCACGAAGATTTGAAGAGGTCGAAGTATAATCCTCTCGAATTTCCATAACGGAATCAACCTTACAACCGCTCGCTCCCGCTAAAAGAGAAGCAGCATCCTGTGCATTTTGAATTGCAAGAGTTCTAGCCTGGCGAGTTGCACTTGTAGTGTCAGAAACCTGATATTCAAACGAAGAAAGCCCGAGAAAAGTAGAGTTTCTACCAACTTTAGCTGCAACTGTATCAATAATTTTACCAACATTAGAAATATCGCGAATAATAACTGAAATTGTATTCGAAACAAGATAGTTACCATTCAAAATATCATTTCCATTATTGTTTGTATGTGCCTGTGTAATTCGATAATCATAAGTGCTAATATCTTTACCAGTTATTCCACAGTCAGATAAAGCCTGAATAACGTTAGCAGTAGCGTTTGCATTATTAGCAACTGCAGTTTCAATCCACCAGTTTTGAGTTCTAATTGAATAAATGAGAGAAACCTGATCTGGATTTACAGAAACGCTTCCAGTTCCTGAAACTGTAATTGTTCTTACAGGTTCTGCAGGTTTATTAACAGTACACGAGACAAAAACAAGTCCTGTACAAATTAATGAAAGTGCTTTTGTAATCTTTTTTAACATAAAATCCTCCTATCTGAAAAATTAGCGTCCTTCCAGATAAAATCTTTTCAAATATATAATTCGCTTATTCGCATCATCCCAATATTTACTTGCAGGATAATTTTTTGTAAGCGTTGTATACGATTCAATTGCCTGTGCAATATCCTGAACTTCAGATTTAGCTTCAAAAATTTGTCCTTGCAAATATAAAGCTTCATCTAATTTGCCAGTACTGTATTCAAAAAATATTCTGATTTTTTCCTTCGCTTGTACATATTTTTTTTCCGTAACTAAAATTTTTACTTCTTTTAAGATTGCCGCTGTATCTATTTGAGATTTTTCTTGTGTAACTTCATCAGCGGCCGGTGTAATAACTTCAGTTTTTTGTTCAATTACTGACTCTGGCGTAGAAATTTGTTTTTCTGTAGAAGGTTTTTCGATTACAGGTTTTTCAGTAACTGATTTTTCTTCAATAGGTTTTTCAGCAACTGATTTTTCAACAACTGATTTTTCAACTACAGGCTTTTCTGCAACGGATTTTTCCTCTGTAACGGTAGAGTTTTCTACAGTATTTTCTAATTCCTTTTTAACTTCTACTGGCTTTTTAGGAACTGGTGTTTTATAGTCAGGTGCTTCAATGTGAGTTTTGTTTGAACCTTTTTCAGAAAGAATTTCAACTTCAATATAATCATCTATAAAATTACCAGTTACAGAATCATTTTTATAAAAGTGAAGGATTTTTGTTCCAGCATTTTTAGCTTGAACTGAGAATTTTGTATTTTCTGTTCCAACTTTACGACCAAAATAAATAATATCTTTGGAACCGTCTGTAACACCCATGTAAATCCAGCCAGAACCTGGATAAGCAATATCAAGATATTCCAGACGTTTTAAAGTAACTTTACGTGAAGGTTCAATAACAGCGTCGAGATCAATTTGATTTTCTTCCTGTTGGGTGGTTTCATCATCATTTGTAATGTCTATAGCATCTTCGTTTGTAATTACGGCTACTTCGTCTGAAACATTATTTACTTCGTCAGTAACTACTATTACTTCATCTACTTCCGAAACTATGTTTTCATTTTCTGTAGAAGTTTGAGTAACTGGTGTTGCGACATCAGCTGAAGCTATAATTGAAACTTCTACTGGTAAATCAGAAAGCTCCTCTTCAATAATTTCTTCAGGCAGTGGAAGCTCTTCAACTTCAGGAGTGTCTTCAACAACTTCAACTTCAGGTTCAAGCGTAATTACTTCAGGTTCAACAATTTCTTCAAGTTCCTGAGAAAGTATCTCAACATTTTGTTCAGTAACTTCTTCAACTGATTCTTCTTGTTCAATTGTAGTGAAAAAATCACTTTGTTCTTCGATAATGTTTTCAGTATTTTCCTGATTGTTTTCAACAGATGGAACTTCAGTTTGAGAAGTGTTATCCGATAACTCAGGTATAACTTCTGGAACATTTTCTTGAATCTCCTCTGGAACTGTTGATGGAGAAGGAACAGTTTTTGATGCACATGAGAAAAGTGTAAATGAAAGTAAAGGAAATAAAACTAACAGTGTTTTTTTCATGGCGCAGCTCCTATAATTTCATTTACAAGTGAATCATTAGATTTTGATAAGGCGTTTATTTCTTTGTCAGAAGGAATTGTAAACCATTCGGTTGCTTCTTCTTCTGTCCATTTATCTTTTGTTTTTCTAGAAATATTGTAATCCTTTGGTAAAGCTGGTCCATCCGGAATTACAAGTGGTGCAGAAAGAATTAACGGTTCAGGAATAACGATTTCTTTATTTTTTTTGTTGTTGCCTGCGTATACAATTAATAAAATTATACAAAGTAATACAACAACTACTGAACTTAAAATAATTAAAGAAATTTTTTTGTTTTCATTATAAAAGTCAACAATAGTATTAACTAAATTGAGGATTTTTTCTTTTATGTTTTCAAAGATTTCTTTAAAATCCATCTACTATTGATCTTCCTTTTTTATACGTTTTGGAGGACGTGGTGGTAATACTATTCCTTCTTCAGCTGGAACCTCTTCATCAGTCATTTTTTCTTGAGAACGGTCAATTTCAGCACCACGTTTAATATCCTGATCAAGTCTGAGTGCAATAATTTTACTAACACCAGATTCTTCCATTGTAATACCAAGCATTGTGGAAGCGCCCATTACAGTCTTTTTATTATGAGTAATTACAATGTACTGACTGACACTTGCAAAACTTTCAAGGGCCGTAACAAAGCTTGAAACGTTTTTATCGTCAAGGGCAGCGTCAATTTCGTCAAGAAGACAGAATGGACTTGGGCGAACCTGATAAGTTGCAAACAAAAGTGCAATTGCAGTCATGGTTTTTTCACCACCGGAAAGTAAGGCAATGTTTTCAAGTTTTTTTCCTGGTGGCTGAGCATAAATATCAATTCCGGAAGTCAAAATGCTGGTAGGATCGGCGAGTTTTAATTCAGCACGGCCACCATTAAATAGACGGCGGAACATATTGTGGAAATTCTTTTTAATCTGATTATAAGTTTCAAGGAACATTTCGGCAGATTTTGATTTAATTTCTTCACTTACGCGTGTAAGGTTTTCAAGTGATTTTTGTGTGTCTTCAAAATTTGAACGCTGCCGTTCATAACGTTCTTTAACTTCATTAAATTCTTCCGGAGCCATAAGATTTACAGTTCCTAAAGCTGCAAATTCTTTTTTAGCTTCAGATAATTTTTCACGTAATTCTGGAGCCGACTCCTTAATTTTGTACATTTTTTCTTCGTATTCCATTAAGTCTCGAGAATATTGATCCTGGAAATTTTGTTTAATGTTACGAATGTCATTGTCAGAAGAATTTAATGTAAGGGTTAAGCGTTCGTACTGCTCCTGATATTTATTCTGTTCTTCGCGTTTCTTTTCGAGTTTATCATTTTTGCCGGAAACACTTTCATTTGCTTTTGCTATTTCCTGGTCAAGTTTACCCATTTCGCCAGCAAGTTTTTGACCACGATATTCAATTTCGGCAAGTTCGTCTTGATAAGTATTTATCTGTTCATTTATTTCGTCTGAACGTTTTTGCTCAACAAACAATTCATCTTCAGTTTCGTGTAAAGTTGTCTGTTCACTAGTAAGCTGACGGTTTAAAGTAGAAGTCTGTTCTTGTGCAGATTTAATCTGTTCCTGCATTTGAACTTCATTTACCTTAAGCTTATTCAAAGTTTCTTTATATTCTTCAATTTTTTTTGAAAGTTCTGTGTTTTGACTGTGTAACTCTGAAATTTGTTTATTGATTTCGTCTATTTGAGCATAATTGTCTGCAATTTTTGTATCTACGGCACGTTTTTGTGTCATTATACCTTCTGGAGAAAGAAATTCTGTAATAAAGGAAGGGGAAGTTTCCAGATATTTATTTAATGCACTTTCCATAGAAGCAAGCTGATCATCGGCTTCAATAAATGCATCACTGGCTTCCTTAATCATTTTTAAAGCATCATCACCAGAATGATTCTGAACCGCAAAATCTGCAAAAATATTTTTTCGTCCGTTTATGAAAATTTTAAGTTTGTTGAGTTTTGTATCAAGCTCTTCTTTTGCAGTACGCATACTTGCTTCACTAAAGCCTGCTTTTTTCAGTTTTTCATCAAGTTTAGAAACAATATCTTCAGTAATGGCGGCAAGTTCTTCTTGTAAAGCTGCACGATTACGTTCAAGTTCACCAATTTTTACACGTAATGTGTCAGTGTGTCTGTCATTATCAGTAATTTGAGAACCTGACAGTTCAATGTTTTTTGTAAAAGATTGTATGTTGTTTTGAATATCTGTTAATTGTTTTGTTTTTGAGTGTAAAGTTGCATTCTGCTCATCAATTTCTTCCTGAAGATTATCAATACGTTCTTGAATTGCACGCTTACGGCCTTCAAGATTGTTGATTTTTTCTTTAAGAATTAAAGCCTGCTGGTTTTGTTGTTTAATAAGTTCAAGTTTTCCGTTTTTTTCTTGACCAATACCAATTAATTCAGCTTGTTTTGCATAAAGTTCTTCCTGCATGGATTTTACTTTGTCCATGTTTTCGGAAATTGTATTATTAATTTCTTCAATTTCTAAACGAACTTTGTCACGCTTTGTCTGAACTGTTTTAAGTTCTTCTTCATGGCGTGCTTTATCTTGAACAAAATTTTTAAGACGTAAAAGAGTAAGGTCTAGTTCGCAGGAATAAATCTGTTCTTTTATTGTTCTGTATTTAATTGTTTTTTCAGATTGAACTTTAAGAGTATCGTACTGTCTTTTAATTTCGCCAAGTGCAATTTCAATTTGCACCATATTCTGACGAGTTCTTTCCAACTCACGCTCAGCTTCTGCACATTCAGCTTTTGAACGACTTATACCAGCGGCTTCTTCAAAAAGATAACGTCTGTCTTCCGGTTTACTTGAAAGAATCTGGCTAACTTGTCCCTGTTCCATAATAGAGTAGGCAGCTTTACCAACGCCAGTGTCCATAAAAAGACGGCGGATTTCTGTAGGACCTGCAGGCCGTTTGTTAATAAAATATTCCTGATCACCAGAGCGATAAATTCTTCGTGTAATGGCAATTTCTTCTTCATCGAGTGGTAAAAGACCTTTATCGTTTGAAAGAGTAAGTGTAACTTCTGCAGTATTTAATGCTGGACGACGTTCTGTACCATTAAAAATAACGTCTTCCATTTTTTCAGCACGGAGATTTTTTGAACGATTTTCTGCTAAAACCCATTTAATGGCATCAACAACATTACTTTTTCCACAACCGTTAGGACCAAGTAATGCCGAAATTCCATCAGCAAAATCAATATGAGTTTTGTCTGCAAATGATTTAAAACCATATAAATCAAGACTTTTTAAAAACACATTTTTCTCCGTAGAAATATAGTCTTCTTATTATAATGAAATTTATGGTTGTAAGCAATCTATTCAAGCTCAGGAGCAATAACTTTACCGTTTCTAATTTCCTTCGGATATACGCATATTCCTAGCTTTTTTTCAAGTGCAGCATAATGTCGCATTTCAAATTCATCACCAATTACAACGTTAATACCAGTTTTTCCGGCTCTTGCAGTACGTCCACTTCGGTGGATAAAAAAGTCATCATCATTTGGTAAATCCATTTGAATAATGTGCGTAATATTTGGAATATCTAATCCGCGGGCAGCAAGGTCGCTTGTTATGAGGATTTTTTCCTTCCCGCTGCGGAAACGGTCAATTGCAGCCTTGCGAAGTTGTTTATCTTCTTTTGCATGAAGACAGGCGCAATCCACTTTTTTGAATTTAAGCTTTGAATAAATATTTTCAACCTGGTCTGAGCGAGAAGTAAAAATAAGTGCTTTTTCCGGATTTTCTGCTGCAAGAAATTTACGAAGAGTGTCAATTTTATCACGAGTTTCAGCATAAATTGCCCAATGTGTAATTTTTGTTTTAAGAATATCTTCTGGTGGCAAAATTACATTTTCTGCATCTGCAAAGAAGATTTTTGTCTGCTTATTGATTGTGGCAGTACATGCAATAATCTGACAGTTTTGAGGCATTAATTCACGGAGTTCAGAAGTATCTGAAACTGATTCTTTTTTAACAAGTCTGTCAGTTTCGTCAAAAACAATTGCAAAAAGGTCTATGGTTTTAAGTTTTTTTAAGCGGATAAGTTCTGTAAGGCGAGCTGCATTTCCAATAATTATTTCGGGTTTTTCTTTCAAAACTTCAATCTGACGTTTAATTGGAGCACCACCAATAAGTAAGGCTGTTTTTGCGTTTGTAACAGTTTTACAAGCTGTGTTTATTTGTGAAGCAAGTTCATAAGTTGGAGCTACAATAATTATACGTGGAGTTTTATCAGGTTTACCTGTGGGATGATTTTCGAGTAAGTGAATAAGCGGAAGCAGGTATGCAAAAGTTTTACCAGTTCCAGTTTCGGATTGGAATAATACATTTTTTCCTTCCAAAATTTGAGGTATAATTTTAGTTTGGACGGGGGTTGGGGTAGTAATTGAAAGATTTAAAAGTTTTTCGTTAATATTGTCACTTAATAAAGAAAATGTATTATTTATATTCATATTTTGAAACTATAGCACAGTAATTTATTTTCTGCTAGAATATTATTTATTGGTACAATATGAAAATTGGAATTGATACTTTTGGGTGTGATCCAAAATCTGGATTAGGCTCTTATTTAATATATTTTATTACAAATCTTCAACCAAAACTCGACATAGAGTTTGAATTATTCGGATTAGAAAAAGATAGGTATACCTATTCTTTGGATAAAGGATATTCGTATATTTCAGTAAATATTCATGACTCGGAAAAAACAATTGCAAAATGGCATAAAAGACAATCAGCAAAATTTATTAAAAAAAATAAATATGATATTGTCTTATATCCTGCTGCAGAAAATTACATCCCTTCCAAATTTAAAAATTATGTAGGTGTTGCAATAATAAACAGTATTGTTTCTTTTACTATGAAAAATGCTGGAAGTAAAAAATCTAGAAAACTGAAAAACGGACTTTTAAAAGTTCAAAAAATAATTGCAGCTTCAAATGTAGTTAAAAATGATTTAATTAAAATTGGAATTAATGAAGAAAAAATCGCAGTTATTCCAAATGGAATTGATCATAAATTATTTTATCCAATGAGCGATTTAATGGATGAGGTTGTAGATATTAAACCGTTTGCAATAAAGCGTCCTTATTTTGTTTATGGGTCTCGGCTTTCAAGTCCTGAAAAAAAACATATTGAACTTATTAAAGCTTTTGATTTGTTTAAAAAAACTACAGGTTTACCGCATCGTCTTGTAATTGCCGGAAATGATGGTCCTTTTTCTAAAGAAATACATAACGCGGCTTTTGAGTCTGAATATGCAAGTGATATTTTTCTTACAGGTTATTTTCCGCACGAAAGTTTTCCAAAACTGTATGCGGGAGCTGATGCTTGTGTCTTTCCTTCTATTTCAGAAGGTTCTGGTTTACCGGTAATAGAAGCTTTTGCTTGCGGTATTCCGGTAATTTGTTCTGATAAAGGGGCTTTAAAAGAAATTTCAGGTAATTCTGCAGTTTATTTTGATTCTACTAATGTTGAACAAATGGCAGAAAAAATGCAGGAAATTGTAGAAAATAAAACCCTTCGAGAAGAAAAAATTTCCGAAGGGCTTAATTGGGCATCAAAGTTTAATTGGGAAACTACAGTTGCATTAACTATAGAGTTTGCAATTTCTTTAAGCTGATTCTCCGCTACCACTTGCTGAAGCATCTGGTAATTGTAGAATTAATTTATCTAAATCAGTACCAACTTTCTGTGTTACAACATCCTTAGTAACTGTAAATTCTTTTTTACCCTTAATATCTGGAACTTTAAACATAACGTCCATAAGCATTTTTTCAACAATAGTTCGAAGTCCTCGCGCACCTGTTTTCTGTCTGATAGCTTCATCTGCAATTTCTTCAATAGCTTCTTTTTCAAACTTCAAATCTACATCATCAATTGCAAAAGATGCCTGGAACTGCTTTGTAATAGCATTTTTAGGTTCTGTAAGAACTGAAACAAGGTCATCACGAGTAAGCTCTTTTAATGCTACTGTAATTGGCATACGACCAATAAGTTCTGGAATAAGACCAAATTTTACCAAATCATCAGGAGTTGCCTGATTTAAAAGATTCATTTTTTCAGTTTCATCCATGAGACCAATATCAGAACCAAAGCCCATTGTATGAGAAGCAACACGCTGTTCTATAATTTTATCAAGTCCAACAAAAGCTCCGCCAAGAATAAACAAAATGTTAGTTGTATCAATTTGAATCATTTCCTGATTTGGATGCTTTCGACCACCTTGAGGAGGAACGCTGGCAACTGTACCTTCAATAATTTTAAGTAAAGCCTGTTGAACGCCTTCTCCGCTTACATCACGGGTAATAGAAGTATTTTCGGATTTACGTGCAATTTTATCAATTTCATCAATAAAAATAATACCACGCTGAGCAGCTTCAATGTTTCCGTCTGCTGCGTTAATAAGTTTTAAAAGAACGTTTTCAACATCTTCACCAACGTAGCCGGCTTCTGTAAGAGTTGTTGCGTCTGCAATCGCAAAAGGAACTTTAAGTTTTTGAGCGAGTGTACGTGCTAATAAAGTTTTTCCACTACCTGTAGGACCAATAAGTAAAACGTTAGATTTTTCAATTCTAACAGCGTTATCATCCATTAAATCAGTCTTTTTAACAGACATTCTTTTATAGTGATTATAAACTGCTACAGATAAAACTTTTTTTGCTTCATTTTGTCCAACTACGTATTCATCTAAGTATTCTTTAAATTCTCGTGGAGTTGGAACATCCTGTAATTCTATTGGAGTGATTTCAGAAGCCTGCTGGTCAAACATATCCTGACAAATTGAAACACATTTATCACAAATAAAAGTGTTTCCTGTAGGTCCGGCAATTAATCTTCTGTCTCTGCCTTCTGAATTACCACAGAAAAAACAATAATTATCATTTGAACCAAATCTTTTCATACTGCTTACCTAAAATTTATTTTCTAGAAGGCATTACGTGATCTACAATGCCATATTCTAATGCGTCCTGAGCAGACATAAAGAAATCTCTTTCCATATCTTTTGCTACAGTTTCATAAGTCTTATTTGTGTGATGAGCAAGATACTCAATTGATAATTTTTTCAATCGAATAATTTCTTTTGCCATAATAGAAATATCACTTTCTTGTCCCTGAATACCACCACGTGGCTGATGAATCATAACTCTTGAAGAAGGAAGGGCATAACGTTTTCCTGCAGAACCACCAGCTAAAAGAATTGCAGCCATACTTGCGGCTTGTCCCATACAGATTGTCTGAATACCGCATTTTACGTATTGCATTGTATCGTAAATTGCAAGACCTGCTGTAACCGATCCTCCAGGAGAATTTATATAAATACTAATATCTTTATCTGGATTTTCAGATTCAAGGAATAAGATTTGAGCTACAACAAGGTCAGCCATAGCGTCATTAATTTCACCGTCAATAAAAACAATTCTATCTTTTAGAAGTCGTGAAAAAATGTCATAAGTTCTTTCGCCATTTCCAGTTTTTTCTACAACGTATGGTACCAAAGTGTTCATTTGTTCGTTCATATTATTTTCCTCTATCTTATATATAATATAATGAATTTCCAAAAAAAAGCATATAAAAAAGGTTGATTTTTAAACTATAAATATAAAAAAAAAGACTGCCTTAGAAATAAACTTAATGGCCATTGAAGTTGTCGAAATGACCATATAATGTATTCTGGTTGTTTCGACAATCTCAAACACCGAAGTTATTTCTTAAAACAGTCAGTTTATAAAAGAAATTGAAATTATCTCATTTCAAAAAGTTCTTTGAAAGAAACTTTGTCACCTTTAGAAACTTTAATCTCTTTGTAAAGTTCATCATAAAGTTTGTTTTCTTTTGCATCGTCAATTAAATATTCTTTAGCACGAGCATCATTATAATGTTTCTTTACTTCATCCAAAGTCATGCCGCCTTCATCAGCAATTTTCTGATATTCAGCTTCAATTTCTTCTGGAGTTACAGAAATGTTTCTTTCACGAATTAAAGTATCTACGATAATTCTAGATTTAAGCATTTTTTCGCTTTCTGGAGCCCATTCCTTGAGCATAGCTTCCTTTGTCTGGCCAGAAGCTGTAATCATTTTTTCAAGTTGTTCTGGGCTTGTCTGGAACTGTTGTGCCATCATATTCCAGCGTCCGTCAAGTTCTGCGTCAAGCATAGAAGCAGGAATATCAAATGGATTTTTTTCTACAAGCTGAGAAAGGAGTGAATTATTTTTAAGTTCCTTAATTTTGCGAGATTTAGCAGTTTCCATATTGCGTGTGATATCAGCTTTCATATCAGCAAGAGTCTTGTATTTTTCGTTACAATCCTGAGCAAAGTCATCATCAAGAGCCGGAAGGTCGCGTACTTTAACAGCTTTTACTATTACGCTGATTTTCTTTGTTTTACCGGCCAAATCAGCATCTGCATCATCTTTCTTGTATTTTTTAGTGATTTCTTTTGTTTCGCCTTTTTTCATACCAATGAGTTCATCATCAATTTTGTAGATGTTTTCACCAGTACCAACAGTGAATACAAAGTCTTCACGTTTAGAATCTTTGATTTCTTTTCCTTCATCATCAAGTTCGCAGTAATTAATAGTAACAATATTATCTTTTGCAACAGTACCGTCTTTCTTTTCGATAACCATTGCATTTCTTTCCTGCATTCCTTTTAATTCTTCATTAAGTTCTGCTTCACCAATAGATACCTGAGGTTCTTTTACAGTAATTCCACCAAATTCTTTTACTTCAACTTTTGGGAATACGTCATAAGTTACTGTGTAAGTTAAATCTTTAGAAACGTCCAAGTCTGGCATTTTTTCCATAACTGGCTGTGCATAAGGAAGTGGACGATTTTCTTCTTCTTTATCAAAAATTTCTGCAAAAGATTTGTCAATAAGTTCGCTGATTGTATCGGCCTTTAAAGAATCTCCGTATTTGCGTTCAAGAACATTAGTAGGTACATGGCCTTTACGGAAGCCAGGAATCTGAGCATTTTTTACGTACTTTGAAAGAGTGTCTTTGTAAGTCTCTTCAACATCTTTTTTTGCAATAGTAACAGTTAATTTTACTGCTGACTTTTCTAATTTTGTGAATTCTTTTGTAATTTTCACGTTGAACCCCTAAAAATGATAATGAAAAAAAAAGCGATTCAGATGAAATCCAAATCGCTTTGCTTTAGAGCGGGAAATGGGGATCGAACCCACGACATCCACCTTGGCAAGGTGGCGCACTACCACTGTGCTATTCCCGCAAAAATAATTTGCATCTGTTACAAACTGTGCAATAGAGCGGGAAATGGGGATCGAACCCACGACATCCACCTTGGCAAGGTGGCGCACTACCACTGTGCTATTCCCGCAGATATTTTTTGCTTAAAGAATTGCGAGGGGAGGGACTTGAACCCTCACGCCGAAGCACTAGATCCTAAGTCTAGCGTGTCTGCCAATTCCACCACTCTCGCGTTTAAGATCTAATCTTTAAGACTTTTGAGCCATGCAAGGATCGAACTTGCGACCCACAGATTAAGAGTCTGTTGCTCTACCAGCTGAGCTAATGGCCCGTAAATTACATTTGATGTAAAATAATATAACAAAAAGCAGTGTTTGTTTCAAGTGCTAAATGAATATAATTTTAACCATGCCATTAATGCGTCTGACACGATTCGAACATACTCTAATCCGAAGCTGCAGCGCAGCTTCAACCTCTTAGCAGGGGTAACGGGGCGGCGCTGAGCCCCGTTGAAACAAAGTGTTCATAAGTAGAACCATGCCATTATTGCGTCTGACACTATTCGAACATACTCTAATCCGAAGCTACTGCGCAGCTTCAACCTCTTAGCAGTGGTAACGGGGCGGCGCTGAGCCCCGTTGAAACAAAGTGTTCATAAGTAGAACCATGTCTTTATGCGTCTGACACGATTCGAACGTGCTACCTACGGATTCGAAGTCCGTTGCTCTATCCAGATGAGCTACAGGCGCAAAAAAAAGGTGTAAGAATAACTCACACCTTTATGGGTGCCTAGTGGGGATCGAACCCACGACAACCAGATCCACAATCTGGCGCTCTACCGCTGAACTATAGGCACCGTAAGTGAGAATACTATATAAAAAAAAAGCCTAAAGGTCAATAATTTTTCTTAAGTAATTTTTTAATTTCCCGATAATCAACTGAAATACCACAATTGTTTGCTGGTGAGGAAAGATATGGAAAAAAATATTAAAGATTATGAATTGATTTTGAACTCAATGAATGATGTTTTAGATGATTTAACAGACAAGCAGAGCCTTTTACGAGAAGCTGTAAAATCTAAAAACTGGGAAAATCTTCTAGAAATTATTAAAAACATCAATCTTTTATCAGATTATTTTACTTCAGTAGATGAAACAAGAGATGAAATGCAAAATCAGTTTACAGAAGAAGAATTAAAACCATATCTTCCAACATTGCGTACTTTGCGTTCAAAACTTTTGAAATGTAAAGTAGAAAATAAAGTTTTAAATGATTATGTAAACATTACTCGCCAATTTATTCAGGAAGTTGTAGATGAAGCTTTGCCTGTAAAAGGAAATAAAAATTATTCAAGAAATGGTTCAATGACACAGCCTCAGTTACAAAGTGTTTTAGTGGATATTAGAGGATAAAAAAGTTGCCAGTAATGGTTTGCCGATAACGAAAATTATATAGGAGTTATATATGGGATCAACATTTTCAGGAATTGAATTAGGAAAAAGAAGTATTCTTGCAAATACAGATGCAATTACAACTGCAGGTCATAATATTTCAAATGCAAATACTGAAGGTTATTCTCGACAGAGAGTTCAAATAAAGGAATTTGATCCTTTGTATAAACCGGATTTGGAAAGAGCAGAACGTGCAGGACAGATTGGACAAGGTGTAGATGTTCTTTCAATAAATAGAATTCGTGATGAATTGCTTGATCAGAGAATTGTAGCACAGGCAAATCAGGAATCTTATTGGCAGACCCGTTCTGATTATTACACAATGATTGAACAGATTTACAACGAACCTGATGATGTTTCAATTCGTTCAAATATGGATAAATTTTGGGAAAGTTGGCAGGAACTTTCAATTCATCCAGAAAGTCAGGCTGGAAGACAGGCTGTCGTTACACGTGCAGAAACTTTAACAGATTCTATAAAACAGAAATATGAAAGTTTGCACGGAATTGAAAACCTTTTGGAAGGTGATATTGAAGCAACTGTTCGCCAGGTAAATAGTTATACAAGACAAATTGCTGAAATAAATAATGAAATTGTTCGTTCTAAGGCAATGGGCGATAATCCAAATGATTTGCTCGACAGACGTGATTTAATTGTTGATAAATTATCTGAACTTGTAAATGTTACAACAGATCAGCGTGATGGTGATGAATTTATGGTTCATGTTGATGGCCGCGTTTTAGTTCAGGGAAGTATTGCACGAGAAATTGGTTTAACTCCAAGAAATGATGATTCTGGCCTTCAAAAATTAATATGGGCTGATACACAAAATGATGCACATTTCAGCGGTGGAAAACTTGGCGCTTTAGTTGAACTTCGTGATGTAGATGTAAGAAGTGAAATACAGTCATTGAATGAAATGACAATGAATTTTTCTGATCTTGTAAATGATGTTCATAGAAATGCTGTTGGTGCAAATAAAGTAACTGGTTTAGATTTTTTTGTTCAGCATCAGTTTGTGGAAAATACAAATGGTAACTTTGACAGAAATGGTGATGGAGAATTGGATTCTTCTTACGTTTTCCGATTTACAGGAAAAAATCAGCTTGATTTACAACAGCAGGTTGGAATTGAAGGTGTAATGACCTTGTCTGGTGCTTCAGGAAATGTACAGGTTGCTTATTTTCATACAGACACTGTTGAAACTGTTATAAACAGAATTAATGATAGTCAAAGTGAAGTAAAAGCTTATTTAGATAAAAATAATCACCTTGTATTAAAAGCAACAACATCTAAAGGAATGGAAAATCCTGATTTTGTAATCCGTCATGTTGAAGACTCTGGATATTTTCTTGCAGGTTATTCTGGAATTTTAGCAGGAAATGGTGAAAATGCAGCTTACGATTATGCAACTGCCGATGCTGTTAATGCTTTAGCTGAAGGAACTCAGTTTGCAGTTTCGCCAGTTTTTAATCCGTCAGCTTATATTGCAGTAAATGATGAAATTAAAAACGATGTTATGAGTGTTGCAGCCGGATATCTAGATGAAAAAGGAAATGCTCCTGTAGGTGATGGACGTGCTGCGGTTGAAATTGCTTCAATTCGAAATACAAAAGTAATGGTTGGAGCAATGAAAACTTTTGACGATTATTTTGCTGATTCTGTTACAAATGTCGGATTAAAAGGTGAACAGGCAGAAACTAATCTTTTGAGTCAGAATGCAATTATGGATGATTTACATAATTTAAGAGATTCAATAAGTGGTGTAAATATTGATGAAGAACTTGCTGATATTATGAAATTTCAGCATGGGTATAATGCTGCAGCTAAGTTTATTACAGTTTGGGATAGCTTGCTTGATACTGTAATTAACAGACTTGGTGTGTAAGTAATTAAGAAGTAAGAAGTAAGAATTAGGAAGGAGAAATCTATGCAGAGAATATCTAGTCAGATGAATAATAACAATACTCAGAGCAGTTTGCGATTGCAGGAAAGCAGATTAAATAGAATAAATAATCAGATTGGTTCACAGCAGAAAATTCAACAGCTTCGAGATGATCCAATTGCTGCAGGCCACCTTGTACGCTATAAGTCTTATTTAGACCGAGTAAATACTTTTGAAAAAAATGCATTAACTCTTTCTGATGAATTTCAGATTCGCGAAGGTTACATGAACGATTCTCTTGATATTATGCAAAGAGTTCGTGAGCTCGCTGTAACTGGTGCAAACGGTGTTTATACTAAAGATGATATGAAAAATATGGCTTCTGAAGTTGATGAACTTTTACAGGCTTTAGTTCAGAATGCAAATGCAGTTACAGCAGACGGAAATTCAATTTTTGCAGGAACTAATACAAAGGCTGTTGCTTTTGATATTGAAATGGGAAATGTTGAAGGTTCTGGTATTCCATTAATTCAGAATGTAAGATACAACGGCAATATTGATGTAAATCAAGTTGAAGTTGATGAAAATAAATATTTAATAAATGATAATGCTGGTAATAAAACTTTCTGGGCTGAAAATCAGCAGCTTTTTGGTGGAAGAGATGCTTCTTCTTGGCAGGCAAGTGCAGATAATATTATTTCAATTGATGGTGTACAGATAAAGATAAATCAAGGAGATAATATTTATGCTGTTGTTTCTAAAATAAACGACAGTCCTGCCGCTGTAAAAGCTAGTGTTGATCCAATAAGAAATAGTCTAAATCTTGCAACAACAGATGCTAGACAACTTTGGATTTCTGATGTTGAAGGAAAAGCATTGAATGAACTTGGACTTGTAAAAGATTCTTCTCAAAAACCTCCATACAATTTGAATGATGGTGTTCGTGTTAGTGGTGGTTCAATGTTCGATACTGTAATTGCTTTAAGAAATGCTTTGCTTACTGGTGACCAGGAATCAATAGGTGGACGAGTTTTAGGAAGTTTAGATCAAGGAATTAATAGCCTTGTAACACGTCTTGCAAAATCAGGTTCAGAGTATGAAAGAGCTCAGCTTAATGCTACTCGAAGTTCAAAAATTGCTTTGGATGTTACACAAATGGTTTCTAGAGAAGGTGATTTAGACTTTACAAAAGCAATTACTGATATGAAAATGCTCGACTATACAAATCAGGCTACATTAAGTCAGGCTGGTAAAATGTATAATTCAACACTATTAAATTATATGCGCTAATGAGGTTTACAAATGAAAGTTGAAACAAAAGCTAACGGAATAATAGAAGTTTCAGAAGATAAAATATTGACTATTCCTGAAGGTTTATTTGGATTTGAAGAATACCGAAAGTATGCACTTGTAGATTCTGATTATGAACCATTTATTTGGTTACAATCATGTGAAAATCCACAGTTGGCATTTTTAATTATTGATCCGTTTTTAATTTGTAGTTATTACGAAACAGATATTGATGATTCAAGTCTTGCAAAAATTGGTATTACAAAGCCTGAAGATATAATTCTGATGACAATTGTTACTGTTCCACATGACGGTAGTAATATTACAGCAAATTTCCAAGGACCTCTAGTAATAAACAAAAAAAATAATCAATGTATGCAGGTTATTTTGAATGATAACAGATGGTCTACTAAAGTAAATATTCTCGAAGTAATGAATTCGAAAGGAGATGAACAATGCTAATCCTTTCAAGAAGAATAGATGAAAAAATTAAAATTGGTGAAAATATTACAATTACTTTAATTGATGTTCATGGCGATCAGGTAAAAATTGGTGTTGAAGCTCCAAAGGATGTAAAAGTATTTCGTCAGGAAGTTTACGATGCTATTCAATCGGAAAATAAGGCTGCCGTTGTAGAACAAAATAACGATGAAAAAGCAAAATCTGCAGTTAGTGCAATTAGTAAAATGTTAAAAAAGTAATTGTTATTGAGCGGAATTTAATTTAATTTCAGCTTCACTTGCACGTAAATAAACAGGACCGTCAAAATTTTTTAGAGACGGTTCTTTTTTATTTAACATATCTTCAGCAATTGCAAAAAGTGCCTCAGTTGTAAGTTGATTTGTTTTAGGAAGTAACAATTGTGATTTTACCTTTTCAACCTGCAAAATTGAAGTTAATTTTTTTGCATCAGGTCCACAAACGAGCACTTTATCTAAAGAATTACAAACTTCAGCAATTTTTGAAATTTCCCAATCTCCATCTTCTAGTAAAACTTTGTTACCACAAGAAATATTTGCATAAAATCTGTCTTTATTTGCATCAATACAACTTAAAACTGGAACAGAAAAATCTTCAAAGGGATAACTGTAGGTTTTTAAAGAAGAAATACCGTAAATTGGAGTTCCAAACGCAAGTTCTATAGCTTTTAATGCTGAAATTACAAGACGAAGACCAGTAAAACTACCTGGACCTACAGTTAAAGTTGTAAAATCCAATTCAGATTTTTCAATTTGAGCTTGCTGTAAAATCTCATCAATTGATGGAACTAGAATTTCAGATTGTCGCATACCAATATCGTAAATAGTTGAAACTGAATAATCATCATTTTTTGCCGCAATAGTAAGTTTTGAAACTGCACAATCTATGGCCAATGCTTTCATTTTATATCTCCATTATTCCAGTTATCAATTTCAATAAGTCTGGAACCGTCATCGTTTGGTGTAATTTTAAGAATTATTGTCTTTTTTGGCAATTCATCCATAATTTTTTCGCTCCACTCAATAATGGAAACTCCGTCACCATAAATCATGTCGTCTGTACCAAGGTTAATAAAATCTTCACCACCATCAAGGCGATAAACGTCCATATGGTAAAGCGGCATTTTTCCGTAATATTCACTGATTAAACAAAAAGTAGGGCTTGTAATGGTGTCTTTAATGCCTAATGATTGTGCAATGCCTTTTGTAATAGTTGTTTTTCCGGCAGCCAAAGTGCCTTGCATTGCAATAACATCACCTTTTTTTAATAAATTTCCGATTTTTTTTCCTAAAGAAATAGTTTCATCTTCGGAATGTGTAATAAAAGTTAACAAGGTAGTCTGCCTTCCAATTCTTCTGTTAATAAAAATGCAAGTAAAGCTTTTTTTACAGGTAGAAGAGGATAGTTAATCGGCTTAATAAAAGATAACTCTATTTCCTTTTGTCCAAATGGATTTGTTTCAATGGAAAAGAAAATAGGTACACTTTCTGTGCTTGTAGGAAATTCAATAACTACATCACAATTATATTTTCGAAGATAGAAAATCTGTCCTTCTTCTCTCTTTAAATTCTGTAATTCAATAACCCTCATAATTTCTTTTAAGAATACTCCAATTTTTAAGCATTAGCAAGATTTATTTTTTTTATAAAATGAGGACTTTTTTATATTTCATATTTATATACTAAACTAAATATTCTATTTTGAGATTTTATTGAAATTCTAAGGAATTGAATATGAATTGCATATCCGGTAATAGGTAAACGACGTGTTTTTTTAATTACCCCAATAATATTCTCGTTAGTATTCAAATCAGGAATAAAAACTCGTAAATGCTGACCTTCTTTAATTGGCATATCTGTTTGAATACAGCAACCGCCTGCAGAAAGGTTAGTTACAGAACCATCATATTTCTTTGGTGAATAAATATAATGATCGCCATTTATATCATCTTTACTGATTTGAATAGGTGAAAATGAACATTTTCGTTCAAAATAATCACGTTTGTAGTGACGTTGAATTTGTGATTGTAAATTATCTGTATGTCCTACAACCATTAAAAATTGTCCAGGTGTATTATTTTCGTAACGCATAATTCGTGCTACAAAATTGTAGGAAAGTCCCTGGTTTGTCTTAAAAGTAAAGCGTGAACGTGCAAGAATTTTAGGACGTCTTGGAGAATTGTATAAAAATTCTGGAATTTCCAGATAAAAACTATCTTCTGTATTTTTAATAAGTGGGAAAGGTAATTGTTCTCCGCCATTAAGAAAGAAAATTACAGTTGAAATTGGAATGAATTTTGTATTTGTAACTGCTTTATTTTTGGCAACAATTGTTTCCATTTTGTAAAGAAGAATGAAAAAATCAAAAAGTTTATCATCTGAGTCATTTCTTTCTTTAAAAATATTGTAAGCCTTCTGAAAAAGCGCAGAAATATCATTATTATCTTTTAATTGATAAATAATATTTTTAGATTCAGTTAATTGACATATTTCCCAAAGCATATCTCCCTGTTCTGGAGTAAGATTATTTTCTTTAACAATAAAATTAATATCTTTTTTTGTAGTAAGTCTATTTCTTTCCTTTTCTTTATAAGAATCTGACTGAAGATATGTTTGATGTTTTTTGTGGATAATATAAACAACTGTAAGAATTACTGCAAAAATTGCAAGAAAGAGAAAAAATAAACCGATTGGAAATGATGTTCTTGCTTCAAGTGGAGAATTTCCTGCCTGATATTCTAACATAAGCGCCTCCGTTTATTACTGATTTTTTAGTGAATCAGCAATAGCATGTAATCTTGGGCAAATTTCATATTCTGATAAATCACCAATCATTACTGAGTCGTTATTTTGTAGAGCTTGTTCAAAATCTGAAAGAATAGGTGAGAAATCAGCAAAGAAATCCTTAAAATTCATATTATTTATAGTTTTTTCGCTAAATGTGTCTGGGAAAAGTGTTGCCAATGTTGCAATGTGGCAGAATTCGTTTATGCTGTCGGCAAGAGTTTTTATTGATTCACTTACTTCAGCAACTTTACCATTTTGTAAATCAACAGGTACCTGTTCCATTTTTGCGGCAAGTTGATCAAATAAAACCGAAAGATTAGCAAAAGAGTCTTTAATTGTGTCTTTTGTTACGATTGTAAATTCAAATTTTGTATTTTCTTCAAGAGGTTTTAAAGCTTCTTCATCAAAAATATCTGCTGTAATTTGTTTTCCATTAACAAAAATGCCAATAACAGCTGCGAAATTATCTTCACAAGTTTTAGCAAATGATTTTAACACATCACCAATTGTTTTTTCGCCTTCAAAAGTGACATCAACTTTATTTCCGTTTATAAAAAATTCAATCATAATAACCTCTTATTATATTATCGGTAATTATTTATTATTCTGCTGCTGTTTTGTAAAATTTGTAATACTATTTTGCTGATTTTCGAGACTGCTTAATGTTCCTTGCATGCTTCCATATTTATTTCGCAATTCAGCCTCTTTGTCTTCCATTTGATCTTCCAGTTTTGCAATTCTACTTTCTGAACTTTTTATTTTTGAATCTAATGTTGAAGTTTTTAATGCTAAAATTCCGCCGGTTTGTGTATATGCACCAATTTGTTTATCTAGTTTGTAGGCAATTCCTGAATCAATAATTAAGTCGCCGTCAGAATCAAATCCAAAAATTGATTTTATTTCATCAAGATGATTTTCGAGTGCAGAATCCAATTTTTTTTCATCAATTTCCAAATACCCTCGGAGTCTGCTTGCAGAATATGAACCAGAAAATCCGGATGCATTTGTAGAAATACCGCATTGTGAAAGCATTGTGTATTCTGCCTGGTCTGAAAATAAATAATTAGCAGAAACAATTGATTGCATATTACTTTTTATATTTGTAAGTGAAAAATCAGATTGAAATAATCCGAGTTTTTTCATTTCTTCGTCTTTTTCTTCTTTTGATAAATAATCGAGTTCTTGAACAAGTTCTGGTTTGTTTTGCGAAAGAATATTTAATTTTGCAACAGTCTGATTATATTCGCCAACAAATTGAATTAATGCATCTTTTGAAGCTTCTGTGTCAGGTTTTACCGAAAGAGTTGCAGTTTTTTCAGTTTTATCGTGTACGTTTAAGGTAATTTCTGGAATAATGTCATCAATTTTGTTTGTTGGTCTTGTAATTGTAATTCCTTCATATTTGATAATTGCGTCATCAGCTGTAGAAATTGCGTGGTTTGGTTCATAACCAAGATTTTGAGAAGGATTTGTTGCTGTAAATTGTGAAATTTCCAGAGTTTTTCCTGTATTTTCATTTCGTATTGCAATTGCTTTTAAATTAGGGTACTCAGAAAGTGCAATGTCGAAGTTATTTTCAGAATTGTTTAATATTGAATCTGAGTCAATTTTCTGTTCAGAACCATCTTCCATAATTGCATAAATAACATTTTTGCTTTCAATTGGTTCTAATGGTTCTGGTGGAATTGAAGGACCAGAAAGCTGTGCGTTAGACTGCATGTTTGTTACAACAATTCCGTTGAATTCTGCAAAACCTGCATCCGGAATTACTGGAGAAAGTGGTGTGCTATTTAATTTTTCAGTAATATCCGTTGTATCTTCTGAAGTTATTGAAAAAGTTACATGAAGATTTGGATTGTTTTTAACATTTTGGGGTAGGGTAATTTGAGCTGCTCCACGTGGTTTTACAATTATTTTTTCATTATTTGTAGTTACATTTGAAAATGAAAGTTCAGGCATTCGTTGTGTAGTAACTGTAGAAATTTTTTGAATTGGAGAAATGTCGGATGAATTTGTTCCAAAAGTTGTTAATGTTTTTTTTACGGGTGAAATCATGCCGGTTTTTTCTGCAAGAACTTTGGCTTCATCTAAAAATTCAAGTTGATTTTCTTTTCCGGTCTGAAGAGATTCAATAAGTAAGGATTTTTTTCCTGAACTTGCACCAATAATCATAGATTTGACTATTCCATTGCTGCGTTTGTTTATTGCATTTGAAAAATCTTTTAATGAACCGCCTTTCCAGTTCATTGTAAGTTTTTTATCTCCAACTTTATATGTATATATTCCTGAAGGAATTTTATATTCGGAGTCTAATTCGTCCGTTAGAAAGCGATCTGCCGTTGCTGGTTGAATTACATCAATTTTAAATGATTGGATTTGGGCTGAGCGGTTTGCTTCGGCAGTAATTGCGAGTTCGTCTGTTGATGTTGTAAGTTTATTGTTAAACGGATTATCGTAAGAGTAAAGAGTTTTAGTCTTATCGCGAAGAGAAGTAAGGTGAGTATTTATGTCTCTCCAGGCGTCCTTTTCAGTCTTATATTCTTCAAGTTGATTTTGTTCCCTTGTTAAAGGAATCCTTTCAACTTTCATAAGTTTTTCGATAGTTTCGTTTGTATTATACTGATCAGTTACGCCTGGTATATTGATACCAGCCATATATTAATTATCGAAAAATAAAAAACAAAATTAACTGAATTGATCAATAATTGAACCAATTTGTTTTCTAATTCTGATTTTTAGTTTTTGTATATCCTTTGATGGAATCTCCTTTAATATCTGGTTTGTATTGGAATCAACAATTGTAATAATAACAGATCCTAAATCTTTATTAACATTGAATTGCAATTTTCTTCCAGTTACCATTTCAGACATTTTTTGAAGCTGTTGCGTGTCAGCCTTTATTTCTTCAATAGACTGTTTGATATTTTGTGCAACCTCGGCTCCTGTGGGAGTGATGGGTTTTGAAAATTCTAATTTATTTTCAGAACTCTCATTTCTAACTTTTGTTGTGTTGTAAAGAGATTGGCCATCCATTGCCACATGAACCATAGAATTATTTATTGTATTCATAGTTCTTCCTCCTTGTACAAAAAAAAGAAGCAGAAGGGGGGCGCAACCCCTTCCGTTCTATAATTTGTTTATAATCAAAAAAGATGACATCCAGAAATCTCTTTTGATTATTAAACTATTGCAAGAGAGACATTACAGTCTGAGACTGTGAATTTGCCTGTGCAAGCATTGCAGTACCAGCTTGTGTGAGAATCTGGTTCTTAGAAAATTCTACAATTTCAGAAGCCATATCTGCATCGCGGATGCGGCTTTCAGAAGCCTGTGTATTTTCTGCAGCAATGTTAATACCTTTTGCAGCTAATTCAAATCTGTTCTGATAAGCTCCAAGGTCTGCTCTCTGTTTTGTTACATTTGTTAATGCAGCATCAACAGCAGCAAGTGTCATGTTTGCTTCATCAGGAGTTGCAATAGAAACTTGTTCATCGCCACCCTGTGCACCCTTGAGTCCAAGAGAAGCAGCAGTCATTGTGCCAATGAAAATTCTTGTGTTCTGGTCAACATTTGCACCAATCTGGAACTGCATTACTGCGCTTCCATCTTTAGAGAAACGTCCAGTTAACATATTCATACCGTTGAACTGAGCCTGACTTGCAATGCGGTCAACTTCAGCAACGAGCTGAGATACTTCTACCTGAATCTGCATACGATCTTCATCGCTGTAGATACCGTTTGCTGACTGAACTGCAAGTTCACGAACACGCTGAAGAATATCTGTTGTTTCGTTCAAATAACCTTCAGTTGTCTGAATGAAAGATACTCCGTTTTCAATGTTCTTACTTGCCTGGTTAAGTCCGCGGATTTGGCTGCGCATCTTTTCTGATACAGCAAGTCCTGATGCATCGTCTCCGGCGCGATTGATGCGTTCACCAGAAGAGAGTTTTTCCATGTTTCTGATGATTGAATCATTTGAAATGTTCAATACACGATTAGCATAGAGAGAACTCATATTGTGATTAATAATCATAGTTGTGCCTCCATGTTTACTTAAAACGTAAGCCTCATGCTTACGTCCTGCAGGTGAAGGCTAAATCAGTTCTGCGCCCCTAATTTAGTTTCAGACCTATTCAGCAGGAATAATCCGTCTTATATAAAAACAGATTATTTCTGCTGTCACCTGCACAAACAAAGATACACATATGTCAAAGAACAAGATATATCTGAATATATACCTATAATTATTACAACTTAAATGGTGTTACGGGAATAAAAAAAATTGAGTAGAGTAGTAAACACCGTGCAATATTTTAGAAGCTGGCCGAAACCAACTTCTAAAATATTATAATACACTATCTGAGTAAAGACAAGACATTCTGAGACTGTGAGTTAGCCTGAGCCAACATAGCAGTTCCAGCCTGCTGCAATACTGAATTCTTAGTGAATTCAACCATCTGACTAGCCATGTTAGTATCACGGATACGAGATTCAGAAGCCTGGAGGTTTTCAGATCCGATATCCAATCCCTTAACTGTAAGTTCAAGACGGTTCTGATAAGCACCGAGATCAGCACGCTGTTTGTTGATCTTTTTAAGTGCTTCGTCTACTACGCCGATTGCACGGTTGGCATCTTCCGGTGTGGCAAGTGAAATTTTGTCGCCTGTACCGATCTGTCGCATACCAAGAGCTTCAGCAGACATTGTACCGATATAAACCTGTACTCTCTGATCCATGTTTGATCCAATGTGGAACCACATAGATGCAGTTACTACGTTTTCTCCTGTTGGCATTGCGTAACGGCCTGTGAGCAAATTCATTCCGTTGAACTGAGCGGAACTAGCTACACGGTCAACTTCAGAAACCAATGCAGAAATTTCTACCTGAATCTGCATGCGGTCTTCAGCAGAATAAATACCATTAGATGACTGAATAGCTAATTCACGGATACGCTGCATAATATCTGTTGTTTCAGCCAAATATCCTTCTGTTGTCTGGATAAAGCTGATACCATCAGAACAGTTGCGTGAAGCCTGATTCAAACCTCTAATCTGTGCACGCATCTTTTCAGATACAGCAAGACCAGATGCATCATCACCTGCACGGTTGATTCTCATTCCAGAAGATAACTTTTCCATATCTTTATTCAAAGATACTCCAGTTACTCCGAGCTGACGATTGGCAAACATTGCCGACATATTGTGGTTGATAACCATAGTATTCCTCCTTGGAATATATATCAGAAGAATCCATTCTTCTGTTTTTTAGAAAAAAACGCAAAAATGCGTAAATGTTGTTACAAGGCTACATCTACACATTTTTGCCGAAACGTCTGACCGTTGCTTCTGCGAAGTCGAGACAGTCATAACACTTCTTTTTTTATATCGGCAATAGTTAAGAGAATCTTTAATTTAAAAAGAGAAATTTTAAAGAATTTCGATAATTTTTTTTAATGAACGAACAGCTTTTCCACGGTGAGAAATTTTATTTTTTTCTTCGGCGGAAATTTGTGCAACTGTTTTTTTATATTCTGGAAGATAAACAATAGGATCGTATCCAAATCCGTTTGAACCTGCCTGATTATTTATATCGTCAATAAGTGTTCCTTCAAAAGTTTCCTGCGCAACAAAGAGTCGATCAGTTCCAAGATACATAACCATTGCACAGGTGTAATGACATGAACGTTCTCCGTAAAGATATGTACCTTTTGGTAAATTTCCATTTTTAATTGCGTTATTTAACATTTGAATCAAATAAATATTCTGTTGTTCTTGTGAAATTTTTTGTCCGTCTGAAGTGCCATGAATAAAATTTGGACCTGCAAACCTTGAAGAAAAAATACCTGGTTCTCCGTCAAGTGCATCAACACAGATTCCAGAATCATCTGCAATTACTGGTGTATGAACAATTTCGTAAAGGGTTCTGGCTTTTATAAGACTGTTTTCGTAAAAAGAATTTCCATCTTCAATAGGATCAAAATCAATACCTTCGTCAGATGGAATTAAAATTGTATGCTCAGGAAGCAATTCCTGCATTTCACGTTTTTTATTTTTGTTACCTGTCGCTAAATAAATTTTCATAAACTAATTGTAACGAAAATTTATTTAGCGGGCAACTTATATTGGATTAATCTTCCTCTAGAAATAAAGCAATAAAATCGTCATCAATTTTTAATGTTTTTATACAATGAAGATAATAATTTACCTGCCGTTCACAAAGTCCAAGAATGTCTGCAATTATCCTTGTTTGTGGACGAAGATAGATGTGTGCACCATTTAATTTATTATTCATAGAATTAACATTGTGAATTTGATTTTCATCTTTTTTCTGAAGAATAGATTTTTTAATATCATTATTGATTTTGTCGTCTTCATTCAGATGATTTTGCTGTTCTGAATATTTTTTATGACGGTAATAAGAAATATTTCTTTTTTCTTTATCTTGTTCGAGTCTTTCTTTTTTATTGAAAATTGCGTCTCTTAGATATTGAATAGCCTGAAAGAATATTTCTTCATCAATTCCATAGATTTTTGCAGTTTTAGAGATAAAATCATCTTTTAAAAAATAAGCATTGCGTAGAATTAATATAAAAAGACCTTTGTTGCATTTTTGTATTTTATTTTTTGATAAGCCTTCCTTTAATTGTTCATAGGTTATTTGTTTTGTTTTGAATGGAACAGTAGAGTAGGTGTAATCTTTTGCTGAAATACTATTATATTTTGCAACTAGATTATCATATTCAAAAATAGATTCATCCATTGCAATTTTTTCATCAATAATATTTTTTGCAAATTTTTTTAATCTTGCTTTTGTTAAACTTTTAATAAAACAGAAAACGAATGTAAAAAAATCACCGCATTCTGGCTTGTAAAGATCAAATATTTTTTCACCTTTTTCAAGAATCGCCAAAAAAATATCACTTCTAAAATCCTCGTCATATTTTTGCAAGCCAAATATTTTGTAATTGTTGCATACGTATGATGCCAAAACTTTGACGCCTTCTTTTGTTGATAAAACTCCGGTTGTAATTAACTCAAGAAGGACATTTAAATCTCCTACTTCCATAGGCTTCTCCTTTTGGTAATTAATAAACTTTGATAATATCTCTCACATATTTTTATTATTGGTTAAACGTTTTAATTTATTATATAAAAATACCTAAATAATAAGTGTAAATTACTTAAAAAATTAGATTTTGATAAATTATTTTATAATAAAACCGAATATTTTTATATTAAAAATAATTTTTCCGGGAAAAATGAAAAGAAATGAAAGATGTATTGACACTATGTGAAGAAAAATGTAATATAAGCATACGTTTTGGCGACCTAGCTCAGTTGGTAGAGCACACGGCTCATATCCGTGATGTCAATGGTTCAATCCCATTGGTCGCTAAAAAAAAAGGGCTGTCCTAGAAGTTATCAAAAACTTCAAAAAGGGACAGCCTTTTTTTGTATATTTTCTAGTTTTTGTTTTTTAAAGGTGAAGTTTTTTTTCTTTCAGGCTCCCAAAATCCTTGCAAGCTGCTTAAAATCATAACCCAACATCAATAATCCCCATTCTGTTCCGACTTTTTCCTTTCCACGAAGATGAAATCTCCTGAATTTCAGATTCCCTTTTGTCTGACCGAATACTGTTTCACACTCTGTTGAGCGTTTTTTCATGAGGACTTTATATTCATCAGT
>JAZLFF010000076.1:0-34361 GCA_045615645.1 Treponema sp.
ATTTTATCACCAATTGAAAGATTAATTTGTTTAATTCCTTCAGTAGGATAAGCATAAGTTGCAATTATACCTGGTGTATTGTAAAGACTTTCATCAATACAAAGAGAATTTAATGTGGACATTATAAATTGTTCACAAGCCTGTTCTTTTTTTGCAGGTGAATAACATAGAAGAACTAAATAACAATTATTAATTCTTGTTGGAGTAGCAACTGACCAGCCAGCATAATTTTGATCTATATTCATTGAAAATGTACTTATACTACAAGGAATTTCATTCCAGTAAAATTCATCAATTTCATATTTTGCATTTAATTTTTTTAATGATTGTAAAAGTGCAGTGTAAGAAGAATCATATTCAGGTGTATTTGTAATTTTTAAGGCTAAATTTACAGGAATATTTGGATGTGTGAATAAATAAGACATACCATCATCAGTATGTTCTGCAATAATAAAACCTTCAGGAATATCTAAGGAAAATCCAAAATCCTTATCTGTAATTACTTCTGAAAAAATAGAAGTACAATTAATAAAGAATAAAAGCAGGGTAATTACTTTTATCCACACCCTTCTTGCCATTTTAATACACCTCTATTATTATTATCGGATGAATTCCATTCCAATTTTATATAATAATGATGAAATCTATGTAATAAACAAACCTGCAGGTCTTGCCGTACAAGGTGGGCAAGGTGTTTCTCATTCGTTAGATGTTGATTTTGCAAAACAGGTTGGAAGTAAAGTTTATTTAGTTCATCGTCTTGATAAAGATACCAGCGGATTGATGATAGTTGCAAAAACACCGACTGCAGCTACAAAATGGACAAAATTGATTGGCAGTAAAATTGCGCAGAAAGAATACGTTGCAATTTGTGCAGGTTCACTTAAACAAAAAAAAGGAATTATTCAGGATGATGTAGTTCAACACGGAGAAACTAAGTCTGCAGTTACACATTACGAAGTTGAAAAAGAATGGGATTATGATATTCCCGCTGATGAAGAAAAAGGAATGCCCGCAAGTGTAATTCATATGACGCAGGTTAGATTAAAACTAGAGACAGGTCGAATGCATCAGATTAGAATTCATCTGGCAAAGCAGGGATGTCCGATTGCCGGTGATGATCAACATGGTAATTTTAAAGTGAATAAATTATTAAAAAAACATTATAAAATTAAAACACTGCAATTGTGTTCACAAAAATTGATAATTCCAGTTGACGGTAAGGAAATGGTGTTTGAAATTTCTGGACAGTAAAATACGGGTCCGTCTTTCCGAGCGTAAATATACGCGTCCTTCCGAGCGGCAGCGGTGGAATCTAGAAAGCTGGCGAATGAAAATTACGTATGTAAAATTTTCTGAATCCACCGCGTTACTTGGAATGACATGAAGTAACTAATGCATAGAATGTTGTGTATTTACTAATATACTAAAAATGAAAAATCTGCTATAATAGAACATTATGAGTAGAAAATTACATAACATTCTTATTACAGGTGGAGCCGGATTCATTGGTTCCAACTTTATTCATTATCTTTTTAATATGTCTACAACAGACTTGTTTGGAGATGCAAACTTTGACGGTACAGTTGTAAACGTAGATTGTCTTACCTATGCAGGTAATCTTGAAAGTCTTGCAGATGTTGAAAAAGCTTATGGTGGAAAACGTTACTTCTTTGAAAAAGTTGATATCTGTGACCGTGAAAATATTGAACGTATTTTCAAACAGTATGACATTGATACAGTAATTCACTTTGCTGCAGAAAGCCACGTTGACCGTTCAATTCTTGGTCCTGAAGCATTCATGAAAACTAATGTTATGGGAACATTCACTTTACTTGATGTTGCTCGTAACTACTGGAAAAAAGATGACGGTACAATCCGTGATGACGTACTTTTCCATCATATTTCAACTGATGAAGTTTACGGTTCACTCGGTCCAAATGGCTATTTCCGCGAAGATACACCTTATGACCCACGCAGTCCTTACTCATCATCAAAAGCAAGTTCTGACCACGTTGTAATGGCTTATTTCCACACTTACGGACTTCCAATCACACTGTCAAACTGTACAAATAATTATGGTCCTTTCCAGTTTCCAGAGAAACTTTTACCACTTATGATAAGCAATATTCGAGATGGAAAAAATCTTCCTGTTTATGGAAAAGGTGATAATATCCGCGATTGGATTTATGTAGAAGACCACAACCGCGCAGTTTGGCTCATTGTAAAAAATGGCGTTACTGGCGAAAAATACAACATCGGTGGCGAAAACGAATGGACCAATATCAAATTACTTCATAAAGTAATTGAACTGGCTGCTGCTGAACTTGGTAAATCTGTTGAAGAAATTGAAAAAACAATCACTTATGTAAAAGACCGCCCAGGCCACGACAAACGTTACGCAATCGACTGTACAAAAATCAAAACAAAGCTTGGCTGGGAACGCAAAATGACTTTCGAAGAAGGCCTTCTTGCAACAGTTAAGTGGAATCTTGAAAATAAAGAATGGATTAACCACATTTTGTCTGGAAGTTATAAGGATTGGATAGATAATAATTATACTAAACAAGGACGATAGAGAATTTCTCACAGAGCAAAAGAGTACACAGAGTTGTTTTTTTTTATTTTTCTCTGTTAGCTCCTAAGCTCTGTGAGAGACTTTTTTAGGAGATTTTATGAAAGGAATTATACTTGCCGGAGGTAGCGGCACTCGTTTATATCCAATTACAAAGGCTGTTTCAAAACAGATTTTGCCTTTGTATGACAAACCAATGATTTATTATCCACTCAGCTGTTTGATGCTGGCTGGAATCCGCGAAGTTTTGATTATTTCTACACCACGCGACATTTCTTGTTTTAAGGAATTGTTTGGTGACGGTGCATGGCTTGGAATGAAGTTTGAATATGCAGTTCAGGATAAGCCACGCGGACTTGCAGATGCATTTATCATCGGTAAAGAATTTATTGGCAGCGATTCAGTTGCACTTGTTCTTGGAGATAACATTTTCTACGGACAGAGTTTTACACAGACTTTGAAACGTGCCCGCGAAACTGTAGAAAGCGGTAAAGGCAGCGTAATTTTTGGTTATCTTGTAAAAGATCCAACTGCTTACGGTGTTGTAGAATTTGATAAATCTGGAAAAGTTTTGGGAATTGAAGAAAAACCTGCAAATCCTAAATCAAACTACGCTGTTCCGGGGCTTTATTTTTATTCAAACGAAGTTGTAAACATTGCAGCAAACGTAAAGCCTTCTGCTCGCGGTGAAATTGAAATTACTTCTATCAATAATGAATATTTGAACCGTGGAGAACTTTCTGTAGAATTGCTTGGTCGTGGAATGGCCTGGCTTGATACTGGAACTTACGACGGACTTTTGGAAGCAAGTAACTTCATTGCCACAATCCAAAAGCGCCAGGGAATGTATGTTTCATGTCTTGAAGAAATTGCTTTCCGCAACGGCTGGATTACAAAAGAAGATATGCTTAAGATGGCAGCAGGGTATAAGACTGATTACGGTCGATATTTGGAATATATAGCAGATTTATAATTTATTAGAAATCTGCTAAATGAGTTTGTCAAGACTTTAAGCGAAGCGTGTCTTGACGAACTCTTATGCTAACAATTAAAGTTTATGGCTTGCAGATTCCGCAGAGAAACGCAGAAAAAAAAATCTGCGATAATCTGCGTAATCTGCGAGAGACTAATAAGGTGTATTATGGCATTTGAATTTAAACAGTGTGAAATAGATGGAATTAAGTTTGATGGTTTATACGAAATCCAGCCAAAAATATTTGGTGATGCACGTGGATATTTTGCGGAAACTTACAGTGAACGCGATTTTTTTGATGCAGGACTTACAATGAAGTTTGTGCAGGACAATCAGTCTAAATCTAGCAAAGGAGTTTTACGCGGACTTCATTTTCAGACACAGCATCCACAGGGAAAACTTGTTCGAGCACTTGCAGGCCGCGTTTACGATGTTGCAGTTGATATTCGTAAAGGAAGCAAAACTTTTGGAAAGTATTATGGTGTAATTTTGGACAGCGAAAAGCAGAATATGTTCTACGTTCCAGAAGGATTTGCCCACGGATTTTACGTTTTAAGCGATGAAGCAATATTCACTTATAAATGTACAGATTTTTATGATCCAAAAGGTGAAGGCGGATTGATGTGGAATGACCCTGTAATCGGAATAGACTGGAAATCTGTCGCTCCAGAAGTAAATCCACTTTTATCCGAAAAAGACGGAAAACATCCAGCTTTTAATCCGAACGGAAGTTATTTTGATTTAAATGCTAAGTGGATTGGCGACTAATTGAAAAAAACGCGAGTAAAGTGTAAATTATAATTATGTTTGATGTTAAAGATACAGATTTTTTTGACTTGGAAGATGAAGCATTCGACACAATCGTAGAAAATGATATTACTTTTACAGGTAATATAAAAATTAAAAAAACTTTTATGATTCGTGGAAATGTTAATGGCAAAATTGATTCAATAAGCGATTTAGTAGTTGATACTGGTGCTGTTGTAAATGCTGATATTACTGCCGATAGAGTTTTAATCCGTGGTCAGGTAAAAGGTAATGTAATAGGCAACAAATTGATTTTCGTTACATCTTCTGGCTCAATTGATGGAGACATTACAACTCAGAAAGTTGTTTTGGAACCTGGTTGTGTATTTACTGGCAAATGTTCAATGGTATCAAAATGAAAAAAATAATTTTTACTGCATTATTTTTAATTACAACAACAATTAGTTTTGCTCAAACAGCACAGGCAAAACAGGATGCACTTGTTTTGTATCATAATGGAAAATATAAAGAATCAGTGCAGGTTTGCGAAGAAGAACTTAGTGAAAATCCGAATAGAGTTGAATCTTATGTAGTAATGTGCTGGTCTTTGGTAAAAAATAAACAGTATGCCGAAGCTGAACAGCGTGCAATGGACGGTTTGGAAATAAGCCCGTATGATTTGCGTTTAATTGAAATACTTGGTGAAGCTCGTTATTATCTGGGAAAAAACTCTGGGGCAATGGAACAGTTCCAAAAGTATGTAGCAGGAGCTCCTGAAAGTGGTTCTAGAGTTGGTGCAGCATATTATTTTATGGGCGAAATTTTTATACGTCAGGCAAGATATCAGCATGCAGATATAGCTCTTTCTTCAGCTGTAAAAAAAGAACCTTTGCTTGATACATGGTGGGTTCGACTTGGTTATGCACGTGAAATGGCTGGAAATTATTACGAATCCGTAAATGCATACGATGAAGCACTTCGCTTAAACTCTTCATCGTTAGATGCTTCTCGTGGGCGCGAAAGAGTGAGTGCTAAACTCCAGTAAAATCGAAATTGAGTACAATTCAAATAGAAACTTTAGGTTGTCGCTTAAATCAAATTGAAAGTGAATCCGTTGCCAGAATATTTGTAGACAACGGATTTTCTGTCTGTATGGATGGAGTGACGGCGAAAACAATTACAGATAAATCCACTCTTTTATGTATAATCAATACATGTACGGTAACTCAAAAAGCTGAACAAAAGGCTCGTCGTGTTATACGGCTTTTGCTAAAAAACTTTCCAGCATCTGTGGTTATTGTTACTGGTTGTTATGCTCAGGTTTCGCCGGACGAAATTAAAAAAATGGATGAGCGTGTTTGCGTTCTTGAGGGGCAAATCAAAAGTCGTCTTGCAAAAATTCCTCAATGTCTTACAGACTTTTTAAAAAATAATAATTGGAATCCTAAAAATTTTGCCGGACAAATCACAAAAAATATATTTGAAGTTCCTGCTGAAAAACCAGGTTTTCCCGAAAACTCTTTCAAACTTTCTACAAGTAACTTTATTGCGCATGCTCGGGCAAGTCTAAAAATTCAAGACGGATGTAACAATGCTTGTTCATATTGTGCCATTCATTTTGCACGCGGACACAGTGTTTCAATTGATGTTCAAACTGCAATTGACCGTGTGAAGGAGTTAGAATGTGCAGGACAAACGGAAGTTGTAATTACAACGGTAAATATTGCTCAGTATAAAGCTGATTTTAACGGTGAAACTATAAACTTTGCTAAATTACTTCGCATTTTGCTTTCAAATACACAAAAAATTGCATTTCGTATCTCGAGCCTATATCCTGAAATTGTAGATGATGAATTTTGTGCCGTTATTGCAAATCCGCGGGTTCGTCCACATTTTCACATTTCAGTACAAAGTGGTAGTAACAAAATTCTTAAAGCTATGAATCGGGTTTACAAAATGGAGGATGTTGATTTAGCCTGTAAGAAATTACGTAAAGCAAAACCAAATGCATTTATTGCATGTGATATTATTACAGGATTTCCCGGCGAAACTCAGGAAGACTTTTTGCAGACTATGAACTTATGTATCAATTGTAATTTTTCTTGGGTTCATGCTTTTCCATTTTCCGAGCGTCCGGGAACACCTGCTGCCAAAATGAATCAGAAAGTACCTCAAAGTGAAAGCGGGCATCGAGCAAAACAACTAACAGAATGGGCAATTAATCAGAAAGTAAATTATATAAAAAATTTTACTGGAAAAACTTTACAGGCTGTAGTTGAAACAAATAATCATGCAATGACGGAAAATTTTATTCACTGTGAATTAACAAATGCAACAGTTGAAATGCAAAATAAATCTGTAACAGTAAAAATAATTTCTGCTTTGCCTCAGAAAATTATTAAAGGCGGAGAAATTGAAGCTCTAGCTGAAGTGTTAGAATAGTTTTGTAATAAAACTAGATAAAAGTATAAAAAATTAAAAAAAAGCCCTTTGCCCACTTGAACAAAGTCCATCAAAGTTATATATTATAACAACGTAACGGGCAGTAGCGCAGCTGGTAGCGCGTCTGGTTTGGGACCAGGATGTCGCAGGTTCAAATCCTGTCTGCCCGACTGATACCTTGTTCACTTGGTGAGCAAGGTTTTTTTTATTTAAAGGATATAAAAGATTGTAAGTAATTAAACGGGGCAGACAGGATGTCCGCGACCAGAACGGCAAATCCTGTCTGCCCGATTTTTAAATATTTTACCCCTGCGACCTCCTGGTTCCAAAATAGACTTGCATACTTTTCCTACATAATTTAAACTATCCTCATTATGACCGCCACAGAAAAATATTTACAAATGAATCATAACTTTATCTTATTACGTGACTCAATTTTTAATCCGAATGTAGAAGAAGAGCCAGAAGACGAAAAAGCTGAACAGCAAGTAATGGCTGCGCTTGGTATTTTAGATCAATATTTAACTTATTACAAAGAGTTAAACGGAATTAAGACAAGGCAAAAACAATAAAATCTTAAAAAATATGGACGATAAACAATACTATTCCTACAAACGCATAACTTCGCTTTCTGTAGAACAGCTTCAGAAAAATTTGAAAAAGCTTGATAAAACTAAATATCGGGAAAATGCAGTTCATCAAGGAAAGGATGATGCAGAAATGCTTTTGGAAAAACAGAACAATTTTGATGAAATACAGTAGCGTAAGTTTATGAATGAAAAATTTTCAGTAGATATAAAAGATTTTCTTACAGTTATTCAAAACGGTAATAAACCGGAGATTAAAAAAAATTATCTTTCGCTGGTAAAAAAATATCATCCGGATTTGGTTGAAAATGAACTTAAATCTACTTACAATGATTATTTAATCCTGATTAATCGAATATATACGCAGGGAAAATTAGAAATAAAAGAAGCACCTGTTGAAATAAAGGATGAAGAAACACAAAATCAAAAAATTTATAAATTTACATCTTATTACAACACAGAATATACTTTTACAGATTATTACAAATATCTGTATGAAAAAGGCAAGAATGAATGGGATTGGGCAACTTGTATGCTCGGAAGTGGAGGGCAGAATATGGCAAACGACCAAAAATCTCTTTCTGACCATACCTCCGAAGTAATGGGACATCTATATACTGGAATAATTTGCTTAAAGGAAGTAATGAAGCATGCCAAAAAAGTAAATGATTTAATTCTAGTTACTACATGCGACGATTTAATTCAGCGAATCTATAAAACAAATAACAATATTTCCCGTTCAATAATTCAATCGGAAGAAAAATCGATTTTAAGGTAAAAAAAAGCCTGAGAAGAAAAAAAATCTCTCAGGCTTGTTATTATTTATTCTGGAAATTTTAATTAGATTCCAGTTCCTTTTTCAGCAACTTTAGCTTCAACATATTTAACGAAATCTGCAATCTTCATTGTTTCTTGTGGTTTCTGGCTTGAGAAGCGGTAGCGTACACAAACGGCACCTTCTGCCTTTTCTTTTTCGCCAACTACAAGAATGTATGGAGTTCTGTGTTCCATAGAAATTCTCTTGATTTTTGATTTCATGTTGTCATCATCAAGATATGCATTTGAACGGATATCATGAGCGAGTAATTCTTCATTAATCTGTTTTGCATAATCATCAAATTCACTTGAAACAGGAACAACTGCAACTTGTTCGAATGCGAGCCATGTTGGGAAAGCACCTGCAAAGTTTTCAATCAAAATTCCTAGGAAGCGTTCAAAACTTCCTAAAATTGCACGATGGAGCATAACCGGATGATGTTTCTGATTATCTGCACCAATGTAAGTTGCATCCAAACGTTCTGCAGAAGGGAGCTGATAGTCTACCTGAATTGTACCGCACTGCCATTCACGACCGATGCAGTCATAAAGTTTAAATTCAAGTTTTGGACCGTAGAAAGCACCTTCACCAGGCTGGATTTCGTATGTTAATCCTGCAGCTGTACATGCATCAGCCAAAGCTTTTTCAGCACGTTCCCATGTTGCCAAATCTCCAACGTGATCTTCTGGCATTGTTGAAAATTTTACTACAAGATCATCAAAACCAAAGTCATGGTAAACAGCTTTAAGCAACTTACAGAATTTTGCTACTTCTGGACCAATCTGATCTTCTGTACAAAGAATATGAGCATCGTCCTGAACAAATCCGCGAACACGCATAACACCGTGCAAAGTTCCAGATGGTTCATTACGAACATCGTGACCAAATTCAGCCAGACGAAGTGGTAAATCTTTATATGAACGCTGGCGGCTCTTGAAAATTTCCAAAGCACCAGGGCAGTTCATAGGTTTAATAGCAAACAAGCGTTTTTCAGATTCTGTGATGAACATGTTCTGCTGGTAATGTCCCCAGTGACCAGAACGTTCCCACAAAGTACGTGGCATGATTGCAGGTGTATTAACTTCCTGATAACCGTCGCGGCGAACCATTTTACGCATGTAATCCTGCATTGTTGTATAAATTGTCCATCCGTTTGGATGCCAGAAAATCTGACCTGGATCTTCAGGGTCAAGGTGGAACAAATCCATTTCAACACCAAGCTTACGGTGGTCACGTTTTTCTGCTTCTTCCATCATCTTAACGTAATCTTTAAGATCATTTGGTTTTGCAAAACAAACAGCATAAACACGAGTAAGCATCTGACGGTTTGAATCTCCGCGCCAGTAAGCACCTGCAACTTTTTCGAGTTTGAAGGCCTGTCCGTTAATTTCTTTTGTATTTGCAACGTGTGGACCGCGGCAAAGGTCTAAATAACCGTCCTGTTCGTATGTTGTGATTGTTGCGTCGGCAGGAAGGTCATTGATGAGTTCTACTTTGTATGGTTCATCAGCAAAAAGTTTAAGGGCTTCGTCTTTTGAAACTTCTTTACGTACAAAATCATGATTTCCGGCAATGATTTTACGCATTTCTTTTTCTACAGCAGCAAAGTTTTCTTCGGTGAATTTGGTGTCGGTTGGAAATTCAAAATCATAGTAGAATCCATTGTCGATTGCAGGACCAATTGCGATTTTTGTTCCAGGATAAAGATGTTTGATTGCCTCAGCCATTACGTGAGCGCATGAGTGTCGAACGATTTGTAATTTTTCGTCAGCCATTTTGTAATCTCCTTAAAATTTAATTACACCAAATTTTTAAGCAAGCACAAGCTCGCTGTATATCTTTTTAATAGTATCACTTTGAGAAGATTTAGTGAATATATTTAAATTATAACTTTATATTCAAAATATCAAACTAAGTTTATTGTATTCATGTTATAATATTTTATAGAAGTGAGGAATTTATGGTTATTGGAAAAACTCAGGTAAAACCAGCAGAAGTTGGATATGATGAATCAAGACTTTCAGTTTTAGATAAGCATTTTGGAAGATTGATGGAAAAAGGTGAGATTCAGTCTGTAAATTACTGTTTAAGTCGCAACGGAAGAATATTTGCAAACAATGCAATTGGAAAACAGAGTTTCAAACCAGAAGATAAAAGAGAATTGCAGCCAGATTCAATTCATTGGATTGCTTCAATTTCTAAAATTATCTGTGCAACTGCAATTTTTAAACTTTGCGAAGACGGTTTTATCCGTCCGCTACAGCCAGTAAGTGATATTTTGCCGGAATTTGGTTATGCTCCTTTTGATAAAATCAATATTTCGCATCTTTTGACACATACTTCGGGCTTGTATCCAGATGAGGGCTGCTATCCAATTAAATATGTAGAATATTGGGAAAATGTTTCAAGATGTAAACCGGACGAAAACTGGGTAGCAAAATCTTTGGAAACTGGAGTAATCCGCGAGCCTGAAAAAGAATGGGCTTACTGTTCATTTGGATTTGCACTTCTTGGAGAAATAATTGGTCGCGTAACTGGAATGAATCCTGAAACTTGGGTAAGAAAAAATATTATTGAACCATGCGGAATGACAAGCAGCGGTTACCACAACGAAATTAGGCGTGGTGAACTTAGCGCAGAGTTTGTAAAAGATTTTGCAGAACGACTTTACATTCAGGAAGAACATGATGCCAAAATTGTTGAACACTTAAAAAATTATGTGCCTGGAAAGTATCAGGAAGGTTCTGAAAATACAATCTGGACAAGAGTTCCTGGAACTGCAGGTGCAATGTTTTCTACTGTAGAAGATTTGAATAAGTTTGGGCGCATGCTTTTAAACGGTGGCGTTGCAGAAAACGGAAACAGAATTCTTGGCCGCAAAGCAATTGAACGCATGACATTAAATTACACTACAGAAGATATAAAAGACCATTGCTGGGGTGCAGACGGAAATTACAGAATGTACGCGCTTGGCCCTGACACAAGATGGAATGCTGACAGTCATTTTACAAAAGGCTCATTCTTCCACGAAGGTTCAGGAGCTTGTGTACTTTTGATGGACCCTGTAGAAAAAATGGTAGCAAGCTGGTTCATTCCTTGGGCAAAAGAAGGCTGGTTCCCTGCAGCAATTTTCAACGCAAGTGCTGTTATGTGGAGCGGGCTGGAATAATGAATAATGTAAAATGTTGAAGTGGAAGGTATGATGAAAGATATGGGAAAAATTGTTCAACCGGAAGAGGTTGGATATGATAAAGAAAGATTAGAGGTGTTGAATACACATTTTAATCGATTGATTGGGGAAGGAAAGATTCAGGCCGCGTGGTACTGTTTGAGTCGTGAAGGAAAGATTTTTGCTCGCGATGGAGTTGGACGTGCTTCATACAAAAAGAATGAGAAAAAGGTTGTAAGTCCTGATGTTGTAAACGGTGTGTATTCAATTACAAAACTTTTTACATCAACTGCAATTTTTAAACTTTGCGAAGATGGTTTTATACGCCCGAATCAGGCTGTAGCGGAAATCCTTCCAGAATTCAATAAACCCCCTTTTAACGGAATTACAATTGCACATCTCCTTTCTCATACTTCTGGACTTTATCCTGATAATGGATGTTTCAACTACGAATATATTTCTCCGTGGGATTTTAAGTTCATCAAAAAAAATATGAGCGAAAAAACATCTTGGCTTGATGCGGCACTTAAAACTGGAATGCATAATAAACCTGGAAAAGAATGGGCATATTCTAGCTTTGGTTTTGTTGTACTTGGAGAAATTATTGCAAAAGTTACCCGAATGCGTGCAGAAACTTACATTCGAAAAGCACTTCTTGAACCTTGCAAAATGGAAGATTCTTTTTTTGTAAATGAATTTTATTTTGATCTTCTTCCGCCTGAATTTGCAAAACGCATTCTTCCAAAGTTTTACCTGGCTTACGAATGGAGCAAAGATACTTATGAAATTATAAAAAGATGTGCCGAAGGTAAAAAATCGGATTTTATGACAAATCCAAATTTCAGTGAGCATTTTAGAATGAAATATTCACATTCAACTACAGGAAATGGACTTTTTTCTACAGTAGATGATTTGAACAAATTTGGACGAATGCTTTTGAATGGCGGATATACTGATGATGGTGTGCGAGTTATTGGTCGTAAGGCAATTGAACGCATGACACTAAATTACACAACAGAAGATATTAAAGATAATTGCTGGGGTGCTGGTGGAGCTTACAGAATGTATGGACTTGGTCCAGATACTCGACGTACAGCAGATAATCATTACAGTGAAGGTTCATACTTCCACGAAGGTTGGGGAGCTTGCTGTTTGCTACTTGATCCAAAAGAAAAAATGGTTGCAAGCTGGTTTGTTCCCTTCTTAAATGACGGATGGTACCCGGAAGCGTTATATAATGCCAGTGCTGTTATGTGGAGCGGAATTAAATAATAAGGTATAAGGAAGGAGAAGTCTCTCCTTACGCGCCCACTTCGTTGGTCGCTATCCTCTCTGCGGGACACATTCCCGCAACGCCTTTGTGTGAGAACAAGATGAAATTTTTTCATTACATAAAACATCAAATCAGAAAGATTCGCGCAGTTGCAGTTGTAACTTATAAGGAATGGGCGGCTTACAGAACTCATTCTATGGTTTCAATTTTTGTAGGACCGGTTTATTTTCTTGTACAATATTGCATTTGGAAGGCGGTTTACTCTGCTCAAGGCGGCGCTAATGCTGTAATTAACGGAATGTCGCTTGAACAGATGCTTACTTATTTTGGAGTAAACGCATTAATTGGCTATCTTACAATGGATTTTGCGGATTGGAACTTACAGATGCTTGTTAGAACTGGAAAATTTTTAACTTTTGCGCTTAGACCTTTAGATCACAAATTATTTGCATTTTCGCAAAAACTTGGGCACCGCGTATTGGGATTTTTCTTTGAGTTTTTACCTTGCTTTTTAATCTTTATATTTATTTTCAAAATTAACCTTATTCCAGAGCATTTAGGTCTTGCTATAATTTCTATTGCTCTTGGTTTTTGTATGACGTTTCTTGTAAATTACTGTATTGGCCTTTCAGCATTTTGGTTTGTTCGTGCACAAGGAATTAGATATGTTTTTCAAACTTTACAGACCGTATTCAATGGATCGTTAATTCCTCTCGTTTTTTTTGGAAATGGCTGGCAGAAAGTTTTATTTTTCCTTCCGTTCCAATATATGCTTTACGTTCCGTGTAGGGTTTGTACGGGTAGTTATGAGTTGGCAGGGCAGATAATCCCGCTTGTTCAGATTGTTGTGCTTCAGGCGTGTGCTGTTTTAGTGTTCCTTTTTATTACTTGTGTTTTGTACGCACAGGCAATGAAAAAATTTACTGGAGTTGGTGCATGAGAATTAGACGGTATTTACAATTATACAAAATTTGTTTACGAACAACATTTGTAACTGCTACCTCTTACAGATTGAATTTCATTCTTGGAATGATAATCACTTTTGTTAGCAATATTTTATTTCCACTTGTAACATTACTTATTTATGCGAACGGTCAGAGTTTTCCTGGCTGGAATTTGTGGGAAGTTTTGTTAATTCAATCGGTATTTACAATTTCAACAGGAATTTCCAGTACATTTTTTAGCGGAATTTTCTGGGAAACAAACGACAATATAAAAAAAGGAAGTTTTGAAGTAATTTTATTAAAGCCTGTTAATCCACTATTTTATGTTACGGCAACTAATTTTAATATTGAAGGAATTGCTTATATTATTGGTGGAATTATTATGTTTTCAATTGCAGCTTGTCATTCTGTTGTTTTTACAATTGCAGGCGTTGTAAATTTTATCTTATTTTTGACTGCTGGTGTTTTTGTAATGCTTGGTATTGAATTGATAATGTCTGCTACATCATTTAAATGGATTGGTAATTCTCGAATTCCTGAAATTTTCGACAGTGTAAAGCAGTTTGCAAAATATCCTATGTCGATTTTTCCAAATGTGGCACGTGGAATTACAACGTTTATTCTACCTGTAGCAATGGTTGCGTTTATTCCATCTGCAAGTTTGCTTGGGCAGACTGAGGCATGGTTTTATTTAGCATTAATCCCGTGTGTACTTTTTACTGCTGTTGGTTTTTTGCTTTATCACAAAATGATTAAATTGTATGAAAGTGCCGGAGGGTGAAAGAATTAATAATTGATAATTGAAAATGAATAATTGAGAATGGATAATTGAAAATGGAAAATATTATTGAAATAGAAAATCTAAAAAAAGAATATAAAACGTATAAACGTGGAACTTCATTTAAAGAAAATGTTAAAGGATTTTTTCATCGTAAGGTAGTTTTAATTCCAGCTGTAAATGATGTTAGCATAAATGTAAAAAAAGGAAGTATTACTGGTATTCTAGGTCCAAATGGAGCAGGAAAATCTACCCTTATTAAAATGATGACAGGGACTCTTTTCCCTACATCTGGAAAAATCAACGTAATGGGATATAATCCATCAAAAAATCGTATAAAATATGTACAGAATATTGGTGCCGTTTTTGGACAAAAGTCACAGCTTATTTGGGATATTCCTCCAGCTGACAGTTTTATGATGAATGCAGCAATTTACAACATTCCAAAGCAAGAATATCAAGAACGCGTAAAAATGATGACAGAACTTTTTGATCTTGGTGACATTATTTACAAACCAACAAGGGTTTTATCACTTGGTGAACGCATGAAATGTGAGTTTATAATGGCCATGTTACATAATCCACCAATAGTTTTCCTTGATGAACCTACAATCGGTTTAGATGTAATTGCCAAACAAAAAATCCGCCAGTTTATAAGCGAAATGAACAAAAAAGGTACAACTTTCATTCTTACAACTCACGATTTGGAAGATGTAGAACAACTGGCACAAGAAGTTATTATTATCAACCACGGAAAAAAAGTATTTGATGGAGATATAAATCAATTAAAAAATGCTCTTGGCCAGAAAAAAATTGTAACTGTTACGCTTGAACAAAAATGTGATGTTGATTTTTCAACTATTCAAGGATTAAAATTACTAAAAAAAGTATCTGATTTAGAGTATGAACTAGAAGCAGATCTTTCGGTAGTAAAAATTTCAGCACTATTAAAACAGTTGTCCGAAAAGTTTTCGCTAAAAGATTTGTCAGTCCGCGAATTACCAATGGAAGAAATTATTACAACAATTTATACAAAATAGTGCAGCTTAAATAAGAAATTAACTTAAAAAAAATATTTTTGATTTATTTAACATATAGTTGTGCACAGATGCCCAAAATGTAAACTACTTGTCGGTTATAATTTTTTTTATACGATTTACTTTATTATAAATGTTTTCATTGAAAGAAACAAATTTTCGTTATATAATTATACAATTTGAAGGGGAAAATATGACTACTGAAAACAAAAAATTAACCAATTTAACAATCGTATCTATAGTTTCTTCAATAATGATTTTTATATGGTTTACATTAAGACCTGGATTATTAGGAACTTTTCACTGGCATGTAGGAATTTTAAGTGCCTATATTATTCTTTTAATTACAGTTTTACTACCAATAATCTTTGGAATTATTCATTTTATAAAACAAACAAAGACAACCCGAATACTACTAAAAATTTTTGCACTATTTACAATGATTTTATGGATAGTTATTTACATTGGTCTTACAATTCTTGCTGCAATTCCCGTAAATAAAAAAAATGTAAATTTTATTAGTCATTCAAGTGAAATTCCTGTAAAAGAAAATCCTACTGAAAATGAACCTTTAGCCCGTTATGCAATTACTTCAGATCCACATTGGGGTAGTGGAAAAGCAAATGCTCAGGCTCGAAGTAAAATTTTAAAAGCAGTAAATGAACGTGATTATGATGCTTTAATTTGTCTTGGTGATATTTCCGAAGTTGGAATGATTACTTCAATGTACCAGCAGGCAGTTGATGATATGGCAGAAAATCTTGGAAATACACCTGTACTTTTAATTCCTGGAAATCATGATGGAATTGTTAATGGTATTCCAGCTTTTAAGAAAAATTTTACAAATAAAGGTGATAAATTATATTTCCGTATGGATAATGGTAAAATCCATATGATTTTCCTTTATATGATTTGGGATGATATTGAGTTTTCGAAAAAACAGGAAAAGTGGTTAATTCAACAGTTGGAAGAAATTCCTCAGGAAGATACTGTAATTGTTCTTTCACATTGTTACATTACAGGCTCTGGTTATTGGGATGATGCAGCTAAAAAGAATTGGGGTGATATTCCAACAGTTATTAACAGACTTTGCCCAATTCTTGAAAAATATAATGTTGATTTGGCTTTAAGCGGTCATAATCACTTCTTTGAATCTTTAAATAAAGATGGAGTTGATTATATGATTTTAGGAAGTATGGGCGGAAAATTAGATGAAAATATAATCTATAATTCACCATATTCACAATGGATTAACAATACTGATTACGGTTGGCTTGAAATGAAAGTATACAAGAGTTTTATACGTTTAACGGTTTTCTCCGAAAATGGTCAGTCTTTGTATACAAAAAATATCAGTACAAAAAACTAAAAAAACTTCTATAAGATAAGATATTTGTTCTATTTGCTTCGAATAATAAATGATGTAATATCGTTTTATCGAGGCAAATATGAAACAAAAGCAATTAGGACCTAGAGGTTCTTTACCAATGCTTCAGCTCACCTTACCATTAATAGGTGAACAATTTTTTAGAATTCTTGTATCTTCTGTAGATACATTAATGTTAAGTTCTTATTCTGAATCAGCTGTAGCTGGTGTTGGATTAGTTTCGCAGTGGGTATTTTTCCTGCAAATTCTTATAAATGTAGTTTGTATTGGTTCAAATATTGTACTAGCACAATATCTTGGAGCTCAAAAAGATAAACAAGAATTAAATCATGTTGCAAAAGCTGGCTTTTTAATGGCTCTCATCATGTCTGCCATTCTTTCAATAATTGTTTTCATTTTTACACCAATTTTACTTAATTGTTATACTCTTGAAGAAGAAGTAAAAAATTGTGCATATGATTATTTTATTATTTATGCAGGCATTGGTGCAATTTTTGCAGGTATTAGTTCTTTTCAAACAGGAATCCTCAGAACTTATGGTTACACAACAGAAACATTAATTGTAACTATCATTTCAAATATTATTAACGTTTTTGGAAATGCTATAGCAATTTACGGATTATTCGGATTACCAGTAACCGGAGCTGCTGGAGTTGCGGCCGCATCTTTAATTTCCGTAATTGTGGGAAATATCATTATGGTATTTATGATTTACCGCCGAAAGGATATTCAATTTAAATTAACAAAAGTACCAAAGGTTCCGAAAACAGTTTACAAATTAATTCTTTCCATCGGTCTTCCAACAGCAGGCGAAAGTCTTGCATATAATACAGCGCAAATCACAATTATGGCTATGATTACAACACTTGGCACTTATGCAATGGATTGCCAGGTTTACACACAGACTATTGTTCGATTTGTCTTCGCAATTGCTGTAGCTATTGGAAATGCTGTTCAAATTAAAGTTGGTTATTACGTAGGTGCAAATGAAAAAGAAGTTGCTTATAAAAAGGTTTATAAATATTCAATTATTGCAACTTGTTGTTCAATGTCACTTATTCTTCTTGTAAATTTAATAAAGGCTCCAATTATATCAATTTTTACAAAACAACCAGAAGTTTTTGCACTTACTTCCAAAATGTTGATTTTTTTCCGCTTATATTGAATTTGGCCGTTCGTTAAATCTAATTTATGTTGGTGCATTAAAAGGGGCAGGGGATGTAAAATTTCCAGTTGGCTATGGTGTACTCTCTATGTGGGGAATAATGGTAGTTTTAAGTTGGTTATTAGGATTAAAACTTGGTATGGGAATTATCGGTTGCTGGCTTGGAATTGGAACTGATGAAACTACACGAGGAATTGTAATGTTATTCCGTTGGAAAAGTCGAAAGTGGGAATCAAAATCACTTGTAAAATAAAAAAAAATCATTATATTTAAAAGAATGATAAAAGCAGAGATTAAAGATAATAATTTATTAGATTTTTTGAACGGATTAGAAGAAGATAAACTTCGCATTTTTACAATGGCAAACGGACGTGTTCGTGGAGCCTTATTTCATGGTACGAGATTTGTAAATCAGTTAAGAGCACAACATAATCTTGGTATTTTGGAAACTTATATTTTAGGACAAGCTTCATTATGTAGTGCACTTACTATTCCAATGATGAAAGATATGGAACATACATCTGTTAAATTTGAGTGTGGATGTCCTGCGCAAGGATACTCTGTAGAAGCAGATTCAACCGGATATGTTCGAGGTTATTTATTAAATGATAATATTCCAATTACAAAACCTTTAGAAAATTGGGATTTAACAGATTTTTTAGGAAATGGAGCATTAACCTTTTCTAGAGTTCACAAAGATGATAAGTATCCTCAAAGTTCAACTGTTGATGTTGAAGGTACAAATATAGCAAAGGATTTTGCAACTTATTTTGCACAATCTGAACAGATAAATACTGCATTCAATTCAAGTATTCAATTTGATAAAAACGGAAATGTAATAGGCGCTGGTTCAATGTATCTGCAAATTATGCCAAAAACAGGTGGAACTGCAGAAATTGGAGCTCAAGTTGATAGTCATGTAGAAGAATCTGAAGATGATGAAAAACTTCTTCAAAAAGTTGAAAATGCTTTTAAAGCATGCCCAAGTTTAGGACTTTTGTATAGTGAAAAAGAAGTTGATTCCGAAGATATTATTTTAGGTTTATTTAGAGAATTTTCACCGACAATTACGGTTACGAGAGATATTATTTTCGATTGTCCATGTAATAAAGAATTTTACTTAAATTATCTAAAAACTCTTTCAAAAGAACAATTAAATGATTTACCAGAACCAATAGAAATTATTTGTAGAAATTGTGGATCTGTTTATAATATTAAACATTCAGAATTGAATTAAACTATAACTTTAAAATAAATAATTGACGTTTGTAAAAATGTTAATTATATTATTATTGATTGGTAGGATATTAATTTTCAATTTTCCATTATCAATTATACGGGGGTGTCCCGGTTTCGACGGAATTGGGAAATCTTGTACTGCAAGTAGGACTGAAGGTTCCTTAAACTGACAAAAAAAATAACTGCAATTTTCGCAAGAAAAGAAGAAGAAGCTGAAGAAGCTTTCGAAGCAGAAGCACTCGCTGCCTAAACAGCCGTGCAGGAACCCGATTGGCTCTGTTCCGCGTTGGTCGGTGTTCTTTAACTTATCGGGACTTGCCTGTTAATGTTTCTGGTCTTTAACGGGGACTTTTAATCAGAATACGGAGACGACGCTTGTTATGCTGCTACCGGCTCTCGACAATTACCTCGCATAACTAAACTTTGTAGATGTACCTGGTTTACATTTTCGGACGGGAGTTCAATTCTCCCCACCTCCAAACTCTAAAGGCTTTAGCTAACAAACTAAAGCTTTTTTTATTGGGGGCTAATCGCCGCTTAAACTGAAAGTTATTTTTTTCTGATAATTAATAATGTTACATCGTCGCCAATATTTTCATTGTGAATAAATTTTTTAATGTCTTTTAGAATTTTGTCAATTTGTTTTGGAATAGGCATTTTTTGAGTTTTGTTAAAAATTTCTTCCAAACGTTTCAAGCCATATTCATCACGAAAATCATTGTGTGCTTCAATAATTCCGTCCGTATATAAAAGAAGTGCATCTCCACTGTTTAATTCAATATTTTGAGTCTCAAAAAAGGCTGGTAAATCCGCAATACCAATAACACCACATTTTTTTTTATCTTTAGGCTCAAGTGTAATTGTTTTATTCAATGAATTTACATAAAGTAAAGGGAATGGATGTCCAGCGTTTATAAATTCAATTTTAGAAGATGATATAACTCTAGCTAAAATACCAGTAAGATAATTTTCAATGTTACCTTTTTCTTCAATAATTCTATTATTAATAATTTCCATTACAGAATTAATTGGAAGTTCATTTCCAGAATAAAACTCTTGATGAATAATATTTTTTACAAGCATTGTAACAAGCCCTGATGCAATGCCATGACCAGAAACATCAAATATTCCAAATCCATCTAGTTTTCCATCTTCAGTAAAGAAATCGTAAAGGTCACCAGAAACTCCAGATAAAGCTTCAAAATAAAAGCCAATGTCCCAATCCTGCAAATCAGGTAAACTGTTTTTGTAAAAACTTTGTTGAACAAATGCTGCTAAATCAATTTCTTTTTGAGCACGCTTTCGTTCATACTCCAAATGGGAATTAGTTTCTTCCAGTAACTTATTAGTATTTTGAAGTTCATTCGTACGATCTTTTACCAATCGTTCAAGATTATCATTCAAATATTCAATTTTATTTCCCATTCTTGCAAAATTAATAATCATAATGGCAACAAATGTTAAAATTGTAACTTGCCATCCCAATACAATAATTAATTTTGAAAAGGAATTACCTAATAACATCCAGTTTATTTCAATTAATAAAGAAATAAGAACCGGCGAAAATCCCGTAAGTAATGACCAAATTTTATTATTTTTTTGCTTAAATGCAATAAAAATGATTTTAACTGCATAGAAAATATGAATTGCAATTAAAATGTAAACATAACCTAAAACAATGTAAAATTGTTTTATATTTTGAGTAACTAAAATTGCAATACACGGAAGAATCGTAATACAAATTCTGTAAATTTTCCGACCTTTTGAATCTTTTGCTCCAAGATAATCTCGAATAAATGAAACAGCAAAATAACTTGTAATTACAGAAACTACTCCTGAAAATATTTTAAGATACAAAAGATATGCATATTGATAATTTAATAATTCTCTCGGATATTCTCCAATACAAACAGTAAGCATATAAAAGGCAGATAGAAAATTTAATCTGGAAAAAGAAAGATTTGATTTTTCATTAGATTTAAATATATAAAGTACAAAATAAATAAAAGCTACAACAAACATTATGTAAGAAACAATTAATGAAAGTTTACTGTCTTTAAAATCTATTTTTTGATAATAATTGTAAACATTTTCAAAAGTACTTATAAAAGGAGTTTTATCGAGTTGCCCCTGACTATCTACCCAAAATTTAAGTTCAATAATATTAGCTTTACCAGATTCATTTAAGCATTCAGGAGGAATTGAAAAATATGTTGGAACCTCGCCTTGAGAAAAAACAATAGGTGGAAAACTTCCTGACTGGGCTATAAAATTACCGTTTATATATAGACCAACAGCAATTTTAGTTATACCAAGGTAAATTCCTAGTTTTTGATTCTCCAGATTTTTAGGAATAGTAAATTCTCCCTTTAGCCAGAGATATCCTTTTCGGTTTGGAAGAAGATCTGCAAGTTTTTGTAATTGATATTCAGAGCTAAAAGGGTGATATGTCCCGCCCATACCAATTAATGAATATTCAAAATCAGTAATATAAACTTTTTCTTTTTCGTCTATTTTACAAGATGAAAATAAAAATGAGAAAAAAATTAAAAAAAATAAAACTGACTTATTTCTGGTCATATATAAAAAATAAAATAAGGCTGCCTAAGAATTTAGACAGCCTTACATAAGTTTATTACTATGGAAGATTACTCTCCATCTGCATTTAAATTCTTAAACTTCTGTTGATATTTTTTCAACATTGCAACAGCGTTCTTTTTTCCATTATAAACAAATCCACCATTCCAGTATTCAAGAGCAGCGAAAAGGGCATTACCACCATCCTGGCTATCTGATTCTTTTGTACGGAATGATACATAATCTGCCAATTGCATAAAATCGTTATTATGTAAACATTCAAGACGTTTTTTGTTGAATTCATTCCATTTTTCCAAATCCTGGAAGCCTTCACCTTCATCCTGAACAATAATATGTGCATGTGTTGGACTGAAAGAATACCAAACTGTTACTTTCTTATTAATATCGCAGTGGTTTCCATGTTTTACCGCATTTTTAATAACTTCACTAATCTGTTGTTCAAGAAGATTTAACTCCTTAATTTCTGTTGGTGCAGACTGAACGATAAGCAATGTAAAATAGCGAATCTGTCTGAAGTCAGAAGGAAATTCCTTTTTAAGCATATTAGTTTTATCAAATAATGGGTCGTTCTCATCCGATCTAAGTTCTTTGAATTCTTGATTCATTACTGTCCTCCTAAATACTTAAAAATATTTTTTAAATAAATATTTTTAACTTACTCTACTTTTTTTATTCTTTTACCATCAAGAGAGCTTCTTCTATACTATTTGTAATACGCAAGTATCCCATTAATTTTGTAAGTTCAATAACTTTTTTTACTGAACCATGAATATTTGCAATAGCAAGATTTAAGTTCATCTTTTTAATAGTAGAGCAAATATAAATAAGAGCACCAATTCCAGAAGAGTCGATGTAGTCTACCTGTTCAAGATTAATAACGAAGTTTTTTACGTTCTTTTCCAACATCTTCATAACAAGTTCCTTTAACTTGTAAGAGTTGTAAAGATCCATTTCTCCGGTTACATCAATAATGTAAACATCACCATTTTTACGTATTTTAAGTTCCATAAAGAAGCTCCTTTCCTAGTTTTATTGTATTTTAATAACCAGAAGACTTTGGTCATCGTATTGTTGAGTTGTACCACAGTACTTTTTCAAATCTTCTTTGACTTTATTGGAAATATCTTTTGCATTTGCCCCACTGTTTTTGATAATTGCCTTAGTCAAGTTTTCGATTGAATATTGTACACCATTTTCATTTAGCGATTCAAGTAAACCGTCTGTACAAGTTGCAATAATATCTCCTGAATTTAGCTTTAAATTCAATTCTGAATAAACAGTATCTTTTGTTACACCCATTGGCTCTGAAGGTGAAGAAATCTGTTTAACAGTTCCATCCAAAACAGAGTAGTGGAATACAGGATTATTACCACATGTAGCAATTTCGGCTTCTTTTGTTGTTGCATTGTAATTTATTAAAGCTACACTCGCAAAATGATCTATTTTAGAACTTTCAATACAAATACCGCGGTTTGCCCATGCAAGAATGGTAGCAGCTGTTTGTGCAGTATTTACTGTAAGTCTTAATATAGCACGAATCATAATCATTACGATAAGTGAGTTCATACCTTTTCCGGCAACATCACACATAATGAATGAAATTTTATCTTTTCTAGAAACGATAATGTCATAATAGTCACCGCAGACGCTTTCGACTGTGTTTGAGAAACAACCAATCTGAAGACCTGGAATAACCGGAAGCTTTTGAGGTAACAAATCCTTTTGATATTTAGATGCAATGCTACCACCTTTGTTTAATTCTGTATGTTCAGCGTAAGCAAGGAAACTGTACAAAGGTTTCATTGTTGTTGAAACTGCATCTGCAAGAATTACGGCATTATCAAAATCTTCTTTTGTAAATACAGCCTTATCTGGACCTCTTGAAAGTGCAATAAGACCAATAATTCCTTCCTGCTGTTTAATTGGTGCAAAAATGTAACATCCACATTTTAAGAATTCTTCAGGCCCATTCTGGAAAACTCTAGGATCCTTAATAGAATCTGGAATATATACTGGTTCTCCGCCTGTATAAATATCACCAAAAATATTGTCTTTTAATGGGAATTGTGCAAAACGTAAATTTGTTTCAACACGAATAGGCTTATGAGGTAAATCATCTGGTAATTTATATGGTGGTGGGAATGAACCTTTGAAAGACTTTACAGCAAGAGTGTTATCATAATCATCAGCGATAAGAATAACACAACCGTCTGCACCAACTTTCTGAGTAATTAAATCATTACAATATTCAAGGAAATTTTCCATTGAATTATCTGTTGAGAAGAAAGTAGAAACCTTAGAAACAAGGTCTTTATTTACTTCGAGTAAACGCTGATGTTTTGCTTCAATTTCTGCAAGCTGTGTTTTTGTAATTGTATCCTGATCCCTTGAGGCTTCAAGTTCAGCAGCTTTCTTTGCAGCTTTTTTCTCTTCTCGTTTTTGTGGGTTGTCAAAAGCCTTTAACAAAAGATAAGGGAGAGATAGAAGTTCCGCAATAATTACAGAGAACACAAAATAGATGTAATAACCTGATGCAGAACTATAAAAAGCTCCAACGATTAAAACACCAACGATAAAGAAGAAAATGAAACTAGATTTAACTGTGTTTCTGAGTTTAATAATCAGCAGAAAAAGTAACAGCAATATGCCAATGCCTGCGGCAACAAACAATGGAATATTTATGAACGAATCAATCGATGTCACATTGAACTCCTATTTTTCTATAATCCTGGAAATCCCAGCATTATTTATTAATTCTATCATCGAAATATTTAGACGTCAAGTTTTTAAAAATACTTTTAGAAGTAACAGAGCGTTATTCTGGGATACTTTCAGTCTGTAAATTGTCTATTTGACGGCGTAAAATTATTCGTTTGAAAATGTTTGTAAGGCGGTGTTTAAAAGTAATTTTATAAGTTTTATTGAAATTCAAAACTGCTTCTGTCATTGGAATTGAATCTCCGAATTTCTGCTTAAGATCATCCCAATAGCGAACAACCCATACATACATATCTGCTAAAGTTCGTCCTGGAAAATGGCGAAGAATCTTTTTATCTCGGATAATGCAAACAAGAGGTAAATAAACCGTCTGGAACCAGTGATTAATGGCTTCTTCCATAGAAACTTCTTCTTCTTTGTTTTGATTCATGTAATATTTATGTGTAAGAATATGATTCAAAATTACGTCATAGCGACCAGTTCTTGAAAAATCCAGACACCAGTAATCAGTTATATCACCAAAATTTGTTTCATTATAAAAAACTCTTTTTTCGTAGTTGATAATCTGTTTGATAATATCGTTGATGTTGTCAGGTTCCTTAAGCTTAATTTCGCTCTGAAGTGTTACTACTTCAGCATCAATAAATTCTGTTCCGCGGGTTTTTGCTACTGAAACACGGTGATTTCCGTCACGGACAAAATATAATCCGGCAATTTCGTACACTTTGATTGGTGGTAAATCAATTGCTTTTATAGCTGCTTCATCAACATGCTGCCATCTGTTTTTTAAGTGAGAACTTTTAGGGAAAAAGCGATTGTCAAAATCCTTGTATCGACCTTCGCTTCCAACTATTTTAGAAATTGGAATAACTTTCATTCCCTGGTATGTTTCATTAATAGGCTTAATCATCTGCTTAACATCATTTAAAGAAATTAATGATGCTTCTTCCGGTGTAAGCAAATGCTGTATTTCATTAAAAAAAGCTTTGTTACGAGCTTTTGCAAAATCTTCTTCTGCCTGTGTGCTTGCGATGTCCATAATTAATCTCCTAACTCTAAAACACAGTGTGAATATGCATTAACAACTGTTGTATCGAAATATTTTCCAGAACGTTCTTCGCGCATATCATATAGATGAATATGTCCGTGAACCATATAAGTTGGCTTAAATTTTTTTATAAACCAATTGTAGCATTCAAAACCTTGATGGCATGGATCTTCATGATCATGAATATGACGCGGGGTTGCGTGTGTAAGGAAAATATCAAGGTATCTTCCATATTTTCTTTTATTTTTAAGAAGCTTTGGAACCATTAAAAGAAGTTTCAGCTTCATTTGAAAATCTGTAAATTGATTAATTCCTTTGTTGTAGCGAACAGTTCCGGAAGCACCCGCAATAAGTAACGGTGTTTGCTGTCCGGTATTAGCGTCTGTGTACGAAAGGTTTGCATTTGTAAAAACTTTGAAGCCTGAGTAAATGGCGCCATGTCCGTGACTTGTATCGTTGTAATCGTTAAGGGTATGAGAATCTACACGGGAATCGTAATGATAAAAGTGATAATCCTTTAAATTATGATTTCCAAAGACAAAATATGTAGGTTTGTTAAAAACTGTAACGATAAAATCAACATAATCCATTGGTAAATCGCCAGCACATAAAATTACATCAATGTCTGGAAATGATTCCTTTACATTTTGATTATATATTAATGGATCTACAAAGTCAGAAACACATAATATTTTCATTATGAACCAGCTTTTGATAGAACTGCTTCGAGTTTCTGTTTTTCTATTAATTCAAGAGGTCTGTTTTCGGCAAATCGTTTTGCTGCAGTTGTAAAGCCTGAACTTGAGAAACAAACGGCTTTTATTCCGTTCAGTGTTTTTAGAGAATCAAGTGCTTCGTGGACTGATGGTTCATCAATTGGGTCTGGTTCTCGGTAGAAACGGATTAAAAGTGTCTGTTTGCGTTGTGACATCCAGGAATCTTCAGAAAGTGAAACTCCTGTAACTTGACATCCCCATTTTTTTAGGTCGCAGGAAAGAATTTGAAGTTTAAGTCCTTTTGCACAGGCGTTTTTACAAATAATTGGGAACTCTTCGTTACTGCAAGTAAGGTAATCTTTTAAGTAGTCGTTTGCCTGTAAATCTTTATATTCTGAAAGTTTTGCTGAAACGTCGCGGAAGCCTTTGTTGCGTTTGTAAATTGCATCCCATTGTTCAATTGCTTTATCAATTTTACGGGTTTTTTCGTAGCAAGCTGCGAGAAAGTAACGGGCGTAAAGAGTTTCTGGAATGTTATTATTTTTGTCTAGTTCAATTGCACGCTGAAAGTCCAAAATGGCTGTATCAAGACGGTTTACAAGCATATAACAAGAACCGTGTTCAATAATAGATTTTTGTTTTACATCTTGATCGCGTTGTGCTTTTTCAAAAGCTTTAATTGCACCTGGCAAATCTTTTCCGTCTTTGAGGATTTTTCCGAGGTAGTAATAAGATGAATAGGTTTCAGGGCTTAAACGGATTGCCATATCAATTTCTTTTTTTGCTTCTGCGTATTGTTTTGTACGGTAAAGCATAAGTCCTATTTCTGCGTGTGCTTTTGCATGGCGTTTATCAATCATGGCACATTTCTGCATAAATCCTAGGGCTAAATCATAGCGATTCTGCATTTCGTAAATGTGACCAACCTGGAAAAAGTTTTCTGCATTTTTTGGATCTAATTTTGTAAGGAGAAGAAAGTTTTTTAAAGCTTCGTTCTGCTGGTTGTACTTTAGGAGAAGCTGAGAGTATTCTGTGCGGAATTCTAGTTCGTTCAGATTGTCTCCAAAAAGTGCGTTTTCATTTACGGTTTTATATTCAATAATTGCAAGCTCTGTTTTACCTTCTTTTACGTAAGCTTTGCCAAGATAGTAATGGGCAATGTAATTTTTTTGATCTTTTGCTAAAATCTGTTTTGCGAGTTTTATTGCATTTTGAATTTTGTTTTGTTTGATTAATTTGGGAATTGAATCAACACGTTTTGGCATAAGTGTTGATTTTATGATAATTGTAATCAAAAATATAATTGCAACTGCTAAGAATGTAATAAGGATAATAGGGAAAACTCCCATGCTCAATCTCCTGGTATATTAAAAAGTAGGATTAAGTAAGTCTTAATACAACTCGATAATAAGAGTAGTAAATTTAAGACAATCTGTCAAATATTGAAGGATAAATATATGAATGTAAAAACGAAAATTTGTATTGTGTTAGTTGTATTCTGTTTTTGTAAAGTTTTTGCAGAATCCGAAGGGGAAAAAGCCTTTAAGACGAATAATCCGAATGAAGCCGTTTTATTACTCGAAAAAGAAGTTGCAGCTGGAACAGCGTCTTTAAATGCATATAACTATCTTGGTTTGAGTTATTATCAGCTTGGAGATTATTTGAATTCAATTGATGCATTTACCAGAGGACTTTCAACTCCTGGTACAAATAAAAAAATTCTTGCTTATAATCAGGGAAATTCCTATTATGCAATTAAAGATTACCGTAGTGCTATCAAAAGTTATACGCTTGCGCTTACTGCAGATCCTCTTTATTACGATGCTTTATTAAATCGTGCTAATGCAAATCTTATGGGGGACGATATTGCGAACGCTTTGACGGATTATAAAAAATACATTACGGTTGTGCCTGATGATCCTCAGAGAGAGACTATAGAAAGACTTATTGCAGCTTTGGAAACTGAGCAGCAAAATCGTGAAGTTCAAAAAGCTGTAGCTGCACAGGAAGCGGAACGTATGGCTGAGGAAGAAAAACGTGTACAGGAAGAAATTGAACGTATGCGTATTGAGGATGAAAAGCGTTTTGCAGAAGAGCAGGAACGTCTGGCGGCACAAGAAGCAGAACGTCAGAGAATTGAAAATGAAAAGAAAGCTCTTGAAGCCGAAAGACGTCGCAAATTACTTGAAGAAGTTGCAAATTCTTTGCAGAATACTGATTCGACTAATATGTCAGCGGGTGCTGAAGATTTAATAGAGTATGATCAGGAAGCTGAACTTGATTAAAAAGGGAAATGTTTAAAAGGCAGGGGAAAAATTATGATGGATGATAAAAAAAAGAAAAAACTGATTATTGGAATTGGTGTAGGGGCTGCTGCAATACTAATACTAGTTTTATGTCTTTGTATAAGAGGTTGTTCTGCTAAATCTGCAAAAAATAATGTGTATTCGCTTGCAAAAACCTATGCTGATCGTGGGGAATATGACAGAGCATTAACTTTACTTGATTCTCTGCTTGTAAAAGATGCTGATGATCCAGTTGCACTTGATATGCTTAATCAGATAATTGAAATGAAAAAGGCTGCTATGGAAGGTCGTGATATTCCTAGTTGGTTAAATTCAGAAAATTATAACAATGGTGGAAAAATAACTGTAGACATAGATACAAAAGGTATTGCAGACGCGGTTGCGGATTCTTTGTCTTCAATGAAGGATGTGCTTGAAGAATCAAATAAACATGCTCAGCAAAATTCACGCTCTATGGAAGAATTGTTAAAAATGCAGGAAGAGCAGAATAAAGCTGATAATCAGCGCAGGGCTTTGGAAGATAAACGTCGTGCAGAAGAAGAAAAGCGGAAAATTGAGGAAGAAGAACGAAAAGCTGAAGAAGCTGCTGCAGAAGCAAAGCGTAAGGCTGATGAAGAAAAACGAAAAGCAAAAGAAGCTGAAGTTGCAAAGAAAAATGCAGAATTAAAAAAACAACTTGATAGTGTGAACGATGAAATCCAGCTTGGAAAAAATGCTCTTGCAACTGGAAATGTTGAAGAAGCAATGGAGCATTTTAAGAAAGCACAAAAAACAATTCCAAACGGTGGCACAGATGCAGAGTTTTGGGCAAGTAAAGATGCGGAAATTGCACAATCATTTTATGATGCTGCACAAAAAGCTGAATCAGAAGCTGAAAAGAAGAAACTTATGGATCAAGCTGTACAAATGGCAAAGAAAACTTTGACAGAAAATCCGAATGATCCTACAGCGCATTACATTTTGGCTCAGGAAGCGCTTGGTAAAAAAGATTATAATAAAGCTCAGTCTGAATTGAAAGCTGCAATTAAAAGTGATCCTAATAATTATATGTATTACTATGAACTTGGAAAAATACAGTATATTCAGAAAAAATATAATGAAGCGGTTTCATCTTTTACTACTGCGTGTGATAAAAAAACTGATTTTGAACAGGCTCGCTATAATTTAGGTTTGTGTCAGTTAAAATTAAATAATGACAATGCAGCACTTTCGGCTTTTAGAAAAGCAATTGATATAAATCCTAGATATGAAAAAGCTTATTTGGAACAGGCTAGAATTTTAAACCGAAGACAAGATTTTTCCGGGGCTATAACTGCGTACGAAAATGTTGTTGCAATTAATAATATAAATACAACTGCAACAATGGAACTTGGTTCAGTTTATTATCAGTCAGGAAAACTTGATAAAGCTGAAGAATGTTACAGAAAAGCTCTTACAATGCTCAGTCCGGGTGAAGAACAGGTTTTGACAAAGTTTAATCTGTCGACAGTATTGTTTGATGCTAAAAAAATTGTTGAAGCTGAAAAATATGCTCGTGAAGCTTATAAGGATAAAGATTTACTCAAAAACGAAAAATCTAAGGCTAATATTGTTTATAACTATGCTTTGATTCTTGATAAAAAGGGTGATGTTGACCAGGCCATTCCATGTTATATGGAAGTACTTAAATATAATCCGGATCATATAAAGACAAAGTTGAATCTTGGTGTAATGTATATGACTCTTGATCCTCCAGATGTAAACAATGCCCTCGCACTTTATAAACAAGTTTATGAAGTAGATAAAAAGAATTTTGAGGTAAATAACAACCTTGGAAGTGCTTATCTTGCAAAAGAAGATTATACAAATGCTATTTTATATTTCCAGAATGCAATAAAACTTGACTCAAAAAATAATGATGTGCGTTATAATCTTGCAAAAGCTTATGCTCAAAATAAGGATTATGATAATGCCAAAATTACTTATATTGAACTTCTGAAAATGGATCAGAAAAACTGGGACGCTTATATTGAACTTGCAAAGGTTTGTATGCAATTAAATGATAATGCCGGAGCGGAAAAATATTTAATTTATGTTCAGGAAACAAATCCTTCTTACAGAGCAATGGAAGTAAAGAGTCTTTTAGGTTCTCTTAACTAATTCAAACAATTTTTCACGACTTAAGAAAGTGTAAATTGGACGGCCGTGCGGACAATGTGGATCTTCAAGTGTAAAAGCTTGTTCTACCAGTCGTGCGGCTGTTTCGTCGTCTAAAACGTATCCATCTTTTACAGCTGCTTTACAAGCGGTCATTGCTGCTATTGAACGGATTATTTCGTCCGGTTCGACATGTTTTACGAATAGCAGAGTTTTCAGATCATATTCGGAAAGTGTCCAACGGTCGGGAACTGTACAGATTTCCCAATTTCCGTCGGCAATTTTTTTTGTTGTGAATCCAATTTGTGTTAATTTATCTTTCAATTTTTCAAGCTGATTATCTTGCGTTTTTGATTCTGTACTTATTTTGTAAGGAATTAAAAGTGGCTGACAATTATTACCGTTTTGATTTTTCATGATTTTGTCGAATAAAATGCGTTCATGTGCGGCATGCTGGTCGACAATGTAGAGCGAGTTGTTTTTTTCGGCAAGCAAAAAGGTTCCAAGACAGCAGCCAAGAAAGCGGATTGGGGCAGGCGGTGTGTTTGTTTGTGAAGCAAGTGCCTGTTCGGCAAGCGTTTGAACTTGGGAATTGTATAACTGGTCGGAAGAGTGTGTCGTTGGAAGGTTGTTTTTGTGCGAGGAAAAAATTTCTCCGCCTAAATATTTTGCTCTATAATCAGTAAATGTTTTTTCACCAAAACCTACTTGTTTATAGGAAATGTGTTTGGAATAAGGACTTTCAGGATAAACTGGTTCGTTTTTATTGATTTGGTGATTTTCAATTACTAACTCATTAGTTGCATTTCCAAAATCATCATCCTCTTTCATTGTTGTATTTGTATATTGCTGGAAAAAAGCTTTTATCGTAGAACTTAATCCGTGGTGTAAAGCTGAAATGTCGTAAAATCTTGCTTCTTTTTTTGCTGGATGAATATTAAAATCAATCTGGTCTGGACGAACTGTAACAAAAACTGCCGCAACAGGATAAGTGCCATTTGGAAAATATCCTTGACCTCCATATTCAACTGCCTGAACAAGTGAATACTCCTGGATTTTTCGCCCATTAGCATAAATTGAAATCTCTTTTTTATTTGAACGTGCTACTGAAGGTTCTCCAATTACAAGGTTAAAACTCCAATCAGGATTTTCTCCGCCGGAACTTCCGCTCAATTCGTAAAATAATTCTTCAGGTTCAGAATAGGCATTTGCTGTAAGAAACCTTTGTGTAAGCGACTGTCCTGCAGGTAAATCTAATTTTGTTTCTCCGTCCATAATCAGACGGAACGAAATATCAGTTCGTGACATTGCTTTTTCAATAAAAGTATTTTTGCACATTATACCTTCAGTTGCCGGACGTTTTAAAAATTGACGGCGGGCAGGGAAGTTTTCGAAAAGGCCTTCCGATTGTACAATTGTACCTTTTGTTTGTGCGACTGGTTCGAGTACGTGATCTTCGGTAATGCTGGCACGCATTTTCCAACCGCTGCTGGTAATGGAAAGTCTTGAAACTGCGGCAATGGAGGCTAAAGCTTCTCCGCGGAAACCTAAAGTGGTTAAGTTCATTAAATCAACTTCTGTGTTAATTTTGCTAGTGGCGTGAGGTCGTGCACAATTTTGCAAATCTTCTTTTGTCATTCCACAACCGTCATCAATAATTCTGATTTTTTCAATTCCACCGCCGGAAATTTCTACCGTAATGTTTTGTGCCCCTGAGTCGATAGAGTTATCTAATAATTCGCGAACGATGGCGTTTGGACGGTCAATTACTTCGCCGGCTGCAATTTTTCTTGCAACTTCCGGATTTAGCGAGTGGACGGGATTTGCCTGACTCATTTTCGTGTTCCGTTAATTTCGTTTTTATTTTCGTAAACATCCATTTGTGGTGGATTATCTTTTGACATAGGATTTGGTTCGTTCATAAGAATTTGAACTTTACCTTCAATTTCATCAAGTTGTTTTTCCATACCTGCCGCAAGTTTGATGCCTTCTTCAAAATCTTTTAAAGCATCTTCAAGTGAAATATCTGTTCTTTTAATATCATTTGTAATTGATTCAAGTTTTTTTAAGTTTTCTTCAAAATTGTTCATTTTATCCTCCGTTCTAAATACCTGTTTTGTGGTGAGTTTACGTTTTATTGCTAAGATTTTCTGTTACGACTGCTTTTAACTGGCCTTTTGCAGGTTTTATATAAACTGATTTATTCAATTCAACTTTTGAAGCGTCACGTATAATTTTGCCGTTTTCATCAGTTACCATTGAATATCCGCGTTCAAAAACTGTCTGCGGATTTGCATTTTCTAAAACTGCTTTATTTGTACTGATTATGTTTCGTAAATCTTTAATACGATTTTGAAGATTTGTATAAAGGCCGTCTTTTGCATTTGCAAATCTATTTAAAAGTGGTTGTTGAATGTTTCTGAAACGATTTTCTAAATTTTCAGGATTGAATGCAGTTACCATCAGTTTAGCTTTTTCAATTTTTTGTTTAATTATTGTATATAAATCATTTTTGTAAAAATTTAAGTTTTGTTGAATATCGGCTAGAAGTGGAACTGCCATTTCTGCGGCTGCACTAGGAGTTGGAGCTCGTTTATCTGCAGAGTAATCGCATAAAGCCCAGTCAATTTCGTGACCTACGGCTGAAATTACAGGAATTTGAGAGTTTGCCACTGCACGAACAACGATTTCTTCGCTGAATGGAAGTAAATCTTCAAGGGAACCGCCACCACGTCCAACTATTAAAACATCGCAAAGCTTGTAAAAATTTGCAACTTCTATCATTTTTACAATTGTTGTATCTGCACCTTCGCCTTGAACAATTGCTGGCAGGATGATTATGTTGATGGAGGGATTGCGGCGTTTGGAAACGTTTAGAATGTCCTGAATTGCAGCGCCTGTTGGGCTGGTTACAACTCCAATGGTTTTTGGAAAAGTTGGAAGAGGGCGTTTTCGGTTTTCATCAAATAATCCTTCTGTGGCGAGTTTTCGTTTTCGTTCTTCGAGCATTTGAAGAATGTTACCGCTGCCGATTGGTTCGATATTTGTAACGATAATCTGGTAGTCGCCGCGGGGAGCGTAAACGGAAATGCTTCCTGTGCAGCGGACTTTGTCTCCATCTTTGGGGCGAAATGAAAGGTGGAAGGTGTTTCCTCTGAACATTACCGCACTGATTTGTGCTCCAGAATCTTTGAGTGTAAAGTAAATATGGCCTGCAGAACTAGGTTTCCAGTTTGAAATTTCACCTTCAATTGTGATTCGGTTAAATGAGGTTTCTAATATTTCTTTGATTAAATCCGTAATTTGCGATACAGAAAAAACTACATTTTCCGGTAACATATTCCCACTCATTTCTACAGTATATATTAGATATGTCTTTAAGTAAATCTAAACAATTTTTTTGAATTTCCGATAAAGAAGTTGATGAAAACTATAATAATTTTTAATTCGGACAGTTCAAATTACGCATACGAAAAAATATTTAATGGAAAATCAGCAAAGGATTTAACGGCAGATTGGGCAAAAGCTTTAGGATTTGATGCATTTGAAATTTTTAACTTAAAAAATGAAGAAAAAAATTACTTAAAATATGAAAAAGAGGTACGTCCCCTTTTTCATGAAAATGTGAAAAAGGGGGCGGACCTCTCTTTTCACAAAAATATTAAAAAAGGGACGGACCCCCTTGGAGAAGTTTGCACAATTGCAG
>JAZLFF010000077.1:0-6117 GCA_045615645.1 Treponema sp.
TTCTAAAAAATATTTATTAAAAATCCTTGAAGAAGTAAAACATGAAGACAGTTTGTTTAGAGATGATTTACAGCGTCATAAAGCTTATAAAGCTTTATATTGGATCGGTGTTATCTTATGGATGACAAGCGTATTCTGGGGGCCTATTTTAATAGGTACCATATACAGTTGTATAACAGATGATATATCTGTTCTTCCTAGTAAGTTTAATAACAATATTGGACTATATCACTTATCTACAGGAATAGAATGGATGTTGGTATTTATGTTTACAACACCTATAACACTTCCGCTGAGTTTCGCTATAGGAGTTTTCGTACATCCATATTTCCTTAAGAAGATGATGTTTAATAAAGAACATCCATATTGCGAAGAACTGATGAAAACGTTAAATCTATCAAAAGGAAATGAACGTACAAACGCAGCAGCAGTAACAGCATCTATGTTCGTCGGTAAAAAGTAATCATACAGAGTGTGGAAGAGGTAATTGTGTAGACTTAGCCGAGACCCCACATTACAATTCAAACCTTCTTTTCACACAAGAAGCTAGAAACCTTCTACACTCTGTTTCTTTTTTTTATAAACTTGCAAAAACTTGCACTGTCTAGACCTTCCGTTTTCGGAAGGTGATACACCAAATGATGGAAGAAATGGAGAGATATGAACAATGAAGTTGAGATTAAGATATATTTGTGGAATTCTCTTATTGATATGTATAGATGTTTTTTATCTTTTTGATTTTTTATTTCCAAATAAAATATCTTTTGAGTGGCTGTTTTTCTTAATATTCCCTATATTAATTATTGGTAATATTTTAAATAAAAAATTTGGTTATTTACTGGATAAACATGAAAAAGAGTTTTATATTTTTGGAGCAATCCTAGGTTTTATAACTTTATTACCATTGATATATATGTTTGTAAATAAATAGGTAAATTTTAGGAAGGAATTGTCCACATATAAGCATCCAGTCTCTACCATAAATTCTGTGTGATTAACAGAGGCTGGATGCTTGGTGATTATCTACTTGCTCTTTCCCCTCCAGTAAGACTCTCCCCCAAAGAAGAATCCTTCTTCTGCCCTGTCTAGACCTTCCGTTTTCGGAAGGTGATACACCGAATAATTTGATTTTTTATTAAAATAAGGGGATTTATTATGGAAATTACAAAGTGGGAATATGAAACAATAAGGATTGGAGAAAAAGAAAAACTAAGAGATTTAGGAAGAAAAGGTTGGGAAGCCTTTGCTTCTGATAATGGTTCTGTTGTACTTAAGCGCCCTTGTGGTCGCTTAAAGGTTATCGAGAAAGTTAATGGTGTTGAAATTAACAATACCGATAACGAAATTGACAGGTAATGTTTTACGAGCGAATATCTTCGCTCGTAGTTTTTCTTGACAATTTATACTTCTCTTATTATATTTATTTATGGTAACAACTTAGTGTGTTGCCTAGGCGTTGAAGTGAAGTGTTCCGTCTGGAAGGAGTGCTTCATGGAGTCCCTTGACGGTTTTAATGTTTCACCAAAACCAGACTTAGGTTATTCGCGAGTAACTGAAAAGAAAGACATTATCTTAAGCTCCGTATTTTTATGCGGAGTTTTTTTTATTACTATGAATGATATTTTTGATTCTGTAACAGCTTTTAACTGTCTAGACCTTCTGTTTTCGGAAGGTGATACACCATAAAAAAGCCACGGACGTTTCCGGGGCGATATATTACTCATCTGGTAATGTTCGTAAAACAGCTAAAACTTGTTTATTATTTAATGCAACAACTTTATTTCTAGATTCTTTCATTAACAATGGATATCCAGACATTCTACCTCTTGTTCCTGTAGAATATCCAACATAAATATCCTTTCCTTTGTAAGTTGTTAACAATCGTGCAGAGGAACGTCCATGAGCTTTTGAAAAATCTATAAAATTATCCAATGTCATAATCTTGCCTCCAATACATAATCTACTACAGTTTTGTTCAAAAAGCAATCAGAAAGATTTAACATTTTTATAGTTCCTAATCTTATTGTATACAAAAATTCTTTAATTTGATTACCTTCTAATTTTTGATCAATTTGTGGATCATATAATATTAATTTTGTATTTTGTTTAGCTATCATCATAATATGCCCATCAGGAGTAAAATCTTTCCAATAAAATTCAATGCTATAATATTTATTATCTTCGAGGTTGTTTTCAAACCAAGATAACAATCTAGGCATGTATTTTTCTTTTGGTTTTATATACTCTGGAAACTTTCCAGTAATTTTATCAATCAAACCAAAGTTCGTATTTTCTGAAAGTGTAAACATGAGACTGCTTGTTTTATCATACGGTTTTGCTTGAATATCAAAACCATCTAAACGAGCTTTCATACTTAGAACACATGCCGGACAATTATCTGCTGTAGCAGTATGACTTTTGTAATTAGGATTTGCATTTCCATTGTCAGCTTCCTCAAAAGACATTGAATTTCCTCTTTTTACTCCTGCTATTTCATTTTCGACTTTTTCTATCTTTATATCCATTTTATCAACCGCTTTATTATCGGTATTATTTCTTTCTCTAGATAGTCCTTTTATTTTTCCAGATTCGTTCAAAAGTATCTCCTTTGCCGCCTCAATCTCCCCCTGCACCCCATAATACTTAGCCGCACGAGTCTGACTTGCCAGTTCTTCCCACCAGGAATCATTCTCTGTAGGCCAGCTTCCAAAACCTTTTGCAGCGGTTTCAACATCTCCAACATTTGACCACTTTTCAGGTAATTCACTTTCATCGTAAATACCACGCAAAGTTGAACGGCAGTTAAAATGAAGCGGTGGAGTGTGACCTTCCCAGAACGGATCATCATAGGGGCGAATAACTCCAGAAAGAGAAGAACAGGTGTCTGTCTGTCGTGCATCATCAATACCCACAAACTCAAGAGCAATTGGAGGATCTTCTTCAACTGTCTAGACCTTCCGTTTTCGGAAGGTGATACACCGGTAGTGAAAAAATTCTTGGCGGAGTTCTTGGTTATGTGGATCCTTATGCCGATGGAGATTTCTTTTTTGCCTCTGAAATTTTTGTCCTGCCGGAATATAAGCACAAAGGAATTGGAACTAAACTTTTGAATCAGCTGGAGCAAAAATTAAAAAGTTGTAATATTCACATTTTACAGTTGATTTCCATCACGGATAATCTTAAATTTTATGAAAAGAGCAGTTTGCAACAAGATGCAGTCAACGTAATGTATAAAAGTTTTTAGGATGCGAAAATGCAGAAAGAGGGTTTAGAAAAATATTTGGACAAAGACAATAAAGTGATTGCCTGGCCAAACACAGCGGACGGCCGGCAACTGGTTTGCGAGTATCTTGCAAGTTTATTTGAATGTGACAGAATTTATACTGAACGAGAAGTAACGCAGACAATTAGCGAACATCACACTTTTATGAATCCTACAATGTTGCGCCGCGAACTGATTGCCCGTAAATTGATGGAACGCAAACCAGACGGTTCAGCATATTGGAAAAATAAGGAAAAATGACAGATTTTACAATTACAGAATTTACATTTGATTATATTGAACAAGCAAAAGAACTTTTGAAACAGGGATATCAGCGGGAACAAAAACACATTCCTTTTTTGCCGGATTTTTCTACCGCGGCAGATAAAACAGGAGAACTTCAATGGTTTGCAGGAGAAAAACTTGGTTTTATGGCTGTAAAAGATGGTGAACTCCTGGGATTTTTCTGTTATTATCCGCCGTTCAAAGGAGTTTATAACACCGTAAAAGAATTAAAATAATTTTATAATGAGGAAGAAAAATGAAAAAACTCTATTTAATTTTATTACTAAGTTTGCTGTGCTTTGGTTGTAAATCCACAAAAACAGAAGAAATACAAACTCCAGAAGTAACTACCACATATCCAGATGAAACAGCATGTTTTGATCTTATTGGCATTAATTATAATGTACCTGGAGAAGGTATTTATCCTACAGGAACCTTATATCTTATATTCAAAAATTATGAAACTGATTTCGGTTGTCATATATACAAAATCTTAGAATCCATGCCTATCACCAGTATTGGAAAAAAGACTGATGCATCTGTAAATCAAGGTGATGTATTCTATGTCCGAACATTTGCACCAGGCGGCGGAGCTGATTATAAATTTACATTTGAAAATGGTAATTTACTGCAATATGTAATGTATAAGGATGAAGGTAAATCAGAAATTAGTCCTGAATATATATTGGAAGAAACATTTGAATTTGAAAATATTTCTCAAGTAAAAGTAGAAAATATTAGTTTCAATGAATAAAAATTTTAGCCATTTGATTTAAGCCTTAGAATATTTAATAAATATAAAAAGGCAAGTCCGGCAGCAAGCTGCCGTCGCTACGTCCACCCTTCCGCTATCGCTCCATTCCTCCGCTGCGCTTCGGAACGCCTTCGGCGGGGTTCCCATCGCTACTTGTGTAAAAAAGGTAGTCGTTATCCAAAAAAAAAAATTATACTTCTGAATAAAAAAGAGGAATAAAAATGGGAAAACTAAAATCAGTATTCAAAGAAGATACAAAGTGGAAGACACTTTTTCTTTCAATTCTTATGATGGCTGTTGGTTACGGACTTCATAAAGGAATTATGGATAATTATCTTGCTGAAATTGTCGGCATGACTGAATTTGACCGTGGCGCAACTGAGTTTTTCAGGGAACTGCCTGGTTTTATGCTGATTTTTATTCTTGCACTTTTCTACAAGTTTTCTGCTGAAAAAATGTATAAAATGGGCGGATTCATAATGATTGTAGGCATGGCACTTATTGCTTTTATGCCACCTTACAAAGCTCTTGTAATTTTATCTATTTTCCTTTATTCAACAGGCGAACACATTCAACTTGGAATGAAAAATACTTTGTCGCTGGAATATTCAAAAGAAGGACTTGGCGGCCAGGCGTTGGGATATCAGAATGCAATTTATCAGGCTGGAAATCTTATTGGTTATATAGTAGTAATTGTTGTTTTTGCGTTTTTTTCGGCAACAAAAATGTATAAACCGTTTTTTATGATTTCTACACTTTTTATGGCCATAGCCTTTTGTTTTGCAATGCGACTTTCCGGCAAAAGCGAAACGGATGAAACAAAACGAAGATTTTATTTTAAGAAAAAGTTTACCAAGTATTACATGCTCGAAATTTTTTACGGCGCACGCAAACAGGTTTTCTTTACTTTTGGTCCGTATGTTTTAATTTTATTCTACGGCGCAAACGCTTCTGTCATCAGCCTTTTATTTGCTATATCAGCAATTTCCTGTTTTTTCCTTTCGCCAGTTGTTGGTAAAATTGTCGACAAACTCGGCTACAAACCCGTAATGATTGGCGACACTTTAATTCTTGTAATTGTCTGCTTTTTCTACGGATTTGCACATCACTTGTTCCCAAAAAATATTGCATTTATTGTATGCTGCGTAAACTATGTTCTAGATTCTATCATTTCGCTTGCTTCAATGGCTTCGAATGTTTACGTTCAGGATATTTCCGACAGCAAAGAAGAAATGCGTGCAACAATTTCTACAGGCATTTCAGTAAATCATATGATTACAATTTTCATTGCACTTTTTGGCGGGGTAATCTGGCAAAAACTTGGAATAGAAACTTTGTTCATTGTATCTGCAGTCCTTGGTCTTTGTAATAGTGCTTACGCTGCGACAATTAAAGTTGTAAAAAAGGATGTTTGCTAATATGAACAAAAAAATATTATCATTCTTGATTTCTGTCACACTTTTGTTTATGGCCTGCACTAGTAAATCATCAAAGAAAAAATCTGTAGAAAAAAATCTGAATGCTGTTGAAGCTTTGAGTGCCAAAACTGATTACAAATTTAACCTTGCTTATGATAGCAAAAATCATCAGCTTGCAGGAACTATGAAGGCAACAATCACAAATTGTTCTGGTAACTCGTGGAATAAAGTTGTAATTAACGATTGGGCAACAACTCCATATTATGCAGAAAAAAAATTTCCGGATTATGCTCCAACCGATTTTTCCAACACTACAATTACAATCGCAGGTGAAAAAATCCCGGTTGTTATGCAGAGACAAAACAATCTTACTTCGCTTGAAGCAGATGCCAAAAAAG
>JAZLFF010000078.1:0-12707 GCA_045615645.1 Treponema sp.
TTATTACAACAGAAAACGAATTTCAACTGTAAATCCAGGAGGACTTCCTCCTTCAATTTTCAGGGAACAATCAACAGTTACAAAAGCTGTTGCTTAAAAAATTAGGGTGTTTTCTGACTGTACTAAAGTTGACTTTTTCATTTTATAGATATCTTCCCATTTACCATTACCCTAAAACGTCCCGCCCCCCCCTTCAAAAAAAAAGTTTCCTACAAATACACTTATCTATAATCCATCTGCGTAATCAACGTTAAACCCAAAAAAGGTAATTTAATACTTTTTTCTGTTAAAATTACAGTTTTAGGATTATGATTAATATATGAAAACTGTTGTAAAAAATAAAAAGTACGAAGAAGTTGTTCAGATAAAAAAGCCTGCAATTTTTGCACCGGTAAAGCCTAATTTATTTTGGCGATGGCTTATGAAAACTGTTGGTAAAAAAGATTTAAAAGAAACTCATTTTAAATACCAGCAGTTTGGAATGGAAAAACTAGAAAAAAATCAACCTTGCCTAATTTTGATGAATCATTCTTGTTTTATGGATTTGGAAATTGCTGAAACAATTTTTTATCCGCGACCATTAAATATTGTTTGTACAAGTGATGGTTTTGTTGGAAAAAAATGGCTGATGCGACAAATTGGATGTATTCCGACAAATAAATTTGTTTCAGATTATGTAATGGTAAAGCAGGTAAAGTATGCACTTGAAAAACTAAAATCAAATGTGCTTATGTATCCGGAAGCAAGTTATAGTTTTGACGGAACTGCAACGCCTCTTCCAACTTCGCTTGCCCGTTGTTTAAAACTTTTAAATGTTCCAGTTATAATGATAAAAACATATGGTGCGTTTATGCGAAATCCGCTTTATAACAATCTTCAGGTTCGTAAAGTGGATGTTACTGCTGATGTAAAATATCTGCTATCTCCCGAAGAAATTCAAGCAAAAACGACGGATGAAATTGGCCAAATTTTAACTAAAGAATTTACTTTTGATAACTGGAAATGGCAGCAAGAAAATCATATAAAAATTTCGGAACCGTTCCGTGCAGACTGTTTGAATAGAGTTTTGTATAAATGCCAATGTTGTGAAACTGAAGGAAAAATGGTTGGTAAAGGAACAAAAATTTCATGTTCACAATGTGGAGCTAGTTGGAATCTTTCGGAATATGGAACTTTAGAAAGTTTAACAGAAGAAAAAAATATAAAATTTACACATGTTCCTGATTGGTTTGCATGGGAGCGTGAAAAAGTAAGGGAAGAAATCCTGAATAATAGTTATAAAATTGAGGCCGATGTTGATATTTATATGATGGTTGATACAAAGGCAATTTATAAAGTCGGTAGTGGCCATATTATTCACAATAAAAACGGATTTGTTTTGGATGGTTGTGACGGAAGTTTGCATTATGAACAAAAACCTAGAGCAAGTTACAGTTTGTATTCAGATTATTACTGGTATGAAATTGGTGATATGATTTGCATTGGTGATATGAAAGTTTTGTATTATTGCTTCCCTGTGAATGCAGGTGATATTGTTGCAAAAGCTAGAATTGCCACAGAGGAAATGTATAAACTTTTGGAAAATTAAGAGCAGACAACCTGATTTTTACCGTTTTGTTTTCCAACATACAAGTTTTTATCTGCTTTATCAATCATATCCTGAATAGAAACTCCAGGACGATAAGAGGCAATTCCACCAGTTACAGTTACGTGCAAATTCTGTTCGGCACGCTGGATTATTTTAGCTTCAACTTGAGCACGGATTCGTTCTGCAACCATTGTCGCAATTTTGTCGTCTGAACCTGCAAGTAAAACGAGAATCTCTTCACCGCCCCAGCGGAAAACATGGTCGTATGGTCGAACACCATTAGCAATTACTCCAGAAACAGTTTTTAATACCAGGTCGCCACAATCGTGACCGTAAGTATCATTAAATTTCTTGAAGTTATCAATGTCGTACATAATAAAACTGAACGGTTTATCGTCGTCAATTGCAGACTTCATTGAATTTGCAATGTAAAGGTCCATAGTTTTTCGATTCAACAACCCTGTAAGAGTGTCATAGCGAGAGTTTTTATTTTCACGTAACAGTTTTCTGATTACTTTAGTAAAGTGAGCACATATAAAAATGAAGAAAATAAAAAGTAAAAAGATTAACAACAAATGTGAGGCAATAAAAGCAATAATTCGTTCTTTTGATGATAATTGCGTGTATTTAATTAACGCTTCACTAACATCCGATTGTCCAATAAGTGCTAAACTTTTGTTCAAAATTGAAAGTAGAAGAACATCATCTCGGTTGACTGCTAAACATACATTTATTGATTGTAATACTTCAGATGAATTTAAATTGGAGATTTGTGCATACCGGCGACGGTAATTATCCATTACGAAGCTGTTAATTGGAGTGCAATTTGCTTCACCTTTTTTGATGGCCTTTAGACAATTTTGAAAATTATCGTAGTATAAAATCTGCGAATCCGGATAATTTGATTCAATGAATGATTTTTGAATTGGAAGTGCATTTGTAATTGCAAAAGTTTTTGTAGTATTCTGATTATAAGTACCTTTGTATACAAGAGTCATTTGAGCTGTTGCAATTGGGTTTGTAAGTAAAATATTATTTTTTTCTGCAAGCCATAAATCAACATAAACAGGAAGAATAATATCAACATTATGCAATTCTAGAGCATTGTTTAATTCTTCAATTGATTTGAAAGGCACATAAATAAATTCAATTCTGTGTTTAGAGGCAATTTTATTTAGGATTTCTTCAAATACACCTGTAAATTCTCCTGTTTTTTTGTCAACAGAACAGTAAGGTAAATAATTTTCAATGTAACCGACACGTATTCGCTGGTGGCCAAGAATCCAGGCGGTTTCCTTTGGTTCGAGTTGTGAATTAGCAAATACATTAAGGAAATATTTTTGATTAAGCGTTTCGTTGTAAAAAAAGTTTTCGCGGAAAATTCTGTGAAGAGCATTGTTCATATCGGAAAGTAAGTCAGGTCGATTTTTTGTAATTCCGAAATAATAATTTGCCTGGCCAATTGAACAGATTGTAGAAATTTCACTTGATTTATATATTCCAGAGAAAACTGCGGCTTGAACTTCATTTGTCATAAGGTTGTTGAAAAGTTCTTCTTCACTGTCAAATTGGACAATTTTGCAGGAAAGGTTATTTTGTTTCAAAAAGTCATTAAGATTTTGAAGGCCGCCACTTTCTTTTTCTATTCCTATAAGTTTATTGTTTAAGGAATTATAGTTATCAAGATTTATTCCGTTTTGGAAGTTAAAATTTGTATAAATTTCATACTCTTCAAATCCCATTGGTTTTTCTGGGAAAAGAAATAATTTCGCATTTTGTTCAGTTTGAGGAATTTGTGGAAGTAAATCTATTTCGCCTTTTTTTAGTTTTTCAAAAAGTGATTTGTAGTCTCCATAAACATATTCATATTTCCAACCTGCAAAACTTGTAATCTTCTGGAGATATTCGTACGTGTATCCGCTTTTCGTTTCAGAGTCAGATTGCCCTTCTGAAAACCCCTGTATGTGTGGGTAACCAACGCGCACATTTTTTGCATGTTCCTGTGCAGAAGCCAAAGAAAAGAATGTGAATATAAATATTACAGATAAAATTTTTTTCAAATAAACAACTCTCATTAGTTCTTCCATTATATACCGTTTTTTGCGTACTTGCAAAAAGTTTTAAAAATTGTAATAATAAAAGTGAGCTTGGGGAATTAGCTCAGCTGGCTAGAGCATCGGCTTTGCAAGCCGAGGGTCAGGGGTTCGAACCCCCTATTCTCCACTAAATCCTGAATCTTTGGTAGATTCGGGATTTTTTTTTGGTGAAAAAAAATGGAAAAAATTTGTGCAATTATTTTTGATATGGATGGTGTAATTCTCGATTCTGAAAGTATTTCGGATATTACATGGGCAGAGGCTGCAAAAGATTTTAAGGTACAAATGACGGCCGATATTCTTAATTCCTGTCGTGGTTCTAACAAAAATGATATTCTGGCAAAACTTGCGGAAATTTATGGAAAAACGTTTGATGCCGAAGGTTTTTTGGACAGAACTGGTATTTTATTCAGTCAGATTGAAAAGGAAAAAGGGATTCCGCTTATGCCTTATGCACATCAAATTCTTGAGTATTTAAAACCAAAGTATAAAATTGCGCTTGCTTCTTCGACAAAAGGTCCAACTGTTGAACGGCAACTTACAAATGTAGGTGTAATCAGTTTTTTTGAAAAGCGAATTACTGGCGAAATGGTTACACATAGTAAACCGAATCCTGAAATTTATTTAAAAGCTTGTGAAGCGATTGGATGTACTGTAGATGAGTGTGTAGCGGTTGAAGACAGTTTGAATGGAGTGAGAAGTGCCTCTGCTGCTGGACTTAAAACTATTATGATTCCTGATAAAGTTCAGCCAACGGCAGAAATTATTCCGCTTTGTTGGAAAATTTTGCCGTCACTTAAAGCTATGGAAGAAATTTTGTAGTTTGTCTGAAATAATCAGATTAAAATGCGAGTTTGTTTTTTATATTCTGCAAATCCCGGCTTTTTTGATTGTTTTCCGTCGGCTAGTGGAATGCTTACACAGAAAAATAAAATTGTGTTTGCGGTGGCTCCGGCTAATAAGTACCAGTTTTGCGGCATTGCAAATACGCAGGCTAATCCAATTCCCCACCACATAAGGATTTCGCCAAAGTAGTTTGGATGTCGTCCATGTTTCCAAAGACCTTTTCGAATAAATATGGCCTGTTCTCCAGAAATTGTACCGTTCTTTTTTTCTTTTCTGAAAGATTGCATTTGAATGTCGGCAATTAATTGGATGGTTGTGGCTAAAATGGAAAATAATAGAAAAATAATTGATACTTTGCAGAAAGGAATCCATTCATAAATTACAACAACGGCAGGCAGTACACACAAATAAACTATGATTGTAGGAACAAGATGTATGCCAATCAGGTTGATTAAAGGGTATAGTTTGCCGGTTTTTTCGTGAAGCATTGTGTAACGCCAGTCCTGACATGTAAGGTTTTCGAAAGTGTATGCCCAGTTCGCGGTAAGTCTGATTCCCCATAATCCGATTGTTATTAGGAGTAAGAGTCCGAAAATATCGATACCGCGGGAAATGGCATAAAAGGTCAGAATTACAAGAGGTTGAACACTCCAGTATGGATCGTAAACGGAAGCATTTTCAAAAGTCAGACTGAAAATGAAAACAATCAGGGTAGCAAAAATGTCTGAAATTAGTAATGCGAATCTGTAGTCAAAAGATAAATGATTATACAGAACAAATCCGCCGTAAGTGGCAATTGCATAAATAAAGAAAAGAATTATGAAACTGAAAGGTCTGTTTTTTAGCATATGTTTCCTCGTTATATTAATTTTGCTAAGTCATCTTCTGTTAGGAATTTGTAGTCGCCTGGTAAAAGTTTTGGGTCGAGCTGCAATTGTCCTACGCTGATTCGCTTTAGGTAAACAACTTTATTATTGACGGCAGCAAACATTCTTTTTACTTGATGATATTTTCCTTCGTAAATTGTAAGAATTGCGGTTTTGTTGTTTTCCCAACGAACGTAAGCTGGTTCGCATTTAAAACCGGCTTCGTTGTCTTCGGGGCCAACTTCAATGCCTTCTAAAAATTGTTTTTCAATTTGAGACTGATGTTCAGGCGTTTCACTGTGTTCGAGTTCTGCGCGGTAAGTTTTTGAAATGTGCGATTTAGGAGAAATGAGACGGTGTGTAAGTTCGCCGTCTGTGGTAAAAAGCAGCAGGCCTTCTGTATCCATGTCGAGACGTCCGATGATATGCAGTTTTTCTTGTAGATATGGAGTTCGAAGACTGTCATCAAGTAAGTCAAAAACTGTTTGATGTTCACCATCTTTATTAGAGGAAATTGTGTGTTTGATTTTATTCATCATTAAATATATGTGCTGGTGTAAATCAACTTCTTCTCCATCAATGGTGATTTTATCTTGCTCCTGGTCGATTTGAAATCCGGGATCAAAAATTTGTTTTCCATTAACGAGTACTTCGCAAACTCGCAGGAGTTTTTTTATATCTTTTCGAGAGCCATAACCTTCATGGGCAAGTAATTTATCTATTCTTTCTTTAGACATAAGTTGATTATATATAAAATTTCGGATGTGAAATAGAGGTCCGTCCCCGTTTTCAGGTTTTTATGAAAAAGAGGTCCGTCCCTTTTTTCATCTTTTTGTGAAAAAGGGGACGGACCTCAATTTCACATTTTTATGTGAAAGGGGACGGACCTCTTGGTTAGAAAAGCAAATTTGAGAAAAGCAAAGTTGCAAAGTTGTAAAGGTGTTTTTCTACTGAACTTGACAAATCCGATTCATCGCATTAGTTTTTTTTTATGGTTGTAAGTGAATTTTATAGACAGATTTTTGGCTGTAAAACTTATAAGATTTCGCTTGATGCAGGATGTACTTGCCCAAACAGGGATGGGAAAGTTGGTGTTGGTGGGTGCATTTTTTGTAACGGAATGGGAAGTGGCGATTTTGCGGTTCGAGGAACTGATGTTCGTTTGCAGGTGGAACAGGCAAAGCTGGTTGTTGCTGCAAAAGTAAAAACAGAAAAGCCAAAATACATTGCGTATTTTCAAAGTTTTACAAACACTTATGGCGATTTAGAAGACTTAAAATTAAAATGGAAAAACGCATTGTCCTGTGAAGGTGTGATTGGGCTTGCGCTTGGAACTCGCCCGGATTGTCTTTCTGAAGCTTGTATAAAGGTTTTGAGCGAAATTGCAAAAAATCACTTTGTTCAAATTGAACTTGGATTGCAGACTACAAATCCTAAAACTGTTGAATATATTCGTCGGGGGTATAAAAATGAGGTTTATGACCAGACGATGAAAACACTTGCCGGAAAAGGATTTCATGTTGTAACACATATAATTTTTGGACTTCCGGGCGATACAAAACAAGATATGCTGGAAACAGTACAGCATGCTGTTGAGCAAAAAACTGATGGAATAAAAATAACCTGCTTGTACATTTCAAAAAATACTGATCTTGCTGTTGAATATGAAAAAGGATTAATCCACCCACTTGAAAAAGAAGAATATTATGATTTATTGAAGCAAGCCTTAAAGATTATTCCTCCACAAACGGTCATTCATCGCCTTACAGGTGACCCTTCTAAAAAAGATGTTATTGCACCTCTTTGGATCTGCGATAAAAAACGTGTAATGAACGAAATAAAAAAGCTTACTTTTGAGTAAAAAAAAGCGCCTCTCTTAAGAAGCGCTTTGATTTATGCCGCTCGAAACATTTACCGAAATAATCCGGGAGTTTCCGCTGCACGTGTTTAAGATTTTTTAGCTATAAAACGAAACTTTTGTTGTTAGAAAATCTTTTTGAATTCTCCAAGCAAAATATCAGTTTCGATAGAAGCATCCAAATCTGTAATTTTACCTTTTTCTTTATAGAAATTGATAAGAGGTTCAGTCTGTTCGCGATAAACATCCATACGGTGCATAATAGATTCCTGTTTGTCATCATCACGCTGATAGAGTTCTCCGCCACATTTATCACAAATGCCTTCTACTTTTGGTGGAAGTGTAAGAACATTGAAATTCGCTCCACAAGCTCTACAAACACGGCGTGTTGAAAGTCGGCGAATTACAATTTCGTCTTTGATTTCGAAGTTTACAACTTTTACATCAGAAACAAGACCTTCGAGCATTTCAGCCTGAGGAATTGTACGTGGGAAACCGTCCAAAATGTAACCGTTTTTGCAATCGTCCTGTGCAAGTCTATCTTTTACTAATTCAAAAGTAAGTTCATCGCTAACTAATGAACCTGAATCAATAATTGCTTTAACTTTTACTCCAAGTGGAGTCTGTGCCTTAATATTTGCACGGAAAATATCTCCAGTAGAAATATGTGGGATTTTGTAATCTTCGGCTACTTTAACAGCTAATGAACCTTTTCCAGCTCCTGGAGGTCCTAAAAAAATAAAATTGTTCATGATTTACCTCACTCAAATATATTTCTTCTATTGTATTATGAAATTCAGCGACAAGCAAGTGGAGAAAAGTTAACATTTGATAATGAAAGAGTAAGAATTATTGGATTTAGAATAAATAAGGAAAATATCTACTTGTTATTAATAAAAAATCTACCAAATATTCATAAAATCTACCAAAATCTACTAACTGTCGGGTGACAATTGACTGTATACTAAGTAGAATTAGTTTAACAAAGGAGAAATTGTTATGGATGCAGAAAAAACTGGAAGATTGATTTGTCAGTTACGTAATGGAAAAAATCTTACACAGAAGGAACTTGCGGAAAAACTGAATGTAACGGATAAAGCGGTAAGTAAGTGGGAAAGAGGTGATGGTTGTCCGGATGTAGAAATGCTACCACGTATTGCGGATGTTTTTGGTGTAAGTGTAGAAACAATTATGGAAGGTGAAGTCCGAACGAGTGGAATTGTGACAAAAGGTGTAAAAATAAAAATTCTGAACTGGACGCGTTTAGATATTGCAAGCAGGGAACAATTGCGTTGTCTTTATAGGGCTGGACAGAAGGTTGCAGAAAAAATGTCACAGCGGATTTCTTCCTTGCATAAGGAGAATTGTTTTTGTGAATGTGTAAGTGTCGATCAGCTTACGAATGAAGAACTTGTGCGTAGTTATCCAACTCCTGTTTTTTTGTATTCATATAATTATATTGGCGGAGGAATTGCTGTAGAAGTAGACCCTGAGTTTGGTAAAAGATTTTTGCGTCAGGATTGCGGAAAGTATAAGGATGTTTCGGATTTTGATCTTGATTTACTGGAAAAGCATTTTGTAAAGGAGATTACCTGCGATTTTTATTCCATTCTTTATGAGGAAAGCAATAAATCTGTTAGTTTTGAAGAATTTTATTCAGCGGGTACAGAAAGAGGAAATAATCCGCGGGCGATAAATGCGCATTATGGTGAAATGTGTGTTTTAATTTCGATTAACTGTCGTATTGGGGAAATTTCTGGAATGGTAAATTTTCAGATAAGTTGTGCGCAGTTTTACAAATTTATGGATTCTGGAGTTTTTGGGCGACCAATGAATGTGCAGACTCTGGAAAGTATAAAATCACATGAAATGTTACCGAATCTGTTTGTGGAGCTTGGTCGTTTTAAGGCGCAGAATGTTTCGCTGGAGGAAGGAAAAATCCTTATTTTAAATAAGAAGTATAAGAGCTGGGATGATAATGATCCGGTTGATGTTGTTGTGGAGAATAAGATTGTTCATACGGGTGTTGTTTGTTGCACAAGCAACGATTTGTATGCCGTCCGTATCGAAGAAGATTTAATTGAAGCTCCTGTTGTTTATGATGAAGAGGATTATCTGAAGTTTGTTCTTGGAACTGCATATCTGCCTGATGAAGATTTACGGAAGCTTATGAAGGGTTCTGTTGTTGAATTGTCGCAGGAAGTTTGTTCGATGGTGCAGATTTTCCGCGGCGAGGTGCACGTTGCAAGCGGGGAAGTTTGTATTGCTGATGGAAAATTCGCGGTAAGAGTGGCTGATGTAAAAAAGTTTTGATTTATGTTACTATATTTTGCAGAAGTGTGAAGATGAGAAAAGACAAAATTAATTATTATTTGGATATTGCTGATGTTGTTTCGAATCAGTGTACATGTTTGCGCCGCCGTTATGGTGTAGTTATTGTAAAAAATGATGAGATTATTTCTACAGGGTATGTTGGGGCTCCTCGAGGCCGTCAAAATTGTACGGATGTTGGATATTGTGTTCGCCAGAAATTGAATATTCCTCGAGGGGAGCGTTACGAACTTTGCCGAAGTGTTCATGCCGAAGCAAATGCAATTATCAGTGCAGAACGTGCAAAAATGATAGATTCAACACTTTTTCTTGCTGGACGTGAAGTGGAATCTGGTGAAATTATAAAAAATTCCTGCTGTTGTTCAATGTGTAAACGCATGGTTATAAATGCAGGTATTAAAACTGTAATTATCCGCGATACAGAAACTGAATATCGTGTAATTTTTGTGGATGATTGGATTCGTAATGATGAGTCTCTGGAAGGTGTGCGAGGATATTAAAAAATCTATTGATTTGATATTTTACAAATCCGCGGTAAAATAGAAATATGCCAAAGGAAGATTTAGAGAAAGCAAAACAGACAGTTTCTGAAACTGTGGCAAAAATTAATGCAATTGAAGCAAAAATGGCGGAGTTTCAGATTCAGTATAAAAAACTTCAACAGATGCGCAGAAACGGAATACTTTTTTGTGCAAAAACTCTTAAACCGTTAAATGATGAAGGCCGCGATTTGTGTATGGAAGGAACTTCAGAAAAACTTAATGAAGAAATCCGCGCAAATATGTTTATGTTTAGCGACCTGGCACTTTTGGATAAAAGAGATCTTCAAAAAATCCTTTTTAAGTGTTCCATAGATGATTTAGCTTATTCAATCAAACTTTTAGATAATACTCCAGAAAAAAAGGCAATTTTGTCGAATGTTTCAAAGAATAATCTTCAGCAGATTTTGCAAAAGGAAAAAGATTTAGGCGAAATAGAAACTGTAGATAAAAGCGAAGTAATGGCTGCTCAAAGAAAAATTATTGATTTAACACTTCAGATGGAAAAAGAAGGGACAATTGTTTTTCCGGAAGGTGTGTAGAATTTTCTTTTCATCATTTATGACGTTACAAAATGTATATTTTAAAGTTTATAAAATGTAACTCTGGCGTTATTATTAAATCATGAAAGAAATTATTAAATATTTACGTCAGCTTAATTCGTTTACTCAGGATGAAGTTGCGGTAAAGCTTGGAATTACGCGCCAGTCTTATATTAAGTATGAAAGCCGACTGTATCATCACTAGAAATAAAAAAGATTTTGAAAACGCTGATGTAAAAGTGTATACGCCAAAGGAATTTATAGAAATGATGGAAGGCTAAATCTATATTTTCTGTAAATTTTTGTGTTATAATAAAAAAAGTAGAGGTATTATATAAATGAATTCAATTACAGAAAAGAAAAATAAAACTTTACACGAAGCTCAGTTTGATAAACGACTTGAATCTACAAAAAAGCAAATAGAACAGATTATCCAGGGAATCGAAATAAAAAAGCATTTGGGAGAAAACAGTTATGTTCATCACAGCGGCTCAAAAAACTTTTACATTGATGAAGTTTTAAAATATTTTGAAGGCAAAGGTTATACTGCAAAACTGTTGCCAACCGAATCTACTGTTTCTTATAAAATTTTAATTGGGTGGTAAAAGATTGATTTAGAACTGAAATCATCATTTTTCTTGTTTTCTTTCCGCTTAATTACTAGATTTTAAGTAAGGCGAGGTGTTATGAAAAATTTTTTTAGATTTCTGCTGGTTTCGGTTGCTGCTGTTTTAATGGCAGTAAACATCAACACTTTTGTGCATACTGGCGGACTTTTACCAGGCGGATTTTCAGGAATTACAATTCTTATTCAGGATGTTTTCAAAAAGTTTTTCAATGTGAATGTTCCGTACAGTCTTGTTTACTGGGGATTAAATGTTGCTCCTGCAATAGTTTGTTTTAAACACGTGGGAAAAAAGTTTACGCTTTATTCAATCTGGATGGTTATTTTTAGCGGACTTTTGACAGATTTTATTCCAGGTCTTTACGTTACGGATGATATTCTTTTATGTGCAGTTTTTGGCGGTATTTTAAACGGAATTGCAGTGTGTCTGTGCCTTTTTGCTGGAGCTACAAGTGGTGGAACAGATTTTATTTCTATTTACGTTTCTGAAAAAACAGGCAAAAGCATCTGGAATTACATTTTTATTGGAAACTGCTGTATTCTGGTGATTTTTGGCATATTGTTCGGCTGGACCAGAGCGCTTTATTCAATCATCTTCCAATTTGCAAGTACTCAGATTTTAAACACACTTTATCATCGCTATCAAAAATACACACTTTTTATTGTCACACAAAAACCAACCGAAATTGTTGAACTAATCAGAAATACTGTAAATCATTCTGTTACAATTTTTGACGGTCAAGGTGGTTACACGGGCATTCCTCGTAAAATGATTTACACCGTAATTTCAAGTGATGAAGAAACTAAAGTTGTACAGGCAATTAAAAAAATTGATTCTGAAGCTTTTATCAATACAATTCAGACGAAATATCTTTCAGGGAACTTTTTTATGAAAAAAAATGATTAGATGGCAGTTTGGAAAAAGATTAGTTATTCTTCTACCGTAAACAACAGTCACTCTACTCCATTTCCTATAAATTCTACTCAATTCTACACACTGTCGGGTGACAAATGCTATTTGACAGAGTGGAATTGTTATAAGTAAAGGAGAAACGTTATGGATGCAGAAAAAACCGGAAAATTAATCTGTCAGTTGCGAAATGATAAAAATCTTACTCAGAAGGAACTTGCTGAAAAATTGAATGTTACAGATAAAGCGGTAAGTAAATGGGAACGCGGCGATGGCTGTCCTGATGTTGAAATGCTGCCACGGCTTGCGGAAGTTTTTGGTGTAAGTGTTGAAACGATTATGGAAGGCGAAGTCCGAACGAGTGGAATTGTGACAAAAGGTGTAAAAATAAAAATTTTGGACTGGACGCGTTTAGATATTGCAAGCAGGGAACAATTGCGTTGTCTTTATAGGGCTGGACAGAAGGTTGCAGAAAAAATGTCACAGCGGATTTCTTCCTTGCATAA
>JAZLFF010000079.1:0-45077 GCA_045615645.1 Treponema sp.
AAAATACTCAGTTGTAAGGTAGTTACGCTTTTAGCAGTATTAGGAAAACTAGAGCGAAGCGAGTTCTGACGCCGGAGGTGGCAGAACAGAAGGCTGCTAAAGGCGGAAAAGTAGGTGCCGATGATAGCAAATGCGTTAAAAACAAAGCGCCGGCAGGCGGTTTGTTTAGCATTTACTTACAATGGGCATGGAGCGAGACCAGCGAGCGACGCTGCTGGCGCAGATGGGTATGGATGCACGTAGATTTTTTAAAGTGATGTGTACACGGGATGTTGGGTAAACACTTTGGTAGATAAAGTATAAGCAATGCTATTGAAAGTTGGTTACCTCACGGATTTGTTGAAAACTACGTTTTCAACGTTTGTAAAGCCAGTTAAATACTTTAAACAAAAAAATCAAAAAAAATATCTGTGTCAATCTTTTTTCATCTGCGTGATTTGCGTTGAAAACAAATAGGTAAGTGGGATAATTCTTTATTTGGAAAATTATTCAATAGTTGAATCAAAAAAATCGAGGATAATATCATTTACTTCAAAGCCTGAATATTTTTTTTCGGGCCAGGAATGGCGGCCACCATTAATTAGAATGTAATTTATTAATTCTGGATTTGAATAAGCGGTTTTGTAATATTCTATGACTTGTTCAATAGACGGATTTTTGTTGTATTTTGAAGAACCGTTTGAAAGCATTGGAACAACATCGTCTTTGGAACCGTTGATTTGTAAAAAGGCGGTTTTAATTTTTTTTGGGCGTTTTTTCCAGATGCTTACAGGTAAAAATCCTGCTACACTTGTTGCTGCTGTAAACTTTGTGGATTGGACTGCCAGGCGATGTGTCATGAATGCTCCATTGCTGAATCCGACGACGTAAAAATTGGAAAAATTGTAATTTTTTTTAAGTTGTTCACATAAGGAGTCTAAAAATCCTACGTCATCTTTTGAGGAGTTTTTAATTCCTGAATTCCAGCCGGTTGAACTTGTTTTATCATCTGGATCAGGGATTCCATCTAAATATACAACTGCATAACCTCTGGCATTTGCTGATGTTGTAAAATTTGTTTGAGTTTCAAACGTTTCGCCTTTTGTACCGTAACCATGGAGCATGAATATTACAGGTATGGAAGCTTTTGGGTTTGATGGAAATCTTATAAAGAATGTGCGAATGGTAATTTGGTATGTGCAAGTAAAATGAATGTCGTCTGATGTAGTAAGATTTTTGATTTTTGATTTACAACTGCATAGGAAAAATAAACAAATAATTATATAGAAAGAAAATAATTTTCGTTGCATAGGAAAATTATATAAGGAAATGTTTGAGTTTTAAAGAAAATATTTTGATGTTATTTATTTAATTTATTTTATGGTTGAAGATGTTTGATAAAATTGTCTATAGAATGATATGTGATATAATTAAAATCTGTTGAAAAAAAGTTTTAGAAAAAGTTATTATTCGTAATAATTCTATCTTTTCTTATTTGTTTTCTGAATTATTTTTACAAAAAAATTGAATGACTCAACAGTGTAGGTATTAAATTTTTTTGCGTAAGTGGAAATGCTGCCGAATGGGAAGAAAAGCAAAATAATTATAATGATTGGCAATCATTTAGAGGTGGAAATTACTTAAATCAATTATATAAATGTTGTGTTAGTTAATATTATTCTAATGAATGTATATATGAACCTGGTGATAATAACTTGGAAAATTTATACGTTGGCAAAGGACTTGTAAGAACAATATCTTCTGAAACAAACTAAAAAAAAACGCGTGCATCTATTTTTATCTGCGTGATTTGCGTTAAACCCAAAAAGTTAAACTTTTTGCTTTTAACGCAGAACACGCAGATAATATTGCATGCACGTAAAAGTTATCCGCTATAATTATTATTTGAAAAGTGATAATATAAAGTATTATGAAGAGAATTTATACTTTTATATTATTACTTTTTTTATGTAATTTTAGTTTTGCCCAGTTTTCTGGTGTAAATGATTATGTTGCCAGAAATTGGAATACTACGGACGGACTTCCTGGAAATACTATTTCGGACCTTTTGCAATCGTCTGACGGCTATATGTACTTTGCAACTTATGAAGGACTTGTTAAATTTGATGGATTTGAGTTTAAAGTTTTAAATAAGTATTCAGAGGAAACGAACGGTATTAAATATGAGTTTGTTTCTGCACGAGCTCTGTTTGAAGATTCGGACAAAAACTTGTGGATTGGTTCGAATGATGAAGGGGTGCAGAAAATCTGTACGGACGGTTCTTCAATTGTTTTTAATACCGACAATGGGCTTCCGAATAATTCTGTTCGTAGCATAATAGAAGATAAGTATAAAAATATTTGGATTGGTACTGCTTCTGGTGTTGTTTATATTACGCCTTTTGGACAGGTTGTAACGCCAGCTTCTAGTAATGATATTAATATTTCTCAAATTTTGGTAAATAAACTTTTTAAAGATTCTGCTGGCCGAATCTGGATGCTTTCGGCAGAAAATAAAGGGCTTTACGTTTATTCGAACACGCTTTTTAATCGTTATGATAAGTTTGAAACTTTAGGCGATTATATTCCTTCTGCAATTGGTCAGGATAATACTGGAAATTTGTGGTTTGCTTTGAGTCAAAAAGGTATTTATAAAATTGGGAATGGAATTGTTGCTCATATTACGACTAATACAATTTTGGATTCTATAATCACCTGGAATATTTTTGCAGATTCTACAGGTTCAATTTGGTTTAGTACGGAAAAAGGCCTTGTATTGTTTAGGGACGGTGAGTTTTCTGAATATAAAGATGACAATATGATGTCTGATTCGACCGTTGGAAAAATTATTGAGGACCGCGAAGGTAACATTTGGATTGGAAGTGATAAATCTGGAATTGGAAAAATCAGTCCTGGAAAATTTAGAATGAATAATCTTCATACTGGTGTAAATGCAATTTGTGAAGATTTGAGCGGTGGTGTTTGGATTGCCTCTGACAATGGTTTGCTGTGTTATAAAAACGGTGGATATTGTGAAAATGAAGTTACTAAAAAAACTGCTGGGATTCGTGTTCGTCATGTAGGGGTAACAAAGGACGGTAAGCTTCTTGTAAACTGTTATGATTATCCTTCCCAACTTTTATGTTCTGAAAATGGAAAAATTTTACATTCCTGGGCGTATGAAGAGGGCCTTGTTGGTAATAAAACTCGCGTTTCCATTGAAACACCAAATGGTGATATTTACTGTGGTACTACAACGGGGCTTTCGGTTATAAAAAAGGAAGGTCGAATTGATAATTTTACTTCCGATAACGGACTTGATTGTGACTATGTAATGTGGCTTTACGAAGATGATAAAGGTTATGTTTGGGTTGGAACTGATGGTGGTGGAATTTTTATTATGAAGGATGAAAAAATCCTTAGAAAAATTACTACTGCAGACGGTTTGGCCGGAAATGTAATTTTTAAAATTACTCAGGATGATGAAGGCGCTTTCTGGATTTGTACAGGTACGGGTATTTCCCGCTTTTATAAAGATGACAACAGATTTTTTGATATAAATGCAGATTTGGCTATTACAAATATTAATTCTGAAAATGGGCTGAGTTCGGATTCTATTTTTCAAATTATTCCGGATAAATCTGGTTACATTTGGATGGTAAGTAATCGTGGTATTTCAAATGTTTTGAAAGATGCGGTCGATGATGTAATAAATAAACGCAAACAAAGCTTTGATGTGCAGTTTTTTAATCAGAATGATGGATTGAAGACGAACGGTGCAAACTCTACAGCTTTGAGCATGGTAGATAGTGATGGAAGAATTTGGTTTACTTTGACGGATGGTTTTGCAATTTATGATCCGCTGCGTGCTCACTCGAAAAGGGTTTTACCAATTGTTCAGCTTTTAAATGTAAAAATTGATGATGCTGTTTACTATTCTTTTGATGAACCAATCATAATTTCGCCGGATGCAAAACATATTCAAATTGAATATACGGGTTTAAGCTTTACGGCCAGCGAACGAAACCGCTTTATTTACAAAATGGAAGGTTTTGACAACGATTTTTCAGAATTAACTGACAGACGAACTGTAAACTATACTAATTTGAAGCCTGGTAAATACAAGTTCTGGGTTGATGTTCAAAATAGTGAAGGGGATTTTTCTGAAAATATGCAATTTGTTGAATTTATTCAGAAAGCTCACTTTTATCAACTGCCGGTTTTCTGGATAAGTCTTGCAACTTTCATTTTAGCTTCAATGATTATCATTTTTATTGCAACGAATAAAGCCAGCAAAAAACGTCAGCTTATGCTTGAAACTCAAATCCAAATGGCAACGGTTGAACTTCAAATGGCAAAAGATGATTCCGATCGACTGCTTAAAAATATTCTTCCGGTTTCAATTGCTGAGCGGTTAAAAGGTGTTGGTGGTAATAAAACAATTGCTGATGCTTATGATAATGTAACGGTTCTTTTTTCTGATATTGTTGGTTTTACAAATGCTACAAGTAAAGCTTCTGCGCAGGATATTGTATCTTCGCTAAATGATTTAATAAGTAGATTTGATAAACGCGCCGCAAGCATGGGTGTTGAAAAAATAAAAACTATTGGCGATGCGTATATGGCAGCGTGTGGTGTTCCTGAGAAAAATGAAAATCATGCTGTAATTATGTTGAAATTTGCTATTGGTATGTATAAAGATTTGGCAGAATATAATAAAACTGCAAAAATTAAATTTAAACTTAGAATCGGTTTAAATTCAGGTCATGTTATTGCCGGTGTTATTGGAAAAAATAAATTTATTTACGATATTTGGGGCGATACAGTTAACGTTGCCAGCCGAATGGAAAGTAATTGTACTCCGGGGCATATTAGAATGACCGAAAGTGTAAAAAAGAGTTTGGATGAACATCATGTTAAATTCAAATACCGTGAAATTATGTGTGATGTAAAAGGTAAGGGAATGATGAAAACAATTGAGTTCCCGGAAATTTAAAAATAAGGTTGTAATATGTGCGAAAAACTGCAGTTTAATCAGATTCCTGCAAAATGGGAAGAATACCTTCCGCTTGGAAACGGACGACTTGGTGCAATGGTAAAAACTCATCCGTGTAATGAGATTATTCAGTTAAATGAAGAAGGAATTTGGTCTGGTGGTCCACAGGATAGAGTTAATTCGGATGCGCAAAAATATCTTCCAAAAATCAGGGAATTGGTTCTGGAAGGAAAAGTTACTGAAGCTCAGAAGCTTGGTTTTGAAGCGTTGAGCGGAAATGGTGTAAATGAACGCGTTTATCAAACTGCCGGTGATTTTAAAATAGATTTTTATTCTGAAAAGTTTGCTGGCCTTGAATGCGGCTGGCCTTTGCAGCACAAATGTTCTTCGGAATGTTTAGATTCTTATAAAGCTGAGTTAAATCTTGGTGAAGCCTGTTCTGTTGTTTTTTATACTGATGAAAATGGAGTAACTTTTACTCGTAAAACCTGGATTAGTGCAGTGGATGATATGCTTTTTATGCATGTAACTGCTTCTGAAAAAGGGAAAATTAATTTTTCTGGCTATTTAGACAGAGGAATTTGGTGTGACGATTTACGTGCTGAAGATGGATTTATTTTTTTGGAAGATGCGCACGGCATTCCGTTTTGTGTTGGTGTTGGGGCTGTTGCTAGCGGTGGAAATGTAGACACAAAAGGTTTTTGCTTGACTGGCGAAAAATGTGATGAAGTTTTGTTTTTTATTGATATTCGTACCTGGAAATGGAATAAAAAGAAGCTTTCTAAACAGCAGTATGATAAATTAATCCAAAAAAATACGTGGGCGGGCGAATGTAAGGCAAATCTTTTAAAAATGAAGGATTTTATTGAATCGCATGGGGTTGGAGTTGCTGCGGAAGATTTATTTGGATGGCATCTTGTTGAATACAAAGGTTACTGGGATAGATTTGAAATGAAAATTGGTGGAGAAGAGAATAAATCTGTTGATTGCGGAATGTCTACTCCTGAACTGTTAAAATCAGCTGCTCCAGACAATACTAAACTTGTAAATCTTTATACAAATTTTTCACGCTATCTTCTAATTTCTGCAAGCCGTGTTCCTGGCGAACTTCCAACAACGCTGCAGGGCCTTTGGAATTGTTATATGGATCCTCCGTGGGGCAGTAAGTATACAATCAACATAAATGCACAGATGAACTACTGGCCTGTAAATATTGCAGGACTTTCCGAATGTGAATTACCGCTTTTTGAACTTTTGGAACGTGGTTACGAAAATGGCTGTGAAGTTGCAAAACAAATGTACGGATGTCGAGGTTATGTTCTTCATCATAATACTGATTTTTGGGGTGATGCGGCTCCTCAAGATGCATGGTTACCAGGTACTTACTGGACTTTGGGTGCAGCCTGGATTGCAACTCATATTTGGGAACATTTTGAATATACAATGGATGCTGTGTGCCTTGCGCGTTACTATTATTTGATGCACGAAGCTTGTCAGTTTTTTGTAGATTTTCTTACTCCATGTGATTTACTTGCGGAAGACGGAAATCCGTTCCTTGTAATAAATCCTAGTTTGTCGCCGGAAAATTCTTATGTTACAAAAGCTGGACAAGTTGGCGCTTTTTGCGAAGGTTCCGAAATGGATAATATGATTTTGGAACATCTTTTTACTTCGGTATTAAAAGCGCGCTCAATTCTTGGCAATAACTGTAAAAATAAAAAAGGAAAATCATATAATGCCCAGGATTTTGATTCCTTCCGCTATGTTTTGAATCACCTTAAAAAGCCGGAACTTAATTCTGATGGTTCTTTAATGGAATGGAATACTGAAGTTCCAGAAGTTGAACCTGGACACAGACATATTTCGCATTTGTACGGATTATATCCGGGGCATACAATTACTGTAGAAAAAACTCCAGAACTTGCGGAAGCCTGTAAAAAAACTTTGACTAAGCGACTGGCAAATGGTGGCGGTCACACTGGTTGGAGTCAAGCTTGGATTATAAACTTCCGTGCTCAGCTTGAACAAGGTGATGAAGCACTTGAAGCAATTGTAAAGCTTTTGAGCCATTCTACGCTGCATAATCTTTTAGATAATCATCCGCCGTTTCAAATTGACGGTAACTTTGGTTCATTGGCTGCGGTAATGCGTATGCTGGTTCAAAGTGAGTTAAAAACTGATGGAACTATTGTAGTAAAATTTTTGCCGGCTCTTCCAAAACAGAAAGAATGGCAATCTGGTAGTGTAAAAGGTTTGTGCATAAAAGGCGGGTATAAAGTTGATTTTACGTGGGAAAATGGAAAAATTAAGGATTTATTATTTACAAAAGGGCCTTATGCAGACGCAAATGCTAAAATTTTGTATTAAAAAAAATTGCTTATTACGAACGTGAATGTAAAAGATAATATAAAAAATTTGCTTTTTTTCAATTTGAGTGTAAAATTAAATTATCTTAAAAAAACGTTCATTAGGAGGAACGACATGAAAAAAATTTTATTAGTATTAGGTGCAATTTTTGCATTTTCATTAGTTAGTTGTGCTGGAAATGGTGGAGATCCAGAGCCAGATCCTATTCCAGAAACAAAAGATTTTGTTGCTTTTGAAGGTGAAGAAGTACTTACAACAAATGCTTATGACAATTATGTTGACTTTGCTGCTCCTGTTACTGGCGATTATAAAACTTTCGAAGTAACATATTCTTGGGACAGTGCAACTGGTATTCAGTGTAATGCTCAGCTTATGAATGACGCATCTCAGGCTTCTGCAACTGTTTCTTCAACATCAAAAGAAGAAGTTACACTTACAGGTGCTTGTTTTGCTGGTGCTAAGTATACTGATTATTCAACAGGTTCTGCTGTAGATGCAGATTGTGATACACAGGCTAACAGAATTCAGTTATTTATTCAGAATTCTAGTTATGCAGCTGTATCTGGTGATAAAATCACAGTAAAGAAGGTTGTATTTAAGAAATAGTTAAATCTTAAATTAATTTTTTTTACAAAAAAGGCTTGGTTCGTTTTTGGATCAAGCCTTTTCTTTTATAGTTTTTATTATATCTATTGAACATTTTAAAGAAAATCATTATTATATTTGTTACGTAATTAGACTTTGGCTGTAATGGTATTTAATCCCCGTTTTATACGCATTACTCGGTCTTTTTGCCAGTTGAAGGCAGAACGGATTTTGTTTCCTAGTTCCGCTGCTTTTGATGTTTATATATGAATTTTTTTAATAGAGGTATTATATGTACGCAACTATTGAATTCAAGGGCAAACAGTATAAAGCTGAAAAAGATGTTGTCCTTACAGTAGATAAGCTTGATGCTGAAAAAGGTACAAAAATTGACATTGATACTGTTCTTTTAGTAAGCGATGGAGACAAAATCAGTGTTGGTGCTCCTTATGTAAAAGGTGCAAAAGTAACTGTAGTTGTTGAAGAAACTTTCAAAGACAAGAAGGTTTTGGTTTTCAAATATAAGTCTAAGAAAGACTATCACCGCATGATTGGTCACAGACAGCAGTACACAAAAGTACGTGTTGAATCAATCACTCTTGCATAATTGAAGTTTTAAAGGAGATTACTATGGGAAGAACACGTGGTGGATCTGGTGCTAAAAACGGACGCGATCCAAATCCAAAAAGCTTGGGCGTTAAAAGATATGCTGGTGAAACTGTTACTGCAGGTTCAATCATTGTTAAACAGCGTGGAACAAAATTCTATCCTGGCGACAATGTTATGAAAGCTGGTGATGACAGTTTGTTTGCTACAGCAGACGGAAAGGTTGTTTTTTCTGAAAGAAACAATCACAAAATCGTTTCTGTAGAAGCTGCTAAATAAGCATTTTTTAGCTTAGTTAAATGCCCGGTGTGATAAAATCTGCCGGGCTTTTTTATTGTCATTTAGTTTCTGAATAAAATTCAGAAGGTTATGGAGTTTTTTATGTTAGGTTTTGCTGATGAAGCTACAATAGAAGTTCGCTCTGGAAACGGTGGTAACGGTTGTGTTGCTTTTCGACGGGAAAAATATATTCCTCATGGTGGACCAAACGGTGGAGATGGTGGTCGAGGCGGCGATGTTATTTTTGTTGTAAAAAAGAATTTACGTACTTTAGCAAAATTGCGTCATAGAGTTTGTTTTAAAGCTAAGAACGGTGGCGATGGTCAGGGATGGAATCGTTATGGTGCGGATGGTGAAGATTGTGTAATTCCAGTTCCTCCAGGCACTACCATTCGCGATGCAGAAACTGACGAAATTATTTATGATTTTTCTACAAGTGCAGACAATGAATCTTTTACTTTCTTAAAAGGCGGAAATGGTGGTTGGGGAAATGTTCATTTTAAAACTTCTACTAATCAGGCACCAAGACATGCAAATCCGGGCGAAAGAGGAGAAACTCGTATATTAAAACTGGAACTTAGCATTATGGCTGATGTTGGACTTGTTGGTTTTCCAAATGCAGGTAAATCTTCCTTATTAACGTATTTTACAAATGCACGTCCAAAAATTGCACCGTATCCTTTTACGACAATTATTCCAAATTTAGGTGTTTTGAGAATTGATGATGAAGCTGATATTATTATTGCTGATATTCCTGGAATTATTGAAGGAGCTAGCGAAGGACTTGGTTTAGGCGATACCTTTTTAAAACATATTACACGAACTGCTTGTTTAATTTTTATGATTGATTGTTCCGATGAAAAATATTTAGATGCATATGATACTTTGAAGGCCGAGTTGGAAAATTATTCTGAAGAACTGTTAGATAAACCTAGAATCGTATTGTTAAATAAAATTGATGTTGAAGGGGCTTACGACCACGCGGTTGAACTGGCGAAAAAAATCCGTAAAAGTGAAAAAGGTACTGCTGTTATACCAGTTTCTGTACTTGATGGCCGCGGTATGAAAGATGCAAAAAATCAGATAGTTACACTTGTAAATCAGCTCGAAAAGCGTAACAATAAAGAGAAAGAAAATGAAACTTTAGCTGGGAATAATTTTATGTCGTCGCGAGCCGGTATGGACGAGGATGACGAAAATATTCAATATCCTGGAAGTGAAAATTAAGAGAGTGTTACAGTGAAAATTGCAATTTTAGGTGGTAGTTTTAATCCTCTTCATATAGGTCACGCAATGCTGGCTGAAATTATGATTAAGGAACTTGGGTATGAAAAAATCCTTTTTATTCCAACTTGTGTTCCTCCTCATAAGGAAATTGCAGGTGGAGTTTCAACTGAAGACAGATTGTGCATGGTTGCGGCTTTTTGTAATTCTGTACCCGGTGGTATTTTTGAACTTGAAACTTGTGAAGTTGATCGTGGTGGAATTTCTTACACAATTGATACACTTAAATATTTGTATAAGAAATATGAAGGTCACTTGACTGGAAAACCTGCGCTTTTAATGGGCGAAGAAATTGCAGCTCAGTTTCATAAATGGAAGTGTGCGGACGAAGTTGCGGAACTTGCGGACATTACTGTAGTGCCTCGCTATCCTGATATTTTTGGGCAAAAGTTTGAAACATATGTTCAGTCACTTAATAAACCTACAGGTCATTTTACAGCTGATTTTTCTGAGAAATTTGATAAAAAAACTTTTAAATATCCATGTCGTGTACTAGAAATTCCAATTCTTCCAATTTCATCAACTGAAATAAGGGCTAGAATTGCTGCCGGAAGAGCTTATAAATACCTTGTTCCTAAACCGGTTTTTGAGTATATTGAAAAAGAAACTTTGTATAAATGGCTTTCGAATGATGTTGCGGATTTAGCCAAGAGTGAGTATGACTGATTATACTGAATTAACTGAAGTTATAACTGCGTTCGTTAAAGAGCACGTAAAAAAAACACGTTTTGAACATTGCCTTAGGGTAGCTGATGTTTGTGTACAATTGTGCGATAAGTTTGGTTTAGACTGTAAAAAAGGGTATTTTATTGGAGTTGCACACGATATGTGTAAAGATTTTTCAACTGATAAAATGCTTGAACTTGCTAAAAAAGATGGAATGCCAATTTACGAAATGGAGCTGCAGAGACCGGCTCTTTTACATGGTCGAGCAGCTGCAGTTATGCTTAAAGAAGAATATGGAGTTGATGATGAACAGTTGATTGAAGCTGTTGCTAATCACGTTTCTGCTTGTCCTAAAATGTGTGATTATACAAAAATTTTGTATATTGCAGATAAAATAGAACCTGGCAGAGATCATGTTACAAAAGAGTATAGAAAACAACTTATGGAGCTTTCTCTTGATGAAATGATTTACAAAGTGATTTTTGATAATTATACGTACGTAAAGGGAAGAGGTTTTACGATTTATCCTACAACTGAAATTGTAATTTCGGAATTAACAAAAAAATTAAAATTGGAATAGAAAATGCGAAAAATTAGAGATGAACAAAAAGGTATTCTTTTTATTATATTAATTTTCATAATTGGTATTGCAATTTCTGTAGTATTTACTCTTTCTTTAAAAACTAACAACGTTGAAGATTCAATTAAAAAAAATCTTGTAATGCGCGTTTTGTTTGTAGTTGAAGATGAAGATAAATCGGATTTGTTTTCAAGTGTGTTGATTTATTATCCGTCTTCGCAAAAAGCTGCTCTTATAAATATTCCAGGTCATACAGGTGCAATTTATCAATCTTTGGGGCGTGTAGATAAAATCAAGAAAGTTTATGATGAAGCTGGAATTGAAGCATATAAATCGGAAGTTGAAAAATTACTGGGGCTGAAGCTTCCTTACCATGTAGTGCTTTCCCTTGATAATTTTATTAAAATTTCGGATTATCTTGGTGGAATGAGAGTTTTCATTTCTGAACCTATAGACTGTTATTCAGATAATGGCGAACGCTGGCTTTTACCTTCAGGAGCTGTAAATCTTGATGGTGACAAAATATCAACTTATTTGCATTATCGTCTTGAAGATGAATCCGAATCTGATGTGCAGGAACGTTATCAGAATGTAATGGCTGCCTTTATTACAGGGCTCAACGATAAGAAATTTATTATTTTTGAAAAGAAACATTTTGAAAAATATAAGGTTTGTTTTGACACAAATCTTGCGGAAGAAGAAGAATATACATTGTTTAAAAATATGGCAGAAGTTGATGCGGAGTCGATTATTCGTCAGACAATTACAGGTTCTATCCGAAATGTTGACGGTCAGCAGCTTTTGTTTCCGTTAAACAATGGTGAATTTATTAAAGAAGCTATTAAACAGACTACAAATATGCTTGCATCTACAGACGGTACATTAACTAGTCGTGTTTACGTGCTTGAAATACAAAATGGAACTACCGTACAGGGATTGGCTCGTAATACGTCAATCCTTTTCCAAAATGCCAGTTACGACGTTCTTAGTGCCGTTAATGCTGATTCAAATGATTATGAAAATACAATCATTATTGATCACATTGGTAACGAAGAAGTTGCAAAGATGGTAGGAGAGTTTATTCACTGTACTAATATTAGACAGGCAACTCCAGAGGATGATATGGATGAATCTGGTGTAGAGGCTAGCGTAGATTTTACGATTATTTTAGGTAAAGACTTTGATGGACGCTATGTAATTCCAAGCAGATCTTCAAAATAAGGTGAAAATATGAAAACAATGGAAGAAAAGGCAAAAGAAATTGCTCAGTTGATGGAAGACGGAAAAGGTAATAATACAGTTTTAATTGATATTAGCGGATTAAACAGTTGGACTGATTATTTTGTGATTACAACAGTGAATAGTTCTACTCACTGGCAGGGACTTTATAAGGATGTTAAGAATTATATCAAGGAAAATGATTTGGAAATTCATTTAACAAACAAAAAAAGTCCAGATGGTGATGACTGGAACTTAATTGATTTGGGGTCAATTGTTGTTCACTTAATGTCTGAGCAGGCCAGAGATTTTTATAATCTTGAAAAGCTTTGGTTTAATGGTAAGGTTATTGATTACAAAGCATAAAAAAAATCCGGCTGAAAAAAAGGCCGGAATTTTAATTTATTAGATATAATTATTCTTCATCATCAAAGCTGCTTTTGTAGGAACCGTAACCGTCTTCTTCTTCAACGTCATCGTAAGGTTCATCAACATCTTCTTCCTCTTTAAAGACATCGTCGTAGTACAAATCAGCATCATCATCGAAATCGTCTAAAGCTTCGTCATCTTCTTCGTAATCATCGAAGTCATCATCAAAATCTTCATCAAATTCATCGTCGAAATCATCTCCAAATGAATATGAAAGTGAAAACTCATCAAATTCTGAATCTACAGACATAAAAACCTCAGTTCTATATGTAATTTTTTTGTGATAATCAAACAATATTTCAACGACGTGTTAATGTCAACTAGTTTTTAAAGGATATTTTATGAAAATGTATGAAAACTTTAGAAAATAGTATACAACCGTACGTTAAACAGTTTGTATATAAAAATATAAAAACTTTGACATCCAAAAAAACTGAACGTATAATTAAAATACTGATGAATTGTGTTATTACTGTTAAAGCGTATGCAAAAATTAATTTCGGATTAAAGGTATTGCCTAAACGCAATGACGGATTTCACAATATTGAAAGTATATTTCAGACAATTGATTTATTCGATGAATTGATTGTAACACCGACTTCCGAAAAGGGTTGTATTGTTCAATGTGATTCTATGCAATTGCCTGAAAATAATACTTTAATCAGTGCTTATAATGCTTTCTGTGATGTAACTGGAGTAGATTCTATAGGGCTGTCTGTAAAATTGATAAAAGGCATTCCATCCGGAGGAGGTTTGGGTGGAGGCTCTTCAGATGCAGCGGCAATAATTAGAGTTTTACAAACAATTACAGAAATGAAACTGACAGATGAACAGCTAGATTATATTGCTTCCAAAACTGGCAGTGATGTTTTCTTTTTTATGCATTGCGATGAAAACGGTAAAGGTTGTGCCGTTGTTACTGGTCGCGGTGAATATGTAAGAAGCATAAAACCAAGAACGGATATTTTTTTATTATTAATATTTCCAAAAGTAAGCTCGTCTACAAAAGAAGCTTATTGTTTAGTTGATAAGGCTTTTGAAGAGGGAAAGAATATTGAAGGTCCGACGATAAGTGAATTGGAGAGAATTTACTACAATCCGTTAGAATCCTGGACTTTTAAAAATACATTTACACCTGTTATTGCGGAAGCATATGAGGAGATAAAAACTGCAATAATGGATATAAAGGAAGCTGGCTGTTGTTTCGCTGAAATGTCAGGTTCAGGTTCAACTGTTTATGGTGCGTTTACTTTAAGGCAACAAGCTCAAACAGTAAGTAATTTGCTTGGTAATGCTTGGAATTGTAAACTTGTGCAGACTGTATAGTTTGTTTTTACGTAATTGTGCGGAGGTATTTTATGCAGATTACAGAATTAAGAATCAGAAAAGTTGAAGATGAAGGAAAGTTGCGTGCATACGTAACAGTTACTTTTGATAACTGTTTTGTTGTTCACAACGTGAAAATCATCGAAGGAAAAAGCGGTTTGTTTATAGCAATGCCTAGTCGCAAAACTGCTAATGGTGAGTACAAAGATGTTGCTCATCCAATAAGTCCTGAGTTCAGAACTGAGCTTCAAAATAAAATTTTAGATGAATATAAAGCAGGACATGTTGAAACAGGTACTTCCATAGATGATTAAAATAGTGTACAATAGATAATGTCTATTGGGCCGTCGTCAAGCGGTAAGACAACGGCTTTTGGTGCCGTCATTCCACAGGTTCGAATCCTGTCGGCCCAGTACTAAAAAAGAGTTCTCGTTATACGGGAACTCTTTTTTATTTAACGAAATAGAAAAAGTAAGAGAAATAGGGCCGCCAGGATTCGAAGCCTTTTAGATGAAAAAAACGTTAAGAAAAAATGCGAAAACTTGGAGCATTTTTTTAGTTTTTACTTCTTTATAAAAAGGCTCCAGTGGAGCGTTTTTTTGGTAAAACTGCCAAGGATGGCAGTTTTAGCGAACGAGACGCCGTGGAGGAGGAAAACAGGAGGTTTTCCGACGTAACGGCGAATCCTATCGGCCCAGTACTAAAAAGAACTCTCGATAAATGGGAATTCTTTTTTTTTAAGAAATAGAACAGTCTGTGAAGTGTATGTATTAGAGTATGTTATTGTTTATGATAAAAATTGGAGATAAACAATGTTAAGATGACGGTTTGATGAATAGATGATTAAAGAAAATTATCTAGTTTGAAATGGTAATTGGATGGGCAGCATTTCATCAAACTAAATTATTGGAAAATTGGGAATTGGCAGTAAAACATATGGATTTATTTAGTATAGATCCTCTTTAATAGAAAAAGAAAAAAAGTAATGAAAAACTCTGTTGAATACTATCTTTCAAAAGGAATGGATGTAAGGACAGTCGAATATTTCTCTCAGGGACGTAAAAAGCCTGTTAAGGTAATACCGCGAAACAATTATAAATTAGAAATAACTTTTGATAACAATGAAATACGTATTTTTGATGTAAATCCATTAATTAAAGATGGAACTGTTCATGAGGTATATTAAAAGATTTTTCAATTTTCAGTAAATGTTATATAGATTCAGATAATTCAATTTGTTGGAATAAAAATCCTGATGTAGATAGTAATATTGAATGGTCTAATAAAATTGATTTAGGTGCTGATACCTGTTATTTAGAAAGTAAAAAAAAAATAGCCTCACGGATTTGTTGAATACTGAGTTTTTGCTCGCGCCGAGCGTAAGAAACCTACGGTTTCATTCGCAGAATAAGGAATGTTTATTGGACATGCGCTCGCTTTGCTCGCGCCGAGCGTGGAGCCCCTGCGAAGCAGCCGACCGGAGCGAACGAAGTGAGTGAGGACGGTGAGCGTTAGCGAAGGGCGCAAGGCGAGTTGGTAGATAATGCTGCGCCCATATATTGAATAAGATTCATTAATTTGTTATTATTTTCAAACATAAATTTAAAGGATATAAGGAGCTTTAAGAAAATGAGTAAGCAGACAATCGAAGCTAAAACAAGAACAGTTCTTGGTAAAACAGCTGCTAAAAATCTTCGCAAAGAAGGACGTATCCCTGCTGTTGTATACAATGCAAAAGGCGAGGCTACATCTATTGAAGTTGGCGAAGTAGAATTCAACAAAATCTGGAGAAACATTACTCCAACTACATCTATCACTTTGAAAGTTGATGGAAAAGATTCTGTAGCTTTAATTAAGGACGTTGAATACAACATCCGTACAGACAAAGTTTTACACGCAGATTTCTTTGTACCAGATGCAGACCAGAAATTGGTTATGAAAATTAAGGTTCACTTCCAGGGAACTCCTGCTGGTGTACTTAAAGGTGGTTTCAAGAAAGAACGCAACAACGAAATCAAGATTAAGGCTTGTATCGCTGATCTTCCAGAAACTATTACTGCTGATATTTCAAAAATCAATGTTTCAGAAGCTTTGCGCGTAAAGGATTTGGACCTTGGAAAGAAGGTTGAAGTTCTTACAGATGCTAATCTTCCATTGGTAACTGTATCACCTGCTCGCTAATAGGTTTGCCTGTTTTCGGGTCGAAAATAGATACGTTTTAGTGTATAATAAAGGCTGTCTTTTATAGACGGCCTTTTTTTTTATGTGTAATTTTGAGCAAAAAGTAAAAAATGGATTATCTCGTTGCTGTAAGCTTTCAGAAGAGCATTTTACTGATTTAAAAATTGGTGTTGCAGTTTCTGGTGGTGCAGATTCTGTTTCACTTTTGCTTTCTTTATCACGTATTTTGTCGTCTGTAAAAGTTATTACAGTAAATCATAATATTCGGGAAGTGGAAGAAACTCGTGGCGATGCGGAGTTTGTAAATAAACTTTGTGAAAAACTTGGAAATTGTTCTTGTAAAGTTATTGAAATTCCACGGGGAAAAGTTTTTGACTGCGCAAATGAACGAGGACTTGGAGTTGAAGAAGCTGCCCGTTTTTTACGTTATTCAATTTTTGAAGAATTTATAAAAGATAATAACCTTGATTTTTTATGTCTGGCGCATAATCAAAATGATCAGCTAGAAACTGTTTTAATGCGATTTTTAAGTGGTGCATCCAGCGAAGCCTTGTCTGGAATTAAATTTGTTAGAGGAAAGTATATCCGTCCTTTGCTTGAAATAAAAAGAGAGGAAATTGAGGAATATTTGAATGAAAATGGTCAGAATTGGCGTACGGATTCTACAAACTCCAACGTAGCCTACCAGCGCAATAAAATCCGCCACGAACTGATGCCGTATCTAAGCGCGCATTTTCCACAATGGCAAGCAGCTGTCCTTTCTGGTGCAAATCGTGCCGCAGATGATGCTGCCGTAATAGAAGCTGCAGTTGCCGCCGCGGAGGAGAGCTTTGGCGCAGGTGAGCGTACGTTCGCAGGTGAGCGAGCAGTCGCAGGTGAGCGAGCAGTCGCAGGTGAGCGTACGTTCGCAGGTGAGCGTACGTTCGCAGGTGAGTTTCCTTTACATAAGTTCAAAACTTTTCCGCCTGCTATTCAACACCGATTATTGCTTAAAGCCTGTAATAATGCCGAAGAAACACAACGGATTCCGCATGCTTTTCTAGAAGATTTTTGTAAAAATCCGCGGGAAATTTCGTTTCATAATGTTGAGTTTTCCGTTAAAAATAACACTATTTTTGTAAAAAAACGTTCAAAAACGCGCACTCAAACGTTGTTTTCTGCTATAATATATATAGAAGGTTTTTACAGTTTTCCTTTTGGTTCTTTATCTGTGGAAGGTAACGGACAAACTGTAAATCTCATTTTTAACGATGAATTTATCCTTAAGGGTGTAACGCTTCCGGTGGCTGTACGAAGTGCTTATTGTGATGATGAAGTTGAAAATGCTGATGGAACTAAAAAGAAAATTACTGATATATATTCTGACTGGCATGTGCCTGAACAAAAGCGAGAGTTAATACCGGTTGTTCAACAGCTTGCAGGAAAAAATCAGGATATTATCTGTATTTTTGGAAATGTTTGTGGATTTAACAATTGGATTGTAAAACGGTTGTTAAAATAAAGGCTTTATTGGTTTAAGTTTATGAAAAAGTATATTGCATTATCCGTTCTTTTTTTGTTTTGTTGTGTAAACATTTTTGCACAAGGGTCTGCGTCCCTTGCAAATAGAAATACCGCTCAAAGATGTTTGAAGCTTGCTGAAAATTGTCAGCTTTCTGGCGATTGGGAAGATGCTCTACGTCAAGCTGAACTTGGACTTACTTATGATGATTCAATTTCGGACCTTATTTATATAAAGGCTGCTGCTCAATATAATTTAGGTGCTCGAAAAGCTGATGCTCTTGATGTAATTTCCCAAGCTTTCAATAAGGATAATTGGATTGGTTATTCAAAAAATGGTGCTAGAATTTTATATTCTGATATTCTTTGCGATACCGGACATTATTCGGAATCTTTAGAAGTATTAAATGATGAACCTTTTATTTATTCAGCTGATGCCGAGTTTATTCGTATAAAAAATTATTACAGAATGGGTACTGCGGATTCCCTTAAAAATGCACGACAGAAAGTGAACAGTGCTCGCAGGGTTTACCCTTCAGATATACGTTTCCCAGAATTATTTTTCATTTTCGAAACAACTTTCAAGAACGAAGCCGAAGTTAAAGGCGTTGATTACACAATTCCTGAAAATGTTCAAATAATTGCTGATTCATATATTTCAAAACTTCCAGATTATTCAGGAAATAACGAAGAACTTGAAGTTTATGCATCTTTCCTTGCAAATGAAGAAATTAATTCACGACTGATAAAATCTATAAGTGCAAAAACGAAAACTAAAAATCCGCTGCTTGTAATTCAACAACTTAAAATAGGGATGATTTCGGAAGACCAGGCATTTGATGACTTTTTTGAATTTATTAATGATTCTGTAAACTTAAACACACTTGAGTTATTCGTAAAAGCTGTTCAATCTGAAGAAGTAAAATATAAGATTGTCGAAAAACTTACAAATTACGAAGGTTTTATCCTTATAGATGATGATTTAGATTTACAGAATGAATTGTCGGTAAAGTATTCACTTGGCCGTCCACAATATGTAAATTATGATAAAAATTACGATGGAATAAAAGAAATGTACGTTGCTTGCGATTATGGCGCACCTGTAAGTGTTCATTTCACAAACGATAATATTCAGCTTTTTTATGATACTTTTCCGAACGTTCAAAAAGTTCAGTTTTTAAATGATAATTATACTTTCAATTTCTTACACGATGATTATGTTTATGCACCATTCGAAATGCGTTTAAATACAGTTTTACAAGAAATTGGACTTTCGTTTTACGTTCCATTTATCAATTCTGAAATTACAGTTCCAAATGCTTACGAACTTTTAATAAAGTCTTCTACTGTTGAACTTCCAATTACAGAACGTGATAATGCTCGTGTTGTTTATACAACCTTAAATGGTAAACTTGTTTTTGCACATTTTTACGAAAACGAAAAAGAATATGCTTTCTGTGATTTTTCTACAGGAACTCCATTTGTTCGCTATGCAGATTATGATAATGACGGTTTGTTTGAAACTTCAGAGTTTTTTGATGAAATGACGGATGATGATAGTTTGACAGATGAAATCAGCTTAAAAATTGAGCAACAGACTGCCATGGAAAAAATATTTAGTAAAGTTGTAGAAAATAAAAATATTTACCTAAAGAAAGTACAGATTGACCGAAATTCGAACACTTTCTTTGAATTCTCGGAAGAATATCTTGAAAATAACGGTTCAATTACTACATGGGACTATGATGATAACGGAATAATTGACTGCCAGTGTATTAAATATCCTGCAAAAAAAGGTGAATCTGTTATTGAAGAAACTGTTTTTTATGATTCAAATGGTTTATCACTTGTTGAATTATACAGTGTTGACGGACTTCCTTTAAAAATGAATTACATGGACGAAGAAGTAATTATTTATGCCGGCGATAACGAGCATGTTTTCTTCATTGATGAAAGACTTTCGCTTGAAGTTGAATTGGCCGCTTTGGAGTTTGCAAATAAAGGTATTTCTCAAGGCACTATTGACTTAATGGAATACGAAGAAGAAAGATATTCAATAATTAAAATTGGAAAAGATATTTTTTGTAAGAAGATTATAAAATGAAAATGAAATCAAATATAATAAAGGCAGTAATTTTTGGCTTTTTTTTACTAACCGCATTTTCTGCCTGTAAAACTTTAAAACAACCGGATGAAATTCAAACTCCGCTCAATTATACTGATGAAGACGTAATCAATTCGGAAATTGAACGTATTAACGAATTTGCAAAAACCGAACCTGTAAAAGCTTTGTGGCGTGCTTGTTTACTTGGTCGAAAAGATATTATTCAAAAAAATTATACAAAAGTTCGAAATCAATTATTAAATCAACTTGATGCAAAAGATTACAACGAAGCATTCCGTTATTATTCAACCTTAATAAATGTGAATAATTATTTTGGCGGTGAATATTTGTCTGAGACCGAAATTAATGAGTTTCAAGAGCAATTAAATTCTCTTTTTGTAGAAAAAGCTTTAGTTCTTGAGGGATTTGAAGAAAAACGTCCGCAGTCTATTGCCGATTGTATAAATGCAACTGTTACTGTCTGGGTAGATAAAGGTATTAAAGTAGAAAATGGTGCCGGAATGGCTGATATTGTTATTGGTTCCGGATTTTTTATTGATAAGCGTGGTTATTTAATTACGAATCATCACGTAATTGAAGATTTAGTTGATGGAAGATATGAAGGTTTTTCTCGGCTTTATGTAAAAATGCTGCCAGATACAGACACAAAAATTCCCGCAAAAGTTATAGGCTATGATTCAATCCTTGATTTGGCTCTTTTAAAAGCTGAAGTTGAACCGAATTATGTTCTATCGCTTGGTTCAAGTTCTGATTTGCAGATTGGTGATAAAATTAGCGCAATTGGTACACCGATTGGTCTTGAAGGAACTATCACCTCCGGTATTATTTCAGCTACAGAACGCAAACTTCTTACTTTAGGTCACGTTTTCCAGATTGATGCTGCGGTAAACTCTGGTAACTCAGGTGGTCCGTTAATTGATGAAAAAATGAATGTTCAAGCAATTGTATTTGCAGGAATGTTACAGTATCAGGGATTAAACTTTGCAATTCCGGTTGAATATTTAAAACAAGAACTGCAGTATTTGTATGCAGGCGGAAATGTTCAACATGCGTGGATTGCCGCATACGGAAGAACTGTGCGCAAAGGTCCTTTGAATCTTGGACTTGAGGTTCAATATGTAATTCCCGGCGGATCTGCCTGTATGTCGCGTTTATCTGAAGATGACGTAATTTATGAAGCCGCTGGAATAAAAATTAATACTATTGATGATTTTCAATTTGTTCTTTTATCTTATACTCCAGGTACAATTATTCCTGTAAAGTATAAGAACGAAGAAAAAGCTGAGAATGAATGTCTTGTATATTTGGAAAAACGTTCCGAAGAACCAAATGCTCTTGCTTATCAAAGTGATTTATTTACTGGTTCGTTTATTCCAATGTTTGGAATGAAGTTGAAACAATCTTCAACAATAAACAGAAATTCTTATATTATTGAAAAAGTAATTCGTGGTGGAATTGCAGACGATGCAAACTTTTCCGAAAACGATGAAATTACAATTAAAGATATAAAACTTGATGAGAAAAATAAATATGTTGGTGTATTTTTAAATACAAAAAGGCGTGCCAGCGGATATTTGGATATGCCAATCACGCTTGCAAATGCACTTGATAGTCCATTTTATTTTTAATTAAACAAAGTTTAAGGAGAATTGCAGATGACGCAAATGAAATTTAAGCGAAACTTTTGTATTGTTGCTCACATTGATCATGGTAAATCAACCTTATCAGACAGATTAATTCAAAAAGCAAAAATTATTGATGACAGAAAAATGATGAATCAGATTCTGGACAATATGGATATTGAGCGTGAGCGAGGAATTACAATTAAAAGTCAGGCTGTAACAATTCCTTACCATGCAAAAGATGGAAATGATTATGAATTAAACTTTGTTGATACTCCAGGTCATGTTGACTTTAGTTATGAAGTAAGCCGCGCAATTGCGTCTTGTGAAGGTGCTTTACTTTTAATTGATGCAACTCAGGGCGTTGAAAGTCAAACAGTTTCTAATATGTATATGGCTTTGGAACATGATTTAACTATGGTTCCGGTAATAAATAAAATTGACCTTGCTTCGGCCGATATTCCTTCTTGTAAAAATCAGATTGATAACGAACTTGGTTTAGATTCTTCGGAAGCTATGTGTGTTTCTGCTAAAACCGGTGAAGGAATTGATGAACTGCTTGAAGCTATTGTAACAAAATTCCCTGCGCCTAAAGGAAATCCGGATGGAAAACTTGCAGCATTAATTTTTGACTGCCATTATGATATTTACCGTGGAGTTGTAGTTCACGTTCGAGTTATGGAAGGCCGTTTAAAAACTGGCGAACTAATCAAAATGATGAGCAGTGGAACTGAATACAAAGTAGAGCAGTGTGGAATTTTTAAAATAAATTACGAAGAAACTGGAGTGCTTGAAGCCGGTGACGTTGGTTACATTATTTCAGGATTAAAAACTGTAAGCGATGTAAAAGTCGGCGATACAATTACAACTGTTGAAAATCCGGTGGAAAATCCATTGCCTGGATTTAAAGAAGTAAAACCTGTAGTTTATTCATCAATTTACCCAATGGATTCGAATGACTACGAAGAGTTAAAAGACAGCATGGAAAAACTTAAATTAAATGATGCAAGCCTTATTTATGAAAAAGATAATTCACTTGCTCTTGGAAATGGATTCCGCTGTGGTTTTTTGGGATTACTTCATCTTGAAATTATTCAGGAACGCCTTGAACGCGATTTTGATCAGGCGGTAATTTTTACAGCTCCAAGTGTACGTTATTTGCTTCATCTTCAGAACGGTGAAGACATGTACATTGATAATCCTTCTGAATATCCGCAGGGAAGAATTAGAGATGCTGAAGAACCTTATATAAAAGCTTCAATTATTACGCCAGCTGATTATCTTGGCTCAATTATGGCTTTGTGTACAGAAAAACGCGGAATGCAAACTAATATGCAGTATCTTGATACAAAACGCGTAGAACTTACATACGAAATGCCATTAGCCGAAGTTTTATTTGATTTTTACGACCGTTTGAAAAGTTACAGCCGAGGTTATGCTTCTTTTGACTATGAAGTAATTGGATACCGCGCTACAGATTTAGTAAAAGTTGATATTCTTATTAATAGCAAACCTGTAGATGCTCTTTCACTTTTAACTTTTAAAGCAAACGCTGTAGAACGTTCTCGTAAAGTTTGCGAACGTTTGAAAGGTGAAATTTCCAGACAGCAGTTTAAAGTTGCAATTCAAGGTGCAATTGGTGGACAAATTATTGCACGCGAAACTGTAAATCCGGTACGAAAAGACGTTCTTGCAAAATGTTACGGTGGTGATATTACTCGTAAACGTAAACTATTGGAAAAACAGAAGGAAGGTAAAAAGCGTATGAAGATGATTGGTGATGTGGAATTACCTCAGAGCGCATTCCTTGCCGTATTAAAAGAAAACGAAGATAATTAAAACAATTTTAGGAAAAAATCAATTTCTGAACGGATTCTCTTTAAGAACGATAATTCCATAGAAAAAGCGTAACCGTCGGCAAAATGAAGGAAAAGGTATTCACGAGGTTGCGCAATTTCTTTTATTCTTGCGGAAAGTTCAGCTTGTGGTAAGGGGATTTTTCCGGACAAAAGATCACGAAGTTCTTCCAGAGTTTTGCGTTCATTTTCAAAAAAGTTACTAATTGAATTTTCAGTAATGTTACTGTTATTACCAGGTATGAAAGTTCCTGTTGCATTTATTGAATTAAAATTTGCGAATGGAAGAGATAAGTCAATTCCGGATTTCGAAAGTGTAAAAAGGTTTTGAACTTCATAATATCTGTTTTTAAATAAAAGCGCATAATTATGAAGATTTTGAGTTGTAATTTGCTTTTGTCCTTCATTGTTTACAAATTGCTCAGTTCCAATACCAAAAGCTGCTGGATAATTTTCTACAGGTTGTAAACGGGTTGTGGAAATTAAACGTTGAAGGTGTGCCATTGCACCTTTTGTATGTGTTGCTCCAATTGAATAAGAAAAATCAAGACCACAAATATAAACTGGAATGGAAGAATCTGTTCGAAATTTTAACGCGTATTCAACGGCGGTTAATCCAACAGATCCAAGAGCAGCGTTTACTGGCGGCAAAAGATTTTGTTTTTGTAAATTTCTTAAGAACGTACAATCCGTATATAAAGTTGTAAAAAAAGTTATTTGGTTGAGTGGAAAAATATGCGAAAGTAAAGGCAAGGAAGACAAACCTGCAAAAATGTGAAGGTTTTTGTTTAAAACGCCAATAAAGGCTTTTGCAATTACGGTTTGTGCTTCTTCAATAAAAACTGCATCAGGTGAAATTCCTTTTTTTAATAAGACTGGTAAAACTGTATCGACACAAATTATAAAAAATTGTTGAGATTTTGTTTGTAATTTTTGTAAAATTTTATCAGTTGATTCGCCTGCCCCAATTACAATAATTGGTTTGGAAACTTTTCCAAAGTAGTTAGTAATAGGAGTTGTTTGCGGAAGTTTGTGAAGGTTTGTAAAAAGATTTCTGGAATATTTTCGGCCAAAACGTACAAGTGTTATGCGGTTAGCCCAGAAGGTTTTTACAGAGGAAATACAAGCGGAGTGAAGGTCATTGTAAAAAGCGGAAGAAAATTGAACACCTGCCGAAAAATCTATACGTTGAACACGGCGGAAGTTGTGTGGCGGTGGAAGTTTTTTACCATCTTCCAATTCCCATTCTCCGCCATTGAGCATTTGCGGAAGTTCATATAATTGCTGCTGCGACAATCGTGCACAATTTTCAGGAAGCTCTTTTATTTGCTGGCGTTGTAATTCCAAAAGATTATTATCTGCTTCACATAGTAAAATAAAACAATCTTGAGGAAGTTTTTGTGCAAGTTCAAATAATCCGTATGAAAGAACTGGTGAACAGCACAAAATTAATGTATTTGGAAGAAGTTGAATGTTTTGTATTGTTTGTAAAATAGCCTTAGAAGGGTTGTATTTTGAATAGAGAAATCTTTCGTTATATGATACAGAAAAGCCCTGCGGTGTTTGAACAAGGCAGGGCTTTGAATTATTTTCAGTCAATTATTTTTACTAATTCATTAAATACTGATAATAAACTTCAGCAAAGTTATTTACAAGTTTAGGACTATTCATAATGAATTCAGAAGTAGAAGATTCATCATATGTTGTAATTTCAGAAATAGAAGCATCATCACCTTCGTCAGTATTTTCAGTAGTATACTGAATAACAATTACGTTATTGTTCATTACAATTGGAGCTGAAATTTCGTTTAACTTCAAAGAGAATGCAGTCTTAAGGAAGTTTTCGTTTGTATCAGCATTTGCAAGACCTTTTACTGAAGTGTCAACAGAATGAGTAATTGTAGCGCTTCCGTAGTTTAATGGGAATGGTTCAATTGTAACATTTTCAATAGCAAAATCAGTACAAGCTGCAGCAAAGTCTGAGTTCATAGCAGCAGAAGTAAAGTCTTTAGCTTTTGCTGTAAAGAAATCTTCAATAAGTGAAGTTTCATAAACGTTCATATAAGAAGAAATTGTATCAACTATTTCAGAAGCTTCGAAATCTGGTTGAACAAGTTCTGCATCGCATTTGAAAATAGTGTAACCGTTTGTTGTTTGAATGATAGAAGATACAGCACCAACTGAAAGTTTTGCAATTTCATCAAGGTTTTCTTTATTTGAAAGCATATTTTCAATCTGATACTGATATTTGTATGTAAGTTTACCTTCTGTATTTGTGAAATTCTTTTCAGAATATTCAGAAATTGCATCTTCGAAAGTAATTTCTTCGTTTGCAAGGCGTTTAGCAACTGTTTTTGCAGTTGATTCATCAGTTATTGTAATTGCTGATAAATCGTATTTTACAAACTTAGCAGCATTGTTTTTACCGTAAGCAAGTTTTTCTTCTGCAGGATAATCGCTTAATGGGAATACAGCCATATTGAAACCACGTTTATTAACGTTCATTGCATTTAAGAAATCAAGTTCTGCATTTGATTCTTTAAGACCATAAAGTGGATTTAAGCCCATAATGTCTGTTTGAGAACCAAAGTTATCATCGTAGAAGCGTGATGAAAGAAGACTTTCTTCAACTTCTTCTTTGATGCTTGCAACTGTAGCTGCAGGTGTCTGTTTGTAGATTTTTGATGAATATTTTCCATTTTCATCATTGAAGTATGGAAGCATCTGACGATTTACGGCTGTTTTTGGAACTTTATAACCAGCTTTTTTTACTTCGTCAGTGTATGCCATTTTCATAACTGTAGAATTGAAAGCGTAGTTAAAAACATAATAATATGTTGAAGAATCCATCTGCTGACCGTAGCTCTGGAACATTTGTCCGTAATGTGAAACAAAGTCAGCAAAATCTGTACCTTGTTCATAACGGATTTCTTTACCATTGTATTTTCCGAATGAAGGAAGTTTTTCCTGTTTTGCGGAAGAACCTGTAAATGCAGGTAAAATAACGAATACGAATGCACAAATCAAAAGAATGATTAATGATCCGAGTGTGTAAAAACTATTTTTTTTCATTTTGTGAAAAATCCTTTGTTGAATAGAATTTAATATAATTAAAGTATTATACCATGTTTTTTATAAGTCTTCAATATTAATGCGCTATCTGCTTGTCATTAACTGCTGTTTAGAATTGTATCTTGCAACAGCTTCGTCGAGTAAAAGTTTTATAAGAGCATTAAATTCAAGGCCGGCAGCTTCGCACATTTTTGGGAACATACTAATTGATGTAAAACCAGGTAATGTATTAATTTCGTTGAGGAAAACTTCCTTTGTGTCGCGGTCAATGAAAAAATCTACGCGAGAAAGGCCTGTTGCATCCAAAACCTTATAAGCTGCACATGCAGTTTTTCGGATTTTTTCAAGGTCATTTTCTGAAAGTTCTGCAGGAATTAAAAGATTTGCACCGTTTTCATCATTATACTTTGCGTCGTAATCATAAAAAGTGTGTGTAGGTGCAATTTCGCCTGGAATGTAAGCAACTACTTCTTCAGTTTCATTATCCGGTTCAAAAGTTACTGAATTGCCTGTAACAGAACATTCAATTTCGCGTGCATTAATTGATTTTTCAATAAGGACTTTATCATCCCATTGGAAAGCTTCCATAATTGCAAAACTTAATTCTTTACGGTTTTTAGCTTTTGAAGCGCCGTTAGAACTTCCTGCACAGCAAGGTTTTACAAACATTGGATATCCGAGTTCTTTTTCTGTCTGATCAAGGAAAGCATCGTAAACAACTGAATCCTGCATTACAAAACGTTTCATGCAAACGTAAGGAACAATTGGAAGTCCAACACTTTGCCAAATCATTTTAGTTTTTTCTTTATCCATAGTGATTGCACTAGAAAGGTGTGTACAACCAACGTAAGGAATGTTTGCCATTTCAAAAAGTCCCTGGATTGTTCCGTCTTCACCGTAAGTTCCGTGAAGGGCAGGGAATATAACATCAATATTTAATGATTTTCCGCCAACTGTAAAAGCATTTTTTCCAGCACCAGGAATTACGCTTACAAGCTTAGCCTCATCTTCTTTAATTTGAAGAGTAGCCCCTTTGTCTTTACGGATTCGTTCGTATTCTGCGTTATCCTGTAAGTACCATTTACCAGCTTTTGTAATTCCAATAAGAACAACGTTATCATTTTTTGACATTCCGCGTGCAATAGAAGATGCAGAAATCAAACTGATTTCATGTTCGCCAGAACGTCCTCCGTATATTAAACCTATTGTCATATATCCTCCCAAGAGTCTCTCACAGAGTTTTGAACTTTATGAGATTTTAGTTTATTTAATTTCTTTTAATGCTTTGCGAGCTTCAGAGATTTCATCGTAAGGCATTGTATAATTTTTGTATATAATACTGTTTTCGTGAGATTTACCCAAGAGTAATACTATATCACCTTTTTTAGCCATTTTAAAAGTTTCGCGGATTGCTGTTGGTCGGTCGTGAATAATGAAAAGATTTTCATCCATTTTTTTACCTTCTTTTTCTGCGCCAACGGCAATCATCTTCAAAAGTTCAACCGGGTCTTCACCGCGAGGATCTTCATCCGCAAGAACCACCACATCGCAGTATTTTGCTGCAATTTGTCCTTGTAACGGACGTTTTGTTAAGTCGCGTTCGCCACCGCTTCCAAAAAGAGCAAACATTCGTCCATTACAGCGTTTGCGCAATGGCGGAAAAATTGTTTCAAAACTTGAAGGAGTGTGTGCATAATCTACAATAAGTTCAAAATCCTGGCCTTCGTCAATTACTGTCATACGGCCTTTGATTGGTGTAAGTTCTGGAATATGTGCTGCAATTTGTTCAAAGGTAAGGTTTGTAACGCTTGAAACTGCTGTTATTGCTGCCATAAGATTGTATGCGTTGAAGGCACCCGGAAGTTTTGCGTTGATAGAAAAGTGACTTTTTGTAAGTTGCTGATTTTTGTCACCGTTGTCAGAGAAAATTGCAGTTTGGCCGTCGGAATCAACTGTAAAAGTAAGTCCGTATGTTGTGCTGCAAATATTGTCTGCAGTCATGTAGCGAAGGTTTTGCGGAATTGGTGGAAGTTCGATGGAAGTTTCTCCAGATTGTTCGGCTGCTTTACCGGCTTTTCCGTTTGTAGTAAAACCGTAAACTGGACGCTTTGTTGCTTCCATAAAATACGTTGCAGATGGATCTTCAAGATTAACTATACCAATTGAGTTGATTTTTACTTTTTCGCCGGCAATTGTTTTTACATGATTATGTTTATCTAATGCACGGAAAAGATTTGCCTTGTCGCTGCGGTAAGTTTCAAAATTTTTATGGAATTCGAGGTGTTCAAGAGTAACGTTCATAAAAACGCCGCAATCAAAAAGAATGTTTCCACATCGGTTTAATTTAGTTGAAAGTCCATGGGATGAAGTTTCTACAACTGCATATTTACATCCGTTTTCGAGCATTTCGTTTAAATGATGCTGAATTATTGGAGCTTCTGGAGTTGTCTGATGCTGTGGATTTGGAAGTGCATCTCCTCCAAAAGAATATTCAACTGTAGAAATAAATCCGGCTTTTTGACCGCAGGCACGTAAAAGTTGCCAGATAAAGCTTACTGTGCTGGATTTTCCTTCTGTTCCTGTAACACCAATTACAATTAAGCGTTCACTTGGGTTGTCGTAAAAACGTGCTGAAACTGGAGCCATTGCAAAGCGGGCATCTGGAACGTTGATTAAAGTTGGCGCAAATTTTGTTTCAGAATCTGAAAGGGCGTTGTCCATTGTACGGCGGATTATTGCCTCAGCAACATCTTCTTTTTGCGAAGGTGAAAGTTCATCTTGAAATATAACGGCGTTTGCTCCAGAAAGAATTGCCTGTGCAATGTATTTATTTCCGTTTTCGTGAGTGCCCGGAAGTGCAAAAAAAAGTGAATCCTGTGTAACTTCTCGTGAATCAAAAACAAGATTTGTTACCGGAATATTATTAATTTCTGATAAGTCTGTAATTTTAGTTCCGTCAACAGCAATAACATTATTTGTAAAAGCTGGAAGGAGCTGTGATAAAAGTTTTGTCATAGTTTTATTATAACAACAAAAGTGATATAATTAAAGATATGTTTGAAGTTCGAGTAGAAGCCGATTTTGCTGCGGCTCATTTTTTACGTGATTATAACGGTAAATGTGAAAATCTTCATGGCCACAATTATAAAGTTTATGCTCATGTGCGCGGAAAGGTTTTGAATGAAGGTGGAATGCTTTTGGATTTTTCAAAACTTAAGGGCGCTCTTCGTACTGTCTGCAAAAAAATTGATCATACAAACTTAAATGATTTGGAAGTTTTTGGACAAAATCCTAGTGCTGAGCGAATTGCTATGTTTATTTATGATGGCATTATAGAAGAGTTAAAAAAAGAAGGACTGGATTTATCTTTCGTAGAAGGAAAAACAGAACCAGTCCTTTTTGCTGTTGATGTTTTTGAAACTGAAACTAGCAGGGCACGTTACTCGGTATAATCTTTTGCAGCATTTATTACTGCATCGAAAGCTTTTTTAGTTACAATTTCTCCGTTATCATTTTTTTCGAACAAAAGCGGATATTGAGTTGTGTTTCCGTGCCATTGCATTTGACTTGGAGTATTTAACCAGGTACTTTCGTCGTTTATTCCCCAGATTGTGATTGATGAAACTCCGTGCTTTGTGTCGGTTTTTCGATTTTTAATTAAGGTTGTGAATAAAGCTTTGTATGAGTCTGCAAGTTTGTTAGCATCGTATTTTGTTTCGGTTGCAATGTCGAGTTCTGTTACCTGTACATCAATTCCTTTTGCAGAAAATGCTTTTATTGCATTTTCAAATTGGGCTGCGGTGTTGTTTACACTTATGTGGGATTGGATGCCCATTGCGTTGATGCGCGATGGAAGGGTGGAATCAGTTTGGGCGGCAATAATGGCGTCGACAATTTTAAGCATTTGAGCGCGTTTTGCGTCGATAAGGCAGTTGTAATCGTTGTAGCAGAGAAGTACGTCTGAAGCGGCGTATTTATTTGCGTAACGGAATGCATCTACTATGAACTTGTCGTTTTTGTAAATTGAATACCAGTCTGAACCTTCATTTCCTGTACGGAGATTTGTTCCATTGTCAGAAGCGGCTTCGTTTACTACATCCCATGCCCAGATAATATGTTCACCGTTATTGTTTTTTTCTTCCCAGTTTTGTACGTGTTCAATTACGGTTTTAATGTACCATTCCTGGCGGGCTTCCATTGTTTCTATGTCTACAAGGCTGCCATTTTCTTTGTAATTTTCTCGGAAAAAGTTTTTTGGAGTTTGACTGTGCCAAACAAGAACGTGTCCGCGCATTTTTAGGCCAAGGTCTTTACATTTTTGTAAAATTGCATCCTGAGAGGCGAATGACGGTATATTTGATGGAACTTTAATTGTTACATTCTTTGAACTTGTAAAATCTTTGAGGTTTGAATCAGAAACTTGTCCCCATGCCCATGCAAATACAAAGTCTGGTTTGAATTCATTTCCCATTGTGATTGTATTTACATGTTTAATAAGGCCTTCTTGAATTTTTGGTGAAGTAAGCTCTGTGTTTCCAATTGCAAGACCGAAGGTGTCAAAATAGTTTTTGTATGTTTCATAGAGTGAATCTACTTTGTCGCTTGTCCAATTGTTGTCGCTTTTAGTTGTTTTGCCTTGGGAAACTGAAGTTGCCGTATAAATTGTAGTTCCGTCATTTCCTTCTATGCTTAGTTTAAAATCTTTAACGTAGATTTTAACTTTGGAAACGTCTGTTATTCCGTATGTTGAAAGGTAGAAAGCGTTGTTTGTGGCTAATGAGACTGAGGTTGAGCCGCTTACGGTTGTCCAGTCTGTAATTCCTTTGCTAAACGATTTCATAGCAACAATTGGGTATGATGAAGTGTTTACCTGCCACATCAAGTTAATTGAGGAAGAATTTTCGTTTATAACAAACATTTTTGCTGAAAAAGTAGCATAAACTTCCTGATTTGCTTCTTGTAAGGCTTTTTCATAAAATGCGTAGGTTCCAGCTTCTAATTCTGTACCGTCAATTACGAAATCTACGGTTGATGGGTCTGGTTCGGATGTATTGTCCGGGGCATTGTTGTTGCATGAAATTAGCATTATTAAAAATGCTGCTGTAATAATTGATAAAAATTTTTTCATATTATGTCCTTTTTTGTAGTTTGATTATTTTCTTACAGGAATTCCTTGTTGTGCAAGATTGTTTTTTATTTCACCGATTGTGTACGAACCGTTATGAACCATGCTGGCAATTAATGCTGCATCAGCTTTTCCGTCGCGAAGAACATCGGCTAAATGTTGAGGGGTTCCGCCACCACCGCTTGCAATAACTGGAACATCTACGTTTTCGGCAATAAGACGGGTTAATTCGATGTCGTAACCATTTTTAGTTCCGTCGGCATCCATTGAGTTTAATACAATTTCTCCGGCTCCAAGACTTACACCTTTTTTTGCCCATTCAAGAGCATCAAGTCCTGTGTCTACACGGCCGCCGTGAATTGTAGTTCCATATCCGCTTGGTTTTGAAGGGTCTTTGCGAACATCCATTCCAAGAACAATACATTGGTTTCCAAAAATGCGTGCACCTTCAGTAATAAGTTCTGGATTTTTTACTGCCTGTGAATTGAGCGAAACTTTTTCGGCTCCTGCGAGAATTGTAGAACGGATATCATCAATTGTACCAATTCCGCCTCCAACACAGAATGGAATGAAAACTTGTGAGGCAACTCGTGAAATAAGGTCAAGAATAGGGCCTCTTCCGCGTGCTGAGGCAATTATGTCATAAAAGACAAGTTCATCTACCCCTTGGCGGTAATATTCTGCAGCCATTTCAACTGGGTCACCGATATCTATATTATTCTGGAATTTAACACCTTTTGTTGTACGTCCGTCTTTTACATCAAGACAAACTATAATTCTTTTTTTCAGCATTTTATTTTCCTTTTTGTTTGATAATTACAGATTGCAGAAATTTTCCAGGATTTTAAGGCCTGGGGTTCCACTTTTTTCCGGATGGAACTGGCATGCAAAAATGTTGTTTTTGTGGATAATTGCAGGAACTTGTATACCGTATTCGGCTGTTGCTGCAACTACAGTGGAATCTTCCGGGCAGATAACGTATGAATGTACAAAGTAGAAATCTGCATTTTCTGGAACACCTTTTAAAATAGGACAGTCAGTTTTGCGGTTGAGATTATTCCATCCCATGTGAGGAACTTTTATTCCTTGTTCTTTTAACGACGGATTAATTGTGTAAAAATGTTTTATTTTTCCTGGAATAAGTCCCAGACAGTCTGTTTCGCCCTCTTCTGACCAATCGAAAATAATTTGTGAACCAAGGCAGATTCCAAGTAAAGGTTTTTCATCTGCTGTCCATTTTTTCAAAAAATCATAAAAACCAGTTTGTCTAAGTTGATTTAGTGCGTAAGCAGCGTCTCCAACTCCTGGAAAAATAATTTTGTCACAGTTTTCTAAATCTGCAGGCTTTTTTGACAGGATAAATTCAATTCCTAAACTTTTTAGTGCTCTTTCTACACTGGTAATATTTCCAGCATTATAATCAACAATTCCAATCATGAGTTTAGTATAACGGCAATACAATAAAGTGACAATTGAATATTAAGTGGATTTTATAAGATTTTAGAGGTCCGTCCCCAATTTCACAAAAAAGACGAAAAAGGAGAAGCCGCTCCATTTTATATTTTGATTTACAGTTTTTTTTAAGTTAATGACTCTTTGTTTTTTCACCGATAATGAAAATATGAGTATTGGTGAATACGTAAAACTTTGTTTAAATGTATTAAAAGATTTTCGCGTTATTATTACTGCAGTTTTAATGATATTGATTATTGAATTTGCAAAATATATTACTTCGTACAAAAAAAAGCCACCACGTGAAAAAGTAAAAAAGGCCGCTCCGCAACCAGTTGCACCTGCACCGGCAGAAACTGCAAATGCCGAAACTCAAAATGCAGAAGAATCTTCGGAAGCTGCAGAATAATTTTCAAAAAAAATCCATAAAAACTTCCTAAAATCGTTCGAGTTGGTTCTATATTAATACGTGGAAGAAATTGTAAAACTTGACGCGGACGAATCCGAACTTTATGAAAATGATTTAGTCGCACGAACTGCATGGAAAAACTTTGGTATAAAGTATATGTTTCCGTGGCAGAGGCTTGTTGTTTCAAATATTCTTGAAGCTTACGAGTATCAAAAACAGTATGAATCTATGACCGAGGAAGAAAAAAATCAATTTGACTTGGAAAATACAGATTCATTTTGTAAAGGACGACAGATTGTTTTACTGCCGACTGGAGCTGGAAAATCACTGTGTTTTCAAGTCCCGGCGCTTTTACTTGACGGGCCTTCACTGGTAATTTATCCGTTGCTTGCATTGATGTCTGATCAGCAGCGACGAATGGAAGAAGGTGGACTTGGTTGTGTAGTTTTTAGAGGTGGTCAAAGCGAACAAGAACGTAAGGAAAATTTTGAAAGAATAAAAAATGGAGCAAAAATTATTCTTGCAAATCCTGAAGTGCTTCAAAGTGATGAGCTTTTGACGGAGTTATGTAAGGTTGGAATAAGACATATTGCAATTGATGAAGCGCATTGTGTTTCGGAATGGGGAAAATCCTTCCGTCCTGCTTATCTGACACTTGGAAAAGTAATATCTCGACTTTCTCCTCCGATGATTACAGCTTTTACAGCAACAGCTTCGCCTGAAGTTCTTGCTAGTGTAGCTGAGATTTTATTTGAAAATCAGGCGCATGTAGTAAGAAGTGAAAGTGACAGGAAAAATATTCATTATTATGTTCGAAAAACTGCTGCGAAAAGAAAAGAAGTTCTTTTTTTAGCGAAGACTGAACTTAGACCAATGATTGTTTTTTGCGGAACCAGAAACAAAACGGAAGAGATGTCTCGTGAATTGAATGTTTGTTTTGGTTATCAAATTTCGAGGTTTTATCATGCTGGACTGGAAAAATCAGAAAAAGATGAAATTGAAAAATGGTTTTTTAACAGTAAGGATGGTGTCCTTTGTGCAACTTGTGCTTATGGAATGGGTGTAGATAAAAAAGATATAAAAACAGTTGTGCATTTGGAAGCTTCTGCGACTGCTGAGGCGTATATTCAAGAAGCTGGACGAGGTGGCCGTGATGGAAGTGTTGCAAAAGCGATTTTGCTCTGGAGTTTGGAAGATTCGGTGAATTTTGGACTGTTTCAGAAAGGGTCTCGTGAACGAGCGCTGAAGGAATTTGCGGAGACTACGGATTGCAGAAGGCAGGTGCTGCTTGATGCGCTTGGAGGTGAGCAGGCTTTTTGTAGTGGATGTGATTTGTGCAACGCACGGGAAGAGAAGCGTAGGGTTGAGGCCTTGCGGGGAGTGAAAAAATGGTGGGGTGGGAGAAGGCTGGAGAGAGATAGGTTTGTGTCTGATTGGGAGATTACGTATAATATTGTGAAAAAGAATAAAAGGTCATTTTCACGCGATGATTTGGAAAGTGAAGTTTTTTCAAGAATGAATAACCGATATCGTAAAACTATGGGGGTGAATATTTGGACTCATCAGGATGCGGTTGAAGTTGTAAAACAGCTTGAAGATTCCGGAAAAATTGCGGAGTGTGGAATTTTATGGAAAGGAAAACTAAAAACTAATCGACCAGAATAATTTCTACACGCCGGTTCTTTATTCGGCCTTCCTCTGTGTCATTTGATGCAATTGGTTCAGTTGAACCTTTTCCTTGTGTATAAATATGGTATTCGTCGCGAATGCCGTTTTTCACAAGGAAATCTGCCACAGCTTCTGCTCTTTGCTCCGAAAGTTTTTGTCGAGCGTTTACTGAACCGCGTTCGGCACAGTGTCCGGTAATAAGTAAATCATTGGAAAATTCCTTTAATATTTTTCCAATTTCTATAAGTTTAGTTTTTTCAGAAGCTAATAAGATGTTTGAGTCTGGCTCAAATTGAATGTTTTCCAAACTTATTGTAAGCCCTTTTTCACCACGCTTAACAGTTACGTCGTCAAGATTATTGCTATCTAAAGTTTCCTGAAGTTTTTTTACAGTTTCATCATCATTTACAGATTTGTATTCAGTAACTTCCCCTTGCGAAACCCCTTTAAAAATATAATCATTATTTAAAGTATCAAAAAGCTGAATCTGAAACGTTTCCTCAAAATGATCAATATCGCCTTTTTCATTATCCCAGTAAATGTTCTGCTCTGCATATCCAATTGCACCCTTATACAACGAAAAGTTTAATTGCCCGTTAATTTGTTTAAAAGTGTAAGAAACGTGAATAACTTGAAGGTTGCGTCCATTAAACGTCACATCACCTTCATAAGTATAAACCGCAGTAAAAGGAATGGAAATTGCCTCATCCATGTTGAAAAGTTCCCTACAATCGTGCACTTCCAGTCCGTCACATTCCCAAGATTCTCCAACGCCAACTTCGTGTTCTGGAAAACTTGGAATATTTCGTACAGTCGGTAAAAAATCATTGTCAGAATCGTAAAGCTCACCGTTTTTAGTTCTACTAATATTTACAAAATCTTCTTCACCCCAAGAAAGTTTGTTACCACTTCTGTTCAAAAGAGTGTTTTGCGTTGTCATATAATGCGTTAAAAGCCTTGCCGATTTATCTTCTTTTACTTCATTTATTGTGGTAGAAGTACGGTTAATAAATTGAGTCCTGTTATGCAACCGACCGTTTACATAAGCTTCCTCTTCAACCGTAGAAACATGCGAAACCGAATCTCCCTTATGCTGTTTAAACTCAAACAAAACCTTATTCTGGGCATTCAATCCAATAAAAAAAGATAATAAAAATACAAACGAAAAAAGTCTTTTCATAAAGTAATTATCGGATTTTTACCTTCCAAAACAGACAATTTCCTTCCAAAATATGCTAAAATGTAACCATGCTTACAAAAATAATCACAATTTTTTCAAATCAGCAGTTTTTAATCCTATTGATTTTAATCCTGCTATTGCTCGTTTTTATTCAAACTGTGCGACTTCACGCCGACCGCAAAAAACTCCGCTCAGATGCGATAAAACGTTCGCGTGCAGTAATAGGCGGACAAGTAGTAGAACAAGTTGCCCCTTTTCTTCCAAATTTCCCCTGTTCTCCGTCCGATGCTCACTTTATTGGAAAACCAATAGATTTTCTTGCCTTTTCAGGACTTTCCGACCACAATTGTGTGGATGAAATTTTATTTATAGAAGTAAAAACAGGCCTTTCAACATTAAGTAACCGCGAAAAAGAAGTTAAAAAAGCTGTTGAAGAAGGAAGAGTCAGATACGTTGAGTATAGAGTTTAGTTTTTGAGAAGCGCAGAATCATTGCCGCCTAAATATTGATTACACAAATCTTTTGGCATTGGTTTTCCACGTAAAAATCCCTGAACAACAGTACAATTAAACTTATCAAGAAGTTCAAGCTGTTCCGGTTGTTCAACACCCTCGGCAATTGTTTCAAGTCCCATTTTTTCAACCATATTGATAATGGCTTGAGTAATGTTAGCCTGAACTCCATCTTCCGAAGTAATATTGTTAATAAAGGATTTGTCAATTTTAAGAGTATTTAACGGCATCATCTGAAGATAACTCAGCGATGAATAACCAGTTCCAAAGTCATCAAGCGAAACACGAACACCAATATCTTTTAAAGTTGTAAGAATATTAATAGTGTCTTCCATGTTGTTAATAAATACGCCTTCTGTAATCTCAATTTCCAATGAACTCGGATTAATTTCGTATTTACTGATTAGAGACTGCAATTCCGAAAGAAAATCTTCCTGACATAATTGAACTGGCGAAACGTTTACAGACATAACCCCTTTAAAACCGTACGAATCCTGCCAGGTTTTTAAAGTAGATAAAGCAGTTGCCAAAACCCATCTTCCAATTGGAACAATTAATCCGGATTCTTCAGCCAATGGAATAAATACAGACGGAGCAATTTCACCTAAGTCTTCATCAGTCCAGCGGATTAAAGCCTCAAAACCGCGCAATTCACCGGTATGAATGTCGAATTGTGGTTGATAGCATTGCGTAAAGTTACATTCCAAAATTGCGGAAGTAAGTTTTGTCTGCAATGTAAGGTGCTGAATGAATACACGCTGCATTTCCGGTTCAAAGTAAAGGAAGTTATTTTTACCGTTTTTCTTTGCGTAATGAATTGCCATGTCTGCAAAGCGGATAAGTTCATCTTTTTGTGCTGAATGGTCTGGGAACAATGAAACACCGCCTGAAATTTCAATGGATTTCATCTGGAAAATTTCATAAATGGCATCGACATAGTTTATAACCGTATCAGCTGAATCCAGGTCGTGAATAATAATTGCAAATTCATCATCTCCGTAACGGAAAATCTTAAAGTGCTGATTAGAGAACTGCTTAAGAATTTCGGCAACGCGGATAATAAGTGAATCACCTTCTTTTTCACCAAGAGAATCATTAATAGTTTTAAGATTATCAATATCCAGAATAACTACGGCAGCTGACAGTTTTTTAAATTTGCTGTCTTCGAGAATAAGGTCAAGATTATCAGAAAAGGCTGCACGATTTAAAAGTCCAGTCAGCGGGTCTTTAAGAAGTGATTCTTTTAGTTTTGTGTAATACTGGCGTTCAGAGGTAACGTTTGTAAATGTAACTACCAGAATATCTTTTTCTTCAACATAATTAAAATCAATTTTATACCAGGCTTGCGAAGAAGGAGAGTGATAAGTTACTTCCGGATAAAGCTGTCCTTTTACAACATCAGCGGCAATTTGAAAATAAGGAATATCTGAATCTAGTTTTTCTTCAACTTGCAGCCATAAAATTTTATTATTTATAATATGACCGGCAGCTTTTTTAAATTCTTCATTATAAAAAACAATTTCAAAATCCGTAATGTCATCAATTGCATTGCGGATAGGTCTTCCAACAAGAACGGGAGAAGAAATGCTATCTAAAATTAGTTTAAGGTCAATGTCCATTTTTGTTAGTTTAAATCGTAAGTTATAAAGGTTTATTTGTAAAGCAAAAAAAATTATGTTAAAGCATTAATAAGAAAAAGCCCCGACTATTTGAAGTACGGAGCTTTTCTGTTTCTATTTAAGAAAGGGGTTACTCAGCTGTAAAGCGGATTGTTTCCCATTTTTCGTTGAATTTTTCAAGGTCTTCACCAACGTCGAGTTTAAGTTCACCTTTACCCATATCTTCAGCTTTATACATTGGTTTTGTTGTGCGCAAAGCATCTGCTTCTAAGTTTACAAAACCTGGGAAACGGAAATCATCCAGGAACATAGCGTAAACTTCAGGACGGTGGATAAAGTTGATAAATTCCATAGCTCTGTCGTAGTGTTTAGCTCCCTTAAGAATAACCATTGAGTCGAGGTACTGAGGACCACCTTCTTCTGGAATAAAGAAATCAATCATTTCTTCCTGTTTATCTTCTGGAACTTCACCGTAAACTACTTCTGCGTAACCCTGGCAAACCCAGAAATCGCCTGCAGCAAATGATTTACCAAAACCTTCTGCATCAAATTTAACAAGATTTGGTTTCCACTGATTATTGATTAAATCTGTTGCTTCCTGAAGCTTAGCATCGTCAACTGTATTAACTGAATATCCCAAAAAAACTAAACTATCGCCTATGATTTCTCTCATATCATCCATCATTGTCATGTGACCTTTAAGATCATCACGTGCAAAAATGTTCCAAGATTTTTCATAATTTGAAACTTTCTGTTTATTTACAGCAATACCAGCCATTCCAAGATAGTAAGGTACTTGATAATCCATGTTTGGATCAAAAGTCATAAGTGGCTTACATGCAGGATTGATGTATTTTTCGTTTGTAAACTTTGAGTGGTCAATTTTCTGAATCATTCCCTGATTAATCATGATAGAAGTATAGTCTTGGCTTGGGAAAGTGATATCGTATCCTTTTGCACCAGCTTTAAGTTTTGCGTACATAACTTCGTTTGAATCGAAAGTATCTACTTTTACAGTGCAGTTAAATTCCTGTTCGAACTTCTGTAAAACTGAATCTGGAGTGTAATATGTCCAGTTGTAAAGGTATAAAACTCCGTCATCTTTGTCGTCCCCGCAACTTGTAAACATTGTAAGTGCGAGTGAAAGTGCAAGTAAAGAAACAATAAATTTTTTCATAATAAAAAATCTCCTTTTTTTTTTATCGCGGACAACACAGTAGTCCGCTCGTGGCAATTTTCAAGGATGAACCTAAAACGACCTGCTGTCGCAACTCGTTATAGGTTCCTCTATTAATGCCCAGCCGCGAATCCCTTAAGTCCTTTGCGGCAGATAAATGCTATCAGACAGGTGAAAATAATCATAACTACTGACAGCGAGTTGATTACTGGTGAAACTCCGAAGCGAATCATTGAGTATACGTAAAGTGGTAATGTCGTTGAACCTGGTCCGGAAACAAAGAATGTAATTACAAAGTCTTCGAGCGACATTGTAATAGCCATCAAAAATCCTGAAAGAATTCCAGGCATAATTGCAGGAACTACAACCTTGAACATTGTCTGAGCTTCTGTTGCGCCAAGATCGTGGCTCGCTTCTACAATAGAATAATCAAACTCATCCAAACGGGCATTTACCATAAGAAAAACAAATGGTAAACAGAATGTTGTGTGGGCAGCAAATACGGTGAACAAACCTAAAGGCATTTTAATACCAGAAAAGAAGATTACCATTGAAATACCAATAATAACTTCTGGTAATACCATAGGAAGATAAGTCAAAGTCTGAATAAACTTCTTACCTTTGAACTTGTACCAGTTAATACCGATAGAAGCCATTGTTCCCAAAACAGTAGAAACTGCTGCGGATGTAAATGCAACAATCAAACTGTTTAAAAGCGCCTGCCACAAAGCACCGCTTTCCGAAAACAATTTTTTATACCAGATAAAACTGAAATTTGTAAACTTTGCACCTTTACTTTCATTGAACGAATAAATAATTATTATGAACAATGGAATGAAAAGGAACAGAATTGTAAGCCACAATACAAATTTAGAAAAAGAAAACCTATGCTGACCACTTTTTTTCCATGCTTTTTTAGCGTGGCGAGCGTTTTCAGAATTTGGTTTTCCTTTTTTATTGAAGGCATCTAATGTAAGTATAAATAAGTTTCTTGCCATTATTTTGTACCTCCAACATAATTTTCTTCTTTTGTAACTTTAGTCTTAAGCTGAGCATCTTTCTTATTTGAAGATGTAATCATCATAATTCCCAAAATAGAAATGATTGTAATTACCATAGAGAAGGCAGCAGCCAAAGGCCAGTTACGAGTTTTCTGAACCTGGTCTACGATGATGTTTCCAAGCATATAAGAATCTTTTCCACCAACTAAAAGTGGTACTGTATAAGCACCGAAAATTGGGATGAAAGTAAAGATTAAAGCGGAAACAATACCACTTTTAATTCCAGGGATTAAAACCTTGAACATAGATTGAATTTTTGTAGCACCAAGGTCGCGGGCAGCTTCGAGCAGAGAAAAGTCAAAGCGGTCAACTGCTGTAAAAATTGGAAGAATTGCGTAAGGAATGTACATGTAAACACTTACAAGAATTACAGCCTTAGTATTATAAAGAAACGGAATATATTCTTTTGTAATGTGAAGGGCCATTAAAACCTGATTCAAAATACCATCATTGTTCAAAATACTCATCCATGCAAAAATGCGGATAAGAGAGTTTGTCCAGAACGGAATGATTACAAGGAAGAGGAAGAACGTCTGATGTTTTGAACGAGCCATTGCATAAGCACTTGGAATAGAAACCAGAATTGTAAAGAGTGTAGAAAGAACAGTGATTTTTAAAGTTCGTAATACAATCAAACCATATTCAGGCTTACACATCTGCTTATATGCTTTAAGAGAAAATTTCCATTCAACGCCACCGTAAACACCTTTTTTCAAAAAACTGTAAATAAAGATGATTACCAGAGGAGCAACGAAGAAGATAATAAACCAAAGTCCCATTGGCCAGCCGTAAGCCGAACCAACATTCAAGAGTTTGTCACCCTTGTTTTTTAAAGATTTATCTTTCATAAGCTATTTATTAATGTCTTCTACAATGTATGCGTCTTCTGCAGACCAGGAAACGTATACTCTGTCTTTCCACTGAATTACAGGACCATCATCCATGTAATCTGTATGCTGTTTGAAAACCTTAATTACTTTACCAGTATCAAGCTTTACGTAGAACTTAGACTGGAAACCGGAATAAATAGGTTCTTCAACAACACCACTGAAAACGTTTACATCTGTGCGACCACCTGTAGAAGGTGGATCCAGTGTAATGCGGATTTTTTCAGGACGAATTGTGAATGCAACTTTTTGACCTTTTTCTGTATGTTCATAATCAGTTACCTGCATAAAGCGGTCCAAAGCTGCTGTAGCTTCTGTGTCAGTTGCCAAAGGAGCCTGTTTACCAAGTTCTGGAACAGAAAGTGTAGCCATAAAGTCATCTTCACCAGATGCAGTTTTATGAGAAACACAGTCTACAACTTCAGCATCAAAAAGATTTGTTTCTCCAATGAACTGAGCAACAAACTGAGTTGCAGGGCTTTCGTAAATTTCGTAAGGAGTTCCAATCTGCAAAACGTGTCCGGCATTCATAACGGCAATGCGGTCACTTACAGAAAGCGCTTCACTTTGATCGTGAGTAACGTAAATAAATGTAATACCAATCTGGTCGTGGAGGCGGTCCAAATCAATTAAAAGATTTGCACGAAGTTTTGCATCCAAAGCAGAAAGTGGTTCATCAAGAAGAAGAACTTTTGGTTCGTTAATAAGGGCACGAGCAATTGCTACACGCTGTTTCTGACCGCCGGAAAGCTGATTAGGCTTTTTATTGATGTGCTGATCAAGCTGAACAAGATGAACATATTCGCGTACCTTTTTGTCAATTTCATCTTTTGGGAGTTTTTTCAGACGTAAAGAGAATGCAACATTTTCGTAAACAGTCATGTGTGGAAAAAGAGCATATGTCTGGAAAACAGTGTTTGCAGGACGTTTATCCGGATTTAATGGAATAACGTTTTTGTCATCAAAAAGAACTACACCATCGTCTGGGAATTCAAAACCTGCGATAATGCGGAGAAGTGTTGTTTTTCCGCAACCAGAAGGGCCGAGAAGAGAGAAGAACTCTCCTGGTTTAATAGTAAAGTTGATGTCATCCAAAGCAACAAAGTCGCCAAATCTTTTGGATACATGATCAATGGTAACCTGACTTCCTTTCATTCAAGCAACCTCAATCTAAAATGATAAGCCGCACATACGTACGACAAAAAGCACTTTTCAAAAACTTAGCTATTGTTGGTTCGTTTTTTCAATTTAATTTTCTTTCTAAACAGTAAAATGCAATATATCTGCAAATATGTCAATCAATTTTTAAAAAATAACAAAAGTTTTTATTTGATTTTATCCCTTCCATATGCAAAAACTTTTCTCTATACTTTGAGCATGACTAGAAACTGTTTTAAAACTGCCTTAAAGGCTACAATCCCCGTATTTTTAGGATACATTGTCTGTGGAATTGCCTTTGGACTTATGGTAATAAATGCTGGGTATAAATGGTGGCTTGCAACGTTCATGAGTGTTTTTATGTTTGCCGGAGCTGCTCAGTTTGCTGCAATTCCTCTTTTTGCTTCCGGGGCATCGTTACCGGTAATTGTATTTACAGAGCTTTTATTGAATATACGTCACATAGTCTATGGTCTTCCGCTTATCAATCAGTTTAAAAAGTGTAGAAAAATCCGGCCATATCTGATTTTTGGTCTAACTGATGAAACTTTTTCCTTATTAACGACAGTGCCAGTTCCAGAAAATGAATCAACTGTAGATTTTTTTGGAGCAATTACCGCATTTGATCATTTTTATTGGATTGCCGGAAGTACACTAGGTGCGCTCATAGGAACATTAATTCCGTTTGATTTGACTGGTGTAGATTTTGCACTAACAGCATTATTTGCAGTATTAACAGTGGAGCAGGTAAAAAAATATGTCCGTAAGTAATGTAATTTTGATTGTTCTTGTTTTGGCAGTGGTAATTTTTCTCGAAAGATTATTTCCTTTTGTACTTTTTTCGAATAAAGAGCCTGGAAAACTTATACATTTTTTTGAAAGATACATTCCGCCAGTTGTAATGTTTGGTCTGCTGATTTATAGCCTGCGTTCTGTACGTTTTTCGCAACCAGAGTTGTGGATTCCTCAGATAGTTGCAATTATTTTTACTATAAGTACTTATTTATGGAAAAGTAATACACTTATCAGCATTTTTGGTGGGACTGCCATTTATATGGTTTTAATCCGGGTGCTTTAGTTTGGCAGTATAAAATCCGCCTGGTTCACCTTGTAATTTCTAAACCAAAATTGTAAAGTTTAAGAAAACCGTTATTGGAGAAAAACATATGATATCAATTATTCTTGGAATTATTTTTATTGCTTTCACAGTGTTTGCTGTATTACCAATGGGCCCATTAGCATGGGGTGCAGATGTAATCTCCTTTTTAAAAGGAATGGCACCTGTTTTAGCTGCATTTATTGGATTGATTTGCTTCTTTATTGGAGCTGCAGATATCAAAGATAAGAAAGAAATTAAAAAAGAAGAAGCTGAATCAACAGCTGAAGAAAATTCGAACTAAGTTTAGGTTAGCTAAAGTTTGCGGATTAATATCAATTCTTTTTAGGATAAAAATTAAAACTATATCCATTGACCAAAATCCTGAAAAAATATAATATATTATACCCGTTAAATGGTTTTGGACTGCTCATTCAAAATCATTGGCAAGAAGCTAATCAGATGCAAAGGTTTTTTTCTTGCAGATAAACTTTTTAATTTTAAGGTATTATCATGGAAACTATTTTCGTTAAAGAATACGAACAGGCTCGCAAATGGTATATTATTGATGCAGCCGGAAAACCAATGGGACGTGTAGCAGCAAAAGCCGCTTATATCGCTCGTGGTAAAAACAAACCAACATTTACAAAAAATCAGTTGATGGGTGACTATGTAGTTATCATCAATGCTGAAAAAGCAGTTGTAACTGGCGGAAAAGAAACAAAGAAATTGTATCATCACCACACAGGATTTGTTGGTGGTCTTGTTACTCACACTTATGAAAAATTGTTGGAAAAACATCCTACAGAACCAATGGCTCAGGCTGTTGCAGGAATGCTTCCAAATGGACGTCTTGGTCGCAAGATGATGGACAATGTAAAGATTTACGCTGGGGCAGAACATCCACATGCTGCTCAGAACCCACAGCCAATCGAACTTTAATAGGAGTTAGGAAATGGTAAAGAATATTGCTATTGGTACAGGTAGAAGAAAGACTGCTGTTGCTCGTGTTTTTGTTCGCGAAGGCTCAGGTAAAGTTGTTGTTAATGGAAAAGATGTAAA
>JAZLFF010000080.1:0-90739 GCA_045615645.1 Treponema sp.
ATTATACAGTTACCTGCATACTTCTGGCGTTTTTAATTTCCTTAATAATCTGACGAGTTATTTCTTTTTCTAACTGAGAACTGAGAACTGAGAACTGAGAACTGAGAACTGAGAACTGAGAACTGAGAACTGAGAACTGAGCGTAAAAACTTTTATAACTTTCGTCAACATGTCTTATATTTTATCACAAAAGTTCCTTCAAATAAAGAAATATTATACTTACTCATCTGCGTTAAACCCAAATAGTTTATTTTTTACGGCATCAAAGTTTTTTTCCAACGGGAAATGAGCTGCAAAGCATTTATTGGAGTAATATTATCTAAATCTGTAGAAAGAATTTCTGAAATAATTATTTCTTCATCACTGAATAATCCCGGAGTATTATATTGAACAATTTCTTTTTCTTTTTTTAACTTTTTTTCATCCAATAAAAGAGGATTATCAGATTGAAGCTCCTGAATGTGTGCAAGAATATCTTTTGCACGACTAATTACAACTGGCGGAATGCCCGCAAGTTTTGCAACATGAATACCGTAAGAGTTTTCCGAAGCACCTTCTTTAACTTTTCGTAAAAATACTACAGAACCATCTTTTTCAAGAACATCCATGCATAACATACGGAGTTTCGGATGTTCCATACGAGTAAGTTCGTGATAATGAGTTGCAAAAAGTGTTTTACATTTTATTGAATCTAACAAATATTCAGAAACAGCACGTGCAATTGCAAGACCATCTTCAGTTGAAGTTCCACGGCCAACTTCATCCATAATTACAAGCGATTTATTTGTGGCTGCATGTAAAATATTTGCAGTTTCTGTCATTTCTACAAGGAAAGTTGATTCTCCCTTTGCAAGATTATCGGAAGCGCCAACACGGCAGAAAATTCGGTCTACAATTCCAATACGTGCTTTTGAAGCAGGAACATAAGAGCCTGTTTGTGCTAAAAGTGCAATAAGTGCATTCTGGCGAAGGTACGTACTTTTTCCGGCCATGTTAGGACCAGTAATGAGGTCAAAAGACGGATAAGTTTCTGTTGTATCTGCTGAGTTTGCAGAAGTGGAAGCAGAAGAATCTGTAGCAAGATACGTGTCATTTGGAACAAATTCACCAGTTGGAAGATGTTTTTCTACAACCGGATGCCTTCCATCCTTAATTTCAAAAACTGTAGATGATTCAATTTGCGGTCTTACCCACGAATGTTCAATTGCCGCCTGTGCTAAAGAACTTGTTACATCCGTATTTGCAATTTCATCCGCCAACTGCATTAAATATGAAATATATTTATGTAACGACGTACGAATTTCTACAAACAAATCCCTTTCCAACTCCAAAATTTTTGTAGAAGATTCATTAAGCTGCTGTTCCAACTCTTGAAGTTTTTCAGTTGTGTAACGATCCCCATTTACCAAAGCCCGCCTCATAATAAAATGTGAAGGCACGGCAGACAATTTACCTTTGCTTACTTCAATAAAATAACCAAAAGCATTTGTATATTTTATTCTAAGTGTAGAAATACCAGTTTTTTCTCGTTCTTCAGTTTCATAATCAGCTAGTACAGAATTAAAGTTATCGTGAATTTCGCGCCAGTGATCAAGTTCTTCGGACCAGCCTTTTTTAATTATGCCTCCGTCAGTTAGCGAAGTTGCCGGATCATCTAAAATTGCATTTGAAATAAGTTCACAAATTTGAATCGATTCATCCGAAGAAACAAACGAAAAATCATATTGATTTAAATATTCCTTAATTTTTATCCAGCTTTCCAAACTTACACGCAAAGCCTGCAAATCTTTAGCATGTGCTTTATCCATAGCAATTCTGCCGGCCAAACGTTCAACGTCCAAAATAGAGCTTAAATCGTTTTTTACTTTTGCAAGTAAAGTTCTATTTTGAACAAAAGTTTCAATTCTGTTTTGACGGTCTTCAATCTGGCGTAAATTTGTAAGCGGAAACAAAAGCCAATTGCGTAGTAATCGGCCACCCATAGCAGTTTTTGTGTAACTTACACACTCCAAAAGTGAATACTGAACAGTTCCATCGCGCATATTTTCGGTAATTTCAAGATTACGGCGAGAAGAATCATCCATCATTAAAAATTCGCTGTCGGCATAAATTTTTATTGAATCTATATGAGGAATTGCAGAATTTGTTGTTTTTTCAAGATAATCAAGAAGGAAACCTGCAGAAACTACTTCAGAATCTCCTTCGTCAAGTCCAAAAGCTTTTAAATTTGCAGTTTTGAACTGAGTTGTCAATTTTTTATAAGATAAATCGGCTGAAAAATCCCAATCCGGATAATAAGAAACTGAAATATTTGAATAACCGGATAAAACATTTTGAATAATTGCATTCGTTTTTAAAGAAAGTGGTAAAAGTATTTCGCGCGGATTTGCTCTATTTAATTCTTTGGCAAAATTTTCCGACATTTTTGAAGCAGGCCAGGAAGTTGCGCTAAAAGAAGAAGTAGAAACGTCTATAAATGCAAAACCAGCTCGTGCTTTTGTAATAGATAATGCTGCCAGATAATTTGCTTTATAGCCATCAAGATATTCTGTTTCAACCGCAGTTCCAGGTGTAATAATTTCTACAACTTTTCGCTCGGTAATTCCTTTTCCACCACGCGGAATTTCTCCGACTTGTTCGCAAATTACAATTTTTTTACCAAAACGGAGCAAACGTGCAATATAAATTTTTGCTGCATGATATGGAATACCACACATAGGCTGTTGTGCACGATGTGTTAAAGTTAAATTCAAAAGACGCGACACTTCTATCGCATCTTCGTTAAACATTTCGTAAAAATCACCGAGTCTAAAAAATACAACTTCGTTTGGATATTTTGCCTTTACACCACGATATTGAATCATCATTGGTGTAAGGTTTTCTTCATTTTGCTCCATAGATTTTATAAACCAAGTTCTGTAATTACCTGATTTGTAATATCAACAGAAGTACTGTACCAAAGAATTGAATTAGAATCTTGTAAACTCAAAATCATACTGTAACCACCACTTTCCGCAATTTTTGAAAGTGTACTGTAAAGCTTTTTATAAAATTCATCTGAATTCTGCAAAGATTTTTGCATACTTTCCAATTCTACGTTTTTAGCGTTTGTATATTCTGTAAGATAATCTTTTTTCTTTATAATTTCAGCTTCAACTTTCATTGCGGCTGCGTCATTTCCCTGATCTTCATAATCAAGTTTTTTCTGCTGAAGCTGGCGCAATTCATCTGTTTTTTTATTGATTTCTTCCTGAAATTCTGCCTTTTTCTTTTCGTAGTTACGAATTGGTGCTGAATTACGGAAATATGCATTATAAACCTGTGCAGTATCTACAACACCAAACTTTGTAATCTGCTGTGCAAAAGCAGAAAAACAAGTACAAACAAACAAAACTAAACAAGCAACGAAAAATTTAACATTCTTTTTCATATCAACACCTTATTAACGATTTGTAATATTAAATGAAAGAACAAACTGGAAAGGATTATCATCCCAAACCACTTTTGAATCAACAATTCTATATTTAAATGCAAACAGTAAATGTAACGGGAACTGAGGAACAAGGAATCTAATACCAGGACCAAAGCTGTAGTAGAAATCATCAAATTTAATATGACTCAAATCCTGTACAGTTTCTGTAATTGCGGCAGCATCGAAGAATCCGTCAATACCAATTACGTTAGGAACAAGAGGAATTCTTAATTCAATACTTGTACTAAGCATACCCTGCCCTTTTTTATCTTTATAAGCTTCTATCCAACCACGGCCATTAAACATACCGTCAACATACAATCTGTTCATTTCTGTAATTGTTGAATTAACTGGGAAAAGTCCTGTAAAGCCACAATAACCCGCAAGAACTGCTTTAAGGTTATACTTTTCTGTAACAGCCCAATCCATAAGTTTTAAATAACCTTCAAGTTTTGTGTCTGAACGGAGGAAAAATTCTTTTTCAATTGAAGGAATTAATCCGTACCAGGAAAGTCTTTCACTGGCAAACCAACCTTTATTTGGGTCCCAACTAATATCACGGCGGTCAACAGAAAAACTTGTAAAAATTGAGTTCATAAGTCCCCAGCGGTTTGCATAAGCAGAAACGCTCTGGTCAATTGGAACATAGGCACTTTCGTTATAAATATTATTAATAAGAGAGTTGTTCAAACCAAAACCAAGATTCAAAATTGCAAAGTCTGGTGTCCATCTTCGGCCAAATCCTGTACCTAACGACGCAGAATAACCTAAGTAATTCATATAATAATACTGCTGAGAAAAATCGAGCGTTGGTAACCACATGTTTACACGAGCTGCACCTGTAATTTTTGAAAGAGACAGATTCTGTGAATAAGAAAGTGGCAAATTACCTATCCAGTTTTGAGAATAAGCAAAGTCAAGTGATTTTTCCGTAGTAGAAAGATTTATAGTTGTAGAAACACTCTTACCTTCACCAAACAGATTCGAGTTTTCAAATTTTGCAAAAAGTGAAATTGGAATTTCATCAGGATCTGTTACGCCAGAGAAAGTAGCACCCATTTGTAAACCAGTTGTAGACTGTTCTTCAACACTCCAAACTAAATCAATTAAGCCTGGTTCAGAGCCCTGCTGAGGTTCAGGAACAACATTTGAAAAGTATTGAAGATTCATAAGGTTACGTAAACCATTTATAATCTTATCGCGTGAAAAAACATCTCCAGATTCAATAGGAATTTCTCGGCGAATTACATATTCTTTTGTTTTTCCATTACCTTTAATAATAATATTTTCAATATGACTGCGGCTTCCTTCCGTAATAGAAAGTTGATATGAAATTTCATGACGGTCAGAATCTTTTGACACAATCGGATAATAGTTAAAAGCCATATATCCGTTTTCATGGTAAAGATTTATAATTTCAGTAACAGATTCCTGAAATTTAACATCATTATAAATAGCCCCAACTGATAATTTATTTAAACCCAAAAGTTTTTCTGAACTGAATACTTCGTTACCTTCAACCGATAATCCCGTAAAAATGTACTGCGCACCTTCCTGCAAAACATAAGTAATTGTAAGTTCTTTGCGCTGCTTTTCTTCATTTATTTCAGTATCAATTTTAACATCAAGAATATTAACATCAATATAACCACGCTCTTTATAATAGTTAAGAATGGTCATTTTATCCTGTTCCAAAGTTGCAACCTGATAATATCCATCTTTCAAAAATCCAACTTCCTTTAATGCAAGTTTAGATTTAAGCATTTTTTCAGAAACAATTGTATTTCCTACAAACTTAATATTCTTAATTACAGTATTTGCACCTTCCGTAATTTTGAAAACAATGTGAATACCATCTTCCTGCTCTTCAACTGTATGCGAAACCGTAGAAGACGTATATCCTTTTTCAATGTAATAATTACGGATAATTCTTTCATCCATAAGGACTTTGCCTTCAACGTAAACATCACTTGATTTAACCTTAATCTGCTCGCGAAGTTCCCCATTACGGATTTTTTTGTTACCTTCAAAGTTAATAGATTTAATAACAGGACGCTCAACGACTTGAAACACAAGAAGCACTTTTTCAGAATTATGTGTATCATGTTTAGCATACGGATTAATATCTTCAAATAAATCCAAAGCATAAAGTCTATCTAACAATTCATTGTACAAATCGTCAGTAAACGGCTCATCTTCATAAGCACTTACAATTCCTGACAAATCTGACTTTTTTACATTTTTTAAACCTTCAAATTCGATTTTTGAAATGTCATGATCATAATACCAATCACCTTCTTCGTCTGCTTCCTGCGCAAAAATACATCCAATTGCAAGAATTAAAACAGATACAAAAGAAATCACTTTACGATGCATCACAAACTCCTATCAAAATGCAAATTTCCAAGAAAGGGTTACTGACGTGGAAGGAACAAATTGATTATTCATTAAAGCATTTATATTTGGAGCCATATTCCAACGAATATTACCAAAAGGTGACTCCATTTCCAGACCAAATTCAGGCTGGAACATTAAATCTCCGGCTGAAAGTCCAGTTGCGTACGTATTTTCAAAAGTCACTCGAATCATAGCATCAAGATACAGAGAACTTCCGAGGTACTTACCTACATAAACAGTTGAATTATCCAAAAAGTTACCAATTGTAAACGTTTCTTTTGATAAATTTCCAGAAACACCTAAATTCAAGGTATTTTGTAATACATTTGTACGCATTGAAAATATATCAAAATTAAGGACTTCTCGCAACTTATTTTCCGCTTTACGAACAACAGCAGACTGCAATGCATAATCGCCTGCAGCAAACAGGAAATTAGCCGCAGTATTTGAATCGGCAACAACAATCTGACCAAGTAAAGTAAGAATCTCGTTTTCGGATTTTGCCGGTACAGATGAAAACTTCGGATTAAAATTCAACAAATATTGATTTTCGGCAGAAAGAATAATCCGCACATTTTGACCATCTTCGTCACGTTCACGAGTTTCTGCCGTAATTGTAAGCTGCGGATTTGCAAGTTCCGTTTTATTAAACTTGATATTTCCCTCTTTTATGTAGAAACTTCTATTTAAATAGGCAATATCACCTGATTTAACTTTAAGTTCTCCGTCAATTTCATAAAGGTTCGCTTCCTGATCCATTCGAATAGCAAGATGAGTGTTCGGTACAAAAACGCAACGCAAAAGTGGATCAAAAATTACAGTAGCATGATTTCCAAGTACAATGTCCAAATCGGCGCGAACATTTGTAATTGACGGATTTTCATTTATATTTGCAGATGAAATGGAAGAAATATTCGAAACAACGTTTACATTTTCACCCGCAATATTTCCTGTAAGCTCCATGTTTTCGTTTTCAAGATAAAGTTTTAAATTACAGATAATATCTCCGCTTACAGAAACTGCCGGAGTAACCATTTTTATGCTTACAGGCTCAGTTTTTTGAGTTTTTACAGAAGCTTCCATATGGTCAACATTCCATTTGTTCATATATACAATGCAGCCAACATTTGCCGAATTGCTACCATGTACAAAATATTCAGTTTCATGAACTCGAATTTCATTATTTATTACAGTGATAAGCGTTTTTTGTGTAGAAATTTTTTGCGGAATAACAGTTGGAAGAATTATTTCCGGTTCAACAATCATCATTGCACCTTTTAAAAGCGGATCATTAAATGAATTAAGAATTGAAACAGATCCATTTAATACACCTTTTTCTACTTTCAGGAAATCTTCCATTTCAAAATAAGAACAAACTTTTTTAATATCCGCAGTAAAATCACCAATTTTTACATTTGTTTCATTTTTATTAGCAATTCCGGTAACTTTAAAACTGAAATTGTCTCCACTGTTAACACTCATCATAATAGAACCGTCTTTATCTACAGTTCCAAACAAACCTAAATTATCTGAAGAAAAAAGTGAAATGGAATTACCAGCATATAAAGCGGAAACATCAAAGCCAAACGATTTTTTTACAAACGAACCATCAATTTCTTTTGACGATAAAGTTATAAGTGTAGAATCTGGTAAAAGTTTGCCAGGCCTTTTCTGAGTTTCGCTTACCGAAAGTTCCAAAGGAATGTGAATATTTTTACCAGCTACATCTGTATCTATACTTCCAGTTGCCATTCCTTCAAACGTATCGAGCGAGAAAGAACCGGTCAAATCGTCCATTTTAATCATTTGAAAATCAATATTAAAATTATTAATTGCAAGTTGTTTATCTTCAAGAGTAATTGAGCCCCAGGTTTTTAAGAAATTTCCTGCCAGCAATACAGAAAATTCATCAATTGAAAGTGCCACATACGGATGTAAAACTGTTCCCGAAGCAAATAAAGAAGCCGACAGTAAATTGTTATCATTTTTAAGGTTTGTAAATCTGTTTAAACTGAAAGAACTTATTTGAATCTGCGAATTTATATATAAAGACTCAAGAAGATTTGCCGCATCAAGTTTTAAATGCTCCGGATTAGAAACTGTTGCGTCCATTGCAATTGCTTCCTCAGACAATGGATTTTTTACATTCATAATTAATCCAACAGAATCAAAAATACCGTCATTCACATTTACCATTACATCAGCAGTTCCTTCAAGTGCTGAATAATAATCCGTATATGCAATAGAATCGATTTGTGCACCATACTTTGTAACATTTCCTGAAAGTAAAAGCTTTGGATTTACAGAAAAACTTGCATTTGCACCTTCCACATCCATATGCTTAATAGAAACTACAGGACCATTTTCTAAATCGTAATTAAAATCTGTTTCAGCTGAAAAAACAATTGACTTCCCGTCATAACTGAATGGAAAATCTTCAAAATAAGCATGGCCGCTACATTCCTTGTTATGGCCAAATCTAATTTCCATGTCGGTTCCATAATCACCAGTTACTGTAATTACTTCTGGCATTACAGAACCTGAAAAATGATACGGAACTGCACCGGCATTTAAATCCGCAATAAAGAACATATCGGAAGTATCCGGATTTCGGTCCAACGAAGCAGACGCTTCAACTGCAAGTTTTCCGCTAATGAGTGAAAGTTGATTCAATTGGATTGACTGTTCGTTTCCATTAAGTGCCATCATAATAAATTGATTATCTTTTTTTGTATTTGCAAGAAGCAGATAAGGAACGTTATACGAAACTGATTTTAAATCTGTTGAAAGATAAATATCACCTGTAAAAATAAAATCCGAAATTGCCTTTTTTACCGGCTGAATTTTTTCTGCTGTAGGCAAATCAACCAGTTGAAGGGCAAAATCAACAATACTGTCCAGATAAAAACTGTTCATTGAAACGCCGCCCTGAATGTAATTATTCAAAAAACTTCCGTCTAGCGTAAAAACGGCAGGCTCTGCACTGTCTGAATGTGAATAATCGTATGCTTCAAAAACAAAATCGTAAGAATCTTGCTGCGGCAAAAAAGAAAACTGAAGCGCTGTAAGGGCTTTATTTCCAAGAAAAACCTGTGGTGAAAAAGCCATAAAACCGCGTTCAAGCGGATCAAAGTATAATTCGGTGGAAATTACGTTTCTGTTTGGAAGAACAAAATAAGGCAATTGTGCAAAACCTGACGCCTGCATTGTTTTGAAAACGTAAGAAAGATTCATGTCCATTGCGCAGTTTTGACCTTCAATCGTAAAGTTTTCAAGGTCAATTTGCTCCTCGTCGCCAACAATCGAATAAGAAGCGTGTAATCCATTTGGAAAAATATTTTCCGGAACAAAAACGTCTCCGCTTGAAAGGTAATTAAAAATTTTGTCGTTTACATTTCCGTGAAGTTCCGTTTTTGTATTAATTTGCAAATTTTGAAGCTGTTTAAGTTGCTTTTGATTTGAGGAAAGTATTGTCGATGGCGAAAGTCTGTCTGTTTGAAGTAAAGCTTCTACCGCTCCGTCATTTATATTACAACTTGCAGTAATAGAAATTGGATTTACAGTTTGAATTGTTTGAAGCTCAATTTTACCGTCGGAGTAAGCGGCCATTAAGTTCAATTTACTGAGTTTGTAGTTGCCGTCTGTCAAATTGTCGAATTTAAAATATACAAGGGAATTTTCGAGTTCGTCGGGGATTGTTCCGTTTACGATTAGCGAACCTGTAATTTTTTTTGAAAGATTCAATAGGTTTACATACACTTTTGAATCCAGGTTAAAAACAAGATTTTCTTTTTTTGCATTATTGTTTAGCGAAATTTCTTTAAACAAAAGTTCAGATTCAAAAGTTTTATCATTGTAGCGAAGTGAAATATTTTTTAATTTGATTAAACCAGGAATTTGAGTTTTGATTGTTTTATAATCAAAATTTGGTTGCAGCTGATTTTTAAACAACAGGTTGATAATTTCGGTCAGTTTTGCAACATCTATTGTAATTCCATCAATCGTTATATTTTTTATACCTTTCTGAATGTTTTTTCGCAAAAGTTCGAGCAGGCTATAACTGATTTTTGTTTTATTTATACTTAAAATAACATTTCCGTTTTTTTCTGACAGTTCAATGTTTTGAATAGAAAAAGTTGAAAGTACAGATGGAGAAAGTGAAGAATAAGATAAAATAAGTCCGGTTTTATCTTCAATCAATTCTGAAAAATTTCCCACCACACCATCGGCCAGCGACATTAATTTTTTGTGCGTTGGCACTGCAAGACAAACTGCCAAAATTATGAGAACAATAAAAATTACAATACGGACCTTTATGGCCTGAATTTTTTTCACTTATCAGCCTGAATTTTACATGAGCATAAAAAGCCCAATATAATCTACCTATTATAGCGTAAATTCACGATTTGTGATATACTCACTTTATGATTCTAAAAGACTTTATTGTATTTGAAGGCATTGACGGAGCCGGAACTTCTACTCAGATTAAAAAACTTGTTGAAACAAATCCACAAAAATTTTCAGCCACAGCAGAACCTACAAAAAACGAAACTGGTAAATTTTTACGACGAATGCTTGCCGGCGATTTTTCTGTTGATGAAAAAACAAATGCATATCTTTTTGCTGCAGACCGCTGTGAACATATTTTTGGAAAAGGCGGCGTAAAAGAACTAATAGCTCAAGGAAAAACAGTTGTAAGTGACCGTTACTTTTTTTCAAGTTTAGCGTACCAATCAGTTAGCTGCGGTTATGACCTTCCACGCTTGTTAAATTCCCCTTTTCCACTTCCAGAATATCTTTTTTATTTTGTAATAAATCCTGAAATTTCCCTTTCACGCGTAAATGCCCGAAACGAAAAAAAAGAAATTTACGAAAAACTGGAACTTCAACAAAAAATTGCCGCAAAATATGAAGAAGTCATTCAAGAATACGAAAAAACTTCATCCGAAACTGGCATGAAGATTATCCGAATTGACGCAAGCAAAGGAATTGAAGAAATACATCAATACATTCTAAGCATAATAAAATAAGCATAAATTCCTTTCCCATTAAATTAAACTTTCCATTTTTTTTTCCGATAAATTTATTGTGAAAAAGACGTTAATAATCGTATTGCTCAGTATCCTTTTTTCTCTAATTCCAAATCAGAAAGCAAATGCTTACATGGTTAAATACAAGGAAGACTGGTACAAACTTTATCACGTACATTATCAGCAATACCCTGATGACTGCATTGAAAATATTTACTGGCTCGAAAAGGCGGCACAGGCAGATTATTGCAATCCTCAATTCGCAGATGTAAAAATTACAACTGAAAAAGAATGGGAAAAATATCGCTACCTTTTCCAAATGCATATCAACCTTAAATTAATTGAACAGCATTTACGACTTGGCCGAACTTACGACAAAAAGTGCATTTATTTTTATGATTCTCCATGGAAAGATGAATACTTAAACAATATGGAAAAAGCCCTTTCCTGTTATAAAGCAGGTCTGTATTACTGGCAGGAAGCAAAAGTCTGGTATGAAAAAGCGGACACTGCAAAATTTAATTTTCTTTACATTACAGAAAAACAGTATTGGGAAGATGAACGAGAACGTATTCGTAATGGAGAATTAAATTACGAAACTATGCTCAACCGCGAAATTACACGTCTTGAAAAAAATATAGAAGAATTAAAGAACCTCAAAGATTATTCATATTGAGCACAATTCTAAAAAATATTAGAATTGTCTCCTATGGACAAAACTACATTTCAAATTACATATCCTTCAAGTTTTTCGTGTACTAATAAATCCGAAATTAATTTTTATGAAGGAACACCGGACATTTTTTCGCTTTATTATTCAGAAGAAAGAAGTAGAAGATGTTTTTTTATTACTGACTCAACTGTTGCAAGTTTACCGTGCATGTCGGATTTTATTTCTAAATTTGATGACGGTATTTACAAAAAAGATAATTTATTAATTCTTGGTTCTGGTGAACCTTATAAAACAATTGAAAGTGTGTTAAGAATTGTTTCTGCTGCAGTTGAAGCAGATTTTTCCCGAAATGATATTTTTGTCGGAATTGGTGGCGGGGTAATTACAGACCTCACAGCTTTTGCGGCTAGTATTTTTAAGCGCGGAATTGAAGTTCAGCTTATTCCAACTACATTACTTGCTATGGTAGATGCTGCAATGGGTGGAAAAACAGGCTGTGATTACGAAAACTATAAAAACATTATTGGAACTTTTTATCCGGCAACAAAAATTACATATTTTCCAGAATTTATTAAAACCTTGCCGGAAAATCAATTTTATTCAGGTCTTGCAGAAGCTTTTAAAACTGCCCTTTTATTTGACAAAGAACTTTTCCAGTTATTTAAAACTGAAAATGAATTGATTAAAAATCGCAACATGGAACTTTTTACAAAAATAATTCAGCATTGTGTAAAAGCAAAATCAACAGTTGTAGAACAGGATTTTACTGAAAAAAATATTCGTACAACGTTGAATCTCGGACACACGTTTGCTCATGCACTTGAAACTACAGTTGGTCTTGGAGCTGTTACACACGGCCATGCAGTTGCCTGGGGAATTGGACGCGCAACAGAATTATCTTACAAAAAGCACTTCTGCAAAGAAGCTTTCAAAAATGAAGTTTTCGATATTTTAAAACTTTATAATTGGGAAACAGCCGCAATTCCTTCCATCGTAAAAGGCGGTGGCGTTGGTGAACGATTTGTTCAGGTTATGCACAAAGACAAGAAAAATCTTTCTGAAAAAATAAGGCTTGTATTATTAAAAGGCGAAAATGAACCTTTTGTAGAAGAAATAAACGACAAAGATATTCTAAATGTTTTAAAATAAGGAAATCGTAATGAACGATAAAGAGCATTATTTTGACTGGGCAGCAACAAGTCCTGTAGATGAAGATATTCTTAAAGAAGCGCTTGAAGAAACTTTCGAATGTTGGGGAAATCCATCAAGTACACACGCTGTCGGAAAAAAAGCCCGCGAACTTTTTGAAAGTGCTCGAATCCGTGCTGCAAAAGCAATGAATGTAAAACCTGAAAATATTTATTTTACTTCCGGCGGAACTGAAAGTGATCAAATTCCTTTGCTTGCCCAACTAAGTAAACCAATGAAAGGTCAGGTTTTAGTAAGTTCAATTGAACATCCGGCAATTCAAGAACAGGCGAAAGCTTTACAAAAATGTGGTTGGAAAGTTATTCAGATTCCTGCCGATAAATATGGAATTATTACTCCACAAAGTGTTTTAAATTGTCTTACATCAGATACTACCCTTGTATGTATTATGGCCGTTAATAATGAAACCGGAATTATTCAGCCAATATACGAAATTGCAGACGCTATTACAAAATGGGCTGAAGGAAAACGTAAACCAAAACTTCATGTTGATTGTGTTCAAGCTGCCGGAAAAATCCCTCTTAATCTTTCTTACAAAGGAATTGATAGCGCCGCGTTAAGTTCTCATAAAATTTGCGGACCTCGCGGAATTGGAATTCTTTACATGAAAGATACAATTGAACCGTTTTTGCGTGGCGGTGGACAAGAAAAAGGTATTCGCAGCGGAACTGAAAATGTTTTAGGCGCAGTAGCTTTTTCAAAATGTCTTGAACGTTATTATTCTGCTGAAAAATCTGTAGAGCAAGCTGAAATTACAAACGTTTTTGTAAAAAAACTTTCAGAAATTAAAGGCTGCACAATTATTCCAGAAGGTCGACTTGAAAAACCTGAACTTTTTTCTCCATACGTTGTGCAGGCTGCATTCAATAAAGTACCAGGTAATGTAATGCTCCGTGCTTTAGATTCAAAAGGATTTTATATTTCCACTGGAAGTGCCTGTTCCTCAAAAAAGAACAATCGTCCGGTTTTAGAAGCTATGCATATTGATTCTTCCCTTCGAGAAACAAGTGTTCGTTTTAGTTTTGGGCCACACACTACCAGTCAGGCAATTAATGAATTAGAAGCTGAAGTGGAAGCCGTTGCTAAAGGAATGAACAAATAGTAAACAAAGGGATGTTTTACTTGTTTTTCGTTTTTTTTTAATTGGAATTACGAATTGCATTTTTATAAATAAAATGGTAATTTATTGAAGCGTATATTTTACTTAAATGGCAAAATAATCACATTTGAGTATACAATTATTCATTTTTACTATTCATTATTCATTAATTTTCGAGGTTGTTATATGGGTGCTCGTGGAGAACTTTTTACTACTCAAGTTTATTTAGATAATCGCTCTTATTTTTTTAATGTAAAAGAAAACCGTACAGGTGATGTTTTTCTTCAGATTGTTGAAAGCAAAAGCCGTGACGGTGCTGAACAGGATCGTCATCAAATTGCAATTTTTGCCGATGATATGCAGAAATTTTTGCAGGGAATGGAAAAATCTTTGGAATTTGTTGAAAAAGACCGAAAAGTTCGTCAGAAGGCTGCACGCGAAAAGAAAGCTGCAAAAGAAGCAAAATATAATCCAAACGCTAAAAAGGTTTACAAAGTAAAAGGTGAACGTACAGCAAAAGTTGACGACGGAATTAAACGTACAGGAAAAGTAATTCACGTTGTTTCTAAAAAGCAAGTAGAAGAAAATAACGAAGACTAATATTTAAAGCTTAAACGCTGAATTGGAGATGGCCCTATTTTTCGGCAAATCTCTCTATGATCCCGGGTTGGATAGCCTTTATGTTTTGCGTATCCATACTCGGGATATTTTTTGTCCATTTCAATCATTATGCGGTCTCGGAAAGTTTTTGCCAGAATACTTGCAGCCATTACCGGAGGATATTTTCCGTCAGCCTTTGGTTCACAACGGCAGGGAATTGGAACATCAGGACAACGTGTACCATCTGTAATCCCCTCCAAACTAACGCTCCCCTCCACGCCATTTACTAGCCGCCAAACTTCAAAGTTTTTTTCAAGCTGTTCGTACGCTTTTTTCATAGCAAGCATACTGGCTTCCAAAATGTTTATACGGTCAATTTCATCGTGTTCTACAATTGCAATTCCAAAACAAGCTTTTTCACGAATAATTTTTTCAGCTGCAATACGTTTTTTTTCAGAAAGTTTTTTAGAGTCATTTAAAATTTCAAAAGGAAAATCATCGGGTAAAATAACAGCAGCAGCACTTACAGGACCTGCTAAAGGACCTCTTCCAGCTTCATCAAATCCGACTGCAAATATTTTAGAAGCCATAACTTGTATTTTTTGACTCCGTTACTTCGGAAGCTTTATCAGCATAAATTGCAGTAATTTTTTGTTTTTTAGAAAGTTGCACTGTAAAATTATTTTTTTCGAACAAAGCTTCAGTTGCAAAAAGTTCAGCAATTCGACCGGATTTTGCAGTTACTTTGAAAGAATTATTTAAAAGATTTAAGTGTCCCTGATTTGAAGAAATAATAACGGTTGTATCACCACTTGTATTTACTGTAGAATTTCTAATGTTGATTCTTGTTTTTACAGCAGAAACAAACGATGTGTAAGTAATTGCAGAAACAGAAATAATGGAATCTGTAACATTGATTATTGAATTAAAAGAATCTATGAAAGTTCCGTTTTTGTAAAACTCAATTCCCGATTCACAATTATTCAAAGATAAAACAGAATTTTCCAGTTTGAAAAGTGGAATAAATGAAGAGTTTTTTCCTTTTTTACCAGTTATTCTAAAATCCTTCATTTCCACAGAAGCATTTTTTATTACTAAAGAACTGTCACCTTCAAAAACAATTGAAGCATTTCCGTCATTTTGCATTACACAATTTGACAAAAGTTCATGCTTGCCTGAAGGAATTTTCATTTCTCCTTTAATTTTTAAACACGCAGAACGACTTTTATTTAAAGATGCAACACACTGAGTAAAGTTTGTAAAAGGATTTTGAATTGTTCCGTCGGCAATTTCATTTTGTGCTGAAGAATCAAAATAGTAATTGTACTGATCAATAATTACCTGATATTCGGTTACCTGACTAATATTTTCGCCACTTTTAGAATAAGCACAAATTTTGTAATAAACTGCACCTTCACCTTCCGCAGAAAGCTTAAAGTCATATTTAGAACCAGTAACATTTTTATAATTTTGAGCCGAAACCGTTTTAAATAAAGAATCAGTTTCGCTGTAAACTACACCAGATTCTGGCAGTATAAAAGGATCGCTTACAGCCACATAAAGCATTGAACCTTCCTCTCCTATTACACTACCAGAAACATCTTCGCGGCAGTAAAAATATTGAGAAGAAGAAATAATTTCTGGACTTACCGGAGGACGTTTATCAATTTCATAGTTTGTAAAAATTTCCCCTTGATAAACAGAATTAGAAAATATTCCAATTGTAAGTTCACCTTTTACTTTATCGCCATAAAAAGTATCAGCACCAAGTTCTGTAAACAATTCCTGATAACCTGTTTCGCCATAAGAAATAACCGACATTGTGTAAGAATTATCACCATCAATGTAATAAGTTACAGCACCATTCTCTTCGTAACGGGAACAAAGCTCTGGTTTTGGTGGAAGTACAAAGAATTCAATAGGATTTCCTGCTTCAAAATTTATACTTTGCCAGGAAATCATGTGACTAACGGAACGGTCCAATTTTCTTGGCTTTTTCGGAAGTTCCCAAAATTCAGAATCAATTTTATAAATTAAATTACTATCTGTAAAAGTAATAGTTTCCCAGTTTTCAATTGAGAACGGAACATCCCTTCGGCTGTAAATGCCTGCAGTCTGCGGAAATGTCTGAACTACAAAACGCCATTTTAAGTTTTCTGTTTTATCCCAAACAACACAAGGAATCATTCTGTTTAAAATGGATTTATCTGAAATGGAAATATCCTGACCTGGAATAAAAGAATCAGGTGGAAGTCCAAAACTGAAATGCAATTGTGACGGAATAGTTAAAACTGAGCCAGAACTGTAACTTAATATTCCAGTATCATAAAAAGTTGAAACAAAATATTCGTACGGTTGAGCAAGAGCAGGGTTTTCTATTACGTTAAAATTAACAGTTTTAGATTCCTTACGTCCATTGTGAGCAACAAATGTAATTTTTAAAGTGATTTCGCCGTTTGTATCGAGTAAAACAGGACCATCATAAGCAAAACCGAATTTTTCAGGGTCAGAACCATTTATGGAATAAAAATAATCACCGTCAGAACTTGTATCAATTACTAAAAGCTGTCTATTCGCCCAGGTTCCAGCAATTGGACTTAGAAGATTTATTTCAGCAAATAAACAGAAATTTAAGAAAATTAGAAAAAAAGCGCTGACATTTTTTTTATTCATAGACCCTCACGATTATTGTTTTTATTTATCACCGAGGAAAGGATCAAGAACCTGAATTAACTCAGGATCATCTTTAAAATAATATTCCTGAAGTTCCTCTTTTGTAAGACCAACAAGTTCATGACTCATATAGTGAATCCAGCAGTTTTCTTCCGGTTTTGTAATTTCAAATTTACGGCAAAAATAATCCGGCTGAATTGGGAGCTGTTCTTTAAAATATGTAAAATATTTGTAATCGTGAACAACAACTTTAATATCACTGCGAGGAATTCCGCGAGTATTCATCAAAACTTCTACTAATGAATTGATTGTACGTCCAGAATCAAAAATATCATCAATAAGAAGAATTTTGTCACCAGGACGAAGGTTTTCTGGTGGATAAGTCCATCCGTCAATAAAAACCTTAGTGTGTTGTGCAACATCTGAATATGAACGAGCTACAACTCCAGCATACAATACTGGATGGAAATTGCGAACCTTGCACAAGATTTTAAAATATTCACTGATAATATTTGCCATGTAGGCACCACCGCGTAAAGAGCAGTAAATTACATCAGGAATAAATCCGTCTTTATAGATTTTGTTTGCAAGTTTTAATGCATTGTTACGAACTGTTTCGTACGGTAAAAATTCTTTTATCATTTTATAACCTCAAATTTACGCAAATATTATAAAGGATTATTGTCTTATTTACAATTGAAAACCATTTTCTACGGTATTTAACACAATCATTCTAGCACCAATTTTTTCAAAATCAGATTTATCGTGACTAATTATTATGCACATTCTGTTTTCCGTCTGAACAATTTCTTTTGTAAGCATAATCAATTTTTCTTTTTTCTTTTCATCCTGCGAATGAAACGGTTCATCTAGTAAAAGCAATTCGGACGGATAAGCAAAAGCTCTTGCAATTGCAACCCGTTGTTTTTCACCACCGCTTAAATTACAGGCTTTTTCGTTACTTTTTGATTCCAATTCGACCATTTGTAATATTGTAAGCGCTTTAGATTCAGCTTCTTTTTTACCGAACAGTTTTTCAATTGGAAGACTTACATTTTTTAGTACAGTTTGATTTTCAAGTAGTGACGGGTCTTGAAAAACGTAGGAAATTTGGTGGTAGTCACGGATGATTTCCCCTGCAGTCAAAAATCCGCCTTCCTTTTCAGTTAAAATCCCAGCAATAGCATTCAATAAACTAGATTTTCCACTTCCGGTAGGTTCACAAATCCCTAAAATCTGTCCGCTGGAAAGTGAAAAACTTAAATTATTAAAAATAACCTTCTGATTTACTGTAATTGTTAGATTATTTACCTGCAAACTGCTCATTTTTTTATCCTTTTTTTCAACATCTGGGAAAAAAATCTTTCTATTAAAAAACTAACTGCAACAAGTACAAAAGCTTCCGCAATAACTTCTGCTGATTCCAGATGAATTTGAGAACGTTGAAGCATTGTTCCCATCGCTTTCTTTGGAAGACATAAAACTTCGCCAGCAACTACTACTTTCCAGGTAAGTCCAAAACATGAAATTGCACCAGAACAAAACGAAGGTATGCACGAAGGAATTTTTATATATTTCAAGATTTCGCGCTTAGAAAAACAGAAAACTTTTGCCATTTTCAACAGTTTTTCATCAGCAAGAGAAAATCCGGTAATTACAGAAGTTATCATTATTGGTAAAGTCATTAAAACTGAAACAAAAATTGGAACTTGATTAGAAGTAAACCAGAAATATGCAATTAAAATAAATGCAACTACGGGGGTTGCCCTGATTATTGCAGTTGGAATCTCTAGAAAATCTTTTATAAATGGAGAAATACTGCATAAAAAGCCGAGAAATCCTCCAATTACAACAGATAATATGAACGAAACAAGAACACGCGAAAAAGTTACAAGGAAATTCTGCCAGAAAATCTTTTGCGAGCATATGTAAATAAGAGCATTAAAAACCTGCACTGGTGGTGGCAAAATTAAAGCTGCATTTACTATTTTTGAAATAAACTGCCAGATTATCAGAATTGAAAAAATTGATAAAATGTATGTAATAAATGCAGGAATTTTCTTTTTTTTTGCCATGTTTTATCCGCTATTTTAAATAAAAACCTTTATCGGGAAGTTTTCCACCAATTGAAGACGGATCATTTTTTATAAAAATTTTTAATAAATCTTCAATTTCCTTTTGAGATTCTTCTGCTGAAAAGTAAACATAATTTGATTTTGGAATTGCTTTTGCAACAACATTTGCTGCAAGTCCTAATTCATATTTTTCGCAATATTCACCAGCCAAAGCAGGATTTTTTATTGTCCAGTTTACTGCATTGCTAAATTTTTTAAGAAAAAGTTTTACAGCTTCCGGATTTTCTTTTGCAAATTTACTTCGTACAACAATGCAGGTCAGTGGATATACGTTATTTGATGAAAGAGTTTTATATTCTTTTTGTAAATCAATAGCGTAAACAACATTTTTGTCTTTTAGTGTTGCAATTGTAGCAAAAGGTTCTGGAACAACAGCGTATTCAATTTTATCTGATATAATTGCTGCAGGAAGATTTGCAGTTGGAATGGAAAAATCTAGCGTAATAGGATTATCCAAATCGTACTGGCTTAAAACGTAGCGCATAATATACTCTGGAGTTGCGCCTTGTCCGGCTACGTAAATTGTTTTTCCGTCTAAATCTGAAAATTTATTAATTGATTTGTCCTTTGAAATTATTGCAAGGTTTCCGTTTCCACAAATACCTGCGCAAATAATTGCTTTATTTGAAGAATTGTATACTTTTGCAGCAACATTTACAGGCATAAAACCAATATCAGCTTCGGCTTTTATAAGTTTTGGTAACAAAGCCTGCGGATCGGCAAACTTTTCGTAAGTAAGTTCAAGGTCGTTTTCGGTGGAAGAAGTTTCCATAAGATATGCAGCTGGAATACAACTTGGACCGTTTAAAAGGCCTACACGGGCGTTTGGAGTTGGTGGTGCAAAATCATCATCATTTTCTAAAACCGAATCCTGTGCAGAAACTAAACTGATTGCAGCAAAAAAACTTAACACACATAATAATGATTTTTTCATTTTATAAACCTTCTTTTATTTATGAATAGTTACGGGTACAGACACCTTTTCTGTATTTACAAGTTTGACTTTAAGCTGGTCTTGTACACATTCTATACTGACGCAGTTATATTCACCTCGCTGTGCAGAAAGTATTGCCATTGAAAGCGGATCTTCAATTTCTTTACGAATAAGTCGTTTCATTGGACGTGCACCCATTGCAGGATTATAACCATGTTCAATTAAATAATCACGTGCTTTTGGCTTAATTTGTATAGTTAAATTCTTTTCTGCAAGACGTTGTGCAAGTTCTCCAATTTGAATTTCAAGAATCTGTGAAACCTGTTTTTTGGAAAGTGCATCAAATACAATTACGTCATCAATTCGGTTAATAAGTTCAGGACTTAAAAGGCGTTTAAGTTCATTCATTGCACCAGCTTTTATTTCTTCGTATGGAATTACCCCTTCAGTTGTTGTAAGACCAAAACCGACTCTTCCTTCATTTGTAATTTGGCGCGCACCTGCATTACTTGTCATAATAATTACAGTATTACGGAAATTTACAGTATGACCGAGGTTATCGCTTAATTCACCTTCTTCCAAAAGTTGCAAAAGAAGATTGAAAATATCAGGATGCGCTTTTTCAATTTCATCCAAAAGAACAACTGAGTATGGATGACGGCGAACTTTTTCTGTAAGTACGCCACCTTCTTCGTAACCGACATATCCCGGAGGAGCTCCAACAAGTCGGCTTGCAGTATGTTTTTCCATAAAATCAGACATATCAATACGAATAAGCGATTCTTCACTACCAAAAAGGTATTTTGCAAGAGCTTTTGCAAGCTGTGTTTTTCCAACTCCTGTAGGTCCTAAGAAAATAAATGAACCAACAGGATGCTTTGGTGAAGAAATTCCAGCACGGCTTCTACGAATTGCTCCAGAAATAACCCGAACGGCTTCATCCTGCCCTATTACCGTATTATGAAGTTCATCTTCCATATGTATAATTCGGTTTGTTTCTGAAGCAGACATTTGTTCTGCCGGAATACCTGTCATTTCGCTGATAATATGTTCAATATCGCTTACAGTAACAAGTTTTTGCATACCGTTTTCACTTTCCTGCCACAAATTACTGTAAAGATTCAATTTTCGCTTTAAGTCTACAACTTTATCACGAACTAACGCTGCCCTTTCATAATCCTGATTACGCACAAGGTTTTTCTTTTCTTCAATTAATTCGCTTATGCTTGTTTCAAGTTGAGCAAGTTCGCTTGGTCTGTTTTCTTCCTGAATTTTTTTAGCAGCGCCCGCTTCGTCCAAAATATCAATTGCTTTATCTGGTAAAACTTTTTCTGGAATATAACGGCGGCTTAATTTTACAATTGAAGGCACAACTCCTTCTTCGTAAATTACCCGATGATAAGCTTCATATTTGCTTTTAATTCCGTTCAAAATTTCTTCGGTTTCTTCATCGTTTGGTTCTTCAACTTTTACAACCTGAAAACGTCTTTCTAATGCAAGGTCTTTTTCTATATGCTTTGTATATTCTTTTGTTGTAGTTGCACCAATTATTTGAATTTCACCGCGAGAAAGTGCAGGCTTCATAATATTTGAAGCGTCCATTGTTCCTTCTGGACCGCCAGCACCAATAATTGTATGAAGTTCATCAATAAAGAGGATTATATCTTTATTTTCTTGAAGTTCCTTCATCATTTTTTTCATTCTTTCTTCAAATTCGCCACGGTATTTTGTACCTGCAACCATTGCAGCTAAGTCTAAAGAAAGAATACGTTTTTTCATTAAATCCTGAGGAACTTTTCCACTTGCAATATGCTGAGCAAGCCCTTCCACAATTGCAGTTTTTCCTACACCAGGTTCGCCTGTAAGCACAGGATTATTTTTAGTTCTGCGTGAAAGTATTTGAATTACACGGTGAATTTCCTTGTCGCGGCCAACAACCGGATCATCTTTGTTTTCGCGGGCAATTTGAGTCAGATCGCGAGAATATTCTGCAAGGAATGAAGTTTTCTGTTCTTTTTTTGATTCTTTTTCCTTATTTTCTTTATTTTTCTTTTTGTCGTCAAAAGCGCTAAAAAGTCCGTCGCTGCTTTCGTCTAAAAGACTACGAAAAACCGAATCGACTAAATCTTCTGCAATTGACTTATTAACTGAAGATTCGTTTACACTCTGTAAATCCATTACGGTAAAACGAACATCCATAATACCGTATGAACCACTTGCAAAAAATTTAGCAGCTATACTTCCCTGCTCGCGAATTGCAGCAAGTAACAAATGTTCAGTTCCAATATATTCATTATGCAATGCACTTGATTCTATATCTGCAATATCAAGCATTACCTTATAACGTCTACTTTTTGGTAATTCTTCAAGAGTTGGCTCACTAACTTCCGCTTTAAAAAATTCTTCCAGCAAAACTTGAAATTTTTCAACACTTAAACCAAGTCGTGAAAAAACCGAGTATCCAATTCCATCTTTTAATTTAAGCATAGCAAGTAAAACATGTTCAGGATAAAGCTGTTTACTACCGATTTTTCTGGCTTCATCCTGCGCCAGTACCATTAAAATGCGTTTTGCTCTTGGAGAAAAAGTTTTCATTATTTAATCCTGCAACCTAGTCCTTAAAATTTAATTTTTCTAAGGCCTGTTGAATTACAATAGTTCTTAATCTTTGAATTTGAAGATATTCTTCTTTTTTTACATCCTCTTCAAATGAAAAAGCATAATTATCGCAAAGGTATTTAATATGCCCGTCTTTAGTTCTTAAAAAAAGTGCATTTACTTCATTTTGTTCAATACCGTAAACGACACCTGTTAACAAGCCCCATTTTATGGCTGAAATAATATTTACACCTTCTTCGTAAGACAACAGCAGTGAATAATTAAGCTTTGCGTAAGCCTGCTTCACAAAATTTAAAACTATTGTAGGATTATTATCGGCAAATTCCTGTCGAATCTTGCGTTCTGTTTGTAAAATAAATACACCAATTGACTGTATTGCCGCCATTTGGTCAAGTTCTGTTCCACCGGCAGCACTACTCGTTATAACATCAAAAATACAGTTTCCAAAATCGCCGGTACATTCGGTATTTGTGTACGGAGAATGTAAAGTAAACTTTTTCTCGCGGATATAATCCACAATTTCTGCCATTCTTCCTTCAAGAATAATTGACGGAATAAAACAACGGAAAGAAATTTTCATACCAGTTCCACAGTCTTTAATGTGCGAAGTAAGATAACCAAATTCGTAACTTGCTGCAAACTGAAGTTTTTTTTGAAGTTCTTCATCCATTTTATACGCTACTTCCATTGCTTTTTCACAGTCGAGTCCTGGAACAAAATGAGCAATTTTAACGTGGTCGGTTTCGTTTACAAGAATGGAAGAAGAATTGTTTCTGTCTAAAATTACGGAAGTACAATCGCGGTCGGTTAATACGTTTTTTTCTACAAGAATATTGCGTGCAGCTTGTGTAAAAGTTTTATAATCAAGAACTTCTACATCAGGATTATCGGCAACGGCATCATAAACAAGCGAATTTACACGAAATTTGTCATCGTCAGACATTTTTGCAATAAACGGAAAGTCTGCAAGATTTCTGGCAAGTCGAACTCGAGTTGAAATTACAACATCGTCGTAAGGCCCTGGCATTGTATACCATGTTTCAATAGTATTATTTTCCATCCTGATTATCCTCGCCGGAAGTAACCTTTGTATTGTTTAAAACTCTAAGGTAATCGCGATATAATGCAGCTTTTTCGTATTCTTCTTTTTCAATTGCTTCTTCGAGTTTTAACTGCATATCAACTCTGCTTACCAAAGTTGATTTATATCCTTTTAATCGTTTTGGAAGAGAACCTTTATAATCTCCAGTTACTCCATGAGTTTTTAGGGTTTCCCTAAATTCTTGCTCAAAAGTGTAATAGCATTCAGGACAGCCAATTTTCTGAGTTTTTACAATTTCATCATAGGAAGTGCCACAAACAGAACACACCTTTACATTCATATTTTTTTTAGCCATATAAACTCTCGTTATTAATTTTTTCTTAAAATATCAAGCGGCTTTTCTTTTCCAGCTTTAATGGCCGGAATTACAGATACTATCAGAGAAAGCAAAATTGTTGAAGCCACAATTAAAAATATTTGATTAAACGGCAACTCTACTGGAATTTCAGAAAGATAATATGCTGGATCCATAAGTCTTATGGTTCGAATTTCTTCCAAAGGAGTTCCTTTTATAAAATAACCAATTTTTGCAAACCAGTTAACAATTTTTTCAATAAATTGGACAATTTGATTTGCATTTACAGAACAGATAAGCCCGATTGGAAGTCCTACAAGTACACCTCCACACCCGCAGGCCATTCCCGTAAGTAAAAACGCAACCGTAATACCCGACGGACTTGCCCCAATACTTTTTAAAATTGCAATTTCCTTTTTTCGCTCCATTACAAGCATTACAATTGCCGACGAAACATTCACGCAGGCAACAAGAACAATCAACATCATTACAAAAATGAGCATAACTTTTGTTGAAGAAAAGTTTTCAAACTCCGCAGAATGAATCTGGTCCCAACGGTAAACATTTGCATATCTTCCTGCAAATTCAATTGCGTCCCGCTGAATACGAACAAGCTCCGGCGAAAACGGATTTTGAGTTTCCATCATTACATTAAATGTAGCACTTGTTAGCGAAAGATTTTTGTAAGCGTCTTCAAGGGAAATAAAAATCCAAAGTTCATCCAGTTCCTGATAACCAGACGAAACAATTGCGCTTACTGTAAACGAAGACAATTTTGGACTCATTTTATCGTTTACATGCTTCATCGTAATAATTCTAAAAGTATCGCCAACGCTAAGCCCAAGCGTTTCTGCCATTTTCTGTCCTACAATAGCATTTTTTTGTCCAAGGACTGGTTCACCACCACAAACAGTAAATAAATTTTTATAGTTTTGATTTTGACTGAAAATTTCTGGAATAACCGCACGAATTGAAGCTCCAGTTCGTACATTTTTTCCGGTTGCCAGTGCAGAAATATCAACTTCAGGGAATACCTGATCTACCCCTTCAATTTCTAAAAAACTGTCCGCATAATCACAAAAGGTTTTTGCAGTACGAGTGTCCTGTAATCCCGATGAAACGTACGCCTGCAGACTGTTTGAAGAAAGTCCAATAATTCTTTCTGTCATTCCGTCAATCATGCCATTTGTAATTGAAATTACAACAATCAATGGCACAATACTAAGGCCAATACACAATAAAGCACCAAAAAGGCTTCGTCTGGCCGACGATTTTTTATCTGAACGAGGAAAAATAAGACTTTTAGCAAACATTAATGAAGATTTTACTGTCATTAAACACCTTCCAAACGTCCATCAACAATTTTGTAACAAACATCCCCTTTTTTTGCCAGATTCATATCGTGTGTAACTAAAAACAAGGTTTTCTGATATTTTTCTACCATTGAAAAAAGCAAGTCGCCTATCATTGCGGCATTTGCAGGGTCTAGGTTGCCGGTAGGTTCGTCTGCCAAAATTAAGGCAGGGTCGTTTACAAGGGCACGTGCGGTGGCTACTCGCTGACGTTCTCCGCCGGAAAGCTGCGACGGAAGGTGATTTTTTCTGTCATAAACGCCAACATCGTTTAAAAGTTTTTCAGCCCGTTCAATTGCCTGCTTTTTAGGAACGCCAGCAATAAAGGCCGGCATATAAACATTTTCAAGGGCGGTAAAATCTTTTAATAAATAATGAAATTGAAAAATCAATCCAAGAAAAGACGAACGGTAATCAGCCAAATCATTTTCGGACAAATTTCCAACATTCCATTTTCCAGCTTTTACAGTTCCGTTTGTAACAGAATCTATTCCGCCAATAATATTAAGCAAAGTACTTTTTCCGCTGCCACTTTGACCAACAATTACAATTTTCTTCCCCTCTTCTACTTCAAGGTTCAAATTATTCAAAACAGTAAGTTTTTCACTGTCTGTAATATATGTTTTTTCTAGATTCTGAATGCTTACAACACTACTCATTGTGTAAAACCTCCGCAACTGTAAGTTTTAGAACATTCTTACTTGCCGCCCAAGAAGCGAACAAAGGTGCAATAACTCCAAAAATAGAAATCATAAACACTTCTTTAAAGAATATCCGTGCAGGTATATTTGCATAAACGCTATAGGTTGAATTTTCCGAAATAAATTCCAGATTTTGTTTATTAAAAATTGCAGTAAATGTGTATTGTCCCCAATATAAAATACGAGCAGCAGCATTAAAAACAAATTCCGTATTTATACTGATTAAAAGTCCAAGAATTACTCCAGTAACTGCCCCAATCACGCCTGTAATAAAGCCCCGGAATATAAAAATTGCCTGAATTTCCGAATTAGAAGCTCCAATTGCCGACAAAATGGCAATTTCACTGCGCCGCTCAAAAACAAGCCTTCTCATTCCGTTAAAAATGTTTATTGCAACAACAACAAAAATTAATGCTACAAGGAGCAACAGCATATTTTTTTCAATTCTTAAAGCGCCAAAAAAAGTTTTATTGTAATCGCGCCAGGATTGAACTTTTGCCGTCGGAAAATTCTTTGAAGTAACCGAAACCATATGCATGTCATCATTAGAGTTCCTAATTTTTAATCCAAAAATTTTCTTAGCCGACTGTCCAAAGTATGAATCTGCATCAGCAATATTTACAAAACAATAACCGCTATTTATTTCAGAATAACCGGAAGAAAAAACCCCTGTAATTTTAAAAACTCTATCGTCAGAAAACAGGTCAACATCTGAACCACCGCTAAGTACAAGCAGATTTACAGTAGAACCTACACGTAATCCTAAATTTCTAGCAAGCGTACTTCCAATAACCATTGTTCCTTGTTCAGTAATATTAAAAGCACCGCCAATCATTCTAAGCTGTTTTCTAAAGCCTGCATCATTTACATAAACCTCAGGATCAATTGCACGAATTACTGCAGCACTTTCTTTTCCTCGGTTACCAGTCATCATAGTTTGCGCTTCATAAAAAGCTGTACTGCAGATAACATTTTTATTATTCAAGCAAAAATCCGTAAAATCCTTTTCTTTACTTTCTGGAAGCTCAGTTACCCGCACATGGTACGAAGAAATTTCCATAATGGCGTCAATAAAACTCATTTGAAATCCGTTCATAACGCTCATAACAACAATTAAAGTCATTACACCAAAGCATATTCCAAGAGTAGCAAGCTTTGAAGTTACGGCAGAACGTCCATTACGATCAATACGCGAAAATCTTTGAGAAACAGAAGTAATCCATTTTAAACTTGCAGAAAGTGAGTGCGATTTATTCATATTCTTTTATACGTATTACCTCTTGTCCATCAGTGTAAATATCTTTAACGCGCTTGTATACTTCGTAATAAGTTTTTACGGCAAAATCCTTTTGGAAGAAAATTTGACTTGTGTAAGTTCCTAACTCCGCCGTATATTTATTTTTCATTTTGATTTCGCCGTTTTCAAAATATTCAAAGTCTGCAGGAATTTTATTATTATCTTCCTCGCTTAAAACATCCGTAAAATCATTATACATATACACATATTTTTTCTCAAAAGAATAATCTAGTTTTGTATAATCAGCATTAAAATAATAAACAGTGTTTGTCTGTTCTGTAACTTTTTCATCTTCGTTATAAAGCATGTCAGTCTGACTTACAAGAATTTCTTCCTTTTCAATTTCAGATTTTTTTCCTTTTTTTACAGTACGCTCTACAATGTTGTATGTTTTTATACACGTTGCAAGGCCATGTTCATTATAATAAGTATGAGAAACCGATGTATCCGTACGGATTGTTTTTTCCGATGGAAGAAAAGAATCCTCTATAAAAGAATAATCTTCCGAACTAACCATTTTTGCATCAGTTATACTGTTTATCTGCCAGTTTTCCTTACGAATCAGTTTGTAATCTATATCAAAAAAAGTTCTCTCAACTACAGAACCGTTCGCATCTATCATCAGGTGCGAATCTTCCTTGCTGTACGGCATAAAAATCTCTTTGTCAAATTTCATAATGCGCAGGTAATTATCCTTTCCGGCAATATCTACTGATTCAGAATCTTTATCAAGCGCTTTTTCAATCTGCTGCTCATATTCACTCGGATTATACTGAGCCTCGCTGAAATCTTCTTCCATTGAAAGAATTTCATCCGCAATTCGCTGCTCTTCAATAGCTACAAGTAAATCTTCAACCCAGGAAGCATCATCTGAACTTGCATCGTAAAATTTTGATCCTTCAATTACACCTTTCTTATTTGGAAAATACTTTTCTATAAGCGGATATTTCTGACCATTTTCAAAAACATATCTTCCAGTAAAATCGTTTAAGTTTCCTGGAATTAAATACTTTTCAGGATTTTCTACGTCGCATTTTCCAGTTAGCGAATATCTTGAAAGCTCAAACATAAAATCATTTATTTGAGTGCTAACTTCCCTTTCTTTATCTTTATCGCGTTTGTTACAGCCTGCAAAAAAAACACTGCAAATAACAACAAGTAAAATGAGAAACTTATTTTTTTCAGTCTGAAAATTAACGTTTTTCAAATTCTATTACAATCCTAAAAAGTCATTTATATAGTTTTCTGGATTAAACACTTGTATATCAGGATATTTTTCTCCAGTGCAAACATAAGCTACAGGCAGTTGCAATTCGCGTCCAATAGAAACGGCAACTCCACCTTTTGCAGTAGAATCGTACTTTGTCATAATAATTGCATCAACACCTACGGCTTCGTTAAAAACTTCTGCCTGACGTAAAGCATTCTGTCCAGTAGTTGTATCTATTACAATAATTTTTTTATAACAACCTTCATCAGCCTTAGAACGGCAGGTCTTGTCAATTTTTTGAAGCTCGTGAACAAGATTTTCCTTATTATGTAAACGGCCGGCAGTATCGGCTAAAACAAGCCCCGGACCTTTTGCTTTTACGGCTTCAGCTGCATCAAAAACAACTGCAGAAGGATCAGAACCATGTTGATGACTTACTACACGAACTCCAATTTTATTTCCGTGCATATTAAGCTGCTCTATTGCTGCCGCACGGAAAGTATCTGCCGAAGCAAGCACTAAATTATCAATTCCATTGTTTTTATAAAAGTTTGCCAATTTAGCAACAGAAGTAGTTTTTCCAACACCGTTAACGCCAAGTACCATCCAGACATTCATTTTTCCTGGTGTTGGTTCCAGAGAAACAGCCTTTACGTCTTTTAACAAAAGTTCCTTCAGTCGGAGAATAATCTGCTGCTGGTCGGTAATTTTTTCTTTACTGCAAATTGATTCCAACTCATCAACTATTTGAAAAGCGGTTTTAGCACCAACATCCCCTTCAACTAAAAGGTCTGTTAATTCTTCGTAAAAATCATCATTTATAGAACTGCCTTTTGAAAACAGAGATTTTAATTTTTCACCAAATGTTTTTTTCAATTACTGTTCCTCCTCGGGTGATGTTTGATTTTCAGTCTGCTCTGCTGCCGATTCAATTTCAGGCTCTGCAACAGGTTCTTCCGCAGGTTTTACAACCGGTGCAGCCAGATTTTGTTTTAACGACATAGGATTTACAAAATCTACAGCGTTTGCTTTTTCCGGCAAAACGGTATTTGCTGCGCGGAAATATTGTACAAGTTCGTAAATAAACCATACTCCGCACGTAATAGAAACTGCAATGCTTACGTTCGCAGCCGTTTTCAATTTTACAGCTTTATCATAATCCTTCATATCAAGCATTTCAGCTTCATAAAAATCATTTACACGTTTTGCAGTAGAATTAAAGTTCGAAACAAAATAGAAACTTGGAATAAGAGAAGTTATTAATGCACTGTAAGAGCCGTACATCCACTTGCGGCGAGTATCAATATATTCACTTCGGTCAAAAGCTTTAGGATTAATAGTTACCATGCTTTGATTGTAAACAAGTTTTTCAGGAATATAGTAAAAAGCTGTAGCTCCATCCTCAGAAATAAACTGACCAAGTATTTTATTTCCATTTATTACAATCTGTGATTTATTATCTTCGTTAAGTGTAGCTTCAATACCATTTGAATAAATTTTACCGTAATCTGAATATTCTTGATGGAATGGAAGCTTTTGCAGGAACAAATCAAAACCTGTACGTTCAATTCCAATCAACATAATACCGTTTTGCAATTCTTCAAGATTTACATCAATTATGTAATTCTGATTTCCTTCAAAATAGTACGAAGTTGCTACAGTTTTATAACCTTGCGCTGTAAATTGAATTGTATGAACACCGGAGTCAAAAATCATAGTTGGAGGAAAAGAATCCTGAAGCTGATCATCAAGGTACATAAATATTTCAGAACTGATATCTTGTGGTCCAACTGTAATTTGAACCTGAACAGGCATGGAATTTGTCATTAACGGAACAAGCTGTTGTGCAATATTTGTTGAAAGCAAATCAAATTCCTGAATAGAGCCAATTTCCATTACTGAACCAATCAGTTTAGAACCAGGATAAAGATACATTTCTACAGAAACTGAAAGATAATCACCGTACGCCGTTATTGTTCCCGTTAGCAGGGTATTAATTCCAGCGGAAACACACGCTTTTTCGTAAGCATAGCTTTGATAGCCAGCAGTTTTTATTGAATCATCCGGTGAAAAAAGAGTAGTAACGTCATCTTTATAAAAAAGAATGTCTTCTATTGTAAAAACTGGATCATTTTTAACAAAAAGATTTTTTACGAGGGAAGAATACTTGTGCAATTCACTTTTTGACTGTTCATCACGGCGCTTTTGTTCAATTTCATTCTGAGTTATACTGTTTTCTGCATTTTTTTCAGCTTCTTTTAGAGTTTTTAAGTTTTCGTCAATTTGCTCCTGAATAGTCTGAATCTTTTTTTCCTGCTCGCCAATATGATTTTTAAGTTCACGCTCTGTATAATTGTTTAAAACAATAGAATCGCGTTTTTTATATTCATTGGAAAGCTGCAAAAACAAAGAAATTCGTTCCTGTCGGGAATTGTATCGGGTACGTTCAAGTCGTTCATCAGGAGCAACTGTTCTTACAAGATTTTGGCCGACTTTTTCAAGAATGCGGGATGGCAGCATTTCGGAAGTTGCCTGAGTTACCGCATTCGTAGTCTGTCCTTTTGAATATTCAAATTTCTGGGCTGCAATAGTCCATTTTTCATTTGCTGTTTCAGAAAATAATGGTGATAAAGAGAAAATTAGAGTTATTAGTGCAAAAATCCGTTTTATACAGATTTTTTTACTCGTCATCATCATCAGCTGCGCCGTCCATTGGAAGACCTTTCCATTTTGCAACAAGATAAGCGTTCATAAACTCATCAAGGTCACCGTCCATTACAGCCTGAATATTACCTACATTAAATTTTGTACGGTGATCTTTTACCATTGTGTAAGGACAGAAAACGTAGGAACGAATCTGACTTCCAAACGAAATGTCTTTCTTTTCTGCGGCAAACTTTGCGTTTTCTTCCTCTTTCTGCGCACGGTAATACTCGTAAAGTCGAGCTTTGAGCATGTTCATACAAGATTGACGATTCATAATCTGGCTTCGTTCGCTTTGGCAGGCAACTACAATTCCTGTAGGAATATGAGTAAAACGTACGGCTGAATCAGTTTTATTTACGTGCTGACCGCCTTTTCCGCCGGCACGGTAAGTATCTACGCGCAAATCTTCAGGTTTAATATCAACTTCAATTGTATCGTCCAAAACAGGATAAACATAAACAGAAGCAAAAGAAGTATGTCTGCGGGCGTTTGCATCAAACGGACTTATTCGTACAAGGCGATGAATTCCGCCTTCCCCTTTAAGATAACCGTACACAAAATCTCCGCTAATTTGTACAGTAATAGATTTTAATCCACCTTCCGCTTCAAGCTCATCCATAATTTCGGTTTTATAGCCGTGACGTTCAGCCCAACGTAAATACATACGGCTGAGCATAAAACACCAGTCGCAGGCTTCCGTTCCACCAGCACCCGCATGTATTGTCAAAAAGGCATCGTTCTGGTCAACTTCGCCAGACAGAAGATTTAATATATTTAGCTTTTCAAATTCGGCTTTAGCAGATTCGTACATTGCACGAACTTCCTCTTCATCAGCCTGCTCACCAGACTCCTCGGCAAGTTCGTACATTGCATCTATATCATCCATATCAGCAATAATTTTTCGCCATGGTTCAACACGATTTTTAAGTTTACGAATCTGGCTCATAACTTTTTCAGCAGCTTTAGGATCGTCCCAAAAACCTTCTGCACCAGTCTGCGCTTCTTTTTCTGCTATAGATTTATCAATGGCAGCAGAGTCAAAGACGCCCCCAAACGTTCATAATTTCTTCACGTAATTGTTCAATTGGAATTTTAACTTCTTCTAACATAATTTAAGAATACCAGAAAAAAAAGAAAAATAAAAGAAGGAGAAAAACAACTGTATACAATACACTCATATAGAAAAGCACATAATACGCACCTTTTTTTAACAATTTTTCACTTTTTTATTACAGCTCTTTCCATTATTCCCTGTTCAATTTATAATATATTTATGAAGTATTACATTTCCGACCTGCATTTTTACCATGATCTTCTCAATATAGATTTAGACAAACGCGGATTTTCCTCTTCCGAAGAGATGAACGAATATATGATAGAAAAATGGAATAACAAAGTCCGCAAAAATGATATTGTAATTGTACTTGGCGATTTTATTGGTTCAAAGGACCCTGAAAAAATAAATTACATTCTTCATAAATTAAGGGGAAAAATCTGCATAATTACAGGAAATCATGATTACATGTGGATAAACCGTCCGGGTGTAGACATGAATCGTTTTGAATGGATTAAAGATTATGCCGAAATAGATGATCACAAAACAACTGTAATTTTAAGCCACTATCCAACTTTCTGCTATAATCACCAATACCAGTTAAAAAGTGATGGAAGCCCGCAAACTTACATGCTTTACGGTCACGTTCATAATACACACGACGAAGAACTGATTACACAGTTTCAGGAAATTACCCGCAAAAGAATTGTAAAATCAAAAAGCGGAAAAGAAAATCCAATTCCCTGCCACATGATAAATTGTTTTTGCATGTTCAGTGATTACACGCCACTTTCGCTCAAGGAATGGATTAAAGTTGACGCTAAACGCAGGGAAAATAAATCCGTAGAAAATAAAGAAAATAATACCCTTTAGGCGGATTTTATATTTCCCAAGGATATTTCATATTCCAGGCTTTACGAAGCTCATCCATAATTTTGCAAAGCTCCTGAGATTTTTTCCATGTATGAACCAAGCTTTCCGTTTTTCCGCTCAAAATACATTCAGTAGCGTTCATCAGCTCGTATTCGTAACCATTTGTCATAAACGGCACGTTAATTTCCTGCACAATTTCGTTTTCGTTGCCCCATTCGGATTTATAAAGATGAACTTGAGCTTTCTGAGCAAGGAAGAAATTCTGTGTAGTAATAAACCCTTTTGTTCCAAAAATTATAGCGTCATGAGTGTCGCTTCCAGAAGGCATATCCGCAGCACTTTGAAAACTTGTTGTAACGCCGTTTTCAAATGTAAGATTTACGCTGTTCCATACATCAACGCCGTTTAAAAGTCGAACATTTGAACTATGTGTTTTAATTTGTGAAAAATCATTTATCATCATTGCAAAATAAATGTTATAAATGCCAAGGTCTAAAAGTGCACCACCTGCAAGTTCGGGCGCGTAAAGTCTGTTTTTAGGATCGTATGGAAGGCGGTTACAAAAACGGGAATCTATGTGCTTTACTTCTCCAATTGTTCCATTTTTTATACACTCCCGAATTTTTTCAATGCAGGGATTAAAGGCTGTCCACATTGCTTCCATAAAAAAGAGTTTTTTTTCGCGCGCAAGATTTATCATCTGGTCTAATTGGTCACGACTACAGCCTGCAGGTTTTTCACAAAGAACATTTTTGCCGTTTTCAAGGGCTTTCATCACAGATTCAAAATGAAAGGCATGCGGATTAGCAATATATATAGCATCCACTTTCGGATCAGCAAAGAGTTCATCATAACTTCCGTAGGCTTTTTCAAAATGATATTTTTTTGCAAATGCCTGTGCCCGTTCCAAATTTCTACTTGCAACTGCATAAAGTTTAATCTGCTTACTTGCAGTTAATTCAGAGTTTACAACACCGTTCATAGCGGTTGCCATACTGTTTGCGATAATACCTGGGGCTAAAATTGCCCAATTCACATAATCTTTCATACATTAAATAATATAATAATATGGGATAAAAAAATGTATAAAAAAGTAATGTTATTGGATAAAAAACAAAAAAATGTTAATTTTAGAGAGATTTTTTACCTTAAGGATTTTTTATGCTTTACGTAATTAGACACGGAAAAACTGACTGGAACTGTAAATATAAACTTCAGGGACGTACAAATATTCCATTGAATGACGAAGGGCGTGAAATGGCAAGAAAAGCAGCCGTTGAGTACAAAAATATTCATTTTGATTATTGCTTTTGTTCTCCTTTAGATAGAGCTCTCGAAACTGCAAAAATTCTATTTGAAGGTAGAAATATTCCAATAACTGTCGATAACCGTCTTTGCGAAATGTCGTTTGGCGAATGTGAAGGTACTGAAAATACTTTCAAAAAACCAGATTGTCCAATGTACAAGTTTTTTAAAGATCCGGAAAATTATATTGCGCCAAAAGGGGCTGAAACTTTCGAACAGCTTTTTGCGCGTACTGGGGATTTTTTGCGACAAGTGGTAAATCCTCTGCTTGAACAAAATAAAGATATTGTAATTGTTGGACATGGGGCAATGAACAATAGTATTATCTGTCAGGTAAAAAATATTCCGCTTAAAGATTTTTGGACAAATGCTATTCCAAACTGCGAATTGATTAAGCTTTTGTAAATTACCTGTACAATTACTTATTTTGGGCTAACGCAAATAGGTTATTATCACATTTTTTTACAATTTTTTTACAATTTTATACACGACAAATCCTGAAATCCATTTAGAATAAAATATATGGAATATTCATCAAATTCAGATAAAATTACGCGAGATTATTTTGATTCCCTTCTTTTGGAAACCCGTTACCTTGACTCTAGTTTACCTTCTACAAAATTTGAACTTTATGGGCAAGTTTTTGATACGCCAATTATGACAGCGGCACTTTCTCATCTTGGAAACACTGCAAAAAACGGTATGCACATTTATGCAAAGGGTGCTGCTGATGCAAATGCGGTTCATTGGGTTGGAATGGGCGATGATTCTGAACTTGAAGACATAATTTCAACTGGTGCAAAAACAATCAAAATTATCAAACCACATGAAGACAATAACGAAGTTTTCCGTAAAATTGAACACGCTGTAAAAGCTGGTTGTTTTGCTGTTGGAATGGATATTGATCATTCTTTTAATGGCCGTGGAGGTTACGACAATGTTCTTGGACTTCCAATGAAAGCAAAAACGACAGAAGAACTTACAGATTTTGTTCAGGCTGCGGCAATTCCTTTCATCGTAAAAGGGATTCTCAGTCCACGCGATGCAGAAAAATGTATGAAAGCCGGAGTTGCCGGAATTGTAATTTCACATCACCACAACATGCAGCCTTTTTCTGTTCCGCCTTTACTAATGCTTGAAGAAATTATTAATGCAGTAAATAATCAAATTCCTGTATTTGTTGATTGCGGAATTGAAAGCGGTATGGACGCATACAAATGTCTTGCACTTGGAGCAACAGCAGTAAGCGTTGGACGTCACCTTATGCCACTTCTTAAAAAAGGTGCGGGAGCCGTTACCGCGCGAATAAACGAAATGAACGATGAACTGGCGGGAATAATGTCGCGGACGGGAATTGCAAGCCTAGAACAAATGGATAAAACGGTAATTCATAAACGAACCTTTTAAAGGAGTTGTAATAAAAAATGTTTTTAGGAATTTCTTCTTCATTAAATCACAAAACACCGGAAGAATGGGCACAAAAGCATGTATCTCTCGGCTTAAAATCAGTTGTATTTCCAGTTGATTACCTCGCTGGCGAAGAAACAATTGCCGCTTATAAAAATGCCGCCGACAAAGCTAACCTTTTAATTGCCGAAGTTGGAATCTGGAAAAACACCCTTTCAGCATCCCCTTCCGAACGTGCCGCAAACATAAATTACGCAATAAATCAGCTAAAATTGGCCGACCGCATAGGCGCAAACTGCTGCGTTAACGTTGTAGGCACCCCATACGGTCCACGATGGGACGGCGGTTACCGCGAAAACTTCAGTAACGAATTGTGGCAAATGGCTGTAAAAATGATTCAACAAATTATCGACACAGCAAAACCAATCAACACAAAATTCAGCATAGAATCAATGCCGTGGATGATTCCAAGTTCACCCGACGAATACCTGCGCCTAATGCAGGAGGTAAACCGCCCGGAATTTGGCGCTCATCTCGACGTAGTAAACATGATAACTTCCCCAGACAGATACTTTTACAACGACAAATTTCTGGGCGAATGCTTTACAAAACTCAAAGGGAAAATCTGCAGTTGTCATTTAAAGGATATCAACCTTAAACAAGAATACACTTTCCAGCTTCAAGAATGTGCATGCGGACAAGGAAATCTCGACATAAAACTTTTTTTGGAACTTGCTACAGCTGAAAATCCGAAAATGCCAATGATAATAGAACACCTTACTACAGACGAAGAATACATCAACAGTGTAAACTATATAAAAAAATTATACGGAAATTAAAATGTACGAAAAAGAAAATCCCAGAACTTCACGCAATTCTCCAGAACTAAACTTACGCTACGAAAACACACACGCTTCATTCGCAGACGGAAAACCTTTTGCAGAAAAGAAAAACGGTCGTCTTCCTGCAATGGGCTGGAACAGTTGGAACGCTTTCGGAACAGGAAACACCGAAGCTCTTACAAAACAAATGGCCGACTGTTTTATAAACCTCGGACTCGACAAACTTGGCTACAAATATCTAGTTTTAGATGACGGTTGCTACAAAACTGAACGCGTAGACGGTAAACTTTCTAACGAAACTGTAAAATTTCCAAGCGGATTCAAAGCACTCGCCGACTACATTCATTCAAAAGGATTAAAATTCGGCATGTACAACGACATTGGAACAAATTTATGCGCTGGAAGTTCCGTTGGAACCTGCGGATTTGAAGACACCGATGCGCAAAACTACGCCGATTGGAATATAGATTTTCTCAAAGTAGACAATTGCTATTATCTTTGGGACAATGCAACCTTTTCATCGTCAGAAAACGCAAAATATTCCTACGCTCCAAACATAAAATCCATTTCTCTCTTCCGTAAGGGAGATTCGACTCCATTTTTACACCTTAATTCTGTAAAAAACGGAAAACTTACAGGGCTTCGTGCAGAAAAAACAGATTCTTTTGTTACAAAAATAGGTACTTTTGACGGCACAAACACAGGAACAACTCCTGTCGGCCCTCGTTACGGTGAATTACAATTCGAAGTAGACGCAACCGCCGGCGATTACGAAATTACTGTAGAATATGCCACAGGAAAAGAAGAAGGCGTTGGACAATGGCTTCAACTTTCCGTAAACGACAATTCCAAACTTTACTTTGATAACCTTTTACCAGAAACTGCAACCACCGAAACCTTTGAAACTTCACAAAAAATCAGTATTCCATTACAAAATGGAAAGAACATAATCACCCTCATGAATCACCGCCGTCAGGAAAATACCCTTGCCTCGTACGGTGCAATGTTCTACGCCTTACAAAAAGCAAAACCCGAAAACGATATAATCCTTTCAATTTGCGAATGGGGCAAAACTCACCCACAAAACTGGGGATTCAAAGTCGGAAACAGCTGGCGAATTTTAAATGATATTACATTCTGTGTTGGCGCCGACGGAAACAACGGAAAAGGTGAATGGGGAAATCCGGGAACACAAAGTATTGCTTCACAATATAACAAAGCAGTAGTTATGGACGAATTTGCCGGATTAAACCGTGGCTGGAATGACCCCGACATGATGGTAATTGGCATGGACGGAATTACAACTACAATGTCAAAAACTCATATGACAATGTGGTGCATGATGAACTCTCCTCTTATGCTTGGACTTGATTTACGCCGCGTAAAAAAAGGTGACGAACTTTACAACATTATTGCAAACAGCGATGTAATTGCACTAAATCAAGATGCACTTGGCATTCAAGCAAAACGTGTTTGGAGTTCGCTCGAAAAATCAGCACCTGACAAAACTTACATTACAAACAACGACCGTCAGGACATTCTTTTAAAACCGCTTAACAATGGTGATTTTGCACTCAGTTTTATAAACCTTTCAGACAAAGAAGTTTCAAACTTACAAATTGATTTTAACACGCTTTTGGAACACTCCCCTTCCACCAGTAAAGAAACTCTTACAAAAGCAAGCAGTGCCCGTGCCTACTCACTTTTGGATATCTGGTCAAAAAAATGTACAAAACAAACGGAAAAATCCTTTAACTGCCCGGTTCTTGCACCATACGACAGCTACACAATCCGCATAACACCACTTTATGAATAATTTTGATACTTCTGCAGTTCATTCCAAAAAAGAATGGGCTGCATATTGCCACGATTATTTACTTAATACTCTAGGTGAAGCGGACGAATCAGACTGGACAGCGGCACGGGCCTTAAAAGACATTTACGATTGTCATACCTGCGTTTACCACATTGCTCAGGTTTATGTAAAAGGGATTATTCCGGCAATGGACGGGGAGCGGGAGTTTGGAGGAGATAAAATTGTTCAACCAGAAGAAGCCGCATTATACATTCGCCGTCTTACAAATGCTGCAGACCGCCTGAAAGTGTTTCCGGTTTCTCTTCCAAAAATTAAAACAATTACAAAGGAAGAAGCAAAAAAACTTACAAACGCAAACTTTTTTGACGTTTCTTCAGACCAACTTTTTACATTGTTAAGGCAAAATCCGCTTTCTGCCGCAAACGACCTTTTTCAACCAATAATTCTTACCTGCAAACACGGCTATAAAAGTACACTTATTGCAGACATTTTAATTAAAACCGGCTTCCAAAACGTTTATTTACTCACCAATCCGGAAGAGCATAATCAACATTAAAACATAATTTTTAAATCTATTACATTTCCTTAAACTTTTCTTGACTCATACATATTTTCTTTATATAATAAGCAAATATTTTACATAGCAATTATTTCAGTTTGCGTTGCAAGCTTTATTTATAGTTTTTTTTGATTCCCCCTTTGCTGCGGGGAGTTAAAAAAAAAAGGCCTAAATCATTTTACTATAGGTCTTTTTTAGGAAAAACTAATATACAAGTTACTCAAGGCACGCAAACTTAAAGCCTTGTCAAACTTGTTACAGTTTTCCCAAGGAGATTAAAACCGCTATGGCTTACTTTTTTGAAGAACCATCCCACACATTTGATGAATATCTGTTGATTCCTGGATACACAGGCCCAGATTGTATTCCTGCTAACGTTTCTTTGCAAACACCAGTTGTGCGCTACAACAAGAAAAAGGGTGAAAAATGTCCACTTACAATGAACATTCCAATGACTTCTGCTGTTATGCAGGCTGTTTCTGACGATAAACTTGCCGTTGCACTTGCAAAAGAAGGCGGCATTTCTTTTATTTTTGGTTCCCAGACAATTGAAGATCAGGCAGCAATGGTTGCACGCGTTAAAGCATACAAAGCCGGATTTGTTACTTCCGATACAAACATCCGTCCAGAACAAACATTAACAGAACTTGTAAACGCAATTGAAAAAACAGGACACTCAACTGTAGCCGTTACAGAAGATGGAACAGCAAACGGAAAACTTTTAGGTATTATTACTGACCGCGACTTTAGAATGAGCAAAGCTTCTCCAGATGCAAAAGTTCAAGATTACATGACTCCACTTTCAAATCTTGTAATGGCGGAAGAAGGTGTAACTTTGGATGCCGCAAACGACATTATCTGGCAGAAAAAAGTTAATCAGCTTCCTGTAGTTGATAAAAACGGAAAACTTCTTTATTTAATTTTCAGAAAAGATGCTGCAAGCCACGAAGAACATCCTCTTGAACTTTTGGATGCTCAGAAACGATATATTGTTGGAGCTGGTATTAATACACGCGACTATATGGAAAGAGTTCCTGCCCTTCTCGAAGCTGGAGTTGACGTAATGACTTTGGATTCTTCTGAAGGTTTTACAGAATGGCAGCGACGTGCTTTGCAAGATATTCACGCTAAATGGCCAAATGCAAAAGTTGGAGCTGGAAACGTTGTTGATGCAGAAGGATTCAACTTCCTTGCAGATGCTGGTGCCGACTTCGTAAAAATTGGTATTGGTGGTGGTTCAATTTGTATTACCCGTGAACAAAAAGGTATTGGACGTGGACAGGCAACTGCAACAATTGAAGTTGCTAAAGCTCGAGACGCTTATTACGAAAAAACAGGTATTTACATTCCAATCTGCTCTGACGGTGGAATTGTTCATGACCATCATGTAACTTTAGCGTTGGCAATGGGCGCAGACTTTGTAATGCTCGGACGTTACTTTGCACGTTTTGATGAATCACCAACAAATAAATTGATTGTAAATGGTTCATATGTAAAGGAATATTGGGGCGAAGGTTCAAATCGTGCTAGAAACTGGCAGCGTTATGACCTTGGTGGAGCAAAGAAAATGGCTTTTGAAGAAGGTGTTGATTCTTACGTTCCATATGCAGGAAGTTTACACGACAACGTAAACACAACAACAAGTAAGATTATTCATACAATGTGTAACTGTGGTGTTCTTTCTATTCCAGATTTACAGAAAAATGCAAAAATTACTTTGTTGAGTCCGGCAAGTATTCGTGAAGGTTCTGCTCACGACGTAATTGTTAAAAATTCAATTAAAGCAAATTAGTCATAGAAAGGGTTTTTGAGGCGTTCCTCAAAGCCCTTATAAGTGAGAGGTCTGTCGAAATAAAAGCCCTGAATAATTGTACAATCCATTTTCTGAAGAATGTCCAGTTGTTCTTTTGTTTCGACACCTTCACAAATTATTTCCTTATTCAAATCGCGGCATGTGCGAACAATATTTCTTGTAAGAATTGCATGCTGATTATTACCACCAAACTGCGTAATATTATCTATAAAGCTTTTATCAATCTTTACAATTTTTACATTTGTATTTTTCAAAAGCGAGAGTGAAGAATATCCAATTCCAAAATCATCAATTGCAGTTTTTATTCCGTTATTTTTCATAATTTCAAGGAAGCGCAAAAGACTGTCATAATCCTCAAAATTTTCTGATTCAGTAAGTTCAAGTTCAAAAAGAGAACGATCCGTATTGTTTATGTTCAAAATATTCAAAATCTTTTCTGAAAAAGCAGCATCACTTAAATGATGTTTAGAAAAGTTCACTGCTACAGGAACACAATCCAAGCCTTTTGCTTTCCATGAATTAATATCCATGCAAACTTTTTTCATTACGTAATAATCAAGTTGAGTGATTAATCCTGTTTTTTCAAGAACTGGAATAAATTCTGAAGGATTAGTCATAACCCCAGAATGTTCCCAGCGGACAAGTGCTTCACAACCTACAAGCGAACGAGTTGTAAGGTCAATTTTTGGCTGATAATATACTTTGAATTCTTCGTTTTCAAGAGCACCGGAAAATAAATAAGCAATTTTGTTTTCGCGGTAAATTTCGCGCTCAATTTGTTCATTGTAGAACATATAATCATTTGTTTTATGAGCTTTTACGTAACTTAAGGCAATTGAAGTTTTACCAAGGATATCACGAAAATGGTCTTTTTCTGTCAGCTCATAAATACCCATATATGCAGAAATTGGAATTGTATGTGTAATTTCATTTACAGTAATTTGAATTTGTACGTTTTCAATAAAGTTTAAAAAGGCACCAAGACGCTTTGACTGAATAAGAAAAACAAAATTATCACCACCAAGTCGTCCTGCAAGTTCTGTTTTTTTTACAAAGCGTTTAATTTTTTCCGCATAAAGTGTAAGAACGCGGTCTCCATTGGCCGAACCAACCAATCTATTTACGTATTTATAACCTTTTAAGTTAACAAAAACGCCAGTGTAATTTTTTAATTGATTGGTAACCTGTTTAATAATTGCCTGTCTGAAAAACTCTTTTTGATTTATAAGCCCTGTAAGGCTGTCAGTTGAAGCAAGTCTACGTCCATGCAAAAAAATGTGCAGTGCACAAACCAGAATAATACAGAAAAGAATTAATGAACGCTTTGTAAAAGTTTTAAAATTAAGATTAATATCTATAATTAAAAAAACTGTACAGATAAAAGAAATAGCAATTGAAAAAGTGTAAAAAAAATTTCGTATACTAATAGATTTCTTAGTTGTGTCATAAGGATTTCTTTTCATAAGCATCTAGTCCATCTATTAGTATAACACACTTTAGTAAAGTTTTGTAATTTTATTCTTCGTCTTCTTCTACAAGAACAACTTTTTTTGTTACAGTAACTTTTTCACCGTAGCAAGAGAACATCTGTTCTACAGAATCTTTGTTCAATTTTGGAGTGATAAGGCTTACAAGTGGAACAATAATCAATCCGCCTACCATTGCAACAGCTCCACAGTTAATAGGAGATTTGATGAATGGGAAGAACATGTTGATTACAGTAAGTCCAACGCCCCATAAAAAGTTTACCCAAACAGAAGCTTTTGTAACTTTCTTTGAGAACAAACCGTACAAGAATGGAGCCAGGAAAGAACCTGCTAAAGCACCCCAAGAGTAACCCATAAGTTGAGCGATGAAGGTTGGTGGGTTCAAAGCAATGATTACAGAAATTACAATAAAGAATACGATTAAAACACGCATTACAAAAAGGGTTTTCTTTTCGTTAGATTTTTTCATACAAGTAAGTTTGAGCATATCCAAAGTTAATGTTGAACTAGATGTAAGTACAAGTGAAGATAAAGTTGACATTGAGGCAGACAAAACCAAAACTACTACAACACCAATCAAAACATCTGGCAAAGTTCCAAGCATCTGTGGAATAATGCTATCGTAAATGATTGAACCGTTTGCAGCGTGAATTGCAGGATTGTCGAACAAGCGGCCGAATCCACCAAGGAAGTAACATCCGCCGGCAATAATTACAGCGAAAATTGTAGAAACTACAGTTCCAGTTTTTACAGCTTTTTCAGATTTGATTGAGTAGAATTTTCCAACCATCTGTGGAAGTCCCCAAGTACCAAGTGAAGTAAGGATGATTACTCCAAGAAGATTTAATGGATCTGGGCCAAAGAAAGATGCAAACATTCCGTTCATATTTTTAAGAGGAGCGGCTGCAACAGATGGATCTGCAGGTACTTGAGAAAGTTTATTGATTGCAGAAAGGAATCCGCCCTGACCGCTCAAAACTGCAGCAACTACGGCAACAATACCAACAAGCATAATAATACCCTGAATAAAATCGTTGATTGCAGTTGCCATGTATCCGCCCAAGATTACGTATACAGCTGTAAGACAAGCCATAGCAATTACACAAGTTGTGTAAGGAATATCAAAAGCAAGACCAAAAAGTGTTGAAAGACCTTTGTACAAAGATGCAGTATAAGGAATTAAAAAAATGAAAGCGATTGCAGCTGCAGCAATTCTTAAAGAAGTGCTTTCAAAACGTTTACCAAAAAAATCTGGCATTGTTTTTGCATCAAGGTGATGTGTCATTACGCGAGTACGGCGACCCATTACAACCCAGGCAAGCAAAGAACCAAGAAATGCGTTTCCAAGGCCAATCCATGTTGAAGAAATACCATACTTCCAACCAAACTGACCGGCATAACCAATAAATACTACGGCAGAAAAGTAAGATGTACCGTAAGCAAAAGCAGTAAGCCATGGACCAACAGCGCGTCCACCAAGAACGAATCCGTTTACATCAGTTGCGTTTCGACGTGAGTAAACACCAACACCAATCATAATTGCAAAGAAGATGACTAGCATAGCAATTTTGATAATCATTTTTTTTCCTCCAAAAAAAAAAGACCACCGCGTTTTGCGATGGTCTTGTAATTACCTTAATAACAAATCTTACTTGTTAAGGTTAGAATTGCAACAAGCCATCGCATGAGAAGAATAGTAATAATAATAATAGTTTGACTTGTTGAATGCCATTTCTTTTCCCTTACTTAAGATTTTTAATAATACTAAAGTTTTTTTATTAAGTTGTCAAGTAGTTTTATATAAAGGTTTTATAACTGTAAAGAATGTAGAGTCGCTGATGCTTGATTAATCCTCAACTTTATATTTTCCACTTAATGCAAGCATAGCGAACATATAAAGACAGTTATCGTAATAACGACGTTCACCACAACGCGGCGGAGTTTGCCAGAAACGACGGATAATTTTTTCAGCTGATTGTCGGGCAGCAGGCGTACAGGCAAGTGTTGTTTGTGCAAGGGTTGCTAAAAGACCTACGGGGTGCAGCGACTTTTCTAAGGTGCCGTCCGCAAGTTGGAGAGGGGTTCCATCTATTTTATACTTTTTGTATTCTTCCAAAGGGATATCGGCAAAAAAGTTAACGAGGTTATCCGCTATTTTACTTAGTTTTCCGTCACCAACTCCGTTCCACAAAACATCTAAACCTATGTTGGCACCGGTTCGGTATGCATCACTGTAAAAGTCACCGTGATTTTTTGGAGGGCCGTAGGAGTTTGGAGAACCGTCGAAATTTGCATACTCTGGATTCATACCTGTAACGGGATGACAAGTTTTTACCAAAAACTCGCGACTTGCCTGTTCGGCACGTTTCCAGAACTGTCTGTCATTTTCATCAGCCCATTTTGCAAAATAATGATAAAAATGCATTAAATGGTAAGATGGATCTGTAAATGAACCGCCAGGAACAAACAGAATATAGGCATTATCGTTATTCCACATTGGGCACGGATGATGAAGCGCATTTTTTAATATTTTTTTTGCCCAATATGTGTAATTGTAGATTCCATCTCCATCGCCCCATTTTTTACCGGCCAAAAAAAGTGCCATTGCATAAAATTCTTCACCATCTGGCGCTGGACCATATGCATTTTTTCTTCCATCTGGAGCAACACTCCACGCAAAATATCCACGTAAAAAGCCTTCATCCATATACATGAATTCCTGGCTGAATTTCCACATTCTGTCAAAATATTCTTTTTTATCCATAAGTACGCACATAAGCATGCCATATGACATTCCTTCTGTACGCGCATCACAGTTTCCTGTATCCATAAAGTAGGATGTATCACGTAATCCATCAAAGAAAAAGCGATTCATTCCTTCAAAAATATCATAAAAAGTACTGTTTACTTTGTTTTCAATTTCTTCAGCTGTAAAGCCGTATTCTAATAAAGTGTTTTTCATAATGTTATTATACATTAAAAAAATAAGAATAAAATAGAGGTGTGTCCCTTTTTTCATGGTTTTATGAAATTGAGGTCCGTCCCTTTTTTCATGTTTTTGTGAAATTGGGGACGGACCTTTTTTTCACATTTTTGTGAAATTGGGGACGGACCTCTGTTTTTGAAAAACCTTAATTCTTTGTATAGCAAGAAGTTACATTTTTGATAATATTGAGGTCCGTCCCCTTTTTCACGTTTTTATGAAATTGAGGTCCGTCCCTTTTTTCATGTTTTTGTGAAATTGGGGACGGACCTCGTTTTCACATTTTCATGAAACGGGGGACGGACCTTTTTTTCATATTTTTTATTCTTGATTCTGTGATATAATAAATGTGTGAAAAAAAACAATTTTCTTTTTACAGTACTTTTTCTCCCGCTGATTTTTGGTTGTAAAACTTCAAAAATTACAGAAATTGAAACTCCTGCTGAAATAATTTCACCAGACGAAGAAGAAATTATAGAAACAGCCCCTCCTCCAGAACCAGAACCATATACTTCCGACACTATTACACTTCTCTTTGGCGGAGACATAATGGCGCACAGCGTAAATTACAACATATCAGATTATCCAAAAATCTGGCGCGACGTAAAAGATGAAATTTTGCCAGCAGATTTAGCATTCGCAAATATAGAAGCCCCAATTGATACCACAAAATCTGCCTCATCCTGGCCAAACTTCAACATGACCCAAAAATATACAGAAGCCGCAATCGACGCCGGATTCGATGTTTTTTCCCTCTGCAACAATCATACAAACGACCAAGGCCTGACCGGAATAAAAGAAACAATAAAAACGACCGCGATTCTAACCGAACGTAGTAACCTCCGCAATGAAAAAATCTACTTTTCAGGACTAAAAGAAACTCCCGAATCAAAATTTTCATACAACATAATAGAAAAAAACGGCTGGAAAATTCTCTTCCTCCCAATGACAGAACTTTTAAATCGTTCAGATTACAGTGAATATATAAATTTCGTAAAACCCCGCGAAAAAGAACGACTAGCCTTCCTAGAATTTTGCAAAGAACTCAGAAAAAATAATCCCTGCGATTTATTTATCCTTTCCGTACATACTGCGGAACCCGAATACACACGAAAAGTTACCGAAGCACAAGCAAAGTTTTACAATGAACTGCTTGCCGCCGGCGTAGATATAGTCTGGGCAAATCACGCACATATAATAAAAGACCGTAAAATTATCATAAACTCACAAACTCAGGCCGCAAAAATTATCATGTACGCCAACGGAAACGTAATCAGCGGCCAGCGAACAGCACCCGAATTATCATCAAAAAATCCAATAGGAGAACGAGATAACACCGGAGACGGACTTTTATATCAGGTAAAACTCAAAAAAATCCCTTCGACACAAACTGAAACTTCTGGTATACTTTCTACCGTTCAACTTCAAAGTTGTCGCCCGTTATTCATAACAACATACATAAATACAGCAAATGAATACGTTTTAAAAAAATTAGATCAAAATTTTATAAATTATCTTTATGATGTCCCAAGAACAAATTGGGCAAAATATATTGAAAGACGAATAAAAATCAACGACGAATATACAAAGGATTATATTGAATGGCAGTAAAAATTGATTATCAATCACTCCCAGTTTATCAACAGAAACAGAAAATTCTTGACTGTCTGGAAAAAAATCAAGTTGTAATAGTAGAAAGCCCGACAGGTTCCGGAAAAACGACTCAAATCCCTGTAATTTTATATGAAGCAGGCTTTGCCACAAACGGAATTATTGCCGTTACTCAACCACGAAGAATTGCAGCCCTTAGTGTTAGTGAATTTATTGCAAACCAAATGAATACACCGTATCCAGGTCTTGTTGGTTATAAAATGCGCTTTGAAGATAACACAAATTCAGATACGCGTATCAAAATTATGACGGATGGAATCTTACTGCAGGAAATGAAACTTGACCCGTGGCTTAGTAAATACAGTGTGATTATGGTCGATGAAGCTCACGAACGCAGCCTAAATATTGATTTTGTTCTTGGACTTTTAAAACGCGTACTAAAGGAACGTTCGGATTTTCACGTAATTGTTTCATCAGCCACAATGAATACAAAAAAATTCAGTGATTATTTTGATAATGCCCCTATTGTTTCCATCGACACAATTACATATCCAGTTGCACTTGTTTATGATCCAATTCCTGGAGGCGCAACAACCACTACCGACAGTGGATGTGATCAGTTATTAAATAAAATTTATAAAACCGTTGACCGCATTTTAGACAATGATGATGACGGCGGTATTTTAATTTTCCTTCCAGGCGAAAAAATAATCAAAGATTGTGTAGATAAACTTTACTACTCACCTATCGGCCGAAAACTCCACATTCTTCCACTTTACGGACGTCTTGCAAAAGAAGAGCAGGAACGAGTTTTTGAAAAAGCACCCGAAGGCAAGAAAAAAGTAGTCATTTCTACAAACATTGCCGAAACTTCAGTTACAATCAGTGACATTACAAATGTAATTGATTCTGGCCTTGCAAAGATAAATTTTTATAATCCGCACAATTATACTTCCTCCTTAATAGAAACAATGGTTTCACGTGCCTCTTGCAATCAAAGAAAAGGTCGCGCCGGTCGTACAAGACCAGGTACTTGTTACCGACTTTATCCACGTTACGATTTTGAAACTCGAGACGAATATACAACTGAAGAAATCTACCGAACAGATTTAAGTGAAGTTGTACTGCGCATGTCAGAACTTGGCATTACCGATTTTTATACTTTTGATTTTATTGCAAATCCTGGCCGAGAAGGAATTATTGGTGCAGTCGAAACTCTAAATCTGCTTGGTGCACTCGAAGAAGATAACACTTTATCACCAATTGGTAAAATGATGGTAAAATTTCCACTTGAACCAAGAATCAGCCGTATTATAGTCGAATCAGTTATGCGCTTTCCGGATGTTCTCGAAAAAGTTTTAATTGCCTGTGCATTTTTATCTACACACTCCCCTTTCATCCTTCCACCAAACGAAGAAATGGAAGCTCGCAAGGCACATCACCGTTTCCGCGACATGTCAGGCGATTTCGTTACATATCTAAACCTTTTTAAAGCTTACAAACAGACAGACAATCGTGAAAAATTTTGCAAAAAAAATTATCTAGATGAACGAGTAATGGCCGAAATTGAAAACATAAACTTCCAACTTGGACAAATTGTAGGTGAACAACTTGGCATGCCGATTATGGAAAATTCCGGAAATATGACTGATTACCTTTGTTGTATTGCAGCCGGTATGATTCAATTCGTTTGTATTCGTACAGGCCGAGAAAACTATCATTCACTTACAGCAGATCACATTTGCATTCACCCTGGAAGTGTTATGTTCAAGCAAAATCCGGTTTTTCTTGTTGCCGGAGAAATTGTACGAACTTCGCGCATTTTTGCAATGAGCGTTTCACCTCTAACAAAACCAATGCTCGATATAATTAATCCAAAATTATACGAACGCCTCAAATACTATAAACCGGAACCTTCAACACCAGTCGAAAATCTTCCGCCAATGCCATCAAAATCCGGTAAAAAAACTCCATCGCAGAAAAAATTTGAACGCGAACAAAAAGCATTGGAAGAAAACATGGAAAATGCCTTTTCTCTTGGTGATTTCCTCTTCCAAACTACAAAAATTAAAGGCAAAAAAACAGCAATTCTTCCACTTGAACATTTCCGTCTTGCAGTTATACAGGAAAAAGATAAGAACAAACTTAACGCCTGCCAAAATCTTCGCGGCCAAATTACAACCCGTGACCACGGCATTTTACTTGACGGCGAAAAACTCGGATTAATTATTACTGCTACAAAACATCTAGATTTAAATCCAATTGTCGAAAAAAAATGGAACCGTAAATTAAATGCAAACATTCTTAATCCAGTTGAAAAAGAAAGTTTAATAGATTCTCTCGACTGGATTTTACGTACTGCAATTGCAAAACAGAAAAATCGCGAATACGGATTTATTACATTATTCACCGACGGTAAAGGCAACTACTGGTACAAAGTAAGTCGAGGTTTTTCAACAGCACTAGCAGAATCGCATCACAGCCTTGAAACACTCATAGAAGAACAAGTGGATTTTTCCCGCGAAGAATCGGAAAAGATTAATACAGTTTTACGCTTAGTTAACAAACTGTACGATTAATTATTTTCTTTTTCTTCTTCAGAATTTTCTTCTGGAATGTCTAGAAGTTTTTGTATTCGCTTTTTCAACGATGCGTTCGCTTTCTTGTCGTCATAAATTTCGCGCATTCGTGGTTCAACCGATTCAAAACGACAGTTTTTATACATATCAATTCCAAGACTTTGAGTAGTTACATCCTTTGATTGTAAGTACATAAGACAAATTTCTGCATATTCAGTTTTGGAATATTTTGCAAGCTCTTTACCGATTGCATAGCGTAAATCTTTTCGCTTATCGTCTTTAACACAAGTTTCAGCAAGCTCAAGAATTTCTGTTTCTCCGGCATTTCCTTCCCGTAAAAGAACTTCAATTATTTTTTTCTTTGTTCCATCCCCAACTTTTTTCTCTTTAAGCTGTTCAACAAGATAACTATTTCCTTCTTCCGTATTGAGTTTTGCAATTGAAGAAATACTTTCATCTTTAATTACTTTTTCAGTATCATTTTTAGCTCGATAAATTAAGAAAGGAACGGCAGCTTTCATATCCATTTCGGTTGCAGCTTTTATAGATTCTTGTCTGACTTTCCAGTGTTCATCACGAACCCCTTGCATAATTGCACTTTTAGCTTGTTCATCATCCGGAAAATTCATTAATCCTTTTATTACATACTGGCGGAGATTTGGATCAGTTTCGCTAAAATGCTTAATCAGAATATCAACTGATTTATTTTCCTTCATAAGTCCAATTGATTCTGCAGCATACATTCGAACAAATACGTTTTCATCCTCATTTTCTAAAATATCTACAAGACGATCCCAAGTTTGAACGGCGTGCATTTTTCCACAAGTACGCATTAAAGTCTGTCGTTGAGCATCGCTTAAATCTTCACGGTCCAGATATTCAACAAGGAACATTGCTTCGGAAGCCCCACCAATGTCACCAAGGGTTGCAATTGCATCATTAAAATATTGTTCATTTTCACTTTCAATAAGTGAAATTACAGCCGGAGTTGCCGCTTTTGTTTTAACTGCGGATACATATTGAAAAGTTGCTTTTACAACGTCCTTTGTTTCGTCGTAAGGGTCGTTCAAAAGTTCTACGGCAAAATCTTCAAGACACGGATCTTCAATTTTTGTAAAATATTTAATTATTTTTTCCTTTATTGTACCGTTTTGTGTAACTTGAAAAACGTCGTAAATTTCTTCAGTAAAACGAGGGTCTTCATTTTTTATGAGTTTGTCCATAAGTTCGGCAATTTCGGATGGAATGCCAAATTGGATTGTCTGGCGGAAATTTTCAATATCGTCGGAGCTTTCGTCTTTTTCTGCGGCGGCGGCGGCTTTTTCTGCGTCTACGGGGCGCGGGCGTTTGGAAGGTGGAACCTCAGCAATGCCACCTTTTGCAGCTTCTACTATTTCTACTTCTTCGGCGGTGGAATCTTCCTGAACAATCTCCATTTCTGGTAAATTATCCGTTTCACTTTTTTCATTTTGCTCTAACGATTCAATTTGTTCAATCTGTTCACTATGTTCATTCTGCTCAATCTGAGTAACAACATTCTCCATTTCCGCTTCACTTTCCTGCGAAAAACAAGAGAAAACTAACAACATTCCACTCAAAAAGCAAACAATCTTTTTCATATTTTTTCCTACATGTAACTAAGACTGAACAACTCCCGTACTGTATTTCTCCAAAAAATCCTTTCTGTATTGTTCAAATCTATTTTCTTCAATTGCAACACGAATCTCTTTCATCATATTATTTAAGAAGTACAAGTTATGGTAAGAAGCAAGAATTGAACTTAATATTTCCTGTTCTTTAAATAGGTGTCTTAAATAACTTCGGGAATAAGTTCTACAAACTTTACAATTACATTCAGAATCTATTGGCCCAAAGTCATGAATCCAGCGTTCCTGCTTAATTGAAAGCTGTCCGTGCCGAGTAAAGTACGCACCATTTCGGGCATTTCGCGTTGGAAGTACACAATCAAACATATCAACGCCAGCTTGAACTGCGTCCAAAATATACTCTGGAGTTCCAATTCCCATAACATATTTTGGTTTATCTTCCGGAAGATTTTCGCAGGTATAATTCATAAAATGCGTAAATTCTTCATGAGATTCTCCAACACTCAAACCACCAATTGCAATTCCAGGCATATCAAGAGAAGAAACAAACTCTGCACTTTGTTTTCTTAAATCTTCGCTAAAATGTCCTTGAACAATCGGAAATAAAATTCCCTTGTATCCTTGTTCTCTTTGATTTTCCCATTCCTTTTTTGCACGTAACAACCAGTCGGAAGTAATTTTCAACGCTTTTTCTGCATTTTTACGAGGTTCGTCATAACCGGTACAAACATCAAGCTGCATTTGAATATCTGAATTAAATTTTTTCTGAGTTTGAACAACATTTTCAGGTGTAAACATATGGTAACTTCCATCAATATTACTTTGAAACTTTACACCTTCGTCTGTAATTTTACGCAGCTTAGAAAGACTAAAAACCTGAAATCCGCCCGAGTCAGTTAAAAAATTCTTTTTCCATTGAGAAAAACCATGAAGTCCACCAGCTTCTTCTATTAAATCAGGACCAGGCCTTAAAAACAAATGATAAGTATTTGCCAGAATAATTTCAAAATCAATTTCTTCCAGAAAATCCTTTGGCATTGCCTTTACTGTTGCATTTGTACCAACAGGCATAAAAACAGGAGTTTTTACATCTCCATGTGGTAAATGCAAAACTCCAGTTCTAGATTTACCATCTTCACTTTTATGCTTTATATCAAATATTTTTAAAACTTCACTCATAAAAAAAATCTTTCCTTATAAACTAGATTATTTTACCCAACTCCCACATCTATTTCCATAAACTATGTTCTAGAATACTTAAGCAATACCACCGCCAAAAAAGTAAAAAATATTCCCGGCGCCCAAGCCCCCATAAATGGAGAAACATATCCATGCTTAGCCAAAACCATAGTTACCATTAACATTACATAGAACAAAACGGATGCTGAAATACTCGAAGCAAGACTTATAAGAAGAACGTTTTTCTTAGTTCGCCCCGTTAAACCAATTGAAAGAAAAACAACAATAAAAATGATAAATGGAAAAGAAAACTTTTTATAATATTCCGAAAGTTGTTCCTGATACGGAAGCCCCGCTTTTCTCAAATGATCAATATAGATTTTTGCTTCATCAGCAGTTAAAGCCTGAACATCCTCAACATTACGTCTGAAAATTTCGTAAGATTCCGTAAGCTGGGCCGTGTAGTTAGAATCAAGCGGAACAACTTTTATAGAATCATCAGACATTTTATACTGAACCGCATCCTGCAAAAGCCATTTTTCCTTATCCGCATTCCAAATTGCTACATTCGAATAAATTATAGATTCAAGATTTTTTTCTTCATCGCGGAAAACAAAATATACATTCTGCAATTTTTTTGAAGATTCAATATATCTGTTTGCCTTGTAAATAATTTTTCCATTATCTGACAAAACAATTACATCGCTGTTATTTTCAGATTTAGAATTATTTAGAAGTTCGTCCTGAAGTTGCGTTTTCTTTTCAAATGTATGAACAACGTATTTATTTTCAAACCAAAAAAGTGCAAACGACATTCCAAAAGATAATATTAAAAGTGGTGCTGTAAATCTAAGTAAAGAAACTCCTGATGCAAACAAAGCTTCCAGTTCATTATTTGCGTACATATCACTTAAAACATAAGAAGTAGAAAACAAAATTCCAACAGGAGCCGCATACCAAACAGTTTTTGGAACATAATAAGCCATTACAATTAAAATACTCTTAGCCGGACAACCATTTTGAAGATAATTTGCAATATGCATAAACAAATCTACAAGATTCAAAACAATTGCAAAAAACAACATTGTACCAAGACAAAGAGGAATTATCTTTTTTAACAAATAGCCAACAAGCTTCATTTTACTTTCTTAACAATGCTATAAAAAATATTACAGCAAAAACTCCAATAACAAAATTGGGAACCCAAATACACCAAAACGGATTTAATCCTACTTTTTGGACGAAAAGTTGTCCCATAATCTGCATAGCCCAATATAAAACGCAAATAATCAATCCTAAAAGCAAACCTAAAGTTTGTCCGTTATGCTTACCAAACATAAATGCAATTGAAAAAGCCAGAAACGCAAAAAAGATTGAACCAAACGGCAACGAAAACTTTTTATGATATTCCATTATCCACAAATTAAGCCTTTTTCTTTCTTTCGGATTTGATTCTGCCCTGATTTTCATTTCCCCAATTTCTTTACCAAGGTCATAAGCAGTCATTTCACGCGCCGACCTTGAACTTGTACCAAGTACAGTAGAATCAAAAACATTTAAAATAGTTTTACCAGATTGAATAACGTCGTAATTTTTTCGCTGCTTTTTATCAATTGAAATAACAGTTGCATCATTCATATCCAGCTGCATTAATACACCTTCGGATTTTGCGCCAATAAGTGAAGATTCCCCTGCAATAATAATACGGTCGTTTTCATCTTTTGTATCAAAAAGCATAATATCAGAAACTGAAGAACCGTTAACTTCACCAATAACTAAATTTGATCCGTCCAGTTTTTTTACACTATTTGATTCCAATTCTACAGTTGGAGTTGAATGCATAATTTCACGCAATAACTGATTGTACTTCATTGTGCCAAGTGGAAGAAGATAATCATTTACAAAAAAAGAACCAAGCGAAATAAAAATACCGAGTAACAATACAGGCTGAAGTAATCTGAAAAAAGAAAATCCAGCCGCTCTAAAAATTAAAATTTCATTGTTACTCATCATACCGCCAAGACAGATTAAAAAACCTACAAGCGTTGCAAATGGAGCTGATTGTGCAATAATAAACGGCAAACTGTACCACATAATACGCATAACATCTTTAAATGGTGCAGACTTAGCAAGTAAATCTTCAACAGTAAGCAAAATCTGATTAACAAAGAAAATCATAAAGAAAAACAGAAATGCAACAAAAAAATACAAAAACAAATCTTTTAAAAGATATTTTATGAGAATATGATCTGAGAGTTTACCTTTTCCCAGATATTTAACTTCAAAAGCATCTATTTTATCTGCAACAGTTCGTAATATTTGTTTCAGCTTCATTTACACCCCAGTAGAACCAAATCCACCAGCTCCTCTTGAAGTTTCTGAAAGTGAATCAGTAACTGTAAAAGCGGCCTGAATAACCGGACAGATAATCAACTGTGCAATTCTGTCTCCGTTATTAATTACAAAATCTTTATCACCAAGATTAATTAAAATAACTTTTACCTCACCGCGATAATCACTATCAATCGTACCAGGAGTGTTTAAAACTGTAATACCATTTTTCGCAGCAAGACCAGAACGCGGACGTACTTGAATTTCATATCCCTCTGGAATTTCAAAAAATAAACCAGTCGGAATCATAGCTGATTTTCCCGGCAAAAGTGTTACTGGCGAATCCAAAAATGCGCACAAATCTGCACCTGCAGCACCATCAGTTTTATATTCTGGAACAGTTGCCCCTTTTGAAGCAACACATTTTACAGTTATTTTTTTCATATTTAACATTATATCATTTTTTAACTACAGTTGCACGCAGATGAACACAGATAATATAAAAAAAAGACACAGATTAGTCACTGATAAATACTTATATCTGTGCCAAATCTGTGTCCTATCTGTGGCTATAAAAAATAAACCAAACTATTTATTTTCTTCAAGAGCGTCTATATAAGAAAGATTCAATCTTCCCTGTTTGTCTACTTCAAGCAATTTTACAGGAATCTGCTGACCTTCAGACAAAACATCAGTTACCTTGCTTACGCGCTGGCGGCTGAGTTTAGAAATGTGGCACAAACCTTCTTTTCCAGGAAGGATTTCTACGAATGCGCCAAATTCCATAATGCGTTTTACAGTTCCCTGATAAATTGTTCCAACTTCTGGATCTTCAGTAATGCCTTTAACTGCTTTTTTAGCAGCTTCTGCAGCAATACCAGTTTTTCCGTAAATTGTAACAGTTCCGTCATCTTCTGTATTGATTGTTACTCCGTACTGAGCGCACAAAGCTTTTACGTTCTTTCCGCCAGGTCCAATTAAAGCACCAATTTTGTCTACAGGAATCTTCATTGTAAGAATCTGTGGTGCACGTGGAGAAAGTGGTGCTGGCTTGTCGATACATTCCTTCATTTTTCCAAGAATATGCATACGGCCGGCACGAGCCTGTTCCATAGCTTTCTTCATGATTTCAGTTGTTACACCGGCAATCTTAATATCCATCTGGAAACCAGTAATACCATCTTCGGTCCCTGCTACTTTAAAGTCCATATCACCAAGGTGATCTTCTTCACCAAGAATATCAGAAAGAATTGCATAACGTCCGTATGGATTATCACCTTCAGGTTCTGTAATAAGCCCCATAGCAATACCGGCAACCATTTTCTTCATTGGAACACCAGCTGCGAGCATTGAAAGACATCCACCACAAGTAGAAGCTTGTGAAGATGAACCGTTAGATTCCATAATTTCAGAAACTACACGAACGGTGTAAGGGAATTCTTCGCGGCTTGGAACCATAGCTGCCAATGAACGGCGAGCCAAGTTTCCGTGACCAATTTCACGACGACCTGTTGTTAATTTTCCTGTTTCACCAACTGAATATGGTGGGAAGTTATAATGAAGGATGAAGTGTTCTGAACGGTCTCCATCAATATCATCATAAGTCTGTTCATCCATTGCAGTACCAAGTGTACAAACTGCCAAAGACTGTGTTTCACCACGAGTAAACAAAGCAGATCCGTGTGGAGTTGGAAGAACATTGATTTCACATGTAATAGGACGGATTTCATCAGTCTTACGACCATCAATACGAAGACCTTCATCCAAAATAGATTTACGAAGAAGTTTGTACTGAATATCATCCATCAATGTCATGAACAATTTAGCCTGAATTGGATCAGCCAACTGTTCTGCATATTTTTCAGAAACCTGTTTGATTACTTTGTTGATTGCAATACCGCGGTTCTGTTTTCCGTCCTGGAAACAAGCTTCTTTCAAAAGTGGAGTTGCTTCAGCTTCAATAGCTTCTGCGTTATCCAAAGTTACATCAAGTGGGTTTAAAGGAAGCTTTTCTTTTCCAGCTTTTTTAACCAATTCTTCCTGAAGTAAACACATATCTGTAATGAAGCCCTGAGCCTTTTCCAAAGCACCAAGCATCAATTCTTCTGAAACTTCGTTAGCACCACCTTCTACCATTGTAAAACCGTCTTTTGTACCGGCAACAACAATTTCAAGTTCGCCCTTTTCAATCTGTTCAAATGTTGGGTTGATGATATATTCACCGTTCAAATATCCAACACGACAAGCAGCAACTGGACCGTGGAATGGAATATCAGAAATACAAGTTGCAGCAGAAGCAGCAATTACAGCCAAAATATCCTGAGTGTGTACACCATCGCAAGAAACACAAGTTGGAACAATCTGTAATTCATGACCAAAAGATGGTTCAAAAAGTGGACGCATAGGACGGTCAATAAGACGGCTTACTAAAATTTCTTTATCCTTTGGACGACCTTCACGTTTTACAAATCCGCCAGGAATTTTTCCGGCAGCATAAAATTTTTCGTTGTATTCAACAGTTACAGGAACGAAATCCTGACCTTCTGTTACTGCGCTAGAAGCACAAATAGTTGCAACAATTGCAGCACCGCCCCACTGAGCGTAAACACAACCGTTAGCCTGTTTACCAATTTTTCCTGTTTCCAAGATCAAATCAGCATCACCAAGTTTGTAAGTAACTCTTTCTACAGCCATTGTAGAATCTCCTTTAATAAAGGCACTTTGATTTTTATAAGGAACAAGATTAAAAATACATAGGAGGGAGAAGTCTCTCCCTCGCTCCAACCATGGCGCTTTCGCTAAGCTCAATCGCCATGTTTTCCGCTACCCTCTCTGCGGGCTCAATCGCCGCCCGCAACACCTGCTATATACTCTTAATCTTGTTTCCTATCCTTAAATCAAGTGCCAAAAATAAAAATAACATCCGAAAACTTCGGATAATAATATAATAGAAGAAATAATCGTTTTATTCAATGAAAAACAAAAAAAATGGTCCTACCTATAAAAAAATATTTGCTCCCAGTCAGAAAACAACTGTCAGCACCGCTAGGTACCGTCGCTGGACGTGAAGCGCGGCAAGGAAACTATCGTTTCCGCGCTTCAAGTCCTGCTGACAGTCGTTTCCTTCCTTCGCGCAAATATTTTTTTATAGAGTCCCTTCACATTTATAATTTCCTTAAAATGTCCCGCCCCGCAAAATCCTTTAGTTGCATATTATTTACAGCTGCCCTTCAATGATTAGGCCAGACACAACATTAATTATCTAAAAAAAATCTGCGTTAAAAAAAGAGGAAATTTTACTATCTTTTACACAATTTTAATTTCGTGACCATCGCGACCGCGATCTTTTACTTCGTACATTGCGGCATCGGCTATGGAATGCATTTCTACATATGAAAGATTTTTATCGTTACAGTAAACACATCCAATACTTGCGGAAGTTTTTATTGTTGCATTTTCATCAGAATAAACCGCTTTAAGTTTTTCATTCATAAGACAGATACGTTTTTCCACAATTTCGTAAGAAATATCCGGAAGGAAAATACAGAATTCATCACCACCCATTCGAGAAATTAATTCATTTGAACGGAACAAAGCTTTTAATTTTGTAGACATTTCTCGAAGTGCTTCATCACCTTTATCATGACCAAAAACATCGTTAATACTTTTGAAATGATCCATATCAAAGAATAAAAGCGCACAATTTTTAGAAGTTTTTTCTGCAAGATAACGTTCTACCTTTTCTATAAATGAAATCTTATTGAGTAAACCTGTAAGGCCGTCAATACTTGCCATGAAAGTTGCAATTTCGTTTTGCAATTCAAGATTTGAAATGTAATTTTTTTGCTTTTCAAGTTCCTGACGCATTACAAACTCAGTTTGCATATTTTTAATACCAAGAAGAACATTATTAGAATTATCTTTATCGCTTGCAAAACTTAATCGATAGTATTCATCCTTATTGTTATATAACATTCTTACTTCAACAGTAACTCGTTCACCATTTTTTATAGCTTCCATTATTTTTCTTCGATCAACCTGTTCAAGAAATTCTTCAAAATCTTCCTGAGGAATAATCGATTTAAGCATTGAATCAAATGCTTTTGGTGGAATTGTTTCTGTACTTTTTGCAATAAAATCCTCAAAAATACCAGAAACACTTAAAATTGTAATAATATTATCACTACAATTAATAAGGCAGACAAAATCATAATTACCGGCAAGACTACTGATAATTGAATAATTTCTCTGCAAAATTGTTTGATATTCCATAAGAGCAGTTGCTTTCTGATCCGCAGCAATTAATCTTTCATTTTCTGTTGTAATTACGAAAATATACATAATTAAACAACAGTACATAAATCCAAAAGAATAAACCGGTAAATCAGGACACAAAAGCTGCAAACATCCGGATAAAAGAGGAATTATTGAATACGAAATGGAAATATTTATTGTTTTCTTTTTCTGTTCATCAGTTTCTCTAATTTTGGAAATTAACGAAATAATAAACATTGCTCCAAAAAGGATGTATTGAATAATAAAAAGGATATTTCGAAGTTCTTTTGTTTCATAAATACAATCATTGTTTACAATAAAAATAGTCGGTTCAAAAAAATTAGAAATAATAAGAATAACTGCAGCAGTAAGCAATAAATACGCAATAATGTTAATTATTACATTTGATTTTGATTTGTGACTAATAAATTTAATATTGAATTTAAACCAATAAAAAATTGTAAAAGTTGCTCCTAAATGAAATGTGTAGGAAAAGAAAGTTAAAAAGAAAATCGATTTACATAAAAAATGAGAAGCAAACACTCCCCAAAGGGCATCTATAATACAAAATGTAAATGAAACTGAAAATAAGGCAATAAAAGACTTTTTATGTGTACTTGAATACTGAATGGTTATAGTTCGCCATATAAGAATGCTGATAACCAAAGCACAAGCAAGTGCCATAAGTGCGTAAAGCTCATGTACCATAAGTTGATTTTCTCCTGCAAACTATTATAACACAAATTTAAAAAAGAAAATAATTTTTTTAAAATAAAAAAAGGGCCATCATAAAAAAGACAGCCCTTCTTCAAATACCAGAAATTGAAATTACTTACGCAATCCAAGTTCTTTAATGAATGCACGGTAACCTTCAAGGTCTGTGCGTTCAAAGTATTTAAGCATCTTACGACGCTGACCAACTACTTTTAACAAAGAACGTTTTGCATTAGCATCTTTTGGGAATGCCTGTGTGTGTTCTGTAAGTTGATTAATACGCTGTGTCATTAAAGCAATCTGAACTTTAACGTTACCAGTGTCAGTGTCTTTTGCGCCGTACTTTTTAACTGTAGCGGCTGTTGTTTCTTTTGTAAGTGCCATAATGGAACCCCTTTTAATTAAAATATTCGCGATTCATTTGCAGGTCTAAATCTGGGTTTCTAGAAATAAATCACAAAAAGAATCGTAATACTCTTATTTTACAGAAAGTCGATTGTATAGTCAATTCACGATTGAATTGTAAATACTATGATCTTTCTATTTAAAACAAATTCTTTTTGAACTTGGGCAAAGGATTTTTTCTTTAGTAATTTCCACTCTTACTTCCTGATTTTTTTCATTTTGGCAATGATAAATACCTGGTGGCGGAACAACTTGAGTTAGTGAGTTACACTCAACAGATGTGATTTGTTCTGTAAAATCTAATTCGTAAGGTCTTTCTAGAAGTTCATTTGCTGTAGTAAAAAATCCTTTTAAAATCATAGAACGGATATACGAAGAGCTAATTCTTTCTTCTTCTCCATCATTTACACTATAATAGAGGGGATCAACAAAAATTGTTTGAACATTATTATTTTCGGCAAAGTAGCGGATTGCCTGTGTATCGGTTGCGCCTTTATATCCACAGCGGAAATCAATTCCTTCGGCGAGTAACTCCATATTGCAGGCATTTACTAAAATATTAAGGAAATCTGTTCCAAGCATTGAAGAAAAATCATCCGTAAAGTCTACAATTATTGCAAAATCTATTCCAAGTTGTTCAAAAATTTCAAGACGTTGTTGTAATGTTGATAAATCGCCTTTATAATCGCCGGAATGTTTTATACTTGGAAGTGGGCGCAGAAAAGTAATTACTCCGGATTTTAGAGTTTGTTTTTTACATTCTGAAACAAGGCTGTTTATAAGTTTTCGGTGACCTTTGTGCATTCCATCAAAACTTCCAATTGAAAGGCCGGTGCCTGTTGAAAAAAAAGGATTTTGATTACCGGTATTTAAAAAATCTAGAATATCAGTCCACGAAAATGTTTTCATATTTTTAGAATATCATATTCTATATGAATGAACAATTCTAAAACATACAACAGGAGAACATAAATTACAGGTAAATAATTGGCCTTACCTATAAAAAAATATTTGCTTCAAGTAAGAAAACTGAAAAAGTCAATCTGCGTTAAACCCAAAACAGGTAATTCCTCATTCCACCACTTTGTCTCTTTACAATTTATGATTTAAGGTATATAATACTTTAATAATACTAAATATCTTTAATAATATTAAATATACAGGAGATACAAAATGGGAAAGAAAAATCTTGACTGGGGTAATTTACCTTTTGGTTACGTAGAAACTACAAAAAGCTACGTTGCAAACTGGAAAAACGGTGAATGGGATGAAGGAAAACTTACAAAAGACCACACTGTTACAATTAGTGAATGTGCCTGCGTTTTGCAGTATGCACAGACTTGTTTTGAAGGATTAAAGGCCTACACAACAGAACATGGTGACATCGTTACTTTCCGTCCTGATTTGAACGCTGACCGTATGGAAAATTCCTGCAAACGTTTGGAAATGCCTGTATTCCCAAAGGATCGCTTTATCGAAGCTGTTCTTCAGACTATTGAAGCAAACAAGGATTGGGTTCCACCTTATGGAAGCGGTGCTACTCTTTACATTCGCCCATATATGTTTGGTTCAAACGCTGTAATTGGTGTAAAACCTGCAGATGAATATCAGTTCCGTATTTTGGTAACTCCTGTTGGACCATATTTTAAAGGCGGAATTAAACCTCTTAAAGTTCGTCTCTCAGACCTTGACCGTGCCGCTCCTCATGGAACAGGTGACATCAAAGCTGGTTTGAACTATGCAATGAGTTTACATAACATTGTAGATGCTCACAACTGCGGATATTCAGAAAATATGTATCTTGATCCTGCAACACACACATATCTTGAAGAAACTGGTGGAGCAAATATCATTTTCATTACAAAAGATGGAAAACTTGTTACTCCAAAATCAGATTCTATTCTTCCTTCAATTACTCGCCGTTCTTTACTTGTTGTAGCTAAAGAATACTTAAAGATGGAAGTTGAAGAACGCAAGATTTCTAAAGATGAACTTGCTGATTTCCAGGAATGTGGTCTTTGTGGTACTGCTGCTGTTATTTCTCCAGTTGGACAAATTGACGATCACGGAAAAGAAATCAAATTCAATGATGGAAAAGACGAAATGGGTCCAGTATTGAAGAAGATTTACGATACATTAACTGGAATCCAGATGGGACGAATTGAAGCTCCTGAAGGATGGATCTACACAATATAATTCACTAAACAGTATATAAAAAGGCGTTGTACGAGTTTTCACTTATACAACGCCTTTTTTCATTTTAGTAATTGTTCATCAAAAACTTTTATTTAATCTTTCTTAAGAATGCATCTTTATAACCGTAAGATTTAAATCTTTCCAAAACAACTTTATATTCATCAACAGAAAGTGGTCCAATTAAAATCTGCTTTGTAATTCCATTTGCCATAGGAACTAAAGTAATTGGATAATGATTTCCATACAAATCAATTATTTTAAGAATATTTTCATCATCGGCCATTGCAGCAATCTGGATGTAATATTTACCACTTTCGAGTTCCTTTAAGCTTGGAACAATATATTTATCAAGTTTAGAAGATTTTGGAGCTGGTTTTGGAGTTGGAACAATAACTGGCTCTGGAGTAGGCTCTGGTTCAACAGATTCAACTTCATCCGTAATTTCTTCAACGTTTTCAACAACGGCTGGGGTTGTATCTACAATTTCAACTTCATCTTCTTCTGGAGCAGGTTCTTCAACTACTGGAGGATTAGAATCAGCTGGAACTAAAACAATAGCTTCATATTCTTCCATTTCTTCTTCTGGAGTTTCAACTGGAAGTGATTCAAGTTCATCAGTTTCTATATATTCTTCTTCAGCTGGAACTTCTTCAACTGGAGCCGGTTCTTCAACTGCTTCAATAACCGGAATAACTGGTACTATTTCTTCTGCAGGGGCAGGTTCTTCTTCAGGGGCAGGTTCTTCTTCAGGTGCTGGAGCTGGTTCTTCAGGGATTTCAGCTGGAGTTTCATCTACAAATTCTTCATTTGCAATATCTTCTGTCAAAATACCAATATCTTCATTTTCAACTTCTTCAGAAATGTTTTCAGTTGGAAGAGGTTCCAATCCTTCATCTTCAAAATACTCTTCAATTATTGGCTCTTCTGTTGGAGTAATTTCTTCAGAATATTCTTCTTCAATGATTGGTTGCTCAACAGTTTCTTCTATTGGTTCTTCAGCAGGTGGAATTTCTTCTTCAATTTCTTCAGCAACTGGCGCAGGTTCTTCTTCAACTTGAACAGATGAATCATCTACATACTCTGCTGGAACTGTTTCTTCTACTGGTTCTTCATATGGAGTTGCTTCAATTGTTTCAAAAACTGATTCTGGGGCAGGTTCTTCTTCAACAGGTTCTTCTTCAACAGGTTCTTCAACTGCGTTTTCTTCTTCAACAAGAGTTTCTTCTGGCTGTTCTACAACTGGTTCTTCAGGTACAGTTTCTATTTCTTCTTCAACTGGCATTGGAGCTAAAGGTTCACCAGCAGGATATTCTTCTTGTACAGTTTCTTCAAATGGTTCTTCGTCAACAGGAAGTTCTTCTGGCTCAGAAACTGGTTCTGGGGAAGGTTCAGACGCTGCTGTTGCATTTTCTGCACTTTTTGCAATTACTGCAGTTCCGTATACACGTTCATCCTGTCCAGAACGTTTAGTAATTTTTACAATGCTATTAGAATCTCGTTCAATACCTACAGCTTCTGCAGCTTCTGGCGAAAGCATGATTGCAACACCCTCAGAAGGATCTAATGCACCAATAACGAGCAAATCAACTGTTGAATCACCTGAAATATTTGCAACACTAATAATATCTCCCGGAAGATATCCTACAGTTTTAGCAAATAATCCTTGAGGAAAAATTCCGTCCTCAACGACAACTGCCCTTCCATCAAGAGAAGGACTGAACGATGTTAACAGGAAACATCCTCCAACTAAAAGACTTAATTTAACAACAATTGCAAAAAAATTATTTTTCATACCCTACCCATCCTTAGGCTTTTATTGCTTTTTTTATTTCTGATAATAAATTGAAAGAAAGTGTATTTAATTCATCCAATTTTGACTTTCCAATTTCATTTTTAATAGTATTATCTTGAATTGTCACTCCTGTTTTTGCAGAAGCGAGCAACCAATCTACTTTTTCAATATAGGATTTACTTGGTTTTGAAGGATCTTCCGTTGCATAGTAAATTTTTACTTGAATAAACAAATCAGAATATCCTTCAAAAGCTTCACCTATTCCTTTTTTCAAGAAGGTTGCATCCTGATTTTCCGAAGTTGAAATTTCGGCAGGTGAATTTGTAACAATATAACCTTCATCGAACAAGCCGTTTAATAAATTATCTTCAATAACGAGCGATTGTTCTGTTACTTCCTCAGAGCAATTATCATGTTGAACAATCTGTATAGATATTTGTTTTGCAAAACAACAGACTGTACAAAGCATTAAAACTAAAATACTAAGACTCTTTTTCATTTTCCCCACACTTATCCCATTAAACCTTTTTAGTCTATCAGTAAATACATCGGCGGATAAAAACTTGAGTTTAGTATTTTTTTATATTTTTTTGTGAAATAGAGGTCCGTCCCCTTTTTCATCTTTTTGTGAAATTGGGGACAGACCTCTATATATTTCTCACTTTTTACTTTTCACTTTTCGTTTTTAACTTTATACTATAATAGGGTTGGGAAAATGGATAAACGTATTTATATTATAGGTGCCGGATTTGCCGGCCAAACTATCGCGGACGACATAAAACGCAAAAAAATCTTTGGAAAAGTTAATGCCTTTTTAGATGATAATCAAGAAATAATCGGAACAACTATCGACGGGATTCCAGTGCTTGGTCCAATCAGTTCAGTAGCATCTATTCTTTCAAATTCCGACATAGACGAAGCCATTATCGCCATTCCTTCCGCACCAACCGAACGAATCAAAGAAATCTACGAAACCCTTACGCACAACGGTTTCCTTCATATAAAAATCCTTCCAGGTATAAGTCAGGTAATTAACGGAACCGCTCACCTCGTCCAAACCCGCCAAATCGATCCGCTTGATATTTTAGGCCGAACACCAATTGCCATCTCTTTGAACGAAAGCTTAAACTATCTGCGTGGAAAACGAGTTCTCATAACTGGCGCCGGGGGTTCAATAGGTTCCGAACTTGCACGACAATTACTTTCAGGTGGAGCTGAACGATTATACTTGTTTGGCCACGGAGAAAACTCCATCTGCCAGATATACCGCGAACTCCGCTTACTTCAGGCAGAAGGCGTTGGCGAAAAAGCTACTGTTGTCCCAATCATAGGCGACATGCGCGACCGTGAATACGTAGATTACATTATCGAACACACACACTGTAACGTAATCTTCCATTGTGCAGCCTACAAACATGTTCCAATGATGGAAGAAAACCAAGTCGCCGCCGTAGAAAACAACGTTTTTGGCACAAAAAATCTTCTTGATGCCACTTTAAAACATAACGTAGACAGATTCGTACTGATTTCAACAGACAAAGCTGTAGATCCAGTAAGCGTTTACGGCTGTTCTAAAATGTTATGCGAAAAACTTGTACTAGATGCCGCAAAAAAAGCTAAAAATCAGGCAATAATGTTCGTACGCTTCGGAAATGTATTAGGAAGCCGTGGATCTATTCTTCCACTTTTCCAAGATCAAATTAAAAACGGCGGACCACTTACAGTAACAGACGAAAAAATGGAACGATTCTTTATGACAATTCCAGAAGCCTGTTCCTTAGTTTTACAAACAGGCGGAGTCGGCGTAAATGGCAAATCATACCTTTTAGACATGGGCGAGCCACTTAAAATAATTGATTTAGCAAAACAGATTATCAAATTCAGCGGATTAGAACCTTACAAAGATATTGATATTAAAATTGTAGGGGCTAGAAAAGGCGAAAGACTTATAGAACCGCTTTGGCTAGAAGAAGAAAATCCAACTCCAACAGCATATCCAAAAATTCTCCAACTTGAAAACAAAGAATATACCAGCGAACGGTTGGAAAAACTTTTAACAGCCCTCCACCCAATCTGCTTTTACACCCCTCAAGCCCCGGAACATTTCCGCGACCGTGAATTATTAGTAAAACTTTTGTGCGACGACTGCAAAAGCCTACACGACTTTTACGAAGAAATAAAAACTGACGGTCAAAAACGAACAGATTTATTGTAATTAGGAATTAAAGATTATGAGTAACGAAATTAAAGTACCGTTTCACCGCGCTGCAATTACCGACGCCGAAAAAACTGCCGTAATGGATGTTTTAAACTCTGGATGGCTTACTACCGGAAAATACGCACTTGAATTTGAAAAAAAATTCAGCCAGTCAGTAGGTGGTGAAAATATTATCAGTCTGGCAGTAAACTCAAATACTTCCGGAATGATTCTTGCAATGGAAGCCTGCGGAGTAAAACCAGGCCGAGCCGTAATAACAACACCGTACACCTTTGTATCTACCGCAGCCTGCGCACGCCATCTCGGTGCCGACGTTTACTTTGCCGACATTGAAGGCGACACTTACAGCATAGACCCAGACAAAATCGAAGAAATCCTAAAAAAACACGCAGATGAAATTGCAGCCATCGTTCCAGTGCACATCGCCGGAAACATCTGCAACATGGAAAAAATCCTTGAACTGGCAAAAAAATACAGTACAAAAACAAACCGAATCCGAGTAATTGAAGACGCCGCACATTCCTACCCTTCTCCAACCCATTTAGGATATGCCGGCACAATCGGAGACGCCGGAGTTTTCTCTTTCTACGTTACTAAAACAATTACAACTGCCGAAGGCGGAATGGTTTGCACAAAAGATCCTGAACTTGCAAAACGAATGACAGTTATGCGAATGCACGGAATGGACCGTACAACATGGGACCGCTATACTTCACCACGCGCTTCCTGGGAATACGACATAATTGCACCAGGCTACAAATTTAATCTTCCAGATGTACTTGCCGCAATAGGCTGCTGCCAGGTCGATCGAGCCGTACTTTTTGACAACCAACGAAAGCAAATTGTTCAAAAATATAACGAAGCATTCAAAAACGTTGACTTTATTCAACTTCCACCAGATGGAGAAGGAAATTCCTGGCACTTATACCTTATGAGGATTATCCCTTCCAAACTCAAAATCACCCGCGAAGAATTTGCAAAAAAACTTCAGGCAAAAGGAATTGGCATTTCCGTTCACTTCATCCCAATTTTCCATTTTACCTACTGGAAAGAACTTTACCCTGATTTTACTGCTCAAAACTTTCCAAAAGCTGAAGATAATTATAACCGCACCATTTCACTCCCGTTATTCCCAGATATGACGGAAGAACAAACACAGTATGTTATAAATTCTGTAATAGAAATTGGAAACGAAGCAAGAATATAGTATAATTATTAAATATGGCAACTAAAAAATCTGACTTCAAAGAAAATATCCGTTCTCTAGAATCCTCGGGATTTTACAGTGATTATGAAAAAAACGGTATTCTTTACGCAACACTGGTCCGAAGCCCAGCCGCAACAGGAAAAATTAAGAGTGTTACAATCCCAGAATTGCCTCAAGGTTATTATTTTTATACAGCTGATGACATTCCTGGCATAAAAAAAATCCAGATAAATAAAACTGAAATCAATCTTTTTGGTTACGGAAGTGTTTCATACAACGGAGAACCACTTGCAATTCTTGCAGGTCCCGATGAAAAAGTTCTAAATGAGCTAGCCGACAAAGTTTCCGTTACTTTCGACATTGAATCCCTTGAATCCGCATTAAAAAAAGCTGTAAAACAACGAAAACGCCCTGTTTTAGAACTAGATTCAACAGAGCGTAGAGTTGCTCCCGATTCAAACTTTACTGAGTTTTTGAATCAAATTAACGAAATGCCTTCTCTAGATACAGTTCTGGATAATACCCACAACGAACAAAACACTTCCGTTACTCTTTTTGAACGTCAGGTAAAAACAGGTCTTTACGAAACTCTTTCACCAGAAGAAGCTGATAATCTTTTATTTACCGGAAAAAAATACGTTTCTAACGAAAGCTGGAGTTACACGCTCGGAAATCCAAAATGGCATGAAACAAACGGTGCATTCTGCCATACCGAAGGGGAAAAACTTCATGTTTACACCCCTACCAAATGGACCTATTTCCTGCAAAAAACAATTTCCGAAGTTTTAAACATTCCGCTTCAAAACATTTACATTCATAAAACAAAAAATACTGGCGTTTTTCAAGATGGACTTTGGAGAACAACTCAACTAGCAACCCAAGTAGCACTTGCAAGCTTTTTATCGCGAAAACCAGTCAAACTTATATTTACCCAACATGAACAAAAGCACTTTATAGCACCTGGCACAAACACGTTAATTTCTTACAAAACTGCAGTAAACGAACAAGGACTTATAGAAACCCTTAACGTTGTTATTGATGTAGATGTTGGCTGTGCAAACCCTTTTGCAAAAGAAATTACAGACCGACTCGCAATCGCTTCCTGTGGTTATTACAAACCTCAAAATCTGTTCATTCACGTAAAAACACATACCTCAAAAAATCCGCCCACTTCAATCAGTTTAAACGGAGTCGACTCACAGGCCATTTTTGCAATTGAAAATCAACTTCATACAATCAGTCAAATTTCTAACATTTTCCCAGATGAAATCAGAAAAATGAATGCAGAACCACTTAAAAATCAAAAATTTCCGTTCGACATTCATTTTAAAAATTATATAGAAACAATTGATAACACTTTAAAAATAGCTGATTTTAACCGCAAATATGCATCTTTCCGAATGGACGCAATTGACCGTGTTGGAAATGACAGCACACCGTTCTTTGCTTTGCCTTTACGCGGTGTTGGACTTTCCACAGGATTTAATACCTCCGCCTACTGGGGCTCAGACTCACTTACACAAGATGTTCAACTTTCAGTAACACTTACATCAGAAGAAAAAGTTATTATTCATGCTATAAAACCTTCAGAAGTTGTACAGGAAATCTGGAAAAAAACTGCATCTGAAATTTTCCAGCTACCAAAACAAAATATTTCAATTGATTCAACTTACGAACTAAAAGACATTCCTGTAATTCCAGAAAATATTTTTAGTACAATCGGAATTATGAACGAACTTCTCAAAAAATGCTGCCTTGACATTCAGAAAAAACGTTTTCATCAGCCACTTCCACTTTCTTCAAAACGCGGAATAACTCCTACAATGAAAAAAAACTGGAATACAGAAACATTTACCGGCAGCCCTTACAACACAACCTCTTTTGCTTGTACTGCAGTTGAAGTTGAACTTGATCCATATACATACAGCGAACGAATTAAAAGTATCTACGTTACAGTTTGTTGTGGAGAACTATTTGATGAAGTTGCAGCCCGTAAAACAATCCGCCTGGAAATTCAACAACAGCTTACAATGCTTGTACAGGGAAAAACCGTACCATGTTCAAATATTGTCATAAACTTCATTCCTTCTGATGAAAAAGCAGGTCAAATTGGCGGACTTATTCACAATACACTTCCATCTGCCTTTTCTTCAGCACTTTCTCTTGCACTCGACACACAACTTACACATCTTCCGTGTACAGAATCTCAGCTATTCGAATTAATTAAGGAACGAGAACGTCATATTAAGCAGAAAAAAAATCCGCAAAAGCAAGACCAGTCAACAGCAGCAGTTTCAGTTGAAGGAGAACAAAAATGAAAATTCCAGTAATATTAAATGGTTCAAAAATACTGCTCGAAAGTCAACCCGACGAACTTTTAATGAAAGTTTTACATAAACAAGGCTGTACAAGTGTAAAATGTGGTTGTACCCGTGGTTACTGTGGAGCTTGTACAATTTTACTCGATGACCGTCCAGTTGCAACTTGTAAAATCCCTGTAGCAATAATTAAAGACGCCGACATTGTAACTCTAGATTATTTTTCAAAAACTGAAGAATACGGCTACATCATGGAAGGTTTTAATAAAGCCGGCATAAAACTTTGTGGCTACTGTAACGCCGGAAAAATCTTTACAGCTTATCAAATCCTAAAATTACAGAAAATGCCAACACGTACCGAAATTACCGACCAGATTCGACATCTTTCACCTTGCTGCACCGATATAGAAACTCTTACAAACGGTATTATTTACGCTCTTGGAGTTAGAAATAAACATATTCAGCGCATAACGGCTTTGGATTAAACAATGGATAAGAAAATATATTTTGCAAAAAACATAAACGAACTTCTCTACCACCTGGCAAATGTAAAAGATTTAACTATTGTTGGTGGATGTACCCGAATTGATGATATCCCCGTAAATTCTATTTCTACAAGGAATATCAAAGAACTGAAAGAAATTTCTCGACATGAGCGTTACATTGATATTGGTCCTGCAACTACGCTCACAGATATACTCAACATAGGACAAAATCACCTTCCGCCAATTCTCCACGAAGCCTTAAGCTGTATTGCAAATCCAATCATAAGAAATATGGCCACTGTCGGTGGAAATATCTTATCAGACGGTCAAAAGCATACACTTTACGCGCCGTTAATTGCACTTGATGCAAAACTCGAATTTGTAAGCGGAAAAAATGAATCAATAACAGAAAGTTTACGCAATTTTAAAGAAATTCCCGCTGGATATATTCTTAAAGCAATTCGCATTCCTTTAGTTGATTCTGACATTTCTATTTTCCGTCGAATTGGTCCAGAGCATTCAATTACTGAACAGTCCGCTTCTTTCGCTTTCATGGCCAGCACTGAAAAAAATTCGCTGATTAATGTCCGCCTTGCCTTTTCAGGTCCGTTTACATTCCAAAGCAAAGATCTTGAAAACTCACTCATTGGCCGCCGTTTGCCATTAACACAAAAAGATATTCTCCAAATTGAAGAAATAGTTTACGAAGAATTCCAGAAAGTGTCCCAAGACCAGATGATTTCCGACGTTATGCGTCAACAATTTTTAAATCTCGCCCGCTATTCGTTCGAGCAGTTAACCTAATTGTCGTTTTAATCTTATTTTATAAACATACAATCGCCATAACTGAAAAATCTGTACTTGTTCTGCACAGCTGTCTGATATGCATTTAAAATGTGTTCACGGCCAGCAAAAGCGCTAACAAGCATAATCAATGTACTTTCAGGTGTATGGAAATTTGTAAACATTTGATCAACAACTTTAAATTTATATCCCGGATACATAAAAATGGAAGTTGAATCAGTTCCTGGAAGAATAACATCCGAACTTTCTGAAGCACATTTTTGCGCAGCACTTTCGAGAGTTCGTACACTTGTTGTACCAACTGCAAGAATTGGTCGTCCTTCCCGTTTAGCTTCATTTATTTTTTGAGCGGTTTCTGTCGGAATTGAATACCATTCTTCGTGCATTTTATGATTTTCAATGTTATCTTCACGAACCGGAAGGAAAGTTCCAAGCCCTACATGCAATGTTACAAAACAACGGTCAATTTTAAGTTCGTCGAGGCGGGCAAGCATTTTTTCTGTAAAATGTAAACCAGCGGTAGGACAGGCAGCACTTCCAGTTTCTTTTGCGTAAACATTCTGGTATCGTTCGCTGTCAGTATCATCATCTTCACGGCGGATATAAGGTGGTAAAGGGATATGTCCGTTACGTTCAAACCAATCCTCGTTAATTGCAAAATCAAATTTCATTGCACGGAATTCGGTTCCAGCATTACCAGGAACATCAACAATTGTACCAATCGTTCCATCCGGAAACTGATAACGCATACCAGGTTTCTGCTTTTTTGCAGATTTTACCATTGTATTCCAGACTGTACATTCTTTATCAATTGTATTTAAAAACATGAACTCCTGTTCACGGCCAGTAGTTTCTTTAATTCCATAAACTCGAGCGCGTCTTACCCTGCTGTTATTAAAAACCATTAACGTTCCAGGTGTAATAAGATTGGGTAAATCGTCCATCATGTAATGTTCAACGCTGCCACTTTGTCTACCGAGCAGCATAAGTTTATCTTGTCCGCGAATTCCACTAGGGTGCTGTGCAATAAGTTCCTGTGGTAATTCAAAATTAAAATCTGATGTTAACATGAGAATAATTTATCAAAAAGAAAAGAAAAAATAAACTATATTTTTACAATTGAACGCTTTAGCGTTAAAACAATGTACCTTGAGCGTTGTCGGTATTTTTTCCAACGCTGTTAATATTCAAATGTTTATAAGCTTTTTCCGTTGCTATACGTCCCTTTGGAGTTCTCTGCAGTAATCCGCATTGAATTAAATAAGGTTCATAATAATCTTCAAGGGTATCAATACTTTCACCAATACTTATTGCAAGAGTTTCAGCTCCAACAGGACCGCCTCCAAAATTGTTTATGATTGAAAGCAAAATGTCACGGTCTGCTTTTTCAAGACCAATTTCATCTATGTCCAGTTTTTTTAAACCTTCATCCACAGTAGAAGTTGTAATCACATTACTTCCGGCAACCTGTGCAAAGTCGCGCATTCGTCGAAGAACGCGGTTTGCAACACGAGGAGTTCCACGGCAACACATAGCTAAAAGCATTGCAGCGTCTTTTTCAATTTGAACATCTAAAATCCCTGCCGAACGTATAATAATCCGTGCCAATTCTTCCTGCGAGTAAAACTCAAAGCGTGGAATAAAACCAAAACGGCTTCGTAACGGAGAACTTACAGAACCTGCTTTAGTTGTAGCGCCGACAAGAGTAAACGGAGGAATTGGAATACGTACAGTTCGTGCTGCTGCTCCCTGACCAATAATCCAGTCAAGTTCATAATCCTCCATTGCAATGTAAAGCATTTCTTCAATTGCAGGCTTCAACCGGTGAATTTCATCAATAAAAAACACAGTACGTTCGGTAATTGTACTTAAAATGCCAGCCAAATCTTTAGGTTTATCGAGTGCCGGAGCAGAAGTAACTTTAAAATCGACTCCAAGCTCGTTCGCTGTAATTTGTGCTAAGGTTGTTTTTCCAAGCCCCGGAGGACCAATCAAAAGCAAATGATCAAGAGGTTCTTCGCGCGCTTTTGCAGCTTCAATAAAAGTTTGAAGGTTTGCTTTTATACTTTCCTGCCCCAAAAAGTCTTTAAGCATTTTTGGGCGGAGTTTATTATCCTGATCTTCAAATCCGGAAATATCTGCGCGCACAATTGAACTAAAATCTATATTATTATCACCTTTATTACTATCAAATCCAGCCACAACCTTTTCTCCTATGAAAGTTCAACAATTGCACGACGAAACAGCAAATCTTCTTTTTCCTTCTGAGATTTTGCAACAAACGAAGAATCTTTTGAAAGCTGTTCAACGAGCAATGCAATTTTTTGTTCAACTGCCCTTTTATCGTACCCCATACTTGCAAGCGAATTAACAACATCAGAAAATGGCTGTGCCGCACCACGAACCGCACCAGTACTTGTCTGTTCACTAAGTTTCAGTTTTCCCTTAAGAGTAAGCATCATCTTACCAGCCGTTTTTTTACCAACACCCGGAATCTTTTCAAGCATTTCCATATCGCCGTTTTCCAAAATTTCCATTAAACGACCACTACTCACTGAAGACATAATTTTAAGCGCACCTTTTGGACCAACTCCGTCCACCTTAAGCAAATCAAGAAAAATTGAACGTTCATCTGCACTTGCAAAGCCGTAAAGGCACATCAATAAGTCAGTATGCTGCATCCATGTATAAACTTTTGCTTCGCTTCCAACATTTCCAAGCATTTCAAGATTACTGTCAGGAACGCAAATATCCCATTCAAGGCCGTTTGTATCTAAAAAAATTTGTTTCGGAAATTTTCCGGTAATTATTCCAGTAAGAGAATTAAACATGTGTATAGTATATCATGGGCAATTATTCTAACGCAATAACCGAATTGTAAAACTCGCAGGCGGACGTCGTACAAACAAACGCAACCGTATGCTTTTAGTGATTATCAGAAAATTGCGAAAAGTTTCCAACAGCACCATTTTGCGCAAATAATCCAATAAACACACCCGTAAAACCGCCTGCAACTTCGCTAGAAAGATATTTTGAATCAGCAAAACCAAGATGAACCTGATCAGCGTAAAAATCGTATCCAAATTTGTTTGCAACAATTTTAAAATGCACAGAACCTTCAAAAAGTTTTTTACGACTAATTTCAACCTCACCAAGAACACTTACAGCAGGCCCAATTCGCAATCGCAAAACAGCAAACATTTGCTCACCACGTTTTTCCAAACATAAATCGTAATGATGTGCATAATCCATATAAATTGTAATTCCCGTTTGCGGATATTTTTCTGCCTGTTCAAAATAATTTACCATTTTTACAAGAACTTTTATTTCTTCCGTAAACTCGCACTGCCGAATTCCAATAAAAGTAGGGCTTCCATAATTGTCGTCCAAAGTTTTTAAACCGGCAGTAAGCTCAAAGAAATCCTGACGCAGGTAATAATTTTCTCTCAACGGATTACACAAGTAACACCAGTCAAGTTTTTCCGTAAGATTTGTAAAAGTTTTACTATAGTTTTCACTCTGGTTCGCAACCTTATGATTATCAAACGACGGAGGACATTCCACTTCGAGCAATGCAGTTTTGTTTGTACCAATATGAAACCAACCATCCTCGTCCCAAACAACACACTCCATGCAAGTTTCGCGGCCCAGGTGATGAAAAGTCATGTACTTGTCCGTTTGACGAAAAGCAAGGTGACAGAACCACCAAGTCCCATCAGTAGCTTCAAGAATGTCACCGTGTCCAGCACCCTGTAACACATATCCACCTAAATCCCGGTTAGTTAAAACAGGATTAAACGGACAAGGCTCATACGGACCTGTAATAGATTTAGAACGAGCGTAATTTACCATATGCCCGTACTCAGTTCCACCTTCCGCATCCAAAAGATAATAATACTCTCCAAACTTATAAAGGTGCGGAGCTTCAATATAACGTCCACCAGTTCCATACCAAAGCGGTACATTTTCCGAAAGTTTCTTACCAGTTTCAATATCAATCTGACTCATCTGGATATACCCACGTCCACTTTCATCATTACCGTTAGAAATAAAGTAAACTTTGCCGTCAGAATCAAAAAAAAGTGAAGGGTCAATTCCATCCTGATCAACAATCACAGGGTCTGACCATTCGCCATAAATATCATCAGTATAAACATAAAAATTTCCGATATTTTCGACATTTGTAACAACCATATAAAAACGGTTTTTATAGCATCGAATAGTCGGAGCATAAATCCCCGTATTCGTAACATTTTTTTCAATTAAAAGCTGCGTAGGGCGTGTAAGGCACGAACCAATTTTTTTCCAATTGATTAAATCGTCACTCTCAAAAAGAGGAACCCCCGGAAAATATTGAAAAGAAGAACAGACCATATAGTATTTACCATTTGGTCCAACACACATACTCGGATCCGGATACATACCACGAATTACAGGATTCTTAAAATTCATAGTTACCTCTTTTATTTTAGCTGCCAGCTTCTTATACAAATATCCTTATTACTGAATATAAAGAAGATATCATGCTTTGAAGAAAAATTTAAGTCTGTATTTACAAAAATAAATTCTTCACTGTCAATTTGAACTTCACTAATAGGTTCTGAAGTAATTTTATCAAAGCGAACTTCAATAAAACCATGCCCCTTTACAAGCATTTCAACTGATTTCGCCTCTCCACCGCCCACTTTCTTTACAAGCATCCAGGAACCATCCGCCAGCGCTTTCGAATAAACTTCTGCACCTTCCGTCACACACTCCACTTCCGCACAAGTAAACATTGTTGTCCCAAGAACAACTTCCTTCCCGCAAAGCTCTCCAACTGGCGCAACCCCATTACGAGTTCCACAAACCTTTTCAATCATTCCATTCACCATCGGTACCGACGGCATTTTATCAATGCAAATGCTTCTAAAACCACCAATATAAGGAGTATTTTCCTGCAATGTTAACGTATGATAAACAATATACCATTCGTTTTTAAAACTAAAAATGTGCGTATGATTGTTCGAATAATTAAGTCCTTGTTCTCCAGGATTTTTAAAGTAATATCCACAATATTTCCAGCTTTCAGTTTCAAGCGGATTTTTTGAAGTCATATAAGACATACTGCATTCCGCAGAAGGTTCACAATCATATGGCCAGAATTTTCGCTGCTCCCAGGAATTATTAAAAGTGTAAACAAAAGTATCGTTTATAAAATTTATATCACTTGATTCAAAAAAGTAAGGTGCTTTAATTTCAACAAAATCACTATCAAAAGAAATTAAATCTTTACCAAGCCGAACAATTCGTGCAGTTCCAGGAAGTGAATCATCTCCATCAGGAGCCATTCCACCACCAAACACCAAATATCCAACTCCATTATTATCAAGACAAACCCCTGGATCAAAAGGATGCGGACATTTTTCAAGCCCAGGCATACCAGCCCAAATTAAAGCTTTTCCACAAGCATCAGTCCAAGGACCTTCCGGATTTGTAGCTGTCAAAACGCCAATTCCTTCTCCAGTATTGGAAAAATACATATAAAAATGATCGAGTCCATCTTCTTCTTTACGATAAATTACAGAAGGAGCAAAAGCACAAACACTCCACGGAGCAATTTTCTTTACATCAATTTCACCATGAAAAGTCCAGTTTGTAAGGTCATCAGAAGAAAAACACACAATTGAATGAATAAACTCGTATGTATTTTTCCCCATAGTTCCCACAGTTCTAAACTGCTGCTGATCATTCGAGCCATAAATATAAACTCGTCCATTGTATTCAATTGCAGTAGGATCAGCACAAAAAACATTCGGCGAAACAGGATTTGAAGTATTAAAATTTTTATAAAAAGCCCTGCTGATTCGTAATTTATCCATAAGCATATACTAACGGCTCAGTCAAAGTAAAACAACATAAAAAAATAGTAATTTTTCCCCATTTTTTTTTAAAAGAAGTAGAAAAGAAGCCATTACCTATTCTTTATTCGCTTTTCTTGTAACACCTTCAACCATTCCTGCATACTGCCCTTTCAACGCCATAAGCTCCTTGTGAGTTCCACGTTCAACAATTTCTCCGTGGTCAACAAAGAAAATTAAATCAGCATTGCGAATAGTAGAAAGACGATGTGCAATAATAAAACTTGTACGCCCCTTCAAAAGCTCATCAAGACCTTTCTGCAAAGCTTTTTCAGTCTGAGTATCAACCGAAGAAGTAGCTTCATCAAGAATAAGAATACGAGGGTCACTAAGTAAAACACGTGCAAAAGAAATCAACTGTTTTTGTCCCTGCGAAAGTCCGCCACCATTTGCAGTAAGTTTTGTGTTATAACCATCAGGAAAAGCCGAAATAAATTCATGCGCCTGAACAATTTTAGCAGCCTTAATACATTCTTCATCAGTAGCATCAAGACGACCATAACGAATATTATCAATAATTGAACCACTAAACAGGAACGAATCCTGAAGCATAACACCAACCTGCTTTCGAATAGACTTAATCTTTAATTCCTGCAAATCAATTCCATCAATTAAAATCTGCCCGTCATCCGGATTATAAAAACGGCTCAAAAGATTTACGATTGTGGTCTTTCCAGCTCCAGTTGGTCCTACAATAGCAACAGTCATACCCGGGGTAATGTTAAAATCAACATTTTTAAGAATAGGATTTCCCGGTTCATAACTAAAGTTTACATGATTAAAATGAACATGCCCACGAATTGGAGGAAGCTCACGTGCATCTGGTTTGTCAGTAATATCTTCCGATTCATCCAAAAGTTCAAAAATACGTTCAACATAAGCGCCTGTAGTAACCATAGAATTGTAAAAACTACCAATATTCTGAATTGGGTTCCAGAAGCGCCAAATATATCCTGCAAAAGCAACAAGAGTTCCAACAGTTACAGTACCGCCCATTCCATCACCAAGCCAGGCAATTCCCGCCATATAAACAAGCGCAACTCCCAACGTAGAAAGATTATCTACAAGCGGCCAAATAATATTGTTAATGTTAACGGCTCTAATCCATACAGTCTTACATTTATCACAAAGTCCGTTAAAAATTCCCTGATTAACCTGTTCACGTGCAAAACTTTGCGTAATTTTCATACCGTTCAGCGATTCCGACAAATATGCTGTAAGATTTGAACGTTTATAACTTTCCTGCTTCCACGCTTCATGCTGCTTTTTCTTCATAGAAATAAGAACAATGAACAAAACCGGTAAAACGGCCATGCAGACAAGTGTCAAACGAACATCAATTGCAAGCATAAAACCAATAATTACAACAAGAGTAAACAAATCACTTATCAACTGAATTACACCGTTCGAAAGCAAATCAGAAAGAGAGTTTACGTAGTTTACAACTCGAATAAGGATTTTTCCGTGAGGACGGCTATCAAAATAAGTAAATGGAAGCGACTGTAATTTTGTAAAAACTTCCTTACGAATAGAAAGGATTATTTTCTGCGCAACTCGAGTCATAAGACGAAGTTTTGCAGCAAGTAAAACGCGCACAATCAGTGTACTTATAAGTAAAAACACACTTATTTTTATTAAAAGCGGATAATCAGCATCTGGAATAGCTTTATCAATTGCAAGCCTAGTTAAATACGGACTTATAAGACTTATTGCAGAAGCAAGCAGCATAATAAGACAAGCCAAAGCCATCCACCAAGCGTACGGCTTAATCCATTTAAGCATACGAGGAATAATCTTAAGATTTAATTTCTCTTCAAATTCTTCATCTTCATCAAATTTATTTCGTGCCATAGTTTATACCTCGTTCTGTTCGCCCCAAACATCTTTATAATAGCCTTCCTGAGCAAGCAACTCTTCATGAGTTCCATCCTGAACCAGACGGCCATTATCAAAAACCATAATTCTATCACAATCAAGGAAAGAAGAAAGTCGATGAGAAATAATAAATGTAGTGTGTCCTTTACTCTGAATACGAATTGACTCACGAATCTTCTGTTCAGTTTCAATATCAACAGCAGAAGTAGTATCATCCAGAATCATAATTTTCGGATTAGCCAGGAACAAACGTGCAAGTGCAATACGCTGTTTTTGACCACCACTCAAACCAACTCCGCGTTCACCAACCACAGTATCATAACCGTCAGTCAAATCGCCAATAAAGTCTTTAACGCGCGCAAGTTCAGCCGCATGCTCAACCTCTTCAAACGTTGCATCCGGATTTCCAAACGCAATATTTCCTTCAACAGTATCACTAAAAAGAAAAGCTTCCTGCATAGTAATACCAACATTTTTTCTCAAAGCCTCAGGTTTATAATCGCGCACATCCTTACCATCAACTAAAATAGCACCATCCGAAACGTCATAATAACGGCACAACAAATTCGCAATAGTAGATTTACCACTACCAGTAGGCCCTAATATTCCCACAGTAGTTCCCGGTTCAATACAGAACGAAACATTCTTCAAAACCGGCTTTTCTTTATCGTAAGCAAACGATACATCCTTAAATTCAACACGGCCTTCAACTTTTTCTTCTTGAACAACCTCATCACTCTTGCCACTAACGCCCGCATCTCTTTCATCTTTCTTTACGCTTGGCTTCAAATTCCAAAGCTCATACAAACGTTCCGAACTAGCCGCAAAGTTTTGAATATTATCAACCAAAGTTCCAAACATATTGATTGGTCCCTGGAATGCCCACATAAGTCCGTTAAAAGTAACAAGCTGACCAATAGTCATTTCTTTATTAATTACAAGATAACCACCAAAAAGAATAAGGCAAACCGGAAGAATACCGCACAAAAAATCAATCCACGGAGTATATTTTACACGAACATCAGCATTCTGAACTGCCACATCACGGTACGCAGCATTTTCAACATCAAATTTACCAATTTCGTAATCTTCCCGTACAAAAGCCTTAACAACACGGTTTCCTTCAATATTTTCGCCAACTCGAGTATTTAAAACCGCAAACTGGTCTCGAACCTTCATATGTGCCGGACGGATTTCACCCTTAAATTTGTAAATAAGAAATAAAACAAATGGAGCAATTGCCAGGAACGCGAGCGTTAGTTTCCAGTTAATCATCCCTAAAGTGATAATAGAAAAAACATAAGTCAACACATTTTCAAGCGACTGATACAAAACCCATGCAACAAAGTGACGAACCTTATCCAAATCGCTTGTAAGCATAGTAATTACATTTCCACCAGGAGCAGTATCGTACCATGCAAAATCAAGTCGTTGAATATGCGCATAAAGTTCCTCACGCATCTGACGGATAATATTCTGACTGGTGTGCTCAAAAATCAACTGATAACAATAACGAATAACAGCTTTTCCAAAAGTAGCACTAACCATTATCAAAATAAGCTTGATAAGAAGATTAAAATCGTGTTCTGGCTGATTAATAACACGGTCAACAATCATACCAGTAACATTAGGATTTACAACATTCACCGCAGCACAAACTACGCTAAGTGAAAGTCCCAATGCCATCCAACCACGATACTTACGAATATAAGACCAAATCCACTTGTACATAAAAACACCTTTATACTGTAAATAAACTCTAGCATTCCTTAACTTTTCGTGATATAAAATTATAATAAATAAATTGTACAAATCTCTATAAAATCTACGATTAAGGATAATGCCCTATGGATGATTTATTTGAATATAGCGACAGCTTAAACGCTCCATTTCAAGCCTTTGCAGGTGATTGGAAATTTGTAAAACCTCACTGGCATTATTTTACAGAAATGGTATATTTAGTTCGCGGAGTACTTTTTGCAGAAGTAAACAATAAAAAGTACACAATGAATCCTGGCGACATGGTAATCTTCCACCCAAAACAAATTCATTCCTTTCTAGATTATCCAACAAAAAATGCAGATGAAGAAAAACCCTATTTTTATGTAGTCAAATTCGACGACATGATTTTATCAAATACAACCCCAGGTTCCCCAAAGCTTCCAAAACTGCTCGACACAATTACAAACATGGACCAGCCCTACAACCTCATTACAGCCGAGGAATTAAAATACAATCCAGTAAAATTATATTTTGAACACTGCATTTGGGAAACAAAACACAAAGAATTCGGCTACGACATAAAAGTAGCTTCCACAGTCAGCTTGATTATAACCGAACTAATGCGCATCTGGATGCGTCGCGGCATGCAATTCTCCGAAAAAACAACCTTCGACCAATTCTCAAGTAAAGACTTTTCCGTTCTAGAATATATAGACAAACATTCCGCCGAAAACATTAGTGTTGAAGACCTTGCCAACCGCTGCGGCATGTGTTATTCAAACTTCGCAAAACAGTTCAAAACACAGTATGGCAAAACCTGCAAAGAATACATTGAATTCGTCCGAGTATGCAAAGCCGACACCCTGCTCCTCTACACCGACAAAACCCTAGACTACATCAGTCAGGAAACAGGCTTCACCGACGCCAGCCACTTTATCCGTACCTACAAAAAAATAAAAGGAACAACCCCAAAACAGCGAAGACTCGCCAAGTAAAAAAAAAGTCTCCCCTAAAAATGAAGAGGAGACTTTTTACAAAGCTTATTTTACGTTACTTGCTCTGTTTAGAATAAATATCGTTAGTCATCTTAACAATATCTTCAACTTTGTGGTTCTTACAATCTGCAATGTAAGCATCCCAGTCAGCGTCAATATCTTTCTGACCAACAATGAACTTCAATGTCCAAGTGTTAATTGTATCCTGGAGTGGAACTGCCCAAAGGTTGAGCTGTTCACGTTCATCCTCAGATGGTTTAGCTTTTGGATCTACAGTTGCAACAGTCTTGTATTTACCGTAGCGAGCGTAAAGATCCTGAACATCTGGAGTAAAGTTATCTGTTGATTCAGCTGTTGAGTGACCATAGAAGTAGTTACCACCAGCAAATCCCCACTTAAGACGGATATCAACATCATCATCAGCGCCAGAAATACCAAGACCTCCACATTTGAATCCTGGGAGGAGCTGTTTAACTTTCATTCCGTTTACATCAACATATTTCCAAGTTTCGCCTTCAACACCCCATTTGCAGAGAGTGTAAGCTTCTTTAGAATAGAACATCCAGTCAACAAAACGCATAAGTTTTACAAATTCAACTTCGCCAAGTTCATCCAAAGCTTTTGTTGCAATCATAACACCACATTCAAGACGGTTAGCTTCAGCCAAGTTCTTGTTTGTTCCAGATGGATAAGCTGTTACATAAGCAGAAGCATCTGGGTTGATGTTTTTCAAACTCTGAATATCACCAGCCATTGTAGAACGGTTAGTAGATTTAATTACAGTCTTACCATTGTAGAATTTGTTGTTAGCAACATCATCACTCTGAGTGAATGTTTCTGGATCCAAAATACCATCTTTAATGTAGCTGTTAGCAACTTTAATCATCTTCTTGAAGTCTTCGCTTGTAGAAGAACAGTAGAATTCTTTCTTGTTATAGTCGAATTTAATACCACCGTTTGAACCTTCCATAGCCCATCCAGAAAGAACGTTATAAGAAGCACCCATCAATTTCAAGAGGTTACCACCCATACCTTTTCCAGATTCACCACACCAAAGATCAGACCAGATGTAGTCGCTTTCAGCACAAAGACCAGCACCAACCATGTATTTCTTTACGTTCAAAAGAACATCATGTAAAGATTCCCATGTCCAGTCTTTTTCAAGTTCTTTAACATCATATCCAGCAGCAGCAAAAATATCATCGCGAACCATAATTGTATAGTCCTGCAAAGCAGCCTGATGCATACCCGGAAGACGATAGAATTTACCATCATTCTGGCGGATTGTATCCAAATCAGGTTCCATTTTGTAGTTCTTTACGAATGCGCTAAAGTTAGGCATGTACTGAACATAATCAGAAACAGGAACAACTCCACCACCAGCAACATATTTATCTTCAGAATATACCTTTGGAATAATATATGTTGAAGAACCAGAGTTAATAGCAAGATTGATTTTCTGTTCGTAGTCGCCACTATCATAAGAAGTAAGTTCAAGATGTACGTTTGTCAAATCTTCAATCTTCTTGAAAACACCTTCAGTTTCCCAAGTATCCTGTTTAGCATACCAAGAAGCATCACTGAAAGAAATTGAGTAAGTTACCTTTTCATCTGAGTGGAAAGTTTTTTCCTCACCAAATGTGTAACCAGTAGCTTTACTTAAATCCTTGCTACTTTCTTTTTTTCCACCGCAGGAAATAAGAAGAGCAGCAGCCAAAAGTGCAACCGAAATAGTAATCACTTTTTTCATAGTTTTTATCCTCCTTAAACTATTTTTCAAATTTATTCTTTAACGCCACCAAGCATCATACCCTGAACGTAGTATTTCTGAACGAACGGATAAATACAAATGATTGGTAAAGCCATTAAAACCATAGAACAAGACTTAATATTTGCAGCAATCTGCATTTTTTCAGCACTAACCTCACCTGGGTCAGCAGAAGTAGAAGCACCACTAATAATAGTACGCAAATAATAAGCAACAGGCCACATTTCACGCTTATCAAGATAAAGGAATGCATTATACCAGTTATTCCAGTAACCAACCGCATTGAACAAAATCATAGTTGCAATAATTGGCATAGAAAGCGGAATAACAATACGAATCAAAACACCAATAGGACTAAGCCCATCAATTTCAGCAGCTTCTTCCAGTTCCTTAGGTGTACCCAAAAAGAACGACTTCATCAAAATAATGTAGTAAGTGCTCAAAAGTGAAGGCATAATAAAGCCCATAATACGGTTACAAAGTCCAAGCTTACGCATTAAAATGTAGTTTGGAATAAGACCACCGCCAAAATACATAGTAAAGATAATAAACTTCATAAAGAACTTACTACCCTTAAGGTTTTCTTTACTAAGCGGATAAGCAATACAGCAACTCAAAACAATGGAAAGGAAAGTTCCCAAAACCGAATAAACAAGAGTGTTTCCATAACTATGAATAAAATCACCCTTTTTCAAAACTGATACATAAGTTTGAATGTTAAAATCAACTGGGAGAATAGTAACCTTACCCTGCATAATAGCCTGTTCCGACGACAGTGACTGAGCCACAAGGTACAAGAACGGATAAAGAGTTACAACGCACACAAAGAGCATTATGATTGTATTAACCCACTTAAAAACAATATAACCAGTACTTTCACGAATCTTTACGCCAGCCATAAAATCCTCCTTACCACAAACCAGAACCGGAAACTCGCTTAGAAATGCGGTTTGCAACAGTAAGCAAAATAAGATTAAGCAAACCTTCAAAGAGGTTTACAGCCGTAGCATAACTGTAGTTACCAGAACCAAGACCAAGACGGAAAACAAAAGTAGAAATAATATCAGCAGTTTCGTAAGTCATAGGATTATACAAAAGGAAAACCTTTTCGAATGAACCACCAGAACCAATCAATCCACCAAAGTCCAAAATCAGCAAAGTAGCAATAGTTGGAAGAATACACGGAATAGTTACATGCCATACACGCTGAAAGTGACTTGCACCATCAACCTCTGCAGCTTCGTACAAACTTGGGTTAATGTTAGAAATGGCAGCAAGGTACAAAATAGTTCCCCAACCAAGACTCTGCCAAATGCCGGAAATTACGAAAATTGCAGGAAAGTATTTAGCTTCAGCCAAGAAAGTAACAGGATTCCAGCCAAAAGATTTAAGCATAGCATTCAATGGACCAGTAGTTGAAAGAAGCTCGCGAATCATACCAGCAACAATTACCATTGAAATAAAGTGTGGAAGGTAAGATACAGTCTGAACAAACTTTTTCCAGTGAATATTCTTAATCTCGTTTAAAAGAAGAGCAAAAATCAAAGTAAGTGGAAATCGGAAAATAAGATAGAGAACATTTAAAGATAAAGTATTTTTAAATGCACGCCAAAAGGAAGAATCTCTAATAAACTGCTTAAAATATTTAAGCCCACTCCATTCATCACCAAAAATACTGTGACCGGCTCGGTAACGACGGAAAGCAATAATATTACCAGCCATTGGAATGTAACGGAAAATTACATAATAAATAACTGGAACAAGCAACAATGCGTAGTATTGCCAATTTTTTTTCATGTACCGCTTAAAGGCCGCAACCTTCATCGGATTCATTTCAAACTTTTTCATAGTTGATTTCACCTATTTTCATTTAGAAAACTTGTTATATAATTTTTACATACTAGTATACTAGTTTTTTATGCTATAATTATCATAACTTAACATTGAGTAAAGTCAACAGATAAATAACAGATTAGGGAAAAATTCTTATGAAAATTAAAGAAAAAGATGAAAGAGAATCAAACAGAGATTATGCTTTAAGAGTAATCCGCGAAAACATTATCAATTTACAATTAAAACCAGGCAGCATGATTAGTGAACAGGATTTAGCCGACGAACTTTCCATTTCGCGCACACCAGTACACGAAGCATTACAGGAAATATCAAAAACAAAAATTATTGAAGTATTCCCACAAAAAGGAAGTTTAGTCAGCCGAATTGATATGAAACTAGTTAACGAAGCTCGCTTTGTACGCGCCACACTCGAAGCTGCCATAACAGAAATGGCCGTTGAAATGGCTACTCCACAAGATATTGAACAACTGGAAGAAAACTTAAACTTACAGGAGTTTTATCAGAAAAAACATTCATCCGACAAACTTATGGAACTAGATAACGCCTTCCACGAAATGATGTACAAAATTGCCGATAAAATGCAAACCTACTACATGGTACGCACAATGAACATCCACTACGACCGCTTCCGAGAATTACGTTACCAGACAAGCGACGCTACCCCAATTGTAGACGAACACAAACTGATTTTAGAAGCCATAATAAACAAGGACAGTAAAAAAGCCAAAGACTTAGTCTTAGCACATTTAAGTAAAGCCAATGCCGATTACGAAGAATTAAAAGAAAAATACGCAGAATATTTCGTATAATTTTTTACAAAAAAGTGATTTGATGTATTGACACAAACTCTCATTTCATATATTATAACAAACATCACGCGGGCGTAGCGAAGCTGGTTATCGCGCTGGCCTGTCACGCCGGAGATCGCGGGTTCGAGCCCCGCCGCTCGCGCTAAAGCCTTCCTAATTTGGAAGGCTTTTTTTATATTTCGGGTATTAGCGCAGTTGGTAGCGCGCGACGTTCGGGACGTTGAGGTCGCTGGTTCGAATCCAGTATACCCGAAAATAATGCTCACTCGATAAATTGACATAAAAAAGGGGCTGTCCAAAAAGAATGGGCAGCCCTTTAAAAAACAAAAACTAGAAAATATACAAAAAAAGGCTGTCCCTTTTTGAAGTTTTTATAACTTCTAGGACAGCCCCTTTTACAAAAAGTTATTTGTTTATTGATTAGAACTCTTTCTTTTCAGTCTTACGACGTTTATTCAAAAGTTTTCTTTCCAATGTAGTTTTCTTCTGATGAAGAGTAGCAGAAGGTTTTTCAAAATATTCACGCTTCTTGTATTCGCGGATAATACCTTCTTTTTCAACCATTCTCTTAAAACGTTTGATAGCTTTTTCAAGGTTTTCTGAATCGTCAACGTTAATTGTAGCCATAATTAAATGTCACCTCCTTTTTCCCGGTGAGTCCGTAAAAACATTAAATATTATAGAGATTTGGGGAAGGTTGGTCAAGAAGGTAACTTTGCGGGCGTTTGTAGCAAACGGCGTGGTGGTTAAGCGTATCGACACCACACCATTCTTACAATTAAAAACCAGCACCTCCACCTTTTAATGCAAACAAAGCCCAAAGACCAACAACAGTAGTAATTAAATTACAAATAGAAATAATCAACTGTGAATACTGATTGTAATAGAATAATCCGGCATTTGTTTTAGCCAAAATTGTAGTTTCAGGAGTAATATAATCAGCTTTAGAAAGATTTTTTCCGTTAAAGTCTGTAATTTTTACAGCGTCGCGTGCATTCTGACCTTTTACAAAACCACCAGCAAGGCCAATGTAATAATCATATGTACGGTCAGGAATATAAGGATAACGTCCGGGATTTGCCACAGCACCAGAAACTGTTACAAAATATTGTTTAAAAGGAACAACAAGAGTATCATTTTCTTGAACTATTAAATCTGTATTAAAACAAGCGTCATATAGAACATCATCAATATTTATTGGAATTATTTCTGTACCACGAATAATATAGGCATTTTTGCGATCACTTACAGTTGCAGTAAAATACCATTTATTTTGACGAATAAAATAGGCATAATTAGTATTTTTATAAAACTGGACAGGAACTCTAGTTGAAGCCTCAAGGTTTTCACCAGTAGAAAGTCCGCCAATTGCACCTTCTAAGAACATTACAGTTTGTAAATCAAAAAGAGAACGAACTGTTACAATATCAAAATTTTCAAGTGTAAATTCATTATCGTTTGTAATTTTATCAAGATAAATTTTTTCACCAGAAACCGATTTATCCGTTTTAGTACGTGCAACTTCAATATGAGTCGGATCTCCACTTATTGTAAGCCCATAACCATAAGTATTAATTAACGAGTCCAAATTTTCATCAGGCAAAAGTTGGTATGCACCTGGACGCTCTACTGCCCCATTTAAATTTACAACTCTGTCAGCTCTATTTACAGTAATTACATCTCCAGGTGCCAGGTAAGGATCATTTGTAAGGTCACCAAAACGTTGAGCAGCAAAAAGGTCGTAATCTTTAGAAATTCCACTAGCGTTTGTTACTGTAACTTTTCTGTTCGAAGAATATTCTGTAGCAACCTGAAAAAATAATGTAGAAAGTCTTGTTAATGCCCAAGCTGTAGCTTCATATACCTTTGGTACTTCACCTTTAATAATTACCTTAAAACGAGCTGGGGTTTGTAAAACAAACTGAACACCACTTAACGGGTAGTTGCGAGTTACAATTTCTTCAACCTGTTTCTTTACAGCAAGATAACTTTTTCCACTGGCATCTATAACTCCAAGGTTACTAACGCGAATTTTGTAAGTAGAATCAACCATAATGTTGTACGAAACTGCAGAAGAACCAGCAGCATATGTTAGGTGATAAATATCTCCAGCAGTAACCATATAATCAGGTGTAGACATTGCTACCTGTACATTACAAAAAGTAGAAATTGTATCACGAATTTCATTTGACCAGCGATTATCATCAAAATAACTGGTTTTGGTTAAATCTGTTGTTGTACCAGTAACAATTGCAGCAGCTTGCGCAAAAACTGATACAGTAAGGAAAACTGAAAATATAAAACAAAATATTTTTTTCATATTATTTACCTTTTTTATTTGGATGTAATTTGGCCATTGCAACAGGATCTTTTCGAATACTTTGAATTGCATTTAGTAAAAATGCTAAGAAAACAGATACAAAAAAAGCTGCCATTGTTACAATAATACAAAGTTTTCCACGGCTTGGACCACTTTTTTTATCCGGAATTTCTGCATATTCAAGAATCTGGAATACAGGCTGCTCACTTGCCATAGTAACTTTTAAAGTTTCATATTGAGTTTTAAGACTTGAGTAAATTTGCTGTTGTACATTAAGTTCAAGCTTAAGCATGTTTAAATCCATTACTACACTGTTTTTACCAGTCGTTGCGTATGGATCCGAAACAGAGTAATCAAGATTTTGAATCTGTTTTTCTAAGGCTAAAACATTTTTATAGGCAGTTGCTATATTTTCTTCAAGATTTTTAACTGTAAGCTTATTTTTATCTACACCAATTTCTGTAAAACGCTGCTCAAGTAAATCAACTGTGTAGTTTATTATATCACAGGCAAGTTGAGGATCTTTATCTTCTACACTAATTGTAAAAACCCCGGTACCTGCAGAATAAGAAGTTACTATTTTTTCTGAAAGTGAATTACGAGTATCAGTTAATGGAAACACCCATTTATCTTTTTCTGGTTTATATTTTCCTTTTAACTTTAATGCTTCCACGGCTTCGTTATGACTTTTTTCAATATCTTCTCTAAGAAATTTATCAATAATTGCATCCTGAACAGTAAAACTTTTTACGAAATAGCTAGCCAAAGAACTATTACTTGGGCCACTACTTGCAGAAATACCTGCCAATCCAGCCAAACTTCCAAGCCCACTAGAACTAAGTGCGTTAGCAAGTCCTCCAGCACTAGAACTATCATTTATTAACATTTCTGCTTTAGGTTTATATAAATTTGGCATATAAGTTTCTTCTGGAGGCAGTTTTAAAGAAATTAAACAATATAAAAAAACTCCAATGGCAGCTATACCTGTAACAACAACAATAAACCATTTATATTTTAATAAAACTGCAAATAAATCTAAAAGACTAATATCATCATCTTCTGTCTTTACATTATCCACTATCTGTTCGGACATAAACACTCCAAAAAAAATAACAATAAATTATATTTTACTGTTTTTGAGAATAAAATCAATATATTCTATTGTGGGAATATGAACCAAGTAATAGTTTTTTTGACAGAGACTTTTTGATTAACAAAAGTATTATTAATATTGCTTTAGTTCCTTTAATATTTCTTCATTCCACAACTTACGTTCTTTATCAAAAAACCAACCCCACTTATTGAAGTATTTAATAGCGGACTTTATATGAACTAATAACATCTTTCTACTTTTATAACTTTCTTTTGCATGTGCATGAATAATAGTAACTTCTGGAAAATAAATAGTTTTAGCAACTTTATGTATACGACGAATTAAATCAAAATCTTCAAAATACATAAAAAACCTATCATCAAAAAAAATATTATTTTCTTTCAATGTACTACATCTTAAAAACATAAAACACCCACTAAGACATGGAGGATTCATAATCTTATTATAATCTAAATATTTTAAAACATAACGTTCATCTTTTTTTTGAATAAATTTAAATTTTGGTAAAAAGCGTCTAAATATTAAATCACTAGGTGATGGAAGTAATTTGCAAAGATACTGTAAATCACCATTAGGATAAATTACTTTTGGAAGAATATATCCTATATCAGGATTTTTATTCATATATTTTTCCAATTCTCTCAAAACATTAGAGGTAAATTGTATATCAGGATTTAATACTATATGATAATTTGCACAAAGAGTTATCGCCTTTTTGATAGCGATGTTATGTGACGATCCATAACCTGTATTCTCATGTTCTATATATTCGACAAAATCAAAATTTTTAAAATAACTATATAACAGAGGCTTTGGAGAATTATCAATAACAAAAAGTCTATAAATTGATTTTGATTTAATTATAGAATTCATAATAATTTCTATGAGTTCTTTTTTAGTGTCATACAATACAATACTAGCTGTTATCATATTCATTACCTATTTTTGTCTAGATTTTTTTATTTTAAATAACATATCTATTAGTATACTTAACAAACCAGTTAAAATTAAAACAATA
>JAZLFF010000081.1:0-8213 GCA_045615645.1 Treponema sp.
TTACAACAGAAAACGAATTTCAACTGTAAATCCAGGAGGACTTCCTCCTTCAATTTTCAGGGAACAATCAACAGTTACAAAAGCTGTTGCTTAAAAAAATTAGGGTGTTTTCTGACTGTACTAAAGTTGACTTTTTCATTACTCCTGCATCTCCCCATCATATCCCCTTGCATCCACCAACCTATACAGTTACATCTCCCCCCAAAATTCATCTATATATCCAAAAAAATATAACTTTATTATATTTTTCTTATTGACAACTTACCGAAAGTATAATATTCTAACAACAGATAAGAAAAAATAACTTTCTTTATCGCTCATCAGGGTGGGTTAGGAAATGATGCTCGATTTTCTACCGATGGGGAAAAGGATTCATAAATATTTGAATCTTCATAATTTGGCCCAAAAAAAGGAGCGAAAAAAAATGGCTGAACAAAATATCGGAAAAACAACTTTTGCAAGGAGGACACAAAATTTAATGAAAGAACAGCGCTATTCACAGGCAAAACTATGTGAATTGTGCGGTATTACACAAGCGGCTTTCTCCCGTTACATGACAACAGAAAGAATTCCACGGGCAGACATTTTAGCAAATATTGCAAATATTCTGCATACAACAAGTGACTATCTTTTGGGGCAAGATTCAAGTTATGAGTTTCCTCAAATAAAAACACTTTTGGCAAACAGTAAAGATAATCTTACTGTAAACCAGCGTAAAGAATTAGCTGACTTGTTGCTAGATATAAACTTAAGGTTAGGAGTTTAATGAGTTCATCTTCAAAACAGAAAATAAATTTACCGGTATGGCGATGTAAAGAAATACAAACAATTGCTTTACCGTACATGAAAAAAATTATGCAAACTTCAGATACTGTACCTTCTTCTTTAATAACAGTATGCGAAATTATTGCTGAAGAAAGGATTACAGTTATCCCCTACTCAGCACTAACTCTTGAAGAAATTCAAAAACTTCAAAAGTTTAATTTAAGTTTTTGGCAGGATGGTATGTGTTTAATTCATTCAAACCAAAATTCATCCTGTACAAGATATATTTACTTTAATGACCATCAGGATAATGCAACTCAATGTCTTACAATTTTTCATGAGCTGAGTCACATTATTTTGGGGCACACTCAACAATGCCTGAATGCCGAAGCAGAAGCGTTCTATCTTTCAGGTTTATTAATGGGTACCATTCTTTTAAAGGAGGTGATGAATCAAAATGAGCTTGTACATGCTGATAGCAGAGATCAGCAAATTGCCTAGTATAGCTGACATAAAAAAAAGAGATCTTTAAAGAACGGCAATTCTTTTAAGACCTCTGGAAAATTAAGATAAATAATATCTAAATTCGTATACTTCGATATTAATCTTAATTCTTCCATACTGTCAAGCACAAAATTTATGATTTTCCTTTTATTAAGGAATATAACTCTATTTTTGTGACCAAACACATTAAAATTGGAAGGATATACGTATGAAAACAGTTTTATCATCATTTGATAAAAGCAATTCTTTACTGTCGGTTACATTATGTAAATCAGCTTTAACTAAAGATGGCGAACATTACGCTCGTGTTACACGTAATACTGTCACTTTAGAAAACATGATTGCTAATATAAATAACGAAAATCGTGGTCTTGATCCTTACTTGATTCAGCACGCAGCAACTCTCTTGCAGCAGCAGATTTTAAAAGAACTCAGTGTTGGGAACAGCGTAAACATTTTGGACTTGGGTACTCTTTACATTGCAATTAAAGGGACAATAAAAGGTAACAAACCTGATGCAGCGGATTTTCCGGATTTTATTGCAAAATTTACTCCAAGTGCACTTACTAACGAAGCTGTAAGTAAACTCGTTGTAGACAAAATTGTTTTTGCTGATAACACTCCACAAATCAGCGTTATTACCGACTTATGGACAAACCAAGAAAATTCTGTAATCAGTCAGGGCAAAACCTGTAAAATTACAGGCAACCATTTAAAACTTGGCGGTGACCAGTATTCAATAAGCTTTGTACGTTGCGACAAAGACGGTAACGAAGAAGAAGGTGCTGTTCCTCTTGAAATTGAATCTAGCAAAATTTTCAAAAACACCCAAAGTGAATTAATTTTCTTTACTCCAGAGCTTCTTCTTATAGATGCCTGCTACAAAATTCGCATTACTACAATGTATTTGAACAGCAAACAGTCCCGTAAAACAGCCGTCTCAACCGATAGCTGTCTTTTAACTGTAGCATAAAAATCATAGAGGGGCTGTCCAAAAAGAATGGGCAGCCCTGATTATTTTTAAAGACAAACAAAATCCTCTGTGATAAAATTTAAATATGAGCAGAGACGTAAGTAACAAAATCACATACAAACCATACAGTCAGAACGAACAGTGGCTTTTGCCACCTAGCTTAGACGAACTGGTTCCAGAAAATCATTTTGTAAGAGTCGTAAGCAGGACAGTAGATGAACTGAGAATTGAAGAAGTATTTGCAAGAAAATACAAAAGGCGGCGGAGCAAGCAGATACAATCCAGTCATGCTTTTGAAAGTATTAATCTACTGCTACATGACAGGAATCTATTCATCACGAATGATAGCCAAACAGTGCCGCGAAAATGTAAATGTCATGTGGCTCACAGGATTCCAGAAACCAGACTTCAGGACAATCAACAAATTCCGCAGCGAGAAACTTAAGAATTCAATCGAAGAAATATTCATCTCAACAGTAAAGCTGCTGAACAGGAAAGGATATGTAAATCTCGAAAAATATTTCGTAGACGGAACAAAGATTGAAAGTGCCGCAAATAAATACACATTTGTGTGGAAGAAAGTAGTAGAGAAAAACGAGAAAAAGCTTGATGAAAAGCTCAAAATATTCCTAAAAGATGTAGAAGAAATCACCCACAAGGAAAATGAAGTTTACTGAGACAAGGATCTGGCCGAACTTGGAGAAAACATCACAGTAACAAGTGAAGAAATCAAGGAAACAGCAGGTGTACTCAACTGTTTTTGTAAAATCTTCGTATTGTACGGTTGCTGTAAAAGTTCCGTACTCTAAAAGCTTTGTTTCAGCCGGGGGTGTTATTGAATAATTACTGATTTCTTCCTGCGTTCCGTCATCGTAAAGTTTTGTGAGCAGCAGGCCATCGTAATTGAGCGTTTCATTATTTTTTTACAAACTAGTTGTTTTTCGGTGTGTTGTTTGCGACTGTTCTTTTATTATTTCTGAAATTCTCTACGATTTGCAGCAGCTGCCTATTTACACCGATTCGTTATTTAGTTTTAACATTCAAATTAATACTCGCGATTTAGAGCGCAATACAATCTGTCGTTCTATGATGCTTCATTAGTTGAACTTGCCAGACGTCATAATCTACCACTAAAAAACTTTGATAAAAAATTACTGGAGTTAATATAGATTTTCTAATTTTAGTTTCTTTAATTGAAAAAAATGCTATTTGTTGGTAAATTATATACATGTTTAAGAAAATACAAATACAAAATTTTCGTGGAATTCCATCTTGTACATTATCAGATTTTTCAAAAATTAATTTTTTATATGGTAAGAATAATTCAGGAAAATCTACAGTATTGGAATCTCTGTTTCTTCTTTCTGGCATTTCTTCTCCTGCTATATTAATTAATGAAAATGCAATGAGAAATTACACAAGTCTTTCTGAAGACGACTTAAACTCTTTTTTTTATAATTTTAATACAAATAATGAAATATCTTTTTTTGCTGAAGAAGATGATAACACAAATAGAAACATTGTTATTAAAATTATTGAAAAACCTAAACAGACTTTTCAAACTGAAGATGAACAAAATATTCTTCTTACTACAAATGAAACTAAAAAAGAATACGGATTAATCTATAATTTTTCTGTGAGTAACATTATACAAAAATCTGTTAGCATGAAAATAAGAAAAAACTCATCTGGTTTTTCCGTTTCTATTCCTTCAATAAACGATTATGAAGAAAAATATACCACAATGTATCTTCCTCCTGCATTTCAATTTAGAGTTGTTTTAGACAAACTTTCTGAATTAATTAAAAACAAACAGAAAAAAGAAATTATTGATGGTCTGCGAATTCTTTCCAATAATGTCAAAGATATTACAATACTAAACAATGAAGTTTTTATTGACATAGGTCTTTCTCAAATGGTTCCCCTCAAACTTATGGGAGATGGTATGCGTAAAATCTTGTCAATTCTTGTTTCCATATACACATGCAAAAATGGAGCTGTAATAGTTGATGAAATTGACAATGGACTTCACTTTTCTGCAATAACCCCATTAATTACATTAATTGCAAAAGTATGTAAAGAAAACAATGTTCAATTCTTTGCCTCGACACATAGTAAAGAAATCTTTGAGCAAATATTTAAATTACAAGCATTTAATTTATCAGACTTTAATTTTTACACGTTATTTTATGAATCAAACAAAATAAATACTCGTTGTTTTGATGGAAATGAGGCTAAAAAGGCGTTTGAAAACTGGGGCTTGGAGATACGCTAATGTCAAACAGTATAATCATTTGTGAAGGCAGTACAGACTATGTTATTCTCCAATACTATATGGAAAAAGTCCATAATTGGATAAATGTTAAAAAATCAAATTACCACTATAAAGAACAGAAAGGACGTTTATTAACTCGGGATAGTAATTCATTAACAATCGCACCTAGTGGAGGTTGCACTGAACTTACCTTAGAACTAGAAGATATTTTGTTTAGAAATACGAAATCTTCAGGAAATGAATTTTTTGATAAAATTGTATTAATTACGGACAATGATGATGTAAATGAAAACTCACTAATGGAAGACAAAATAAATAAAACAATTGCAAAATTTGATTCTAAATTTTCCGGTATAAAAAATAATACATGGATAGATTTTGATATAAAAAGTGATATTTCGCACGAAAATGTAAAATGTCAGTTTCTACCACTGATAATTCCATTCGACGAAGATGGTGCTCTTGAAACTTTCTTATTAACAGCTTTATCAAATTCTAATGAATATGACAAAAAAATAATTAATAATTCAAATCAATTTGTTGAAGATGTATCTAAAATTCAAAACCCAAATAAGATGGAATCCTATTTGGAGCATAGACGGTACAGAACAAAAGCTAAATTTGATGTTTATTTTTCAATTCGAACACCATATGAACAATTTAATCTGAGAAGAGACATTATTCGTGGAATAGAATGGGAAAAATATAGTACGGTAAGAAGTTGTTTTTCTGAATTATCGAAACTTTAACTTTTTCTTCACATTCTGTTTTTTTACACTAGTTTATACAACTCTTCATTTTCCACAATTCGTGGCCAAATCTGAGTCATTGCACGGTTGAGCATGCTTTCGTCGTCAATTTCGGTCCAGGCGTAATACTCTACTTTGCGGACGTAAACTGGTTCATCTTCTTCTGTGGAAATGTGTTCAAGAGCGTGTTCATAATCGAGTTTAATCAGCTCGGGATTATTATTGTAATATGCGAGCATTTTGTCGTAGGCTTGTTTAGTGATTTTTGTAATACCAACTAATTCTCCAGCTGGGAATGGAATTACGGTTTTGTCTTTACTTACACGTTGTAAAATGTCTTTGCCGTCGGCTTCGAGGTAAACTTCGTCGTGGCTGTTCGATTTTCCGCTGGCGAGCATTACGTTAGGTCGGTAATCAGAAAGCAAGACTTTTAATCCAATAATATCGTAAATGAGATCACTTTCAAGAAGGATAAAATCACCTTTAATAAGTGGTGCACAACAAGCCAAAGTTCCCATACTGCTTGTATTCATGTAGTTTTCATTTTTAACTGTTTTTATTTGTGGATAACGTTTTGCAAGATCATCGTAAAACTCGTTGCAGTGTCCAGTTCCAATAATAATTTCTTCTATACCTGCGCGAATAAGCTTGCGTACAGAACGTTCTACCATCGCAGTTCCATCAATTTCTATAAACCCTTTTGGCATGAGTTTAGTTCTGTCTCCAAAGCGGGCACCTAATCCGCCAGCTACAATAACTGCTTGTTCTACCATAATTATATTCCTCCGCGATAGATTCTACCTCTAGTATACTTTTTCATTTTATTTTTGTAAATATTACTAACTTTTTGAACACTTTTTTAAATTTCCTTGACATCAATCGTTCAATTCACCTATAATAAATTATTATTTTGAACACTTAATCTCAAATAGGAGAAAATTATGTCTGATAAAACTCAACTTAAACGCCAGCTCAACCCAATGCACGTTTGGGCAATCGCCTTCGGATGCATTATCGGCTGGGGAAGTTTTATTAACCCTGGTAAAAAGTTTTTGCCAAACTCTGGAGTTGCCGGAACTGCAATTGCAATGATTCTCGGTGCTCTTGTAATGATGATTATTGCCTGCGCTTATGCGTACATGATTCCAAAGTATCCAAAAGCCGGTGGAGAGTTCACTTTTACTAAAGCTTGCTTCGGTAAATTTGCTGCTTATGCTTGCGGATGGTTCCTGGTTGCAGCATATCTCACAAACGTTCCAATGAATTCAACTGCAATTGGTCTGATTGTTGACGGTATTGACGGTGCTGCAAATATTCTCAAATGGGGATTCCACTACACCATTGCCGGATTTGATGTTTATTGCGGTGAAGTTATTCTTGCTTCATTCATTTTAATTTTATTCGGCGTGCTCAACATTCTTGGTGTAAAAAAAGCAGGAATTGTTCAAACTGTACTCGCTATTTTGCTTGCAGTTTCGGTTTTCGTTTTGTTCATTTCGGCTTTAATCAGTTCTAAAGCAAAAATGATTAACGTTACTCCAATCTGGGGATTTGATAAAAAAGCGGCCATTCAGGCTTACAAAGCAGGTGCTTATGCTGGAATTGATGCGTACGCACATGCTGGTTCCAAAGGGATTATTTCCGCAATTCTTGCAACTTTTGCTATTGCTCCTTGGGCTTACGTCGGTTTTGACACTATTCCTCAGGCTGCAGAAGAGTTCAACTTTTCTTACAAGAAAGTAATGCTAATTATGGTTATTGCCATCATCTTCGGATGCTTTGTTTACACTTCAAACAATACTATTGCCGCTGCCGCTTTGGAAAACTGGCCGGATTTAATTATTGAATCTGAAAGCACACCTTGGTTGTTGCTTGCTGCGGCAGAACGTTTACTTGGAACTCCTGGTAAAGTGCTCGTTGGAATTGCAGTAAGTTGCGCCGTTCTCTCAGGCATTATGGGATTCTACCTTGCATCTGGCCGCCTTATGTACTCTATGAGCCGCGACGGTTACCTTCCAGCAATTTTCGGCAAACTCGACGAAAAACACAGTACTCCTAAAAATGCAATGATTTTCTGTATCATCATTTCACTCAGCGGTCCTGTACTTGGACGTGAAGCTTTAGGTTGGTTCGTTGATATGTCAGCAATTGGTGCTTCAATCGGATACTTCTTTACTTGTGTAGCTACATTAGTAACTATTAAACGCGATGGCGACGGCACACCATTCCTCAAAATCATGGCATGGCTTGGAACAGCTTTCTCTGTAGCCTTCATGATATTACAACTTATTCCAATTCCAGGATTAAGCGGTGTTCACTTCGGTAAAGAAAGCTACATTATGCTCATAATCTGGATTATAATAGGTCTCGTTTTCTACGCCTCACAAAAGAAAAAGTTTGATAAATAATTATTCATAAAAAAGTAAAAAAAACTTAATATCGACCATCAAGCCACTTCAAAATCCGCTTTTTGGTCGATTTTTTTTATTTTCTTCATTTTCTCATAATTTTCTTCCACTTCAGAGGCGAAATCTCCTGTCTCCCACTTTTCGCCTCTCAAACTCCACCACCACATAAGACGAAACTCCTTCCACCCCCACACTCGCCTCCCATTTTCGTTACACCACCCCATCCCCAAAAGGCGAAATCTCCATCCGCCCACATTTCGCCCCTCAAACTCCCCCGTCCCAAAAGGCGAATCTCCTCCCACCCCCACATTCGCCTCCCATTTCCCTTACACCACCCCATCCCCAAAAGGCGAAATCTCCATACGCCCACTTTTCGCCTCTCAAACTCCCCCATCTCATAATGAAAAAGTCAACTTTAGTACAGTCAGAAAACACCCTAATTTTTTTAAGCAACAGCTTTTGTAACTGTTGATTGTTCCCTGAAAATTGAAGGAGGAAGTCCTCCTGGATTTACAGTTGAAATTCGTTTTCTGTTGTAA
>JAZLFF010000082.1:0-149038 GCA_045615645.1 Treponema sp.
GGCTCCGGACATAAAGTTTTTACAGCCGGCAAAAATTAAACTGAATGAAAAAATACAAATTAAAATAAACAAATGTTTACAAATTTTTTCTGAAATAGTTTTAATCATAATAACCCCAAATAACTTAATATAAACATATTATAAGGAATATTATAACAAAAGAAACTACCTTTTTGGGTAGTTTTTCTAAAAAAATATAAGTCACACGGAGGGTGTTGAGTGGGAAGGAAAATATTGCCACACGGATTTGTTGAATTCTACGGATTCAACGGTTTTAAATAAGTTTTTACTTTATAATACCAAGTTTTCGCGCAATCCAGACGGCTTCTGCAGAATTTGATGCTTTTAGTTTACTGTATATTTTTTTTGTGTGGAATTTAACAGTATTTGTACTTATAAAAAAACGCTCAGCAATTTCTTCTTTAGTTTTACCCATTTCCAAAAATGACAGAATATCTTTTTCCAACTGTGAAAAACTTTCTTCAATTCCATAATATTTTTTTAGATAAAGCGGATAATCTTTTGCTATTTTTCGAGTTCCTTCAACAAGTTTTTTCAAAAATGGATTTAATCCTTTTATTTTAATGTATTCCAACAACAGAACTAACGCACGCTCCCCTTCATCTTCTATAAGCCGATAATACTTTCTCCGTTTTACAATTTGTATACTTATCTCAAAATAACGTAATGCATCTTCCTTTTTTTTCATGGCATAAAAACTCATTGCAAGCAATAAATTAAGTTCGCACAAATCCATGTAACGTTTTCCGCGAATAAGCAAAGGCCTAAGTTTTTCCGCAAGCGCTATAATTGCAACAAAATTATCTTTAATTAAATAACATCTTAGTTTTACAAAGTAACGATATAAATCTACCATATTAAAATTGGCATACTCATCTGGAGCATCTTCTAAAAGCCATTTATTCATTTTGATGTAATTACCTTCATAAAATGCACCAACTACATCAATTGCCTGAAGATTATACGAAAATTCAACTTTACCAATTTCTTTTACTCGCCTTTCAATTTCTTCTATTAAACTTTGAGATTTTATCTCTACACCTTCCGCTCTGAGTATTCTAGTTTGCAAATATAATGAAACAAATAAAAGTCTGGTCTCTCCATAAGTTTCAAATTCATTTATTGTTTTTGTAACTAAAATTTGAGCTTCTACAAGTTTATCCTGCTGATAGTAATATTCGGCAAGGCAAAGATTATAAATAATTGGAGTAATTTTATTGTCGTAAAGAGCATTTATGTGGTCTAAAAATTTTTCTTTATTTTTTTCAAGAAAAGGCCCTATTCGAGTAAAATCGTTAAAGCCGTTTAAAAGAAAAGGCCGTCCAGCAGTAAAAATTACATTCGGCAACATTCCAAAAACTTTCTTTATAATTGCCAGATCATCAATAAACTGTTTCCATGTAATTTCAGGATTTATAACTTCAAAGGCAAGATGAAGCGGATTTTCAGGCGGAATTGATTTTAATAATTCGTTTGCTTCATCAAGTCGTCCAGCGCAAATTAAGCAGATGTATTTTCCAGAAAGTAAATATGGATATTGCTTTATATCTTCTTCAGTCAGAGCATAATATTTTTCATGATCCCTGTACATGTCAATTAAAAAATACGAATGAGAAAATGCAAGTTGTTTTTCGTTTAATTTTTCTAAATCAGTATCCATAGTAAAATAGTAAATAATTCTATCCATATAGTAACATATTTATATGAAAATAATAACAATTTTCAAATGCAAAGGGGAATTTACCTATTTTAGGAACGCAGATAGCCCAGATAGGAGTGGATTGACGCAGATGTTTTTTAGATAGTAGTTTGTGGGATTTTTTTTGGAAAGGAAGTTGTTTTTTTTGTGAAGGGAATCTGTAAATAATATGCAAACAAGGATTTTTTCCGGGGTGGGACGTTTTTGGGGAACAGTAACAGTGAAGGGATGTTATAAAAAAATATTTGCGCGAAGGAAGGAAACGACTGTCAGCAGGACTTGAAGCGCGGAAACGATAGTTTCCTTGCCGCGCTTCACGACCAGCGACGGTACCTAGCGGTGCTGACAGTTGTTTTCTGACTGGGAGCAAATATTTTTTTATAGGTAGGACCAGTTCAACCGTTAAACTATGTCCCGCCGAGATAAGTTTTTTTGCTATTTGCATATTATTTACAGGTGAGTTTATTGTAGCGGTGTAAGTTTATTGTAGCGGTGTTGTTTGACTTTAATGCACAAATATGCTAGTTTTAACATTATTAAACAGGCAAAAGTATTTTTTTTATAGCGAACACCTGTTAAAGCTATAAAAAAATTTCAAAAACGTTTCAAAATCAGAGAGAGTAAAATTATTTGTAGAGGGGTTTTTTCTATGAAAAAAATCTTATCAGTATTAGCCGTTCTCTTCGTTCTTGGAACAGCTAACGTATTCGCAAAAGGCAGCACTGGTATTGGTGCACAAGTTGGTTATCCACTTGGTGGAGCTTTAACTTTCAAAGTAAGTTCTTTACCATGTGTATTCGCTTTAGATTTCAATATGCAGAATGAAGCACTCGGAATTGGATTAACAGCTGACTGGTGGTTGGCAAATCCAAAAATTGAAGGCACATGGGGTTACTACTATGGTGTTGGTCTTTTTGGTGGCTTAGGTGTAGGCGGAGAAAACTTTGCAGCATCTGCAGGTGCTCGCGCTTTAATAGGAACTAACGTTTTCTTAGTAAATAACTTTATTGAAATTTATTTACAAGGTGGATGGGAACCAAAATTGACAATTGCAAATTCTGGTATTTCCCCAAGCTTTGCTGAATTCTTTGGAAACTTCGGTTTCCGTTTCTGGTTCTAATTTAGTAATCAGACATAAAAAAAAGGACTGTTTTTCAGAAACAGCCCTTTTTTTTATTTAACATTCAGTGTTATTTTTTAGCAGCCTTTTTTGCAGGTGCTTTTTTTTCAGTAGTCTTTTTTGCAGGTGTTTTTGCAGCTGACTTTGGAGCTGGCTTTTTAGAAGTTTTGGCAGCTTTTGGAACTGTTGTATCAACTACAGAGTTGTCATCATTTGCCAATTCTGAACGAACATATTTATCTGCTTTCCAGTCATTAATCCATGTTTTACCATCCAGACAATAACGGAATTGATATTCTTTATTTGTTTCTAATTCCTTTTTAAGAGAAAAAGAACCATCCGGACCTTTTTTCATTGGGTTTGCAGTTTCATTCCAGCTGTTGAATTCGCCAACAAGGTAAATTTTTGTAGCACCAGCAGCAGCATTTGGATTTACTGTAAACACTACAGTACATTTTTTTCCATCAGCGGAAAATGTTTTTTTCAAAGACATGTTAATTCTCCTATTAAAAAAGACTGTATAAAAACAGCCTTTAATCTTTACTCACATAGACATTTATAATATCTAGTTTAACACTTTTAATTGTATTCGAACATTTTCAATTTTATATAATACTATCTTTATTTTATCATTTTATCAACTGTTCGTAAAATAAAACTAGCAGATTCTACATTTCTGTCGGCAACCAGTGGAATTTCATCCAGTATATAACCTTCCAGAATTACTTTTACACAACCAAGTTCCTCTCCAACTCCAATCCCCCCTTCCACACGTTCAGGTAAATCCACTACAACTTCCACGCCGCGCAAGTTTGCAGAAACCTCATCTCCAGAAATAAACGGCACAGTAACAGCTTCAACATTAAAGGCCGGTACCAGATTCACCGACCGTACCCCACGTCCACCAAACACTTTAACAAAATACGGCCGAACATCACTTAAATAAAGATAATCAGCAAAACTCGAAAAGGCAAATTCCATAAGCGTAGTACCGTCAGCAACTCGTCCAGCCTGACCTTCCCGTGCATTATTGCCCTGCCCTTTCATAGTTACCGACAAAAATCTTGTATTGCCACGCACAGCCGTAAGTGCCAGATTATAACCACTTTCATCAATATATCCGGTTTTTAAACCATCGCAGCCTTCAAGCCTACCAAGCAGCGGATTTGTATTTTCCTGAGTAATACTCATAGTTATGTGTCGAGGAAATCCCTGCGAAAAATCCTGAGCGCAAAGTGTATCTCCAGGCGCAAGATTTTTTGCCTTAGGATAAGTAAATTTTGGTACTGAATGATATTTCTTAAGACTATCCGGATGTCGCTCCAAATAAATGCGTGCAAAAGTTGCCATTTCACGGGCTGTAGTTGTGTTCAATTCACTGTAACCGGAACTTTCAACAAAGTGTGTATGTGTAAGGTTAAAATCAGCTGCAACCTCGTTCATACGGTCAACAAAACCTTCCATATTTCCGCAAATTGTATACGCAAGTGCATAAGCTGCGTCATTTCCCGAACAAATTGAAAGGCCAAGCAAAAGTTCATCAAGTGTTACAATCTGTCCTTCTCCCAAAAACATTAATGAAGAATGTGGCGGCATATTGCAAGCCCAGCACTCCGGCGGTAAAGGAATAATCTGATCGTACGATAAACGGCCGGCACTCACTTCTTCATCCACTACAAACATTGCAAAAAGTTTTGTCATACTGGCAGGAGGAATAACTTCGTCCGCATTTTTTTCATAAAGAATACAGCCTGTAGTTGTGTCTATTAAAATGGCGGATTCAGCCCCTACCTCAAGTGCAGGCGATTTTACATTGTATGGAAGCGGTTGTAAAATTTCATAACGCTCGGAATAGTTACTTTTGAGCGTTTGCTGAAGAACTAAAGTTTGTTCCTCCGTCAAGTCAATTGCCTGCGTTTCAGTTTTAAACTGATTACTTCTTACGCAATATACACTGGCAAAACCAATAATCAGTACACCAGCTGCAGCGCCCAAAATTTTGCAAAATTTATTACCGGTCATAGTTTATTTTTTATAATTTAAATCAGTAAGAACTTCCGTGTGATCTTTAAAAACTGCTACTGTATGTTCCTCGTGGCAAGAAACTTCACCATCAGCAGTAAGAACAGTCCAACCATCGTCAGCAACATCAACTTCTGGAACTCCAAGATTTATCATTGGTTCAATTGCCAAAACCATTCCAGCCTTTATTCTCGGATTTGCACCACGGAACGGACAATTTGGTACGCTAGGGTCTTCATGAACATCGAGACCAACTCCATGACCGCAGTAATCATAAACTACACCATAACCATTTTTTTCGGCAATTTCATAAACGGCATTTGCAACATCACTGATTCTGTTCCCAACAACGCACGCAGCAATTCCGGCACGTAAACATTCTTCTGTAACCTGCTGAAGTTTACGAACTTTTGGAGAAACATTTCCTATTAAAATTGAATGTGTTGTATCGCTAATATATCCGTCCAAATCAATTCCAACATCAATACTTACAAGGTCACCGTCATGAATAATTCGTTTTTTAGAAGGAAGTCCATGAATAACTTCATTATTTATACTGATGCAAATAGAACCTGGAAAATCTTCTCTCCACCAAGCTGGAGTTCCACCGTGCGAAGTTATATATTTTTCAAAAAGTTTATCAACATCCCAAGTACTCATTCCGGCTTTAATTTTTGGAATAAGCTCATTAAACATATCTGCCGTTATATGACAGGATTTTCTAATACCATCTATTTGTTCTTCTGTTTTCAAGTGAATCATAATTAGTAATTATATAACTTTTAGAAAAAAAGATGAATAGATTTGGAATTATGTTACGGATTCATTACTGGAAGGCTTTTACGCTTAAAGTCTTTTTTCACTTTCGTTCAAGCAAATTTCTGCGGTGGCAAAATCGCCGAGACGACGGTACTCTTCGGACATTTTACGCAAAAAGAAAGCATCTTCTTTAGTTCCTAAGTTCAAATCCAATGCTCGTTCATAAACGTCAAGTGCAAGTTCGTCGGAAATTACTCCGTCAATATTTCGTTTCAAAATTGTAAGTGTAAAATCAATTACTTCTGGAAAGAAAATATAAAAATAATGATATGAATATTCCATCTGGATAATTTGTTCCAAAAGAATTATGGCATCGTAATATTCACCGCGAATTACAAGTTCTTCAGCAAGAATGTAGCCGTAATCCATAAAATCTTCGCGAGTAAACCATTTTTTCAGGCTAAAATCAGCATGATTCATTTGCATTCGTTTAAATTCTGCAACTGCTTCATCCTCTTTTTGATGCATAAGTGTATAAAAAATAAATTTGGCACGACTTTCTTCATCTTCGCGAGCTTTAAGCCAAGTATAATAATCAAATGTTTTCGAATCAGAAGACTGACGGTGCATACGCATAAAAAAAGATTCGTCAAAAATGTTACGCTGACGTGCATCAGACAAAACTCTATATGCCTGCACCACTTCGTTAAATTCATCACGGCGAGAAACATCACCTGACAAATCAGGATGGAGAATTTTTGCTTTTTCACGATATGCACGTTTAATTTCGGCAAGTGTTGCATTAGTGCGAACACCGAGTACCTTGTAAAAATCTTTCATTTTAAGCGACAATTACATTCTAAAAGTTTTTAAATTGATTTTCAATGTCAGGATTTTGTACTATAAGAACAGGACATTTTGAATTTGCTAAAATTTCGTTTTCTTCGCGGTTCATTACATTTCTTTTAGATTTTCCGAGCAAACTTTCACGTTCCGTACCACCAAGCAGGATTAAATCAGCCTGATACTCATCGGCAGCTTTAATAATTTCAGTAAAAATGCCACCACTTCGAAGCTCCGTTTCCGCCTGAACCCCTTTTTTTGCCGCAAGAATTTGAACGTAATTCAAAAAGTTTTCGCCATTTTCGCGAAGTTTTGCTTCAAAACCATCTTTTTCTTCAGAAATTAAAAGTTTATTCATAGAAAGCATTTTAATTGTTTCTGTATCTACTACATAAACAAACTTTAATGAGGTTCCGTAAGTTTTTGACATCATAATAGCGTACATTGCTGCATGAAGGGCGTTTATTCGACCACTTACCGCTACCATAATTTTCTTAATAAAAGCTTTTTTCACTTCTTTGAGTTCTTCTTTTTTAAAGCCTTAAGAACAAAAACATTTTCACGTTCTCGTTCTTCCAGTTCACTTTCGATATAAGCTTTAGTTTCACGAGCCTGCGGAATAATCATTTTATCGAGAGCATTTACACGGCGCTGAGTTTTTTTAACTTCTTCAGCCAGGCGCCAAACTATTGTACGGATTGAAGCCATTTGTGTAAGCAAAGTCAGTAATTCAAAAAATTTGTTTATGGTTTCGTCCGTATTTGAGAAGGTTCCCATAAACGAATAAAAAAGTTCTTTTTTTGGCAAAATCACATCCATTGTAGAAAACTGCATTCCACCAACATTTACTTTTTTTTCACTCATATCAAATTCATAATGAACAGCATGAGCAATTCGTTCAATCTGATCTGCACCATCAAGCATAAGCATATTCTTAAAAGCAGGATAAGCCTGTGCTATAACTTTATCGATTTCTTTTTCCAAAAGCTTAACCTTTTCTACAAGATGCATAAGCTCACGTACAAGAATTTCGCGTTTTTCTTCAAGCAGTTCATATCCGTTCATAGAAACTGCAAGCTGTTCTTTCATTGCGAGAAGATTAGATTTTGTTGGTGCAATATTCAGTTTTGCCATTATTTCATGTACCTTTCAATCAACTCCGGCTTAATTCGAGTAAGTTCTTCGCGCGGAAGTTCCTTCAAAATTTTCCAGCCTAAATCGAGAGTTTGTTCAATTGTTCGGTCTTCAAACTCACCCTGAGCAAAAAACTCTTTTTCAAGACGTTCTCCAAAATGTAAATACTGGCGGTCCAAATCACTAAGCTCTTCTTCACCAATAATTGCCGCAAGATTACGAATACTCTTTACTTTTGAATAAGAAGCAAAAAGCTGACTTGAAACATTTGCATGATCTTCACGGGTAATATCAGGCCCAATTCCGTCTTTCATCAAACGAGAAAGGCTTGGTAAACAACTTACTGGCGGATAAATTCCTGCCTGTGAAAGTTCTCGTCCAAGTACAATCTGGCCTTCAGTAATATATCCGGTCAAATCAGGAATAGGATGCGAAATATCATCATTTGGCATTGTAAGAATTGGAATTTGTGTAATTGAACCTTCACTGCCTTTTACACGACCTGCACGTTCGTAAAGTTCTGCAAGGTCAGAATACAAATAACCAGGATAACCTTTACGGCCTGGAACTTCACCGCGCGTTGTAGAAATTTCGCGTAAAGCTTCGCAATAGTTTGTCATATCAGTCATTACAACTAGAACGTGCATTCCTTTTTCAAAAGCAAGATATTCAGCTGCAGTAAGTGCACAACGCGGAGTAATAATACGTTCAATTGAAGGCGCATCTGCAAGCGACTGGAACATAACTACATTTGCAAGTACGCCAGACTCTTCGAATGTGTCTACGAAAAACTTTGCAACGTCATACTTAATTCCCATACCTGCAAAAACCATTACGAACTTTTCATCGCTATTACGGAGTTTTGCCTGACGAATAATCTGCGCTGCAAGTTTGTTATGTGCAAGACCATTTCCAGAAAAAATTGGAAGTTTTTGTCCGCGAACAAGGGAATTCATTCCATCAATTGAAGAAATACCCGTTTGAATAAAATCTCGCGGATAAACACGAGCATAAGGATTCATCGGATTTCCATTAACATTTCGTTTCTCAGAACTGATTATCTGAGGATATCCATCAATTGGTTCGCCTAATCCGTTAAAAACACGTCCAAGTAATCCTTCACTTACGCGAAGCTCAAGAGGTTCATCTAAAAACTCAAAACTTGCTTCATCCAAATCAAGACCTGTAGTAGAACCGAAAATTTGAACAATTACAGCTTCATCAGAAATATCAACAACCTTACCAATTCGTTTTTCGCCAATTCGGTCACGAACGCACACAGTTTCATTGTAAAAAACATCTTCAGTATGTTTAAGAACAACAATTGGTCCGTCTACTGATTTTACGCCTCTATATTCAACACCTTTCATTATTCACCTGCCTTCATAACCGCATACATATGTTCAACTTCGCTAATCTGGCTGTCAAGATGAACCCTTATATCTTCAATTTTATCCATTTGGTCATTTGCAAAAACCATCTTAATTCTGACAATTTCATCGCAAACCGGAAGCTTTACAAGTTGAGCAAGAGGAGCACCTGCTTTTACACACTGAAGTGCTCTATCGTAGAACGACATAATAAGCGAAAGAATTGCAATCTGTTTATCTGTAGAACAATATTTATCAATATCATCAAAAGCATTCTGCTGAAGGAATCCGTTTTTAATCATTTCGGCTACCTTCAAAATAAGGCGTTCACTATCAGGTAAAGCATCCGGTCCAATAAGGCGGACAATCTGCTGAAGTCGGTTTTCCTCTTTCAGTAAATCGAGCGCACTCTGGCGAAGTTTTGACCACAGCGGATTATGTACTTCCCACCAGTCGCGAACTTCGTCAGCATATTCGGAATAAGAATCTATCCAGCCAATTGCCGGATAATGTCGTGCATTTGCAAGTTCGCGGTCAAGCGCCCAGAAACAGCGGATAAATCGTTTTGTATGCTGTGTTACAGGTTCGGAAAAGTCACCACCTGGAGGCGAAACCGCACCAATTACGCTAACGCTTCCTTCCTGTCCTTCAAGGCTTATTACGCGGCCTGCACGTTCGTAGAAACTGGCAAGGCGAGTTGGCAAATAGGCAGGGAATCCTTCTTCTGCAGGCATTTCTTCCATACGGCCGGAAAGTTCGCGCAGAGCTTCTGCCCATCGTGAAGTTGAATCGGCCATAATTGCAACTGCCATTCCCATATCACGGAAATATTCTGCAAGGGTAATTCCTGAATAAAGTGAAACTTCGCGAGCAGCTACAGGCATATTCGAAGTGTTTGCAATTAAGATTGTTCGTTCCATAATTGAACGGCCTGTACGTGGATCTATAAGTTCTGGAAATTCTGTAAGAACTTCGGTCATTTCGTTACCGCGTTCTCCACAACCAATATATACAATTAAATCGGCATCGCACCATTTTGCAACGGCGTGTTGAGTCATTGTTTTACCAGTACCAAAGCCACCAGGAATTGCTGCAGTTCCGCCTTTACTTAGCGGGAAAAATACGTCAATTACACGTTGTCCGGTAATTAATGGTTCAGTTACGCCAAGTTTTTGTTCGTATGGTCTAGGTTTACGAACCGGCCAATATTGTGCAAGCTGGATTTCCTCGTCCAAATCTGTAACGGCTATTACATCGTCTACGGTATAATCACCTGTGCCCCGGAAAGACTTAAGTTTTTTTCCACGAATTGCAGGTGGCACCATAATTTTTTCCGTAATAGATTCGGTTTCTTTTACAGTTCCAAGAGTCATGCCCGGCTTAATTTGAGTACCTGCGGCAATATTGTCAAGCGCTTCAAAATGCCAGATTTTTTTTACATCCAAAGGTTCGGTTCGTTCACCTGGAAGGAGAAATCCGCCTGACTGCTCGTACATTTGCTGTAACGGACGCTGAATACCATCGTAAATATTTCCAACAACGCCAGGGCCAAGTCGTAAAGAAAGCGGACGCTGCGTACACACAACTTTTTCTCCAATGTGCATACCAGTATCTTCCTCGTAAACCTGAATTGTAGCATTTCCTTTATTCTGTCGGATAATTTCACCAATAAGCTTCTTTTCACCAACATCAACAACATCGTAAAGACCGCAACCGTCTAAACCTTCCGCGTAAACAATTGGTCCCGAAATTCTTGTAATTTTGCCTTCAATCATTGTTGTCCTCCGAAAAGTGCGTCAGACAATTCTGCTCTATTTTTATCCAGAAGATGACTTACAATTTCGCTCATTGTCATTCTTACTCTATAGGATTTATCCTCAGATTCAAGGATAATTCCTTCGAGTTTTTCAAGCCCACAATCATCTTCCAGTGCTATTTTTCCAAATTTTGTTTCCTGACATTTAAGCAGATTTTTTCCTAGCTTTTTAGACAAAAACTTTTCAACTGCCAATTTGTCAAAACCGTAAACATAAGCATTCAGCTTTTTGTCTACATTAAAGTCAAAAGATTTTGTAACAATTTCAATTTTTTCTGCTTCAGTTTTTGCAGCAAAATAAGAGTTGATTCCTTTAATAATCTGCTCTTGAACAAAAGTTACTTCAAAACGCTGTTTTTCCAAAGGTATTGAAGCATTCAAATCTTTTTCGAAAGCAGCAAGTTTTTTATTATAAAAATCTTGTTTTTCAGCGCGAGCTTTATTTATTGTAGATTCTACAGAATTTAACAGTGCTTCAATATCAGAATCTGCTTTTTTTATAATTTTTTCCGCTTTTTTTACTGCGTCCGAATGAATTTCTTTATCCAAAATATCCGTTGATCTTAATTCTTGCATTAGATTTCAACTCCTATAGCTTCCCGAATTGCATCAGAAAGCGACTTCTTTCCCTGGACATGCCCATGCAATCCCGGGATTTCTACAATCAGAGGAAATTTACCTGATTTTTGCCATTCCAACTCTTCATCTTCTATCTGACTGGCTGCAGCTTCCGTTAAAATCAATACACGCGGAATTTCACCAGTTGGAACATTTGCAATTCCCCCTTTTCCTGTTACTCTGTTAAAAGCATCAAGAACTTCCGCTCGGGTCTCAGCAATTGCTCCATCTACACCAGTCAGTTTAAAAGCTAAAACAAGTTCACGGCTACCTATTATGTAAAACTTCATTAAACGTGTTCTACAAAATAAGAATAAGTACAGCTACAAGCATACCCCAAAGACAGATACCTTCAGCCAAACCTACAAATGGCAATGCCTTTCCAGACAATTCTGCATTTTCGCTCATAGCCCCCATAGCTGCAGCACCAATCTTACCAACGGCAACACCACCGGCAATACAAGCAAGACCAACAGCAATAGCAGCAGCAATGTACTTCACTGCTCCAGCAGTAGCAACAGCCGTTTCAGCATCGGCACCATTTTCTTCTGCAAACAATGCAGCACAACCAACTACAAGCAATCCTATAATTGCAAAAAGTCTTTTCTTCATATATAACTCCTTCTTTCTAGTTTTCAAATCTAAACTTAAATGGAACAAATTCTCTTCCTGTTTCGTGGAAGAACTTACTAAAGAATTCATAGTATTGGAGACGAATTACCTGAATTGCAACAATCATACCTTCAAGCACAATAATAATTGCGTTTCCTACAATCAAAATAAGAATGCCTGCAACGCTCGCTTCCCCACCACACATTTGAGTTAACGTAAGAATAAGAAAATCGAGAACTGCATGTGAAAGTGCAAACGCACCAACACGAACAAAACTTACAGTATTTGAAAGATAACCAGAGATTACCTCAATAAGTTCAACAATACCGGCAATTAAATAAGTGCCAAATCCATTTTCCAAAAGCGGTCTTTTTCCTTCCAAAAGGTTTTCAAAAGGCTCTGCAAAAGCTGCAAAAAACAACGACACACCTATAACAATCCAGTCATAAACAGCAATTGCATGCTTAAACACAACAATTCGAATAATCATAATAACCACATACCAGAAGAAAATAGCACCAGACAATCCGTTTTTACCAAACAAAGCCTCAGCATATTTTTTCATAATAAGATTATTTATGATGTTGATAATCAAACCAATTGTATTAATTATAAAACCAATTCCCACAGCAATTCCAAAAACCGTAAACATTACAATAATTGAATTAGGATCCGAAGACGGCATCATTTTTACAATCGGTGCATGCGGCTGTCCAACCAATCCCGTTACCCAGTATGCAAACGGTTCAAGTAAAGTTTCATTACTAAAGAATTCGCCAGTTAAAAGTCCCATTACCGAACTTGAAATACCAATTGCCATAAAAATTGGAGCAAACTTATTCCATCCGCCAACTTTTATTACATTTTTTGCCATTAAAATGCCCGCAAGTAAGAAAATAAGCCCCTGTCCGCAGTCTCCAAACATAATTCCAAACAGCAACGTAAAGAACACAGCAACAAACGGAGTCGGATCAATTGTACCGTAAAGTGGAGAGCCGTAAGAAAAAATCACACGTTCAAAACTCTTAATAAAACGACCGTGAGTCAATTTTACAGGAACCTGCTCTTTTCCAGAAACAACACTTGGAACTTCAAGCGGATTATACTCGCGGATTGCAATTCGACTTTGAGTCAAATCATCCAGTCCCTTCATATAAGCATCAACTTCATTAGATGGAATCCAACCTGTAATTCTGTAAACTAAATCAGTAGACTGAAGATTCTCCTTTACCTTTTCAATTTGAATTCCAACAGTAAAACAACCGAGCAAACGATAGAGAATCTGTTTATGAGTTTCAGCAAAGTTTCTGCGCTCAACCTTTACATTTTCAAGATTTTTTTTGTTTTCTTCGCATTGTTTTTTCAAACTTTCAAGAACGTCTTCAGGAACTCCCTTAAAATCGGAAGGAATCTGCATTTCAACAAAATTAAACTTTTTCAATTCCGATTCAAGAGCAAATCTTCCTTTTTTAGAAGAAGCTACCAATACGCGAGTTTTATCTTCACCAAGTGCAATAACATCAGCAAAGCCTTCCAAAGCTTCAGAAAGCGCTTCAAAATTATTTGGATCAAGTTTACCAATTTTAAGAGAAAGAAAAGATAAATGTTCAAGTTCCGAATAAGAAACCTGCAAATTTGAAAACGACTTAGCCTCTTTATAAGCATCATCTGATTTTGAGGCACATTCGGCAGCATCCGACAAACGCTGTTCAATTTCGGAATAAGAAGAAATCAATTTAGAAGCTTTATTACGGTCCTCATCAACTGGGTAAGAAAACTGCTTAATATCTTCGTTAAAATCCGTTAAATCCAGATTTTTGTACATTTTCATAAGTTCAGAATAAAGCTGCGCGTCAACACTTGAAGAATTATCTGCCGCATCTTCATTTCTTTTTGAATCCTTAAGGTTTGACTGAAACTGGAAGGATTCTCGTTTACCAAGAAATTCAATTACCGAAGTAACATCCTGTTTCAAAACCATAAGTTCAATTAATTTCATCTCCGTAGTTCTTGCCATAATAACCTCTACAAAGCTTTACAATTCATTTATTTCATCAGTTGAAATTCCGACAGTACTTTTTGCAACATCGGATGAAACCGAAAGCCGCAAACTTTCTACTGCAGTTCGAATACAACTTAACTCAAATTTCTTAATTCTATACCATCCAACCAAAGAACTTATACTCATTGGATTTTGATGGAACATATGGAGCGAAAGCTTATTTACACGGATTTTATTTTTTCGTTCAATCCAAGTAGGATCAATAGTCCAAACCCCATTATCCATCATTGGATTAATAAGTTCGCTATATCTCCAGTTTCGCCAAACATTATAATCATCTACAGGCATATCCAAAACTTCTATAGCTCCGGCGGCCAAAACATCCATAGCAGATTTATTATCTGTAACATAAATCAGTTTACTTAAAATTTCTTCATTCGACATTTGATAGTGGATTTTAAGTCTCAAAGCCCAGACAATATTTTTAATAGAATATTCCGCCAGAAATAATTTTTTAAGTGCCTCATGTTCTTCACCTTTGGTACTTTCTGTGGCATTCCACAACATATTAATTACCTGCATATCAATTTTAAACTCAAGATTCTGCTGTTCGTGAATCTGCGGAACGTGATCATACCAACTGTATTTTGAATCTTTTGTAATTTTTTGAATATCTGGCCAGGCTTTAAAATTCAAATCAGTAAATTCGCCAAGTTCTATTATTTTTGGGCAATCTTTTTCACCGGCACACAAAGCTGCACCAACTTCTTTAAGATTTTCTGCTTCATAAACTGCAAACTGAGCGGTTAAAATTTTGTGCGGATTTGAATACTGCTTAATAAAATATGAATATTGGGAGATAAAGCGTTTAAATGCTTCGGCTTCAATCTGTTCTGCAAGTATAACTTCCGGCACTAACGGAGCGGGAGTTTTAAAAAGCAAAGTCCACAATTCCGAAAGGTTTTTCTGTTCAAAAAGAACTGCTGCTCGAGGACCAATAAACGATTTTCCCAATATTCCGCTAGCTTTAGCGTAAACATACGATCCGGCACCTGAATTATCCATTTAAACACCTTGCATAATTATTGTGCCGAAATAAGTAACTTATCTAAAAGTGCATTTAAACCAGACTGATTTAATTCTTTCTGCATTAAATCCGATTTAAAATTTTCGATAAACTTACTGTGATTTGTTTTTATAGTTTCTAATTTTGAATTGTAATCTGAAGTAAGTTCTTCAGTTATTTTATCTAATTGTGATTTTACCTGTTCATTATATTTTGACCGAGCTTCTGACATACGTTTATCAGCTTCAGTCATTGCATCTGTAATTAATGCAGTTGCAGCCTTCTCTACTTCCAGAAGTCGGTTAATTTCTTCCAGCTCTGGGTTCTCTGTTGCCATATAAACCTCCATCTCCGTAGAATCTATTGTACAACGCAAAACTATATTTATCAAACAGTTTGAGTTTCCAATTCTACGATTGCATCAAAAACATCTTGAGAACTTTTAGCATTTATTACTTTATTAACAAAGGAATTGTCATTTACAAGATTAACAATATCTTTTAGAACTTGCATGTGAAATTCTGCATCATCATTTCTAAACAGGATTTCAAATATTACATTAACTTTTTTTGAATCAAAATCAACCCCGTATCTGCTGATTCCAATTGCTATACAGGGTTTACTAATAGACTCGCAAACAATATGCGGGATTGCAATGCCAGGAAATACTGCTGTACTTGATTTTTCTTCCCGAAGTATTAAAGAAGAAATTACTTCACTTCTTTTAATCATAGGTTGTCTTGCAACAATTACTTCAAGCAATTCTGCAAGACACTCCTCTTTTTCGGTACTTTCCAGGTTTAATTTAATATCTGCTGGATTTACAAAATTACAGAGCATTTATCCTCACATTTAGAAAGGAAAATTATTCTGCGTCTGAATCAACCCACCAGTCTGCAGCAGATTCTGTAGTTTCAACAGATTCTTCTGTAGTTGGGGCAATAAGATCCTTGTCAACAGAAGGTTTTTTATTAATCAAAGCAAGAGCTAAAGCAAGAACGAAAAATAAAATTACTAATACGAAAGTTGTTTTAGTAAGAACGCTGGCAGAGTGTGCACCAAAAGCAGCAGTTCCACGACCACCTAAAAGGCCGCCCATTCCATCTTCATTATCATTCTGAATTGCAACCAATAATACTAATAACAAGCTAACAATTACAAAAAATACTAAAAGAACAACACCAATTGTACCCATTTATTTACTCCAAAAAATTTTTAATTTCTATATAAAGTGAAATTTATTTTAGTAGAAAAGAGGATTTAAGTCAATGGAGAAATAGAGAATGGTATCAACCTGATTAAGTTGTGGGAATAAAGTAAAAAAAAAGTCATTGCAAGCGAAGTAACCAACAGTATAGATTGCTTCGTTCGCAATGACATTTAATCAATAATTCTTAATTATCAATTCTCAATTACAAAACACAGATAGGTACGAAAGTTTCAGCTTTCAAAGAAGCTCCACCAATTAAACCACCGTCAATGTCTGGCTGAGCCAACAATTCAGGAGCGTTAGAAGCTTTCATTGAACCACCGTACTGAATGATAACTTCATCAGCAACTTTCTGGTTGTAAAGTTTTGCAATATAACCGCGAATAAACTTGTGAATAGCCTGAGCATCTTCTGGAGTAGCAGTTTTACCTGTACCAATAGCCCAAACTGGTTCGTAAGCGATTGTGATTTTCTTCATCTGTTCTTCTGTAACACCAGCAAGACCTGCAGAAAGCTGGAAAGCACAAACTTGTTCAGCTTCACCTGCTTCACGTTCGCTCAAAAGTTCACCAATACAAAGATCAACTTCAAGACCGCTAGCCAAAGCCTTGCGAACCTTTTTGTTAATCAATTCATCAGATTCGCCAATTTCGTGACGGCGTTCAGAGTGACCAAGAATTACACAGCCACAACCAATGTCTTTAAGCATTTCGCAAGAAACTTCACCAGTGTGAGCACCGTTTCCTGTAGCAGCACAATCCTGAGCAGCTAAAATAATGTTTGAACCTTTAACAACCTGAGCAACTGCATCAAGATATACAAAAGGAACACCAATCATGTATTTGTTTGTTTTACCTTTCAACTGTTCAACTAAATCTTTTGCCAAAGCTACAGCTTCTGCCTTAGTTGTATTCATTTTCCAGTTTCCAGCGATATAATGAGTACGTGCCATAAAAAACTCCTATAAATAAAACCACCGCGTTTGCGGCATAAAATATACAAACAGTTTAATGAATTTAAAGCCATTAGGGAATAGCAAGAAAACTAAAAAAAAAGACTTCTGAAAAATCAGAAGTCTTTAATCTGAGCTACACTGGATTCGAACCAGTGACCCACGCCTTAAAAGGGCGTTGCTCTACCTACTGAGCTAGTAGCCCATCCATTCTTGCGAATGTTCCCCTAATATATATGTTTTCATAAATTGTGTCAATACATAAAGTTGCAAATTTTTAATTTTTTCTATATTCTATGCTTATTATGATTTGTAATAATATTTTAGAAGCTATGGGACATACTCCTTTAATTCAACTTCAGCGTATGGTTACCCCTGATATGGCTCGCGTTTTAGTCAAATTTGAAGGTATGAATGTTGGAGGATCAATTAAAACCCGTACAGCTTTTAATATGATTTTAGATGCAGAAAAAAAAGGGCTTATTGATAAAAATACAGTAATTGTAGAACCTACTAGTGGAAACCAGGGAATTGGCCTTGCACTTATAGGAGCTGTCCGCGGTTATAAAACGGTTATTATTATGCCCGACAGTGTTTCAGAAGAAAGACGAAAACTTGTAAAACATTACGGTGCAGAAGTAAAACTTGTACACGATTCCGGCGACATTGGAAAATGTATTCAGGAATGTATTGATACAGCCTTTTACATGCAGCACATGGATCCACATGTATTTATTCCACAGCAGTTCGAAAATCCAGCAAACCCTGCAATTCAGCGAACACAAACAGCCGTTGAAATTCTTGAGGATGTAAACGGTCCAATTGACGGTTTCTGTTCAGGAATTGGAACAGGCGGTACATTAACTGGAATTGGTGAAGTATTAAAGGATAAAAATCCACAAATTACAATCTGGGCAGTAGAACCAGAACACGCAGCAATATTAAGCGGCGGAAGTGTTGGAACCCACCTTCAAATGGGAATTGGAGACGGACTTATTCCTGCCATTTTAAACAAAGATATTTATGATGATACATTTATCGTAACAGATTCACAGGCAATTAAAACAAGCCGTGACCTTGCTCGCAAAGAAGGAATTATGTGCGGTATTTCCAGTGGAACAAACGTTGCCGCCGCCCTCGAACTTGCAAAAATTCTTGGACCAGGAAAAACCGTTGTTACAGTTCTTCCTGATACAGCAGAACGTTATTTCAGCACCCCGTTATTTGACGAGGATGTTGAGTTTTAATTATTCTTGACTTGGGGCTGAAGTTTCTATCGTTGATTCCGAAGCCACAGGTTCCGCAATAACTTCAGATTCTTCAGAAACTTCGGTAACTTCAGTCACTTCATCAACATCAACATCACCTACCCCTTCATCAATCGTAAAGTTATCAGCCTTTTCTTCGCCTTCGCTGCCCGACTCATTATCAAGCACACCATCACCATCCGCATCAACAGGAGCCGCAGTTTCACCAGCGCCGCCTGCATTCTGGTCGTTCAAATCAATATCATCGTCCATAAGGTCATCTGCAAAGAACTTTCGGTATAAACTCTTTCCACGAATATTGTCACTAATTTTTGCACCTTCAGAAAGATAGAACGTTGTATCTTCTATATTATTCATTCGGTAAGCAATTAACGCAGCATTGTAATAATTTGTACCAGAAGGATCTTTTTCAATTGCCATCTGCATATGTTTATAAGCTTCTTCAAGTAAACCAAGCTTGTATTCTTTTTTAGCCATAGTTGCATAATCAGTTGAACCATCCAAAATCATATCTGCAAGCTGAGTTCGAGCAGATTCCTGATACTTTTTAAAACTTTCATCCGGATAATACTGAGTAATATCTTTAATTAACGAAACTTTTACAGGACTAAACTGCTGCCATGCTTCATCAAGTGCAAAGAAGGCACGCTCATCTACATATTTATTCCATTCACTAAGACCAAGCTTCCATGTATTTGAAAAACCTTCCCGAGTTGAAGTAACTTCCAAAGGAATGTAATAAAGTCCGTTATAGAAAATAAACATTGATTCATCGCCGAACATAGATTTAATTTCTTTTAATGTCATGCCAGAATCTGCAGCCATGTAAATGTGTCCAGGAACTGTAATAAAGCCACACTTTACGCCGGAACATTCGAGCAATTGTGCAAACAAAAGACTCAAATCGTCACAATCACCAAAACCAGCTTCCAAAGTTTCTGCAGGGAATTTTAAGTAATCAACTGTAATATTTTCTGAACCATATGGAACAGAATTAGGATCAGATTGGTAAACTAGATTTCTACTCTGCAAGTATGAAACTACCTTGTAGATTGTTTTTACGTTTGCAGGAATATTATCAAATCCAAAGAAATCGTCGTAAGCATTCTGAATTGCGTGTGCAAGTTTTATCATATCTTTATCAGAAGGATTTACAAAAACGGCAACTTTACCATCGTTTGCTGTAATTACTTTATTGAACAAAACTTCATCTTCGTTTTCAATCGGAGTCTGCCATACAAAACTATTTCGTCCGTAAATTGTAAACGTAGCTATAGATTTTGAACTTCGGCTCATTGCGCCAGCTTTGTATTTAATAGTAAGATTCAAACTTTCCGTGCGTGTCTTTATCTGTTTAAGAACAGAATCCTTTAATTTAATAGGAATAACAATTTCAGTTGATTCACCCGGATCAATGTAAACATCAAGGTTATTAACGCTACGGCTTGTAACTGAAGTTCTTTTCATTATTACGCGAAGTTTTTTAATTGGGAAACGTTCCTTATTTGTAACCTGAATTTTAAATACCGGATTTTCAGTGTAATATTCATAGAATACAGGAAGAATATTTACTGCCTTTACCATTTCAATTTCAAGTTTTTCAAGATTTGACTGCATAGAAATAGAAAATCCTGCAGAAATGGAAAGACCTTTGTATTCATTTTTACGTTTTTTTGTTCCAACACCTACATCAAAAATAACTTTTGGCGAAAGGTAATAACCTGCAGAAATTTCAGCAGAAAATGTTGGACCAGATTTAAACATATCTTCGTAAAGCGGCTTCATTGTAGTAATTGCATCATCAGTTATAAAAACCGGAGTGAAGTATCCGTATAAAAAGTCACCTCGCAAATATAAACGGGGACTTAAAGGCATAAAGCAAGAAATAAGCGGAGAAATAGAAATAGTTTCTATATGTCCCAAACCATCATTTAATTTATATTGACCAAGATTCAAATCTAGACCAAACTGCAGAAAGGATTCGTTTTTATCAAAAAAATAAGTACGAAAATCAACATTCAAATTATCGGTTGGTTGGTCAGAAATAATTCCATACGGATCATCTTTTACCTGTTCAACTCCAATGTTCATTCTAGAAACAGAACGAGCAGTCAATGATGTTGTTAGTAAGCAAAGTAATAAAGCATAAAAAACTTTCTTCATTTTTCAAACCTCAAAAAAAATAAAACTGTGGTAATAATATCATATTTTTGCTTGACAATAAACCTTTTTTAGATAAAAATGAGCAATATGAGAGTTAATTATAACAAGTCGTTATTTTTTTGCTTTAAGATTCTGGCGACTTTAGCACTTGCAGTTTCATTTTCTTCTTGCGTAACTACAAAATACTACAATAGTAGCGATACAATTGTTGTTTCTGAAAGTGAATCTGACAGTTCTATTCATTACATAAAAGAAGATATTTCAATTCGTGCAGACTGTCAGCCTGACCATGAAATTATTCGTTATAATATTTTTGGACGCCCTGCTCGTTTTTTGTGGTACACTGTACGTGAAACAGGACGTGTAACATTTTATACAGGTGTAAACGTATTTTCAGGATTATTCAGTTACTATTCAATTAAGGAAGATGGAGACATTTTCGGATTTTATCTTCCAAATATTGGTGAAGCACATGAAGAATATGATGCAATGATTGAAGAGTACCAGAATACCGATGCTTACAAATACAGAAAGTATATGAAATCGGGTCAAAAGGCTGAAATTACAAAAACCGTTATTCGAGAAGAAGTTAATTGGGATGAGGAAGTTGAAACTGTCAGTTCCACTACCGAAACCTTATTTGCTAAAAATGATGTAAAAAAGTCCGCCGCAATGATGTCAAAGAAAGCATCCATCGTGGGTTCTACAATTGGAAAATATACTTCTTATGTTGTCGGAATTCCAGGTTGGTTTATAGGTTTCTTGATAGGCCTTGCATCTGAAAATTAATTTTTTTTTATAAAGGGAGATTATTTATGAAAAAAACAGGAATTTTATTAGTAGCTTTATCACTTTTGTTCGTTGGTTGTGCTTCTAAAAAAGTAGACCACGGAAATGTTGACGAAAGTATTCCAGAATGGGTTATGGATGAACCTAAAGCTGATGACGGAGTTTACGCATCTGGTGTTGGTAAAATGGCTGACCTTGTTTCAAGCAAGAAAATGGCTCAGGCTGATGCTATGAACAACCTCGCAAGAAAAGTAAACACTTTGGTAAAAGACATTACTCAGACTATGATTTCTTCTTCAGAAACTCACTCAATTAAAGGTTTCGAAGAAAATGCTTTGCAGACTGCAGAAGCTTCTTTAAGTGGATATGAACAGAAAGACTATTACGTTGCTAAAGACGGCACTGTATACGTTTTGATTTTCATTCCATACGAAACACAGGTTTCAGCAATCAATCGTTTGGCTCAGGACTACGAAATTCCAGCAGAATATCTTATGTCTCAGGCAAAAATGCAGGATGCATACGACAGACTTTTCAAATAATTTGAAAATCTGAAAAAACAAGGAAGGCTGCTCCAACGGGGCAGCCTTTTTTTATACATTACAACCTTATATTCACAATAGTAATATCATCCGGTAACATTGTTCGACCAACCCAGTCGGAAATTGTTTTATCTATGAACTTACTATAACTGTAAACGTCTACATTATATAGTTTTTTGAAAAAATCTTTTGTATTTTTATCGTCGTAACGTTGACCGTCTTCGTTTTGCATATCAGTCAAACCGTCGGAATACAAGTTTATTTGCAACCCCATTTTAATTGGCATTTTGTAACTGCCGCTTTCGTGTTTTGCACAACTTTCTCCGACCGCGCCCATTCCAAACGGAGGCAAAGTCGGCTTAAGTGAAGCAATTTTTACATTGCCACCCTCACCTTCCAAAAATACGTATGCGTTTGTATGCCCGCAATTAAAAAGTTCAATTTTGTTTAATGTTCGGTCAATAAAACACAGACAGCCTGTAATAAAATTACCAACAGGCACCACTTCCTTAAGGTAAAAATCCAGGGTAGTCATTAATCCGCTTGGAGTAAACGCTTCTTTATTCATTCGTTCAAGCATTTTAAAGAATGAAGCAAGAGTTACAGTGAGTAAAGCCGCAGAAACGTTTTTACCAGAAACATCAAAGCAACCAATTACAAATTTATTATCACCAAGACTTTGCGAAACGTAAAAATCGCCACCAACCGAATTGGCCATTTTATTCCAGGTACAAACATCGAACGGAAAACCTTTAGTTTTTGTTACAGTTTTAAGCATATTCTGCTGAACAACTTCCGCTTTTTTCAAATCTTCATCACGCAGTTTGGAAATTCGCGCGTTCATATCTGCAATAGAAACAATTCCGTAAAAACTACGGTTATTCAGACGAACAATTAAATAGTGAATTCCTTCTTTCAACGCAATTTCATTTGCCTGGGCTGCAACTTTTTCTATAAAGTCATTACAGTTTACATAAAAGGGAGTTTGCTTTACATATTCAACACAATTCTTAGAAACCAGTCGCTTAAGTGTTGAGTTTGTAGCTTCATCTACAACCTTTCGCTCAATTACACCAACTACACGATCATTATCCTCTACTGGAATTGCCTGCAAGTCGGACTGAGATTCAAAACGTTCAAGGGCAACATCAAGTCCTGACCCACCATTAATTGGTTCAATTGCAAACGCTATAGAACCAACCTGCCGGTCATTAAACGCATTTTCAAGTCCAGTTTTCTGAACTTCCATATCTACTTTTGCATCTTCAGTAGAATCAATGAAAAAAGATTCTTCAATAACTTCATCCATTATCTTGACTCCTTTTTTTTACATGCCCTACAAATATTATAGCATTAAAAGTTAAATTTACGGTATAATTTTTTTATAAACGGAGCTTTTATGGATTTTATTGCACAGGATTTACCAAAAGAAGGCGACACTGTTGTTGTTGGAATGTCAGGCGGAGTTGATTCTACCCTTGTTACGCACATGCTCATACAAAAAGGATGCAAAGTTATTGGAGCAACCATGTCTGTTTGGGATGGAAGCCTTCCGCAAGGGGTTAATCCGGATGATTTACCACCAAGTTGCTTTGGACCTGGAGAAGCAAAAAATATTGAAGAATGCAAAAAATTCTGCGAACAAATGGGAATTGAATACCATGTTATTAACGTTCAAAAAGAATACCGTGAATGTGTTTTAGAATATTTCAAAAATGAATATCGTTCCGGCCGAACGCCAAATCCGTGCATCCGCTGCAACGCCACCGTAAAATTCGGCGCTTTCCTGCGCGGCCTTTCCAACGCAAACATTTCTTTCGATTATTTTTGCACAGGCCACTACGCTAAAATTGTACGTCCTGCAAGTCCGCTTTGGAGCGATTTAGACGGAAATAGTTCAAACGCTCGTCCTTATATGATTGCAACTGCAGCTGACGTTACAAAAGATCAAACTTACTTTTTATACCGTATTGCAGCAGAAACTCTCCAAAAAGTTCGTTTTCCACTCGCTTCTTTAACAAAAGCCGAAGTTTTTAAGCTCGCAGAAGAAGCAAAACTTGAAGCGGCAAAACGGAAAGAAAGTCAGGATTTTGTTGGCGAAGAATTTTTTGATTTAATTTTCAGCGACAAACCTTCCGTTCCCGGCGACATTATTGATTTAGATGGAAAAGTTTTAGGTCGTCACCGCGGAATTGAACATTATACAATCGGTCAGCGAAGAGGACTTGGGGTTTCCGCAAGATATCCGGTTTATGTACAGGCAATTGACCCAGTGAACAATGTTGTTGTTTTAGCACCTAACGAAGCCTTGAATGCAAATGCACTTATTGCTGATAATTTTGTCTGGCCAGGAAACATAGAACCACCAAAACCTTTTGAGGCAATGGTAAAAATCAGACTGGCAAGTAAACCAACTCCAGCCTTAATTGAAAAAGCTGAAAATGATTCGTGGAAAATTACTTTTAAAACTCCACAGCGAGCAATTGCTCCGGGACAATCCGCCGTTATTTACCAAAATGGAATTATTGTTGGTGGCGGAATAATTCGTAATGTGGTAAGATAATCGAAAGTTGAGGTTTTAATGCAAATTCGTGAATCTGCAGAAATGTATTTAGAAACAATTTACGTTTTATCACAGGAAAGAACTGTGCGTTCAATTGATATTGCACGCGCCATGAACTTTTCCAGACCTTCCGTAAGCGTTACCGTTCATAATCTTGAAAAAGAAAACTACATTTCCATAGATAATGAGCAAATTATTACACTAACTCCAAAAGGCCTTGAAATTGCAAAAAATATCTACGAACGCCACGAAGTTCTTTCAAATCTGCTGGAATCAATTGGAGTTTCAAAAGAAACTGCAGTTGCCGACGCTTGCAAAATTGAGCACGACATAAGCGACGAATCTTTTAACGCTATAAAAAAAATTATTGCCGCAAGGAAACATAAATGAAAAAAAATTACTTTTTAGCAGCTCTTTTTTTTACTTTTATTACATTTCAAATTGGTGCGCAGGAAAATCCAATTCCACAACAATATCCACTTGACCGTGCCGACGTAAATGCTTTTGACCGTATGCTGATGAATCCATATTCAGCAAAATTAGACAAAGTTGGCGATGCGGCTGTAATTGTTACAATGGCAGCTCCACTTGTTTTGCTTTCTACGCCAAGCGACCAATGGCTCACCGAATGTGTAATGTATGGAGAAGCATGCGTTCTTGCGTATGGCATGAAAGTTGTAGGAAAAGCTTGCGTTGACCGAGCTCGTCCGTATATGTATTTTAATGATTACCCGTTGGACCAGGTAGCAGATGGTGACTATTTATGTTCATGGCCATCAGCTCATTCAACTATGGCTTTTACAAGTGCTGCATTTACAAGCTACGTTTATTCTAAATATTTTCCAGATTCTCCATTACGTTATGTGGTAACTGCAGGTTCATACGCAGCCGCAACAGCAGTAGCCGCAATGCGCATTGCAAGTGGAAATCACTTTATGACAGATGTTTTAACTGGTGCTGCTTTTGGAACCGTTGCAGGATTTATTGTTCCTTACGTTCATACACTCATTGCAAAAAAAATGCCCGCATCTGACGGAAACGTTCAAGTGCAGGCAAGTCCTTTTAGTTTAGCAATCAGCTTTAATTTTTAGCTTTTTTTTCTTTTTCAAACCTCTGTTTATCTTCAAGCATAAGCTTTAAATATTCTTCTTTTGGAACAGGTTTTGAATAATAATAGCCCTGTAAGTAATCACAACCAAGCTTAGTAAGCCACTTTACTTGTTCTTCAGTTTCAACACCTTCCGCAAGAACTGTCATATCAAGTTTTCTAATCATAGAAACTGTAGCTTCAAGTGCGGTATTTGCGCGTTCGTTTTCAAAAGCCGACCACACAATATATTTATCAATCTTAATCATTTTGAAAGGAAGATTAAGCATGTAATTCATATTCGAATAGCCTGAACCATAGTCGTCAAGTGAAAGTTCAAATCCGGCATCTGAAAGGTGCTGCATATTTTTCAAAAGAATTTTCGGAGTATGAGCCGCTGCCGTTTCTGTAATTTCCAGGTTGATTAATTCCGCCGGAACATTATACATACTACGAATAGTTAAAATCTGTTCAGCAAGAATTTCCTGCATACATTGAGCAACCGAAAGATTAATATCAATTTTCTTAATTCCGTATTCTTCAACATCAATTAGCGAAAGCGTTCGACAAACCGATTCAAACACAAACTCGCCAATACGCAAAATGGAACCGTTTTTTTCAGCAATAGGAATAAAATCCTCAGGTGAAATAAAATTACCTTCTTCGTCCTTCAAACGGATAAGCGCTTCAGCACCAATCAATCGGTTTTCTTTTGTAGACCAAATCGGCTGATAATATACATCCATTCGATTATCGGAAATACCAGTTCTAACTGCGTGTTCAATATACATTGTACGGCGCTTATATTCCAAATCAATTTCGTTAGCATAAACAACCGGCTGCTTATAACGTTCATCAGAAGAAACCAAATTTATAATGTCGATTATATCCTCAGCATTTTTGGATTCTGCTGGACAATTTATAACACAGATCCGTGAATACAATTTAATGTGAATTGATTCATAGTGCCAAACTTGATTAAAACGTGACTGAAGTTTTTTTACCAGAGTCTGAAGGTCTTCGTCTTTAGTATCTTTAAAAACTACACAGAAACATCCCTGCGAAAGATGGTAAATATCTTTATATTTAAAATTTTGCTTAAAGTAATTTGCCACTTCACGCATAAAATCATCTAGTCTGGAAATACCGAAAGTATTTGATAAAAAGTGTGTATCATCAAGAATAATACTAATACAAGTAACTTTGTTATAAGAAGCAATTTCCTGTGTTACAACTTTTGCAAACGCAGTCTGATTAAACAACTCCGTAACGCTGTCCAAAACCTCTTCCGGTCGCTGTATATAAATAAAGAAGACAAGAGAAGTAATAGACATACCAAAACACTGAACCAGTATATTTGGAAAATACAATTGCAAAACAACTGTAAGGAATACAAGAATAATGTAAATAAACAGAAGAACAATTTTAGAAGTAGCAACACGTTTTCTATAATAAATAAGCAGAACAAATCCTAAAATTACATAATAACCGCAGAAAAGATATAACAAATAGAAGAAAATGTTATGTCCACGGAAATATGAGCCTACCGCATCCAGATAAAATACTAACGGATAATTAAAAATTGAATAAGAAATTGGACTACCCCAAATAATTATTAATGAAATAATAAAAGGAATAGAAATCATTCTTTTTACAATTTTGAGCTTTTTTTTATTTTCAATTCGAGGATAATCAACAAGAGAACAAATGTACATTGCCAGCAAAACGCCAAAAACATTTGTGGTCGTATAATTTAAACAGTTCAGAATCCACAAAATTGGAACAGGGAACGGAATGTTATACATTAATTGAATTGTAAGTAAAAAATCTAGAACAGATGAAGAAGCCAGACAAAGCAAAATTACAAAGAAAGTTTTATTTTGTCTTGTAGAAATACTCTTTTTGATAAAATAGAAAAGAATGACTACTGCATTTATTAGAATTGCTGCTATGTCAAACTCGTAAATATAATTCAAAATAAAACCCCTATATCCGTTAATTTTACTAAACAAACAAGCAACTGTCAAACAATGTAGATAATGAACATATAAGAAAGAAGCTAAAAACTTCAATTCATTTACTTTTTTTTAATAATTATTCTTTGTTTACTTTTCATTGTTCAATTTAACTATTACAATACGTTTCATATGAAAAAAATATTATATATTGTGCTGACACTTACATTCCTTTCACTTATTTCCTGCAAGGCAAAGCCTTTTGACAGAACAAACAAAATATTCGTTGCCTGCTCCATTTTTCCAGAATATGACTGGACTAGAAATGTTGTTTACACTCATAACGATAAAATCATTTTAACACTTATACAAAAAAACGGACTCGACCCGCACAATTTTGAACCAACCGAACAGGATAAATCTCAACTTTCCAACTGCCACTTAGTCATTTATACCGGCGGACCATCCGAAAAGTGGATAACCGACGAACTTTCGAACATTTCCACCAACACCGGCGCTCAACAGGAAGGTACAAATCCGCCAGCAGTATTAAACCTTATGCAAACACTCGACCCACAAACGCTTGCATTAAATAATAATGACGAACACATCCACCTTTCGTTAAAAAATGCACAAATTTTTACCAAAGCAATTGCCGACGCGCTTAGTTCACTAGATGAACAAAATGCTGCCGATTATCAAAAAAATGCACAAAAATATATAGACGAACTAGGCCTTTTAGACCAGCAGTTTGAATTTGCCGCAGACAACGCAACTCAAAAAAATATTCTTTTTGCAGATCGTTTTCCTTTCCGTTACTTTTTTACTGATTACAACCTCAACTGCATATCACCTTTTGAAGGATGTACAAAACAAACTCAGGCAGACACTCAAACAATTATGCTTCTTGCAGAGAAGATAAACGAACACAACATACGCTTTGTTTACACAATCGAAACTTCGGATGATAAACTTTCAAAAGCCGTAGTTCAAAACGCACATAAACTCGATTTGGAAACAATCCGCATCGACTCCATGCAATCTACTACTTTGCGTTCAACAATTGAAGGAAAAACTTACATAGGAACAATGCAAAAGAATATGCAGGAGTTCGAAAAAGGTTTAAAATTAAAATAGATAAGGATGAAACTTTGGCACAATTAACCTGCGAAAATCTTACTTTAGGTTACGACTCGAAAATTGTTTTACGCGGATTAAATTTTTCCGTTAGCAAAGGTGATTATCTTTGTATTGTCGGCGAAAATGGTTCTGGTAAAACAACACTTATGAAAACTCTTTTACATCTGATAAAACCTTTAGATGGAAAAATTTCAACTGGCGACGGTTTACTTCCGGACGAAATTGGTTATCTTCCTCAGCAAACAGACGTTCAACGCGACTTTCCTGCAAGTGTCCGCGAAATTGTTCTTTCAGGCTGCCAATCCCGCTGTGGAAACCGGCCATTTTATAACAAAGCAGAAAAACTCCTGGCAGAACAGACAATGGCTCGACTTGGTATTCAAAATCTTGCAAAATCCTGCTATCGTGAACTTTCCGGCGGTCAACAGCAAAGGGTTTTACTTGCCAGAGCACTTTGCGCCACTCAAAAAATGCTTTTACTTGATGAACCCGTTACAGGCCTTGATCCGGATGCAACTGAAGAAATGTACAAACTCATTGAAGAATTAAATAAAGAAGGTACAACTATCATCATGATTTCGCATGACATTGACGCCGCGTTAAAATACGCAACTCATGTACTGACCATTGGTAAGGAAATATCTTTTAGGAGAAACACAAATGCTTGAAACACTTTCAACTTATTTCAGTTTTAGTTTTGTTCGATACGCTTTTATTGTTGGCATTTTGATTTCCCTGTGTTCTTCTTTGCTGGGAGTTACGCTTGTGCTTAAACGATTTTCGTTCATTGGTGACGGACTTTCGCACGTTGCCTTTGGCGGAATGTGTATAGCCGCAGTGTTTAATCTTACAAATAACATGTATCTGGTGCTTCCTGTAACCATTCTAAGCGCCGTTCTTCTTTTAAGGACCGGCAAAAAAACAAAATTGCAGGGAGACGCCGCCATTGCCATGATTTCCGTAGCCTCGCTTGCAATCGGTTATCTTTTAATGAATCTTTTTTCAACTTCAAGCAACCTTTCCGGCGATGTATGCAGCACACTTTTTGGTTCAACTTCAATTCTAACTCTAACAAAAAGTGAAGTTTGGCTCAGCAGCATTCTTTCCGTTGCAGTAATAATCGCTTTTATTATTTTTTACAACAAGATTTTTGACGTTACATTTGATCAGGATTTTGCACAGGCTGTTGGAACCCATGCAAGCATTTACAATCTTGTAATTGCCATAATAATTGCAATAATCATTGTACTTGCAATGAATCTTGTCGGTTCGCTTCTAATTTCTGCACTTGTAATTTTTCCTTCTTTGTCGGCAATGCGCATTTTCAAAAGTTTTAAATCGGTTACAATTTGTTCAGCTGTAATTTCGGTCGTGTGTTCAATTGCAGGGTTGCTCGTTTCAATTCTAGCAGGCACTCCAGTTGGCAGCACAATTGTTGCCGCAGATTTACTTGTCTTCCTTATTTGTTCAATTGCAGGCCGCGCCTAGATTTTTTTCTACAAAGCAAAAAAAGTCCCCTGCACGTTTTTTAAGTTCAACAGAATCGCACATTTGTCGTCGGTCTCAAACTTTTTGCACGTACAGGGGACATGGTCTTTTTTGTTATGTCCTTTTTTTAATTATATAATGTCCTATTTTATATATACATATTGGAAAACAGCACTGTTGTATAAGTTTATAACATCAACATTAGCCATATCTTCGTTATAGTCAAATATAGCTTCGCAAATCTCACCTACAACATATGGATTTGGAGATGTCATACTCAAACTGTTAATAACTTGCCAAGATGAATTACAAAGTCCTCCAAGGTCCCAACCAGCTTTTTCATTCTCTGTCATAACATAACCAACAACAAGTTTTTTACCTTCAGTCATTGCTGCACAGGCATCTTTTACATTGTTATATGCGACAGCACCAGTTTCAGCAGGAACAAGGTCAATATAATTTACTACATACTTAGATAAGTTTGTTCCTGCATTCTGAACTACAAGTTTTTTCAAACCATCAACAATTGGAATATAAGTACAATCATACTGGCTCTTTCCTGAAGGTGTTATGTTTGAAATAGTATAAAGTGGATTCCAGTCACCTTCTCCTAAAGCAACAACCTGACCTGTATGAACAGGATTACCTTCATTGTAGTTATAAACAACTTCTTTTTCTTCAGTATCGTAGAATGAAACATTAAGTTTAATGTACATAAACTTGCTCAAATCTACAGTTGAAGGGAAAATTGTAGATAAATCAATAGTATATGATTCATAAGCAGCAGTTGGAACTTTTTCTTCATTTATATCAACCTTATAACTTGTTGGAGCACTAAAATCGTGTGCTTTATCATACAAAGTTGCATCTGCATCACCTGAATAATACAAAGTTACCTTATGTGCAGCACTTCCTTCTCCAACTTGATCTTCTGTAATTGTATAAGTTACAGTTTCTTCAAAAGTACCCTGTGCATTAACGTTTTCTACTACAACTGCATAGTTAGCAATAGGTTTCCACCATCCAGCAGCTTGAGTATTATCAACAATTGTAGATTCAAGTTTTGCAATTGCAATGCTGCTTGAGCCTTTGAAAGTAATTTCAACAACATCACCAGCTTTTAATGTAACATCTGCAGGAATAATTGAATCTATAACAAGCTGATAATTGCTACCATCCTTATTGTATGGAATGGTAACACCTGAAGTACGAGGTTCATATTCATATTTATATGTATTAGGAACATATTCCCACTTTGAGTAGAAGGTCTTGTTTTCAGTAGAACCTTTAGCAATTGTTGTAACTGCATCACCAGAGAAATCACTTTCAACAAACCAACCCATAAACCTGTAATGTTCTTTTGTTGGTTCTGTCAAAGTAATTGTATCTGTTTCTACTGTATATTCTACAGGAGTTAAGTTTGTAAGTGGTGCATTTCCATCAAAATAAGAAATTGTATACTTAATTGCAGAGAACTTAGCACTGTAAGTTACGCTTTGTGTAACTGGAGTTGTTGCAGCAAATTTTGTTTCGCCATTGTACCAGCCGTCAAAATCATATCCGACAACATCATCTGGATTTTTTGGAGCTGTAGTTGTTTTTCCATTTTCAACCTGTTTTGTATCAACAACTGTTTCACCATTTTTGAATGTTACTGTAAATACAGCATTCCATTTCACATAATAAGTTTTATTACCAGTTGAACCTTTGGCAATTTTGGTTACGGCATTTCCGGTAAAATCAGCTTTTTCGAACCAACCTGCGAACGTACATCCGGCCTTAGTTGGAGTTTCCAAAGTGATATCAGCAGAATCTACAGTATATTCTTTGTTTGTAAGATTTGTAATTTCTGTTGTGCCATCAAAATATTTAATTGTATAAGTTACAAGTGTCCATTTTGCATAAATTACAACAGAATTATCTTTAATTTCCATTGGGAATGTACATGCAGTTTGACAATTTTCATCACTGAACCATGCAACTGTATATCCATCTTTTGAAGCAGATGGAACAGCTACTTTATATTCACCTTCTTTTGTTGCAGCAATTGAACCGTCCGGAGTTACTCCATCATTGTAAACAACTTTTACTGTGTAAACTGGATCAACTGACCATTTTGCATAAAGTGTTATATCAGCTTTAATTTTTGTAGTTGTATCAAATGCTGATTTTAACTCAGAATCAGTAAACCAACCTGCAAAGTAAAAATCACCATATTTTGTACCATTTACGTATTGAGAAGGAATTGTAAGTACGCTGTTGAATTCAATTGTCTGTGCCTCAGGAGCTGCTGAAACTGTATTTGCTCCCATGTTGAAGGTTACTTTATAAGAAAGAATTGACCATTTTGCGTAAATAACAGTATCAGCTTTAATTTCCGTAGCCTCAAAATCAAATGCTGTGGCAAATTCTTTATCAGCAAACCATCCTTCAAATTTATAGCCGTCCTTTGTTGGATCAGTTTCTGGTTTTACAACTTTTGCACCATAATTGATTGTTTGTGCATCAATAGCAGAACCTTCATTAACGTCAAAAGATACTGCGAAAGTAATAATATTCCATTTGGCAGTAAGTGTTGTATCTTGAGTAAGAACAGTTGCAAAATCAAAAAGTGATGTACATTCAGCATCAGTGTACCATCCGGCAAAAGTATAACCTTCTAAAGTTGGTGCCTGAGGTTCAGTAACTTTTTGACCAGCTTCAATTACTACAGGATCAACAGTTGAACCGCCGTTAGAACTGAATGTTACTGTAATATTTACAATGCCTTTTTCCCATTTTGCATAGAGTGTCATATCCTGTTCGATTGGAGCTGCAGAATCAAACTGATTTGTTAATTCAGCATCTGTAAACCATCCGAGAAAAACATAACCATCTAATGTTGGATTTTCTGGTAAATCAAGGGTCTTTCCATCTTCTACTACGATTGGGTCGATAGCAGAACCACCGTTAGCTTCAAAAGTTACAGTAAACTTATCATGTCCTTCTTTTTTACCGCAACTTGTAAACATCGCTGCCAGCAATAAAAGCAAGGATGTTACGATAAACAAACGTTTTTTCATCATGTCCTCCTCCTAAAAGTATTGTTTTTACCAGAGAAGGCTTAAATAAATTGTACATTTATAATTTTTAAATAAGACTTTTTGGCATAAACTTTTAGGAATAATTTAATTCTACAACCGAAATTTCAATTTGCGTAAGAAAAATCACCTATATAAAAAGAAAAATGTCTCTTTTCCAAAAATTTTATTTTTACCGCGATTTTTAATTTTATATAAAATATAAAATTTTTTAGGGTATATCACCTAAATGTTTATAATTTTTTGTACTTTTCTATATTTTTTTACATTATATTACTATATATAGATTTTCTTGCTACAACGTTTTCGTTCTTCCCAAAACTTTGGTTAAACGTTTTAAAACATAAGATTTTTCCCCGATTTATATTTGTATAGTGATAAAGATTTTATAATATAATTGTACAAATCTCTAAAAATTAGCAAGTAAGCTATTATTTTATATAAAAACTTTTAAGGTAATATCACACGGAAGGTGTTGTGTGGGAGACTGGGCTAACGCTAACGCCACTAACGTGGCTATCTCACGCTGGTTGAGTGGGAAGGAAAATATTGCCATACGGATTTTTAATTATTTATGAATTAAAATAATCTGCGTAATCTGCGTTAAAAAAAAGAGAAAATTTTATATATCAACTAAAACTTAATTCAATATCAACATGCAAAACTTTAAGTTCTGCAGCCAATTCTTCCTTCAAACGGGCAATTCCCTTTGGAATAGTATCCTCTTTTATTGAAAGAACCAGCAGTTGATTTATAGAATACCACGAAAAAATACCTGCGTATTCAGCTTCGCGTATAAATGTCGTAATTTTATCGTTAATTGTACTAATTTTTTTAGGATCCGGATTATTCGGATTTTTTGTATCAATTATATTTAATTGACATAGATTTACCGGAAATCCAGTTTGAAGATATTTTTTATAAGTAATATATACAATTCGGAATTCGCCAAACTTAAGCCAAGTCTGAACATCTTCCCCTTCACGTTTTTTTAACATTAAATCAATTGGAACATTTGTACATTCCTGACGACCTTTTAGTAATTCTTCACGGTCATCACGTGGAGCATGAAACCTGCATGCATTTTTACCGTGATTTTTTACATAAAGAAGTGCATGATCAGCTTTCGAACTCAATCCCTCAAAAGTAGATGACGACTCAGGAAATAATGCAATTCCTATGGAAGCGGTCACTGGACGAGATAAATCCGGGAGCAAAACTTTTTTTAGAATATCGCGTTGAAATTTTGTACAATAAGCAAGGATTTGCTCTTTTTCTTTTATATCTGGAAGATAAACACAAAATTCATCACCTGAAATGTGAGCAATAATCGCATCTTTAGGCATATTATTTACAAGCTGATTTCCAACAGAATGAATTATATTGTCTCCAGTTAGATGAGAAAAATTATCGTTGATGTATTTTAATCCGTCCATATCGCACATTATGAATGCACCGGGCTTTTTTTGTTTTAAGGTTTTTCGAACATTAAGTTGAAATCCGTCTTTATTCAATAAACCTGTCATTGGATCAGTTACGAGTTTTTGTTCATATTCAGCAACATTGTGACGGAGATTTGAAATTGTAATGACATTCTGAATTCGTTTACGAGTTACAATTGAATCAATCGGTTTATTAAAAATTTCTGAACAGTTTTTATTAAAAAGATTTAATTCCTTTTGGATATCTGGAGGATCAATTATTACACAAATAGGCTGATCATCAATTTTTTTGGAATCCACAAGATAATTAAAAATTGTTTCGCCTTCTATAAGTGATTCGGAAAAATCAATTATAATACAAACATATTGATTCTCCAGAAGGGCATTTATAGCATCAACTTCGTTAGTAAAAATATCAACATCATAATCATCTCTTAACAGAGAAGAAAAAATACGAGACGTTTCATTATCGCGAATTGCTAAAAATACTTTATTCATAGAGTTTATTATACTTTATAAACAATATCTTGTAAAACAAAGTTGCTATTATCTGCTTAATTTACGGTAAACTGTACGTTTTGGAACACCTGCATCTTCACCAAATTCTTTCATCTTCCATTCAGCGTATTCGCTCCAGTTTCCTTCAAAATAACGAACTTCTGAATTGTTTTCGAAAGCAAGAATATGTGTACAAACACGGTCCAAAAACCAACGGTCATGACTTACAACAAGTGCACATCCAGCAAAATCTTCCAAAGCTTCTTCAAGCGCACGAACAGTTTGAACATCCAAATCATTTGTCGGTTCGTCAAAAAGCAAAACATTTCCTGCTTCCTTGAGCATCATTCCAAGATTAAGTCTATTTCGTTCACCACCAGACAAAACACTTACCTTTTTATTCTGATCCGGACCTCCAAAGTTAAACCATCCGCAATAAGCATGAGCATTTATTTCACGAACACCACCTTCAAGTGCGCGCCCTTTTTCATCAACTGCACCAAGTTTAATCATGTCGGCACCACCACCAAGAGTTTCGTAAACAGTCTTATTTTCATCAAGACCAGAACGCATTTGATCAACATAAACAAGTTTTACAGTTGAACCAACTTTTATTGAACCTGCGTCTGGTTTTTCACCACCTTCAAGACCTGCAGCGTCAACAATCATTTTAAACAAAGTTGTTTTACCTGCACCGTTTGGACCAACAATACCAACAATTGCTCCTGCCGGAATATGTACGTTCAAGTTTTCAAACAAAAGTTTTTCACCAAAAGATTTTGTAAGTCCTTCTATATCAATAACCTGTCCACCTAAACGAGGACCTGCCGGTATTGAGATTTGTGTATCTTTAAGTTGAACTTTTGCACCCTGCGACATTAATTCATTATAACGGGTGATATGTTCCTTATGTTTAGCTTGACGACCTTTTGCACCCATGTGAATCCATTCCAACTCACGCTGAATTTCTTTTTGGCGCAAACTTTCGTTTTTATTTTCAAGAGCAAGACGCTGTTCTTTCTGTTCAAGCCAACTCGAGTAATTTCCTTTAAACGGATATCCTTCTCCGCGGTCAAGTTCCAAAATCCAGCCGGCTACATCATCCAAAAAGTAGCGATCGTGTGTAATAGCAATTACAGTTCCAGGATAATCGTGAAGATGTTTTTCAAGCCATGCAACAGTTTCAGCATCAAGATGGTTTGTAGGTTCGTCTAAAAGGAGAATATCTGGTTTTTGAAGAAGTAAACGGCAAAGTGCTACTCGGCGACGTTCACCACCGGAAAGAACATCAACAACTTGATCACTTGGAGGACAACGTAATGCATCCATTGCAAGTTCAAGGTTATTATCGAGATTCCATGCATCACAAGCATCCAGTTTTTCCTGAATTTCACCCTGACGAGCGCATAATTTATCAAAATCAGCATCTGGATCACCGAAAGCTTCATTTATTTTATCAAATTCAGCAAGTAAATCAGTGATTGGTTTAACACCTTCTTTAACAACTTCCATGACAGTCTTTCCAGGTTCTAGGTAAGGTTCCTGCTCCAAATAACCAATTGTATAACCAGGAGCTAAAGTTGTTTCTCCAGCAAAATCTTTATCAATTCCAGCCAAAATCTTAAAAAGAGAAGATTTACCAGCACCGTTTGGACCAATTACACCAATCTTAGCACCATAATAATATGAGATACTAATGTCCTTTAATACAACCTTAGTGCCATATGAGCGTGATACTCTATCCATTGTATAAATAATTTTTTTATCATCAAAAGTTTTTGCCATAAATACGTTCTCCTTTCATTTATATAATTTTATTCTATAGGATTTTGGGGGTTTATTCTACATTATGAAAAAGGGGACGGTTCCTTTTTTCATAAAAACATGAAAAAGGAGACGGACCTCCATTTCATAAAAATGTGAAAAAGGGGACGGACCTCCATCTAAAATTGTACAAAAAAACCTAAAAACATGCATTAGCTCTACATTTTTCACATAGGTTCGTCCCTCTTTTCATAAAAACATGAAAAAGAGGTCCGTCCCCAATTTCACAAAAACATGAAAAAAGGGACGGACCTCCATTTCACAATAATTTCACCATTTCCACATTTTTTACAAATATTACTAATATTATGATATTATTCTAAATATATGGATGTATATTCATAACTATAAAAAAAACATGGAGAAATGTGTAAATATGGAACCAAGTGATAAAATCTTATCTTATAAGTTATTTTTACAGCAGGAATATACTAATTTTCATTTACCTTACAATCGTGAAATGGACTTTTATAACGCTGTCCGAAACGGAGACTTTGAATTAGTAAATAAATACATGCAGCCACTTTCATCTGAAGGACTTGGCAAACTTTCCACAAATCCCCTAAGAAATCTCCGCTATCACCTTATTATTACAATCGCCATGATTACACGTTTCTGTATTGAAGGTGGATTAAACGCCGAATCTGCATACACTCTAAGTGATATATACATTCAACAACTAGACAAATGCTACGATGAAGAAGAAATCATAACCTTACACCAAGAAGTTATCTTCGATTTTACAGAACGAATGAGTAAAATTAAAAAAAATGTTGGATATTCTCGTGCAGTAATAAAAACATCAGATTACATATATAATCACTTAAACGAAAAAATAATATTAAACAATATTTGTAAAGAATTAGATATTAATAAATCATATTTGTGTGAATTGTTTAAAAAAGAAACAGGAATTACAGTTACACAATATGCATTAAAATTAAAAATTGAAGCTGCAGAAAAAATGCTGATGTATACAGATTATGCACCTGCAGACATCAGCAATTATTTTGCATTTGCTTCTCATTCGCATTTTATAAACACTTTTAAGAAGCATACTGGTATTACACCAAACGAATATCGTAAGCTGCACTACCAGAAATATTTTGAACGTTAGCGATTTACATCACTTAAAAGACTAGCCCAAACATCCTTTGTATCTTCGTAAGCCTGCTGTGGAGTTACTACGCCAGGATAAGTTACCCAAATTACATCACCCATGTAGTTAATTCCAGGTACGAAAGTATCCCATCTTGGAGTTGGTGTATCAAGCATAAACTGTAATGTTTCATCAACTGCACGAGGATCACGGAAACAAGCATAGAATGGTTCCTTCCAAGAATCTGAAGTATCATATCCAGGAGTTGGATCTGTCATCATATCAAATACTTTAGCAATTTTTTCAGCTCTTTCATCATCATAACAATTTGGAATTACATACATATTATCGTTATGAAGTGTATGATATTTTCCGTCACCTTTTGGTCCAAGTGGGAAGCATACAAATCCCCAGTCATCAGTCATATCAGCAAAAGTACCATTGTTCTGAGCGTGATATTCCTGATCAGCAAGGAACGCAACCTGACCATTAATAAATGCAGTATACATCCAGTTCCATTCAGAACCTTCTGGTTGTGGCATTTCATAAGAAGTTGCCATATGAGCACACCAAGCTAAAGCTTCCAAAACCTGATCCTGTCCACAGTTATTTACAAATTTTCCGTTTGCATCTTTACCAATCATTGGCATACCGTTTGAAATTGCTGCCAATGGTGCAAATTCAGAAGAACTATTAGCCATACCCCAAGCATCGTTAATACCATCGTTGTTTGTATCATATGTACATTGTTTTATCAACTGTTCAAAAGTTTCCCATGTCCAGTTATGTTCTTTCTGTAAATCATATGGTTTATCAGGATCAATACCAGCTTCCTGAAGCAAACGTTTGTTAAAGAAAACACCCCCACGTGGCTCTGGCTGTAAAGGTCGCATAGCATAGAATGAATTACCTTTTACAAGCATTTTTTCTGTTCCTGAAGCCCACTTAGCTTTTGTAAAATCAATATTCTTAAGTTTTGAAAGATCATAGAACAAATCTGCTCGTACACCAGTAATAGCTGAACGTGCATCAATAGTAAACACGTAGTTTTCATCACCACCTGTAATACAGAAGTTTGATACAATCTGAGGATGAGCATCCCAACCGCTTAATTGTTTCTGTTTCCAAGTAAAATTGTATGTATCAGCAAGCCACTTGTGATATTTAAAAGTATCTTCTTCCTGTTTTGATGCAGGAGGACGAGCTTCCCAGTCATCACCAGCCCACCAGTCAATTAATTCAACATGCATTCCATCAAAATTATAAGTTTTACCTGTTGCAGGGTCTTTTTCTTTTGCAATACCCTTGTAAGGATCTGCACCTTTTTTGCCCTTCTTTTTAGAAGCAGCGGATACATTTGTAACTACAAGTAAAAGAGCGATTGTAGCACAAACAATCTTTTTGAAATTTGTCATTTTCATATAAATACTCCTTGAAGCATAATTTTCCAGCCTCGAAAAAAATAATAAATCAGATTTTACTATATAAATATAAATATATTTGTATATATATAAATATATTTGTCTTTTATCTATTTAACAAGAAAAAAAAAAGAGCCTAAAGGCTCTCTTTTTTATAATATTTCAAAATAGTGTTTATTTATGAAAAAGTATTATTCTTTAACACCACCAATTGTCATTCCTACTCTAATCTATTGTGCGCCAGCACAATTTCCTTTTAGCAGGGGGTAATGGGGGCGGCGATTAGCCCCCATTGCGATAATTGGCAGTTAGTAAGTATTATTCTTTAACACCACCAATTGTCATTCCCACAACAAAGTACTTCTGTACGAATGGGTAAACAATAAGAATTGGTACTGTAGCAATAACAGTAATTGATGAACGAATAGCAATAGGTGTTACCATTTGACTAGTTGAACCAGAAGCTGCAGCAAGTGCCATAGCACCGGCATCAGCAGCCGAGTTACTCTGATTTTGACTCGAGTTCAAATAACTCATCAATACATATTGTAGAGAATGTAAACTATTCTTTGGAGAACAATATAAGTAAGTATCAAACCAACTGTTCCAAGCACCTACAGCAACGAACAAACAAATCATTGCAATAGAAGGAATAATTAAAGGCATAATAATCTTTAAGAAGATTTTCATTTCACCAGCACCATCAATACGTGCAGATTCAACGAAACTGTCTGGTAAACCATTAATATAAGTTCTTACAAGAATAAAGTTGAAAACATCAACTAAGTTAGGAATGATATATACAGCATAACTGTTCAACATTCCAAGTTTTTTAATCAACATATATCCTGGAATCAAACCAGCATTTACATACATTGAGATAACGAGAATTGTTGTTAACGGTTTTCTAATAACAAATTCTTTTCGGCTCAAAGCATATGCAAGCATTGATGTACAGAATACACTTAAAATTGTCTGTAAAATAGTTCGTGATACTGAAATAACAAATGCCTGATAAATACGGTCAGTAACGAACAAAGCTTTATAGTTCTGCCATGTAAATTTACGTGGCCATAAAGTAATTCCACCTGTTAATGAATCAAGACCATTATTGAAAGAAATGGCAATTGTATTCCAGAATGGATAAACTGTAGCAATTACAACAAATGCAAGAGTGATTGTAATAATTGCATCAAAAATAAGATTGCTTACAAAAGTTTTACGTTTTGCTGCGTAGTAATTATTTTCGCTCATTATATCAACCTCTCTTCACCTGCTTTTTTAGCCAAACTATTAGCTACAACAAGTAATATAATATTAACAACATTCTTAAAGATACCAGCAGCAGTTGCAACAGAGAAGTCAAACAATTTGAAACCGTATTTCAAAACGAAGAGGTCAATTGTTGTTGCTACATCCTGAATCATACCATTCTGTAATAAGTATGGCATTTCAAAGTTAGCATCAAGAATATGTCCAGCTGACATAATCATCATAATAATTACTGTTGATTTAATTCCTGGCAAAGTAATATGCCAGATTTTGCGGAGACGACCACAACCATCAATCTGAGCTGCTTCATACAAACAAGGATCAATAGCAGTCATAGCACCAAGGTATACAATTGTATTCCAACCTACTTCCTTCCATACATAAGTCCAACCTATGATATTCCAGAAATACTTTGGAATCGAAAGCCATTTTACAGGCTCATCAATAAGATGTAATCCTAATAATATATTATTTAAAGTTCCGTCTTCAACGGAAAGAACATTCGCAACTAATCCTGTTACAATAATCCACGAAAGGAAGTGTGGAAGATAAGAAACAGTCTGAACGAAACGTTTTACACCAATATTACGAACTTCGTTCAAGAAAACCGCAATTACAATTGCAGTAATATATCCAAGAACAGTACTTATAATACTCATTCCAATTGTATTACGCAAAGAAAGTAAGAATTCTTTACTTACTTCCGGATGCATTTCGTTCTTGAATAATTCTCTAAAATGTGCAAAACCTACCCAAGTCTGTTGTGAAAAAGATTTTGCTGGCTTATAATTTTGGAAAGCCATTGTCCATCCCCAAAGAGGGATATATCTAAACAAAATGATATAAAGAACAAAAGGTACTGACATAAAGATAAGCGCTTTTTGCTTACCTAACAACTTCCACTTGTTCTTTTTATTTGTAAGCTCTGTAGCTACAAGTTCTGCATCTACACTTTTTTTATTTTTCATAAAAAACACCCTAAATATTTATATTAAAAAAAGTCTACAGTTACCTGCAGACTTTTTTTTCCCAATAACAGAAGTTTTTCAACTTCTGTTATTTATGGAGCTTAGTCCTGGAAACCACCAAACTGAGCTACACGAGCATCAAGCTGCTGCTGCATGAATTTGTTGTATACTTCAGTGAGAGGTTTCATCTGAGATACATATTCATTCCATGTAGCATCATAATCAGCTGGAGAACCCATGATCATCATTGGGAGGTATTTTCTCTGGAGTGTTTCAAATCCAGTCATAGCAACAGCTGCATCATGTTCGAGGCCGTCGTTTTCTGGAGATGGGTTACACTGCCACATTGGATACCAACCAGCATTTGCTGGAGGATCTTTGTCTACGAGAGCAGCGAAAGAAGCAACATTGTAAGCATCCCAGATTTCCTGGTCGATTGCTCTTGTTGGGTCTTTCATGATTTCTGCATATTCCCATGGAAGGTTATCCATAGAACAAGCGAGACCGTCTGAGTAAGAACCTTCGAACTTAGGAGCTTCTTCCTGGAAGAGAGTAGCTTTGTTCTTGAGCTGCCAGTTTGGATCAGCCTGCTGATCACGCTGAGCCTGAGTTCTTGATGGACGACCCTGAGCATCTTTCTGCCAGTCTTCACCTTCAAATCCCCACTGGATGATCTTCTGGTTTTCGTCTGTAAGCATAGCATCCAAGAATTTCAAGATTTCGATAGCTTTCTTTTCACCACATTTTGTTGTGATACCATAACCTCTCTGGAGGTTTGGAAGTGGCATGTCACGATAGTGTGGTTTAATTGTTTCATCGAATGTTACAGGAAGTGGAGCATATGTTCTGTCATATTTTCCAGCTGTTTTAAGAGTATTTTCTGGGTCACCCTGGAACTGCCATCCCTGGATGAACATACCAAGTACACGACCCTGAGCGATCTTAGCATAGTACTGGTCACGGTTATCTGTGAATGAAGCTGGGTCAATCAAACCTCTCTGGAAATATCCATTGTAGAGTTTGTAGCAGCGGTATGCATTTTCATCAGCAAAGTTGTCTGTGTATGTGTATGAACCATCAGCATTCTTTGTAACGTGTCCGTTACCATCGTTAGGGAATCCAGCCAAGAAGTTAGGTGGGTTCCAAAGGTTGAATGCTTCCCAGTCAGCTGTGATGATAGAGAATGGAATTGTATCCATACCATCAATTTTTGGATATTTTTTAGCATATTTTTCGAGCAAGTCGAAATACTGATCTACAGTTTTGATAACTGGATATCCAAATTCCTTAAGAACAGTTTTCTGAATCCAGAATGCATTCTGGTTATAGAATGTAGACTGATCAGCACCATCATATACACCATAGTTAGGAAGTGAGTAGATGTGTGGAGTAATGATATTACCTTTAGCATCTTTTTCAGAGTCTGCATCGAGCATCTGCTTCCAAACTGAAGAATAGTGTTTCATGATGTTTGGACAGTATTTTTCTACTAATGGTTTCAAGTCGATAAGACATCCAGCACCCTGGAATTTTTCTGAGTCAACTTCTACCATATCTGGTAAGTCGCCAGAAGCGATAAGTACACCAATTTTCTGGTCTTTATCACCAACCAAGATATCCCAAGAGAATGTTACACCGAAGTTGTCTTCGATCCACTTGTAAGTCTTGTTGTCAGCTGGTGGCTGCTGTCTCTGCTGAATTGTGAATACAGAGATGTTCATGCCCTTACCTTTCTTAGCTTTTTTTGCTTTAGCTTTTTTAGGTGCGGCACAGAGTGATGTTGTCAAAGCTGCAGCGATCAACAACATAGCAACTGTTTTTTTCATAAAAAGTCCTCCTTTTTTTGACTTTCTTTTTTATATGTTCTAATTTTGCCTGAATACAATTCGTGCAAAATTGTAGAAACCTAAATACCAGACTTGAAAATCATGCCCGCCATGCACTTGCTGCCAGGTAAAATTTTCTCCATCTACAAATAAAGGGCAAACTCTTGTCAAAAGCATTGCAGCACCAGAAGCCGAACTATAAGCAATATTGTCTTCCTTACCACAAATGTTATAAAAATAGTTTACCTTGTACTCTGGAGTTTTTTCAACTTCAGAAGCAATACGAGTACTTTGATATGAAGTCGGAGCTGCCGAAAAAGCACCAAACCAACTGATTAAATCAAGACACTCGCACATTCCAATATTTATAGTCTGCATTCCTCCCATTGAAAGGCCTGCCATCGCTCTATGCTCTCTATCAGCATAAGTCGAATAATGACTATCCATATAAGGAATTAAATCATTTCGAAGTTCTTCACCAAACTTATAAAAAGAATTGTAGTCACAATCGCTTTTTGAAAAATTACGGCTTGAACGTCCGTTTGGAGTTACAATAATAAAAGGTTCCTGTTCACCTTTCGCAACAAGATTATCAACAATCTTTTTAATGATTGAATGATTTCCTGTCATTCCCCACTCAGTTTCACTACCACCAATTCCATGCATCAGGTATAAAACCGAATACTGCTTAGAACCGTCGTAGCCAGCAGGAAGATAAACATTGGCGTATTTTTTTATTTCGCCACCATCCCCAAAATAATCTTTAGTTGAGTATGTAATAGGTTCGATTTTTCCACAATCGGGTAAAGTTACCAAATACTCTGAAGGGATTTTCTCTGCCATTACTTCCTCGCCATATACATATGATGTAAGACCAAAGAGTAAGAATGCCGAAGAAAAGACAAAAGAAAGAAGATATTTACAGTAATTACATTTTGCCTTTAATGACACTATTTTAACTCCTCATATAAATATATTTTCATTTTTTACAAAAAATACATCAATAGTATCTAATTTTGTACAATATAGTCTCATTTAACTAAAATCATAGGGGAAATTTCTTGGTATTCTAGTATGTCAGTTATGTAGTATATCCACTTTTGACATCCGATTTGCCCCATAAAATCATAATGTTAAACGTTTTTATTGATAAATCTAACACAAAAAACAAGATATTTCACCTACTTTTTTATACTAAAGTATCATGTTAGAATATTGCCTATGGTTTATGATTCAGAACGAATTTATAAAGGAACTGAAGAATTTCCTATAGGAATATTTTCACAGTCCAACTACATTCCAACACCTCACCATCATATTGAATACGAATTATTCTATCTTGAAAGCGGAGAAGCTATTTTTGGCGTTGAAAACTACGAGATTGCACTTCACCCTCAGAATGTTATGTTCATCAATCCTGGCACAGACCATTATGTAAAAAAAGCCGTAGAAGAAAGCCTAGATTTTCATTACTATTCTCTAGTTTTTGACAGTTCTGTTCTTGGCTATGAAGGTGATAAAATCCGTTCAATTTTTGACAGCATCAGAATCTCACGTTCACTTCACCTTCCACCAGAGATTCTTGCAAAAATTAAACAGATTGCCATTGCACAAAAAAAAGAAATTTTTGGTTGCGAAGTAATGGTAAAATCTGTTCTTTTTGAAATAATTTCATACATACTCGAAACAAAACAATATGTAGAAATTTCGGATAACGTTACACATAATCAGAACCACGGAATAAGCGCCATTGACGTTTCTTTAAAATATGTACGAGAACATTACCGCGAATCTATTACAATGGACGATTTATTAAGAGTAACCTCGTACAGCAAAAGCCATTTTATCCGTTTGTTCAAAAAATACACTGGAATGAATCTTACTGATTACATAAATAAATACAGAATTGAAAAATCTTGCCTAGACTTAATCTATACAAGCAAAAATATTACGGAAATTGCAATTGAAAACGGTTTTAATACAGTTCAATATTTTTCAAAGATTTTTAAAACTTACATGAACTGTACACCAAAAAAGTACCAAAAAGAAGGACGAAACATTATTATTCCGTCCTCCATGGCAACAGTTATGTAAGTTTTTTTCTATTCAAACTTAAACTTCTGCAATTGAACTGTACCACCACCGCGATAAGTCAAATACAAAGCACTAACCCCATTCGGAATTTTTACGTTACAAGACTGTTCTTCCCAGAAGTTTGCAGATTCTCCTTTAAGCACTCCAACAACAGGCCCATCCCAAGCTGTACGAACTTCAAAAGAACCGTAACTATAACCACGCACCGTAAGTGTAAGTTTTTTTACGTCCTTAAAATCAAAATATTTATAACCGATTGTAGCACCGTCAGAAATATCAGCAATGTAACCAAATTCCTGATCTCCATCGCGGCCATCCTGTACAACTTTCGGACATCCGCCCATTCCAACGTACGGCATTGGACGTTCCGCTTTAAAAAGATTACATGCAATATACGCTCTGTATTCCCCTTTACCTTCCAAAGGACCACCGTTCAAACCACAAGAAGTAATTTCTACCTGAGGAATAGATCCGTCTGGTTTTATGCTGATTTTTTCCGCACACCCCTGACGACTGTACCAAGTATTGTTCGTATGGCGGTGATAAAAGATATAATATTCACCATTTATCAACTCAAATCCACCATGATTATTTGCTCCGTATGCAGCAGGCATGTCAGCAGGTTTATACGAACTGATATGTAAATCACAATTGCTTACAATTACTCCGCCATAAACAAAATTTTCACGCGGATTTTTACTTGTAGCATAGCAAAGTTCGTGCATTACGGCAGACGAAAATACAAAATAATATGTATCGCCTACTTTTCGAATGGAAGGGGCTTCAAAAAATTCGTGTCCCTTATAAGCACTCCAATTCTCAATATTTTTTAATGGATATGGGCAACCGGTATTCACTTCATCAGCTGATTTTATACCACTGTATTCATCACCAGGAGCAATAACTACAGGTTCTTCTATAATTGTAAGCATATCTTCAGCAAGTGTTACAGCCATAGCACCAATTCTGTCTTTCATATGATTTCCACAGAATCCGGTATACAAATAAGTTTTTTTACCTTCTGTAATTACAGCAGGATCAAACTGAGGCATATCTCCTTTTTTGTCACCATAACGAGTTCCGTCTTCATATTTTACATAACCGTAAAATTCATACTTTCCTGCAGGACTGTCACAAACTGCAACAGAAACAAATCCGACCTTGTCAAAAACGTAATAAAGATAATAACGACCATCCGGACCTTGCGTAACGTCAGGTGCATATAAAACCATTCTGCCATCCTGCACCGGATCCTGATCTTTTTTGTAAATTACACCTTCATAACGCCAGTCAGTTAAATCTGTAACAGGAGCTGAATAGCAGACATAATCACCAACACAAAAAACGCAGCCATTATATTCATCATGTGAACCATAAACATAAACTCTGTCACCAAATACATGAGGTTCTCCGTCTGGTACATATTCCCATGACGGCATATACGGATTAAAACACTGTTTTTTCATTAAAAGATTTCTCCAATAAATTTTTCAAATCCAGGATTAATAATTGCTGCATTATGTCCAGCGCCAATTACTTCAAACCATGTATGTTCAACTTTATTTGTTTCAAATATTTTGTGATAACTTTTTGGGAACTGGCCAACAACATCATCAACTGTGCCACAGCAGACCTGAAGGTATATAAGCGGATTTTTTCCTTCGAACGTCAAATCACTTTCCTTAAATTGACCAACATGTTCCATTTGATAATCTCTTGCTGGAACAAGTCCTGGAGCTGGCGCAAACGCACCAATGTAGCCAAATAAATCAGAACGCTGCAAACCTATTGCCAGTGATTCTCTACCGCCCATAGAAAATCCGCAGACAGCAGTATTTTCTCTTCCTTCCATAATTGAAAAATGTGCTTTTACCCAAGGCATTAAGTCTTGTGTCAAATCGTAAACAAAGTTATCGTAACACTCTACAGCTTCAGGATTAAAACCTGGCTGCATGCTTGTACTTTTTCTTGCGAACATATCCGGAAAAACTACAATTATATCTTTACCTTCAGCAGCAGCTTTGGCAGTAAATTCTCTAACTTGAACTTCCGGGTCTCCTGAAATTGAGTATTCATTTCCAAAAATTCCGTGTAAAAAATAAATTACCTTATATTGCTTATTTTCATCGTAATCAAATGGAAGTAATACGTTTACACCACGGTCCATTCCGCAAAATTCCGATTTGTAAGTAAAATGACATACATTCCCTACTTCCAATTTCTGTTTTTTTTCTTCCATGTTTTGCTCCTTTTTTACATCAGCATTTGAAGCACATCCTGCAAAAACACAACATGCCAACACTGCAAGTACAATTTTTTTCATTATAACTCCTTATTCGTAAATATTACTAAGCGTTTTCCCTTATTTTTTCTCTTTTTTAAAAGTTAACCGTTTTACTAAAATGTAATTTAACGTTATACTGAAAATATGAAAAAAACAAGATTTTTATTTGGGGGAATTTTCTTAATGTTAACAACAGCTTCTTATTCGGCAGAGCTTACAGAACTTCAAAAAAACGTTGCTTCTAAAGCATATAAACTTACAACCGAAAACAATCCTGCAATAGTCCATAAATTGAGTGCAGATCCTGCGGTTCTAGTTTATAACGATACTGTTTACATGTACGCAACAAATGACGCACAGCAGGCTGAAATCACTTTGGGTAAAGAAGATAATGCCTACAACAGAATAAATACTTTGAATGTATTTTCTTCAAAAGACTTAGTAAACTGGACAGATTGCGGCGAAATAAAAGTTGCCGGTCGTGGACCTAACGGAGGAGCTGCAAAATGGGCAAATAACTCTTGGGCTCCTGCAATTTGTACTGCAAAAGTTGATGATAAAGACAAATTCTTTCTTTATTTTGCAGACAGTGCAAACGGAATTGGCGTACTTACAGCTGATTCTCCACTTGGACCGTTTACTGATCCTCTCGGACATGCGTTAATTTCTAGAAGCACACCAAATACTCAAGGAGTTTACTGGCTTTTTGACCCTGCAGTTTTAGTTGATGATGACGGAACTGGTTACTTGTATTACGGCGGTGGTGTTCAAAATGATTCTGCTCATCCAAAATCTGGAAGATGTGTTCAGCTTGGAAAAGATTTTATTTCTATTATTGGAACTCCAGTAGAAATTGACGCACCTTGGCTTTTTGAAGATTCTGGTATTAACAAAATTGGTGACACATATTATTACACTTATTGCGCTAACTGGAATGACCGTAAAGGCGCAAAAGGAGATGTTCCACCTACTGCAACAATTGCCTACATGACGTCAAAAAATCCGCTTGGACCATTTACTTACCAGGGCTATACATTAAAGAATCCTGGAGAATATTTTGGAAACTGGGGAAATAATCATCACTGGATTTTTAAATTCAACGGAAAACTATATATTGCTTACCATGCACAAACTGTAGAAAAACTTATTGGTTTTGAAAAAGGCGGTTACCGTTCACTTTATATTACGGAATTTGCAATTAATGCAGACGGAAGCTGGCCAATTCAAAATGCAAAAAAAGCTGGCGTTGAGCAGGTTGGACATTTTAATCCTTTCGAAACAATTCCTGCTGCAACAATGCATTCTTCAAAAAATGTTGCTGTAAGTAAAACGCAGAGTCTTGTGCCGGTTGCAGATAATGCTTATGTTTGTATTAAAGGTGTTGATTTGAAAAAAGCAAAAACACTTGTAATTAATGCGAACGGTGGTAAGGAAGGTGGGGTTCTTACGCTTAAAAGCGAACAGTTTGCCCATGGACCGGTTCTTGCAGAAATAAATATTAAGGAAGGGGAAAATCATATTGAAACTTCTTTAACATTTAACGAAGATAATGCAATTTTTGATATTTTCTTTGTATTCAAAGGTAACTTTGAACTTGTAAATTGGCAGATGAAATAATTTTTCACTATTTCTCCGACTTTTTTAAGACCTTTTGTACGTTGTGCAAGGGGTCTTTTTTTTATGCTTTAGGATTTTAGTCACACGGAAGGGGGTGTGGGAGGCTGTGCTAACGCTAACGCCGCTTATTCCTTATCTAACAAAGTTAGCACATAACCTCCAGTGTCCACATCATCTAAAAAAATCTGCGTGAATCCCTTACAATCTACGTCATTTGCGTTAAACCCAAAATGGACCACGTTTTCACCCCAAAAATAGACCACTTTTTCGCCCTCAAATAGGTAAATGTATCTGCAAGTTTTTCTAATAATTATTTTTCTTTTTCCGACAAAATAAGTAGAGGTTTGAAAAAAAATGACTAGTTCAATTGGAAATTTGAATGCTTATTCTTACAGTTCTTCTTTCGCAAATGGTGGAATGGGAAAACTTTATGTTCCTGTTAGTAAAACTGCATTACTTTATTCAAACTTCGAACACGTTACAGGTATTACAGCTAAAGAAGGTCAGCAAGGAGTTTCAATTACAAAAATCAGAATATTAAACTCTCTTATAGAAAGACTTTCCGCAATAAAAAATGAGCCTAAAGAATCTATCACAGACATAAGTGATGATCAGGCTCAAACTTTAATTGAAAATTATCAAAAACAAATACAGGCTGCAGTAAAACAAACTCCTTACCTACTTTCAGGAGCTCAACCACAGCCTGGCGACTTATTTGCAATAGACGCTTAACTCCACAAAAACCACAGCAATCCAGCCGCAGCAGCAGTAGTTATAATTGTAAACGGCGCTCCAATTTTTAAGAACCCTTTAAAAGTAATTGGATGTTCTTCTTTTTTTAAGATTCCCATTGCAACTACATTTGCTGAAGCTCCAAACGGAGTTAAGTTTCCTCCAAGACAAGAGCCAACTAAAAGTGCAAACATAAACAATTCTTTTTGAATTCCCATATTTTGAGCAAGCCCGCCTGCAACCGGAAGCATAACAATAATGTAAGGAACATTATCTACAAATCCGGAAATTAATACTGAGAATACAAGAATCAATATAAATCCTGCAAGTTTATTTCCTTTTGTTATTACCCCAAGCCATTTTGCAAAATCAGACAAAATGCCAGTTTCGCTGATTGCTCCAACTACAATGAAAATTCCAATTAAAAATGCAATAGTTTCCCAATCAAGTCCTTTTACAAGCTCCCAAGCATCCTTTGTACTTTTCTTCTGATTTTTTATGTACCAAAGCAAACCAATTAAACCAAGCGCAAAAACAAAGCAGCCAGAACCGTATCCCAATTCTGTACTTAAAAAGGAAATTCCGGCAAGACCAAAAATCATTATAAGTAAAAGCCACAATGGAAAATATGAAATAACCGGTTCTTTTTCAACAATTGCTTTTTCACGTACTCGACCAAATATACAATAGAAGAAAATACATCCGGCAATCATTCCCATTTGAACAATAAAGAAGATTGATAAACGTCCTTGATGAACAAAGAAATCATTAAAATTGTAACCTGCATAACTAGCAAAAATCATACTAGGAGGATCACCAACTAGTGTTGCAGTTCCTTCCAAATTAGACATTACTGCAAGACCAATCATAAACGGAACAGGATCCAAATCCAGTTTTTTAGACAAAGCCAAAGCAATTGGTGCCATTACAAGAACTGTAGCAACATTTTCTACAAAAATCGAAATAATTCCAGTCATTGCAAGAATAAGTACAACTGCAATTCCAGTATTTGGAGAATGTTCTACAATAACATCCGCAATTCGAGCAGGAACTTTTGAATAGATAAAAAGTGCAGCAATAACCATACTGCCGACATAAATCATCAAAATATTCCAGTTTATTAATTCAAAGAAAATATGATAAAAAAGCGCACCAGCAGAGTCTGTATTTTCAAAAACGCGACCTGCAAACACAAAACCAAGTACAACTGTAACAAGAGCCGCTACAGTCGTCATCAGAACTTTCTTGTCCTGAAAAAGTATAACCAGAAGGTACATAATCAGGGCAAGCGCAAGAATAATCCATTTAATTTCAAACATATTAACAAGATAATATTTGAGTTATTTCAAGTCAAGGATAATTTCCGCAGTTTTTGTAGCACCAAGCTTTGCAGAAAGAAGAGACGGAGAACTGTCACCAATAGTAATTTTATACTTACCACTTTCAATTACACTGTCACCGTTTTCATTAATTGTCTCAAAAGCGTTCTTTGGAAGGATAAAATCAACTTGTGCTGACTCCCCTGCTTTAACAAACACTTTTTTAAAAGCTCGAAGTGAACAAATTGGCTCTGTATCCTTTCGGTTTTCTTTGGAAACATAAACCTGCACAACTTCAGCAGCATCAACAGAACCGGTATTAGTAACTTTTGTACTGATTTTACAATTATCTTTTTCAAAAGTTGCAGTTGCATTATCAATCTGCCAGGTAGTATATGAAAGGCCAAATCCAAACGGATACAAAGGTTCTTTTTCGATATAACGATAAGTTCTGTTTTTCATGCTGTAATCTTCAAAATCTGGTAAATCAGCCGTAGAAGTTGGGAATGTAACTGGCAAATGTGCACTTGGAACTGCATCTCCAAAAATTACATCTGCAACAGCATTTCCACCTTCTTCTCCAGGGTACCATGCAAACAAAACCGCATCGGCAATGTCGCGAGGGAAAGAAATTGCCGCACCGCCAGTTAATACAAGAACAACTGGAGTACCTCTGTCATGTACAGCCTGAAGATAATCCAACTGATGTTTTGGAAGTTCAATTGTATCGCGGTCACCTTTTAATGTTTCTACAGAGTCGCCTTCTTCACCTTCCATCATACAATCTAATCCAAAGCAGGCAATTACAACGTCCGCACTTTCAGCCATTCCGACAGTCCATCCGCGTTGTTTACTGTCATTGTACATACCAACTCCTGGATGGAAATCTAGAGTAATTTCCGGTCGTTCTGCAACTTTTCCTGCAATACCTTCCAAAATTGTTACAAGTCGCGGATTTAATCCGTAATAATTTCCAAGTAAAGCGTTAATATTTGCAGCCGCAGGTCCCATTACAAGCACTTTGTGAATGCCACTTCCGGATTTTAACGGCAAAAGGTTATTTTTATTTTTAAGAAGAACAATGGAATCTTGAGCAACTTTACGTGCAAGAGAACGGTGTTCAGCAGAATCTACATCTTTTTTTCCAAGATTTGCCCATTTTGATTTTTCCCAACTGTCAAACATTCCAAGTTTAGCTTTGGTCATTAAAAGACGGAACAACGATTCGTTAATTTTTTCTTCGGAGAGTAAACCTTGACGAACTGCATCAATTGCTGCATGGTATGTACAACCGCAGTTCAAATCACAAGTATTGTTTATTGCAAGAGCAGCTGATTCTGCCGGCGTATTTGTTACTTTGTGATTTTCGTGGAAATCTTTTACGGCCCAACAATCACTTACAACGTGGCCTTTAAATCCCCATTTTTTACGGAGGATATCAACTAAAAGGAATTTACTTCCGTTACAAGGTTCATCATATAAACGTTGGTAAGCTCCCATTACGGATTCTACTCCTTCATCTACAAGAGCTTTAAAAGCTGGGAGGTAAGTTTCCCACAAATCTTTTTTTGAAGGTTTTACATTTGCGGTATGACGAGTGGATTCTGGTCCTGAATGTACGGCAAAATGTTTTGCACAGGCAGCAAGTTTCAGATTTTCCGGATCATCACCTTGTAAACCATGAACGGCAGCAATTCCCATTTGTGAAGTTAAATGCGGATCTTCACCAAAAGTTTCTTGACCGCGTCCCCATCGTGGATCACGAAAAATGTTGATGTTTGGAGTCCAGAATGTAAGACCGCGGTACTGACTGTTGTCGTTTACCTTTTGAGCTTCGTTATACTTTGCACGAGCTTCATCCGAAATGGCAGTATATTCTTTTTCTGCAAGCTCAGTATCAAAAGTTGCAGCAAGTCCAATTGTTTGTGGAAATACAGTTGCAGTTCCGTTTCTGGCAACTCCATGAAGACATTCACTCCACCAGTTGTATTCTTTGATTCCAAGTCTTTCAACTGCATGGCTTTCGTGAAGCATAAGTCCAACTTTTTCTTCAAGTGTCATTTCGTTAATAAGTGCATTTATTTCGTTAATTCTGTCGTCCATTATTTTACCATCCTTTATTTTATAATATGGCATATTTGTACAGAAAACAATTTCAAAATCTCTGAAAAAATTGTACGTTTTGAATGGTGAAAACGTAGACTATTTTGGGTTTAACTTAGATTTCGCAGATTGGAAGTGGTTGCCACACAGACTCTTTTGTATGGGAGGTTTGCGCTACGCCACGCTTCTAACGAAGCTATGGGGAAGCTGTTTGAATTCCTTTTATTTATTTTTTTTATTATTTACAAAATAAAAACTTCATTAAAAACTGTTGAATCCGTAGGATTCAGCAAATCCGTGTAGCAACATTTTCCTTCCCAAGCAACCAGCCTTAAATAGCCTCCCACACGCTCCTTTCCGTGTGACTTACATTTCACTTTAAAGTAACCGCTATCTTGTTCATTTTCTTTTTGTTTTTTGTTACACTGTTTTCATTATGATTAAAGAACTATCAGTTACCGTTCAAAGCAATGAAGAAAAGAATCAAAAATTAATTAATTCACTTATAATCAAAGAAATAAAAAAACAAATTCCTTCCCATGAATTACAAAAACTTAACAATTGGCAGAATCAAATCACTTCTGTTTTTATAAAAAAATCTATTGATGCACGACATGGACAATTAAAAATCCATTTGCGATATAAAGTTTACATTGGAGAAAAACCGGAAGCTTCAGAAAATGGAGCACTTCCAAACTGGAAAAAAATCTCCAAAGACGCCCCATCAGCTATTATTATTGGCTCAGGCCCAGCAGGACTTTTTGGAGCACTGAAGTTACTTGAAAAAGGAATAAAACCAATAATTATTGAACGCGGAGTAGAAACTTCCCAGCGCAGAAAAGATATTGCACTTATAAGCACACAAAACAATGTAAACGAAAACTCAAATTATTGCTTTGGCGAAGGCGGAGCCGGCACTTTTTCTGATGGAAAATTATACACTCGCAGTAATAAACGTGGCGATATTAGTCAAATTTTACGGATTTTTGTACATTTTGGCGCAGATCCAAAAATTCTTACAGATGCACATCCTCACATTGGAACCGACAGACTTCCAAAAGTTATAAACAATATGCGCGCTATGATTATAGAATATGGCGGAGAATTTCATTTTGGTGAAAAAGTAGTTGATTTGGTAATAAACGGCAACAATGCGGAAAAAGCGGGTGGAGTTTTATGCCGTGGTGTCGTAACTGAAAAAGTTGGGTCGGAAGAGCGGACGACGTACGAAGCCGGCGCAGTTTTGATGGCAACCGGTCATTCTGCTACCGACATTTATACAATGCTCGCGAAAGTGGCGCCGGCTTGCCTCGAAGCAAAAACCTTCGCTGCTGGAGTTCGAGTAGAGCATCCTCGTATTCTTATAGACGCAATTCAATACCACGGAAAACTCGACAACAATTTAGGCGCCGCTGAATACCGAGTAACAACACAGGTAAATGAACGCGGAGTTTATTCATTCTGCATGTGCCCCGGAGGATTTGTAGTTCCATCTGCTTCAGGCCCGGATGAAATAGTAGTAAACGGAATGTCAACCGCAGCAAGAAATTCTAAATGGTCAAATGCCGCTATTGTAGTAGAAATAAGACCAGAAGATATTCCTCAACAATTTCAACAGCAGGCAAATACTCTTGGATGCCCTCAACTGGCAGGACTTCTCTTCCGAACAGAAATGGAACAGTTAGCAAAGAAAAACGGAAATGGACAGGCAGCACCAGCTCAGCGACTTAAAGATTTTTTGGATAATAAAATTTCAAAGGATTTGCCTCCAAGCAGTTATACACCTGGTCTTGTTTCTTCAAACTTAAACAAGTGGATGCCAAAGCATATTACAGAAAGACTTCAGCAGGGTTTTAAAGATATTAATAAAAACATGAAAGGCTTTATATGTGATGATGCTCTTATGATTGCTATAGAAACTAGAACAAGTACACCAGTTCGTATTACACGAAATAAAGAAACTTTTGAATGTACTGGAATTTTAAATCTATATCCTGCAGGTGAAGGAAGCGGATATTCCGGTGGAATTGTTTCAAGTGCAATGGACGGCGAAAACGCTTGTATTGCAATGGCAAAAAAAATGGTCGTCTGAAACAATCAGACGACCACTCTCACCAATCTTTTTTGTAATAAATAAACTCTCTAGAACCTATCTCTTGTCCAATGTCCCGATGTGGTTATATATCAAAACAAATACTCTAATAGATTACTTTTTTATTTTATATATAAAACCATCTGTTGTCAACTTGTTTTTATATCAAAACAACAATAATTTTATAGAGTATTTTACCTATCTTTTATTGTTTTATATAAAATTATCAATTTTAGAGTATAGATTTTAAGAATTGTTGTAATCTTTCACACTTTGGATTTTGGAAAATATCTTCCGGAGAACCTTCTTCCGCAATATATCCACCATCCATAAAAAGAACACGATCAGCAACTTCACGGGCAAATCCCATTTCATGAGTAACAACAACCATTGTCATTCCCTCTTTTGCCAAATCCTTCATTACTTCAAGAACTTCACCTACCATTTCAGGATCAAGTGCTGAAGTTGGCTCATCAAACAACATTACATCTGGATGCATTGCAAGCGATCGTACAATTGCAATACGCTGCTTTTGTCCGCCACTCAAAGTAGAAGGATATGCATTTGCTTTATCTGCAAGACCAATTCTTTCCAAAAGCTGCATAGCTTCAGACTGTGCCTCTTCTTCTGTTTTTAGTTTTAAAGTTATTGGAGCAAGTGTAATATTTTCCATAACTGTTAAATGAGGAAACAGATTAAAATGCTGAAAAACCATTCCCATTTTCTGACGGTAAACATCAAGATTTGTTTTTGGATCTGTAATATCAACCCCTTCAAAAGTGATTTTTCCGCCGTCCGGATTTTCAAGTCTATTTAAACAACGAAGAAATGTACTTTTTCCAGAACCTGAAGGTCCAATAATTACAATTTTTTCGCCTTTCTCAATTTTAATTGAAACGTCTTTGATGACATGCAAATCACCAAAACTAATTTTTAGATGTTCTACTTCTATCACTGCGTGCCATCCTTTTTTCTAATAATCCGAATAATTTTGTTAAACCGACTGTTAAAATTAAATAAATAATTGCACAGGTTAATAATGGAATCCATGCATTATATGTTGCATTACGAATCATATCGCCAGCTTTTGTTAAATCGCGAACGGCAATAAAACTAGCAACTGAAGTTTCTTTTATTAAAACAATAAATTCACTTGTATAAGTTGGTAAAACTGCCTTTACAGCCTGTGGCAAAACAATCTTAAACAAAGTCTGCCATTTGCTTAATCCTAAAGAACGTCCAGCTTCTGTCTGGCCAACATCAACACCTTGAATACCAGCACGGAAAATTTCAGTACAATAAGCACCGGAGTTCAAACCGTAAGAAATAATTGCAACCGCAAGTTTTGGTAACCTTAATGGAGCAAAAACAACAAAGTAAAAAATCATCAACTGAGTTGCTAAAGGTAAACCGCGCAAAACTGTCGTATATACATTTGCAAAACCACGTAAAAACTTGCTGTCAGAAATTTTCATTAATGCAAGAATACATCCTAATACGGTTCCTATTAAAATTGCACAAGCCGCAATCAGTAATGTTATGCCTAATCCCTGAAAGATAAGTACATAACTTTGCCCGGCTATCATTGTGTCATAAAAAGACTGACCTAATCTGGCAAAAAAAGACATATACTTTCCTTAAAACAAAAAAAATAAGACCGATAGAGTTAGTCTACCGGTCTCTCTCTAGATTATAATTATATAGTATAAATTACTTTCTAACAATAATAACTTGTTCTGAAGCAAAATATGGAACAGAAAAATCTACATTCTTTTTTCTTTCTTCAGTTACTGACATACCTGCAGCAATAAAGTCAATTTTTCCTGCCTGAAGAGCTGGAATTAAACTGTCGAATGCCATGTCTACAACTTCAAGTTTAGAATCAGCTGTAGCAGCGATTTTTTCACCCATTGTAATATCAAATCCGACAATATTTTTTCCTTCTACATATTCAAATGGAGGGAAAGCAGCATTTGTACCAAGTTTAATAGTTGTTGTAGCTTTTGAAGCTTGAATTTCTGGAATAACGATTTTTCCATCAACTGGCATGAATGCATTTACCAAAGCTTCGTATTCACCATTTGTTTTCATTGTTTCAATTGTATCGTTAATTAAATTTACAAGTTCTGTATTTCCTTTTTTTATTGCAATTGCATATTCTTCCTTATTATCTGTAAAATATTTATCGCGAATAATTACTAAGTCTGGATTACGTTCTACAATTGCTTTAGCTGGAAGTTCATCAAGAACAACTGCATCAATAGCACCATTTTTCAAATCAAGTGCAGCGTCAATACCTGTTTTGAATGATGAAAGGATTACACCTTCTACATTTTCCTGAACATAAAGTTCTCCAGTTGTACCTGCCTGTACACCAATCTTTTTTCCAGGAAGATCATTTACTCCAGTAATTACAACTTTTGATTTTGAACATCCTGCTAAAAAAGTAACTGCTAAAAGAACAGCACAAATAACGTTCTTTTTTTTCATAATACTTCACCTCTGTAAAAGTTTTGAATTATGTATAATTATACAGAATTTTGTATAATTATGCAATATCAATTTATTCAAAGACACAGCAATCATATCCGTTACTGCGTAATTTGTCGGCAATGGTTCCATTTTTATCTTCATCAACGATTACTAAAAAATAAGTTGTTCCACTGGCACGAGTTTCGGAAATTATGTATGCCGGAAATCCTTTTGTTTTTAATTCTTCTGTTAAGAGTTTTGCATTGTTTTCTGTGCGAAAAAGTCCAAGTTGCCATTTTGCAATTTTTGACTCTTCTGTTTTCTCTTCAACGGTAATTTTTTTACCGGCTTTTGGGGAAGTATCTTCAGTGCTTGCAAAAGTTCCGACGCCCTGTTCAATTTCACCTGACTTTGGAACGAAAAACCAGAATGGGGTTGGTAAAAGTTGAGCATCACCTTTAACTATTGCGGCCTCTATTGAGTTCGGAAAGTTTTTTGTTATTTGATTTGAGTAAGTTTTATCGCCAGTTACATACCATAATGTTAGAAAAATTGCAGGATGAACGGATTTCATCGAATCAACTTTTGCATAAGCTTGTAAAAGTACAATTGGTTCTTGTAAATCGTCTACGGTTTCGGCTTTACACAAAGCGCTCCACTGTGAATAGAGTTTTATGTATGATTGAATTGTTTCGTTTTTGGAATTGCGGACGGCAGAATTGAGATAACTGTCGGCAGTGGTAAAATCGCCGGAACTTAGTGCACAACGGACGGCATCTAATACCAATTGTTCATTTGATTTTTTTGGCATACCTTCTGCATCTCCGGCTGCAATTCCTGCGGCTGTAGCATAGGATTTTTGAGCTTCGTTATATAAAGCTGACTGTTCTTGAAGGGAAGCTAAAAAAATGTAGGCTGCACGTTTTTCGGCTGGCACTGTCATTTTTGCTATTTGAGTTTTTAGATACTCTGCTGATTCTGTAATATTTTCTTTTTTTGCTGATTCTGTGGTTACAAACTTTGCAGTTAATTCCTGTGCAAAAAGAGAAACCGATAAAACAACGGTAAAAAGTGCTGCGATTATTTTTTTCATTTTGAAAATTCCCCTGCTTATTCTTTATCGGACGATTTTGCAGAGTGCTTAATTTTTGCGGCTGTAATAAATAAAACTGCAACTATTATTCCAGCTGCAAATGCTGTAAACACAAGCACCGAGACTGGAAGGTTTTCGAAAGTTTTGAAAAACCACAATGTGCATACATTTGAAAGATTATATCCAACAAATAAGGCCAGAAAAATTACAATAAGAAGGATAAAAATCAACTTAATTACCATTATTTACCTCTCACAAACTCGCCTCGGAATGTATTTGTCGCAGAACTTCGTTCTGCTTCCCGAGTTTGTTGCACAAACTCGCCTCGGAATGTATTTCCTTTCAAACTTACAATTTGTATCAGCACAAAGGAACCGATGAGGTTTGGGGTTGCCTTGAAAGCAATTTTTTCGTGTTGTTCTGTCTGACCTAAAAGTTCTTCCTTATTATCACGACTGACTGATTCTACTAAAACTTTTACGGTTTGTCCTACCCGCTTGCTCATTTGTTCGTGCGTATGCTCGAGTTGCAAATCAATTATTTTTTGAAGACGCTCTTTTCGAGTTTTTTCAGGAATCTGCTCCATTTTTGCAGCCGGAGTTCCTTCTCGCGGATTATAGAAGTACATCATTGCAGATTCGTATTTTACCTGATTCATAAGGTCCAGAGTCTGTTCAACATCTTCTTCAGTTTCGCCTGGAAATCCCATCATTAAATCAGTTGTAAGAGAAACATCCGGAATGCGGCTTTTAATCTTTTCTACAAGTTCCAGATACTGTTCGCGAGTATAACGACGATTCATTGCCTTAAGCACAGGATTTGCTCCGTTTTGAACAGGAAGGTGTATGTGATGGCAGAGAACTTTTTCACGGGCAATAACATCAATTACATCATCGGTAAAATCCTTTGGATGTGATGACATAAAGCGAACCCATTCTATACCGGAATTTGTGTCTCGAAGATGGTCGGCAATTATTTGTAAAAGTTGTGCAAAATTAACTGAATTGGAATTGTAACTATTAACGTTCTGCCCAATTAAGGTGATTTCTTTTACGCCAAGTTTGTTCAGAGTATCGAGTTCGCAAAGAATTTCAGAAACTGGACGGCTACATTCTCGACCACGAACATACGGAACTATACAGTAAGTACAAAAATTATTGCAGCCGTGCATAATTGGGACAAAAGTTGAAAAAGCGCCCGGTTCGGCAGAAAGTGGGGCAAAAACATATGGACTGCTGTTGTCGATTGGGAAGGGTTCGTTTCCGCGTTCAACTGCATCGATTATTTCGCCAAAATGGTGTTTTGAAAAAGTTCCGACTGCGTAATCTACAAATGGGAATTGTTTTTTGAAGTTTGGAAGGAGGCGCTCTGTAAGGCAGCCTGTTACTACAACTGTAAGCGGGCGCGGACCGTCTTTTACATATTCCACGGCTTCGTCTAAAAGTTTTGTTTTAGCTCCGAGTTTTTTTGCGCGTACAGCTTTGAGACCATTAATCCATCCGAGGCGGCCTTCAATACGTTCATCGGCCGACTTACGAATTGTACAGGTATTTACAATCATCATATCAGCGACCTGTGGAGATTTTGCTTGTGTCCATCCACGCGAAATTAAAAGTTGTTCCATTGCAGCTGATTCGGCAATGTTCATCTCACATCCGTAAGTTTCAAAAAAGTACGTCATACTTAAAGTATAATGAAAAAGTACCTAAAAAAACAGAGGTCCGTCCCCTTTTTCACATTTTTATGAAATTGAGGTCCGTCCCCTTTTTCACATTTTCATGAAAAAGGGGACGGACCTATTTTTCATATTTTTGTGAAATTAGGGACGGACCTCTTCCCAAATTATTCAATATTCTTAAAAATTATCCCCTGCATCCCCTGCACCCCTGTTTCCATTTCTGCATGCTTTCATTATAATTTTAATATGCGCGACATTCAGAACGAAGAAGACACTCGCAAAATCCCACTGCAGAAAGTTGGAGTTCGAGGCGTAAAATACCCCGTAAGTGTCCTTGATAAAAACAAAAAAACTCAAACAACAACGGCCACAGTCGACCTGTTCGTAAACTTGCCTCACAATTTTAAAGGCACACATATGTCTCGCTTTATTCAAGTTTTTCACAAATATCATTCCGACATTTCAATGCAACACTTTTTAGATATGCTCGAAGAAATGCGGGAAAAACTGCACGCAGAACAAGCCTTTGGCACAATAAAGTTTCCATATTTTATAGAAAAAAAAGCGCCAGTTTCCGCAGCAGCCGGAATTATGGAATACGAATGTTCTTACGAAGGTGAAGTCTGTGAAAACAGCCGTAAGTTTTTCGTAACAATCGAAGTACCAATCACAACCCTCTGCCCCTGCAGTAAAGCAATCAGCGAATACGGAGCTCACAATCAACGTGGCAAAGTCCGTGTAAAACTTTTATACTCCGATTTTTTCTGGATTGAAGATGTAATCCAAATGATAGAAGAATCCGCTTCTTCACAACTCTATTCAGCTCTCAAACGGCAGGATGAAAAATTTGTTACAGAACATGCCTACGAAAATCCACGTTTCGTAGAAGATGTAGTCCGCGAAGTTTATCTCGGTCTCAAAAAAATAGGATTCAAATGGTTTAGTGTAGAAGCAGAAAATGAAGAAAGTATTCACTACCACAACGCTTATGCCTACACAGAATTTTCATCATCTGATATAATCTAATTATGATTACAATTTTTGAAACAACTGATAAATATCCTTTACAAAAAATAGGCAAAATGGCAGGTGTCTGCTGGAACAGTCCAGTTGATGACCCAGAAAAAAATATTAAGCGTGCAAAAGAATGTATTACAAGTGGTCACGGCCGTGTTTTAGAATACGTAGACATTGAACTTTGCATTGAACAATATTCTGCACGAGCAATCCGCGAATATTACACACATATCGGTGGTGGACCAACAAGACTGCAGGAAAGTACACGCTACGTAAATTGTGAAAACTTTGCATATTATCTGCCAGTAACAGCGCAAAAATCAGAAGAAGCAAAAAAGACATATGAAGCTACTATGGATTTTATCCGCCAGCAATACGGAAAATTACTTGATGCCGGCGTTTCAAAAGAAGATGCAGCAAATATTCTACCGCTGGGAATGATGACAAAAATCGTAGACAAGCGAAATCTTCGTAATATGATAAATCTTATGAATCAACGACTTTGTACACGCGCTTACGTAGAAATCCGCACAATGGCAAATGAAATTAAAACCGCCTTATCAAACTATTCCGACGAATGGAAATGGATTTGTGAAAATCTTTTTGTACCAAAATGTGATGTTTCCGGCTATTGTATAGAAAAAAAATGTTGTGGTCGTAAACCTGCAAAACAATAATCACATTACTTTTTTAAAGCTGCGTTTGTGGCTTCAAGAGTATTGTTCATCAGCATTGCAATAGTCATAGGACCAACTCCGCCTGGAACAGGTGTAATATACGAAGCCTTTTCCTTGCATTCCTCAAAATCGCAATCACCAATCAGGCGGAATCCACTCTTTTTTGAAGCATCGTGTATTCTGTTTACGCCAACATCAATAATTACAGCACCATCCTTAATCATGTCTCCAGTTAAAGTATGAGGCTGACCGCTTGCAACAACAATAATGTCAGCTTGTTTTGTAATTTCAGAAAGATTTTTAGTACCAGTATGACACATTGTCACCGTACAGTTTACCGATTTTTGAACTAGCAGAATTGAAACTGGTTTTCCAACAATATTTGAGCGGCCAATTACAACCGCATGCTTTCCATTTGTTTTTATTCCTGATTTCTGTAGCAAAACTATAATGCCATGAGGAGTACAAGGCAAAAATCCAGGACGCCCAATCATCATATTACCAACATTTACAGGATGAAAACCGTCCACATCTTTTGCAGGACTTATTGCCATAATTACTTTTTCTTCACTGATATGCTTTGGCAATGGCAATTGAACCAAAATTCCATGAACAGAATCATCAGCATTCAATTCATCTATCAATTTCAAAAGTTCTTCTTCTGTTGTTGATTCACTCAAATGAACGGAACGATCAACCATACCTACTTCGGCAAGTGCTTTCTGTTTACCAGTAACATAACTTACAGATGCAGGATTATCTCCAACCAAAATAACAGCTAAACAAGGAGCAATACCTTTTGCCTTTAATTCTGCAACTTTTTGCGCAACTTCACCTCTAACATCCGCAGCAATTTGTTTTCCGTCAATAATTTGTGCACTCATGTAACTTTCCTTCATCATTTACGTTTTATTGATAAACAGTTTTAAATACTGTATATTTATAGAATATCTTAAAAAAAAATACGGTGCAATATGAAAAAACTTCTTTCAATTTTTTTAATTTTATGTCTTTGTTCTACAGCTCTTTTCGCAGCAGAAGGAGGAGATGAATACGACGACGGTTACGTTTACAAAATGAACGGTGCCGGTGACCGCATTTTCAAAATGGAACTTGGTGGTGTTATTCCACTTAACTTCAATAAACAATTAAATCCAGGTTTTTGTGCATCTCTCGGCTTTTTGCAATTTGTTTCTGATAATATTGCACTTGGAGGAAACCTTACACTTACAACAAATCTTACAGTTGGTGAAAAAACCTTCATCTCCATTCCAATCACATTTTCTGTAATGTATCAACCAACTATTGAAAGCTTTGAGTTTCCGCTTCAATTCGACATAGGATTTGCCACACACACAATGACAAGCCTTACATATTTTCCAGCCTTTACCCTCAAAGGTTCTGCCGGCGCTTTTTACAGAATTTCAGAATCATGGTCTGCTGGTATTTCCGGATGTTATACTTGGACTCCAGAATGGTTTAAAGATTCATCCAGAAACTTTAACGGAATGTTTACAAATATTGGCATAAACTTAAGATTCCACTTCTAAGACTAAAAGGTATTACAGGATTATTTATGAAAAAAACATCATTTTTTTTAATTGCTTCTATTTTATTCTCCATTTTTTTTACAGGTTGTTTCAGCCCTGTTTATTATTTTATCAAAAACGACGTAACACCTTTGGATGGAACTGTAAACGGTACAATCCGAAATATCACCCGATATACCGTTGATGGAAAAGAATTCCTTGTTGTTGTTTCAGATAAAGGTCTTGAATATAAATCCGTAAATGATTTACAGCACGGAGCTTGGAAACTTTATCCGGATTCTGCCCTTCCAATTAAGGAAAAACATCATTACGATTACAGTAATCTTTCAGAACACACTGGAGAACAACTTCTTGTAACTCATGCAGATTCAGACACACTTTATCTAGTTTCTGCTGAATATAAAAACGATTTGGATGAAGGAACTTCATATCCGTCAAAAATTCATATTTATGCAAAAAAAATGGCTCTCGCAGAAAATGGTGAATGGAGTTCAAACGGAGAATGGAAATCAATTTTAGAAGATGGCTCTGGAATTAATTATACTCCTATTTACAAAGACGGTTCCTTTTATTTCTCTGCATTTGCACTTTTTTCTTCAAACTCTATTCAAAATGCGCATCGAAAAGTTTACCTTCGTACAGGAAATACTGAAGCATTTGATAAAAATTACAGGGCAATTAAATATTATGAACTTTCAGGCTTAAACTCACCTGTAGAAATTTCAGTTACACCAGTTGATTCTGGCGAAAAGAACTTAAATTGTGCAAATTCTGCTGTTTACTTTAATAATCAGGTAATGTTCTTCAATTCTATTGCCGTAACAACAAACGAAACTGCAACAAATGATGCAACTGTTGTTTATTACGGAGAACAGAAAAGAATCTATTATAAGTCCATAAATGATTCAGTTTTTACAGAATGTGAATTTTCTACTGGGCAATACCCTTCTACCCTTTGCGTCTGCAAAGACTCGCTGATTATTGGCCGTGCAAACTATAGCTCAAGCAGCAACTCTGCAAATGGCGGCGTTGTAAAAACTTCCTTAAATGAAAACGGCATTCCAGGAAAAGAGCTTGTTGCTTTTACAACAAACATTGAAACTCAACTTCAAAACTCTTACTTTATTCTTACAATGATAAACACAAATCCTTCTCAAACTGAAACTGAAAGTGCACTTTACGCTTCTGTAGCATTCTTAGGAACAGGCGCTTCCTCTTCTGCAAAATTTGACGAAGTTGGTTTATGGTCTTACTATAAAGACAGAGGAAACTGGAACCGCGAATAGTTTTTTTTCATTCGGAGAGTAAATGGGTGATTCATTATTTGAACAGGTAAAAATTTCAACTGAACCTCTTGCTGCCCGCATGCGCCCACGAAACCTTGATGAATATATCGGACAAGACCACATTGTTGGAAAAGGCCGACTTCTTAGACGTGCAATTGCCGCCGATCAATTAACTTCCGTCATTTTTTACGGTCCTCCAGGAAGTGGTAAAACTACTCTAGCACGCGTCATCGCAAATCATACAAAATCAAATTTTATAACTTTGAACGCTGTTCTTACCGGTGTTGCAGATATCCGCGAAGCTATAAAACAAGCCGACGATTTTAAAACCCTTTACAGCCGCCGCACAATTTTGTTTGTAGATGAAGTTCACCGCTGGAATAAAAGTCAACAGGATGCTCTTCTTCCATGGGTCGAAAACGGAACTATCATTTTAATTGGTGCTACAACGGAAAATCCTTTTTTTGAAGTAAATAAAGCTCTGGTAAGTCGTTCGCGAGTTTTCCAACTTAAGCCACTTACTACTGACGATCTAAAAAAAGCCGCAACAATGGCCATTTCTGATGTTGAACGCGGTTACGGTCACTGGACAGTCGAATTTGAAGAAGGCGCTCTTGAACACTTGATTGAAACTGCAAACGGAGATGCCCGCTCGCTTTTAAACGCTCTTGAACTTGCAATCGAAACTACTCCTGAACAATGGAAGCCAATGGCTCAACCGCCAATTCCTTCATACGGAACAAAAATCTACATAAGTAAAGAATGTGCCGAAGAATCTATTCAAAAAAAAGTAGTTCTTTACGACCGCGACGGAGATTATCATTACGACATAATATCTGCATTTATAAAAAGTTTGCGCGGACGTGATCCTGATGCCGCCTGCTATTGGCTTGCACGTATGGTAACTGCCGGTGAAGATCCGCATTTTATTTTCCGCCGTATGTTGATTTCAGCCTGCGAAGATACGGGATTAGCAGATCCGCACGCAATTTCTGTTGTAGAAAGTTGCGCACAGGCTTTCGATCGGGTTGGTATGCCCGAAGGCCGATATTTTTTAGCACATGCAGCACTTTATCTTTCTACAGCGCCTAAATCTAACAGCAGTATGGCATTTTTTGATGCTCTTGCAGCTGTAGAAAAAGAAGATGCGGAAGTTCCTAATCACCTCAGAGATTCGAGCCGCGATGCAGAAGGTTTTGGACATGGAGCCGGATACCTTTATCCGCACGCTTACCGTGACCACTGGGTTGCTCAGCAATATCTTCCTGACACGCTTATGGGCCGAGTATTTTATACTCCAAGCTTACAAGGTTACGAAGGCACAATCAGAAATGAAGTTTTGAGTCGCAGAGAACTTCAAATTGCTCAAATATTGGAAAAAGAAGCTTCAGGTGATTCCGGTCTTTCAAGTGATGCTCTTGCTACAGCGCCCGCAGAAACCGGTTCAATCAATTTACTAAATCCTCTCGCGCCAGGCCGTTCAGCTACTGCAAAATCTTGTGCAAATGGTGACAGAGCTCTCGCCGGTGACTGGGCAAAATCTGAGTTTGGAGCAAATCCAATCAGCGAATGGTGGGTAAACGAACATTTTAAGAGTGGTGATTTGAAAAAGGCTGAAAATCTTACTTTCAGTCCAAAAGATAACGCTAAGGAAATTGCACTTGACCGTGCTGACCGTTTCTGGCGACAACGTTTAGATTCCAATCGAGCCGAAGTTCTTTTACAGATTCGCGACACAATGATTTCTATGGCTGACCTTGTTCGCCATCACCGCAGTTTAATTTGGAATGCTGATTCCGGACTTTTACTTTGGGAAGTTGCGCGCAAGGAACCTGAAGGTGTTACCTGCGGAGTTTGCCGTTCAGAACAAGGAAAACAAATTCTAGAACAGTACGGTCGAACTCTTGGTGATTTAGATCGTCCAATTTTACAAAACCGTGCTTCAAATCTTTCGGGCGACTTTATGACTCAAAAAGAGTTTTATAATATTCTTGTAAAATTTCAATACAAAGGAACAATTTTTGACAGGCTTTTCTTTACAGACCCGTTTGCTTCGGAAACTTCTATTATTGCACTGGCAGATTGTCTTCAAGGGGTTCTAAAACCTCAGCAGGAAATTTCTGACGTTGAAAGTGAAGATTTTACAGAAACGGAACGAACCGCTGGTACAGAAAAAGAAGAATCTTTTGCTTATGAATGTCCTCTGGCAGACGGCTGGAAAACAATCATCTCTCAAAAAATTCCGTCAAAAGGACAGCATATAAGCGAAATTATTCGTACGCAAATATTAACTTCCGAAGCGGTAGGTTCATTTAAAGAAGCTTTAGACAAAATGAAAGATGCTGAAGAAGAATTTTTTGGAGACCGCGACAATCCTTTATTCAGCTGGGACGGGCTTTTTATTGCAAACACTTTCCGTAAACGCGGCTTTACTGTAAAAACTTCAACTATGGAAATTACCGAAAAACGCCGTATTACACCTGCCGACATAGAAAAATGGTTCAACGCCGAAAAATCTGCATACGGTTCAAAAATGATTCAAGCGGTCGGCAAAACTGAACTTCAAAAGCTTATAAATCTTATGCTTGCCGCCTGTGAAAAAAATATTTTCAGTTGGAAAAGTGAAATCACGTTCCTTACAATTTCATTGTAAAACGTACCTTAATTTCTTATTGCGTCAATATTTGCACGACCACCAGGAACGAACGGAAGAACATTTTCTTCACTATCTATTGAACAGCGGACAAAGCATGGTTTATTTGCACGTTTTGTATCGAATGCTTTTTTGTACCATTCTGGGTCAGAATCGGCATCAATTGCTTCAATTCCAAAACCACGGGCAATGTTCAATAAATCTGGAACCCGCTCAAAAACTGAGGCACTGTAATTTTTTTCAAAAAGATATTTCTGCTGCTGGTAAACCATACCAAGTGTAGCATTCTGGAATACAATGATTGTAACTGGAAGATATAATGCTGCTAAAGTTGCAAGTTCCTGAATGTTCATCATAATTGAGCCGTCACCACTAAAGCAAACTACTCGTTTTTCAGGATTTGCCAAAGAAGCACCAATTGCAGCTGGAAGACCAAAACCCATTGTTCCTAGGGAACCGGAAGTTAGGAAGGTTCGAGGTTTTTCAACTGGATAATACTGAGCGGCCCACATCTGGTGCTGGCCTACGTCAGTTGTAGCAATCAAATCATCAGATGAAAGACCACATTCTTTTGCATAGTTTGGAATATTTGCAATTACTTCGCGAGGATTTGCAAGCTTTTCACCATTTGGGCGTCCAAGAGTAATTGAATCATTCTCTTTTTTGATTTTATTGATTTTTTTGAGCCAAGAATCATCAGCTTTAATTTTCTTTTCATTAACAACTTGTGAAAGCGCACCCATAACACTTTCTACATCTGCAACAATTGAAATTGCACTGTCCAAAAGTTTATCAATTTCTGCAGCATCAATATCAATATGAACAATTTTTGCTTCAGGACAGAATGCAGAAACTACACCGGTCGCGCGGTCATCAAATCGAACCCCTGCAGCAATTACTAAATCGGCTTCATGCATAGCAACATTTGCCGCATAACTTCCGTGCATTCCAACCATTCCAATAAAGTTTTCACTAGATTTAGGAATACATCCAATTCCCATCAAACTTACAACAACAGGAAGACTGTAAGCTTTTACAAGAGATTCAATCTGTTTTGCTGCTTCCGGAGAATTACATCCACCACCACAAAACAAAACCGGCTTTTTACATTTTCCGAGTAAATCAGCAATTAAACCAATTTTTTCTACAAATTCTTGCGTATCTGCATGAAAGCGAACACCACCGCACGCCCCTGCTCCACACTTCTTTGCCTTTAATTCATCTGCTGAAATTTCTATTGTTGCAAGTTGAATATCTTTTGGCACATCAAGCAAAACTGGCCCCGGACGTCCGTTAACACTGATTTCAAATGCCTGATGAACGTTGTCTGCAAGTTCATTTATATCTTTCACCATTACGGAATGTTTTGTAATTGGGAAGGAAAGTCCAAAGGTATCTGCTTCCTGAAAAGCATCTGTACCAATTTGTGTTGTATTTACCTGCCCTGTAATTGCAATAATTGGAACAGAATCTGCGCGGGCATCGGCAATAGCTGTCAAAAGATTCATTGCTCCAGGGCCGCTTGTTGCCATACAAACTGCAGGATTTCCATTTGTTCTGGTCATTCCCTGGGCAATAAATCCGGCAGCCTGTTCCTGGCGCACGAGCACGTGACGGAATGAAGATTTGTTTAATTCATCATATAAAGGCAAGATCATTCCTCCTGGAAGTCCTGCAACAGTCTTGATTCCGTACGCTTCTAAAATCTTTACAATAATTTGTGCACCAGTAAGTTTCATTTTATACCTCTTGGCGTAGTTTATCATATTTTTGATGATGAGTCATTAGGAAGGGAGAATTGATAATTGAGAATTGAGAATTTTGGGGAAATGAGGTCGGGGTCTTTTTTCATAAAAATGTGAAAAAGGGGACGGACCTGTATTTCATAAAAATGTGAAAAAGGGGACGGACCTATGTAAGGCCTCTGACGGCTTTTGTTACATTTAATATTTATTGTTATATTTTTAACAGTAATCTTGATTTTTAACTAAAATTCATCTAAATTCAGATAAAACATATGAGTTTTTCTGCAAACTTAATTGAACGAGAACTCTCGGAGAACGTATAATGGGAAGTACAAAAGCAATTCCGGAAGTAACCAGAAAAAGAATGGTTCAGTTGCTTCAGATTTTGAAAGCCTGGCCAGATGACAAAATCACTTCAGTTGCAATAAGCGAAGCCACAGGTTGGAAAGATTCACTTATAAGGCATGATTTGTGGTTGCTCGGAACTGATTCTAAGGGAGTTTCAAACGGGTACAATGTTGGCGAGTTGCAGGATGCAATAAGTCAGGTACTCGGGATTGGAAGTCAATTAAGAATCAAGAATGAAGAATTAAGAAATTGCTGTATTGTTGGGTTGGGGCGCCTTGGAGCGGCTTTGCTTGATGATGAAGTTACAACAGGTTCTTCATTCAAAATAAAGGCTGGTTTTGACCAAAACTTGTACCGAGTTGAAGTTTTGCGTTCTACTTTTCCGCTTTATCCGGCAAATGAAATGAACTGGATTATTAAACAGGAAAAAATTGAATACGCAATTCTTACGGTAAAGTCAAAAGATGCACAAACAATGTGCGACCGCTTAGTCAAAGCCGGAATAAAAGGAATTGTTAATATGACAGACGTTGTATTAAAAGTTCCAGAAGGCGTAAAAGTAGAAAATCTTTCTATTCTAAACGCATTAAACTTAGTTATCTAAGAGTCTCTCGCAGATAACGCAGATAAACGCTGATTTTTATTTTTTTTAATCTGCGTAAATCAGCGGAATCTGCGAGAAACCAAAAAAAAACGAGGAGATAAATTATGAGTCGTGTATACAACTTTTCAGCTGGTCCATCTTGTTTGCCAGAAGAAGTTTTAAAAGAATGTGCAGCAGAAATGCTCGAATATGGAACAACAGGTCAGTCTGTTATGGAAATGAGCCACCGTTCAAAGGCTTATGAACCAATCATTCAGGATGCAGAAGCAATGGTTCGCAAACTTATGAACGTTCCAGATAACTACAAAATCCTTTTTGTACAGGGTGGTGGTTCTACACAGTTTGCTATGGTTGCTGAAAACCTTGGTATTCACAATAAAAAAGCTGCTTACATCCGCACAGGTGTTTGGGCTAAAAAAGCTGCTGCAGAAGCTAAAAAACTTGGTATTAAAGTTGATGAAATTGCTTCTTCAGAAGACAAAGGTTTCTCTTACATTCCAAAAGTAGAAAAAATTGAAGGTGACTATGATTATGCTTACATCTGTTTCAACAACACAATTATGGGTACACACTACGAATACATTCCAGACACAGGAAATATCCCATTGGTAGCTGATATTTCTTCTTGTGTTCTTTCTGAACCACTCGACGTAAGCAAGTTTGGTCTTTTGTTTGCAGGTGCTCAGAAAAACTTGGCTCCAGCCGGAGTTACACTTGTTATTATCCGCGAAGATTTGATTTGCGAACCAGAACAGTGCTTGCCAGGAACACCAACCATGCTCTGCTACAAAACACATGCAGACAACGGTTCTATGTACAACACTCCTCCATGTTACACAATCTACGTTTTGGACAAAGTTCTCCATTGGGTAGAAAAGAATGGCGGTGCAGAAGGAATGCTTAAACGCAACAAGGAAAAGGCAGATTACCTTTACAACTTCCTTGATTCATCTGATTTCTTCCGCGCAACTGCAGAAAAAGGAAGCCGCTCTTTGATGAACGTTCCATTCCTTACAAAATACTCAGTTCCAGGAGCTACAGACGAAGCTGTTCTTGCTAAAGAAAAAGAAATTAACGACAAGTTCGTAAAAGAAGCTGCTGCAGCCGGCCTTGTAAACTTAAAAGGTCACCGCTTGGTAGGTGGTATGCGCGCATCAATCTACAATGCAATGAGCCTCGACGGTGTTAAAGCATTGGTAGAATTCATGAAGAAATTCGCTAAGGAAAACGCTTAAAGGAGGAAAAAGCTAAACAAACTTTTCTGAGGAAAAGTTTGTTTTTAACGCTTTTGCTATAAGATTATGTTTAAAATTCAGACTTTAAATAAAATTGCTGCTTGTGGTCTTAATCAGTTGGACCGCGATAATTATGAAATTGCTACAGACATCAACAATCCTGATGCAATTATGGTTCGTTCTGCAGATATGCACGAAATGCATCTCAGCGACAATGTAAAGGCTGTAGCTCGTGCAGGTGCTGGCGTAAACAATATTCCTATTCCTGAACTTACAGAAAAAGGTGTTGTTGTTTTCAATACTCCAGGTGCTAACGCAAACGCTGTAAAAGAATTAGTAATCATGAACCTTTTACTTTCAAGCCGTCCTGCAATTTATGCAAATGCATGGGCAAACGGTTTGGCTGGTAAAGGTGATGAAATCCCAGATTTAGCTGAAAAAGGTAAATCACAGTTTGTTGGACCAGAAATTCAGGGAAAAACACTTGGTGTAATTGGTCTTGGTGCAATTGGCGCAATGGTTGCAAACACAGCTATTAAACTTGGCATGAACGTTATTGGTTACGATCCATTCCTTTCTATTAATGCTGCATGGAATCTTGATCACAAAGTTCAGCACTCAGAAACTTTGGAAGGAATCTACAAGAACGCAGACTACATTTCTATTCACGTTCCACAGACAAACGATACAAAAGGCATGATTAATGCTTCAACATTAAAACAGATGAAAGACGGCGTTCGCATTTTGAACATTGCCCGCGGTGGTCTTGTAAACAATGCAGATATGATTGCTGCCGTAGATTCAGGAAAAGTTGCCTGTTTTATAACAGACTTTGCTGCAGAAGAATTGCTCAACCACAAAAACATCATCTGTCTTCCACACTTAGGTGCTTCAACTCCAGAAGCAGAAGACAACTGTGCAATTATGGCAGCCGCTCAGCTTAAAGACTTCCTCGAAAACGGAAACATTGTAAACTCTGTAAACTTCCCAAAAACAGTTACAGATAATCCAATTCCAACTGGCGGAACACGTCTTTGCATCAGCCACAAAAATATTCCTGATACAATCTCTAAGTTCACAAAGATTTTAGGCGATGCAAAATTGAACATTGCTTCTTTCTTAAACCAGGCCCGCGGAGACGTAGCTTACAACATTATCGATGTAGACGGAAAAGTTGGTGATGATATCATTGCTAAACTCGCTGCATGCGATACAGTAAATCGCGTACGTCCAATCTACAATTAATTCTCTAACAGAGCTTAAGAGTCTAAAGAAAAAAAACAGGATAGAAAAGATGTTCAGAATATACTAATATCCTCCTCATCCCACTCATCCTGTTTTTTTATTTTAAATCCCCTTTCCTTCCCCTTTCACTTTAACCTTTCCTCTTTCAACTTTTCTTCCTTCTCCATTCTGTGTCCATCCGTGTCTAATCCCTCCTCCCATTCAACCAACCTCCCCCCCCTCCATTTTCTTTTCCAAAAAAATTGCGTATAAAATGATTTGGGTATAAAATAATATTAAATGAAAGTAAATAGTAAAGAAGAAGCATTAGAAAAGATATTACATTCCTTTGAAAAATATTATTCAATTAAAAAAGAAAATGTAACACCACCTTTCGTTGCGGAAGCTGATTTCATTTCTCATAACGAACAATATTTTTTAGTAAAAGCAGCAAAAATCGCAAACATTGATTCTAATGAATATGTTTATTTTGCACTCACCTCATCACTTACAATGGAAAACTTTCTTCAATATGACAACACAGCATGGACAACAGGACTTTCACGCGTAAAACCGTACAGCGGTCACCGCAATTCAGATGTTACATTAATAATTATTGCCGACTCAATTGATGAACAGGTAAAATCCATCATCAAAAAAACAAAACACTCAAAATCCTACAAATTCAGTTTCTGGGGATGGAGTAACTACAAATTGGTTTCTATGGAGCTTAATACAAATCAACTCTTTTCAAACAGATTAGGGAAAGATTTGAAAAAGCTTTTTAGCAAATAATGTTTTTCTGTTAGGAGGAAAAATAAAAAATGACAGCTTTATTAATTATTATTGCTGCAATCGTTTTGCTCTTCATCGGATACGTTACATACGGTTCATGGCTTGCAAAACAGTGGGGAATTGACCCTGCTAAAAAAACACCTGCTATCGAAATGGAAGATGGTGTAGACTATTGTGCTGCAAAACCTGCAGTATTAATGGGACATCACTTCTCTTCAATTGCCGGCGCTGGTCCAATCAACGGTCCTATCCAGGCTGCTGTTTTCGGTTGGGTTCCTGTATTCCTTTGGTGTGTAATCGGAGGTATCTTCTTTGGTGGACTTCAGGACTTTGGTTCTTTGTTCGCTTCTATCCGTCACGAAGGTAAATCTGTTGGTGAAATCATCAAAGATTCTATGGGTACAAGAGCTAAAAAGCTTTTCATCATATTTGCATTACTCGTTTTGATTTTGGTAATTGCTTCATTCGTAAACGTAGTTGCAGGTACATTCTTTACAGCTGCAGGCAGTGCAAAAATGTTCGGATTTGTTGGCGCTCCAACAAACAACCAGACAACTGCTATGATTTCTGTATTGTTCATTGTATTGGCAATCATCTACGGTCTTATGACAAACAAAGGCGGAATGAAGACTCTTCCAGCTACAATCATTGGTATTGTTGGAATTGTTTTAATCATCTTCATCGGTCTTAAATGTGGTTTCGCAATGAGCCGCACAGCATGGATTATCTTCATTGGTGTATACATTGCTGTTGCTTCTTTAATTCCAGTTTGGATTATGCTCCAGCCTCGTGACTATCTTTCATCATTCTTGCTTTATGCAATGATGTTAGTTGCTATCTGTGGTATTATTGGATGTGCTTTCACAGGAAATGCTTCATTCTCTATTCCAGCATTCACAGGATGGAAAACAAACCTCGGAACTATGTTCCCTGCATTGTTCATTACAGTTGCATGTGGTGCTTGTTCTGGTTTCCACTCATTAATTTCTACTGGTACATCTTCTAAACAGCTTGATAACGAATCTCATGCTAAAGCTATCGGTTATGGTTCTATGTTGATTGAATCTGCACTTGGTATCATTTCTTTGATTGCTGTTGGTATGGTATTTGATAAATATAAGGCTGGCGGATTTGGTTCTCCATCTGCAGCATTTGGTGGTGGTATTGCTATTATGTTCGGTCCAGAAGGATCTGGCACATACAATACAATCAACGCTTTGCTTACATTGGCAGTTTCTGTATTCGCTTTAACATCTTTGGATACAGGTACTCGTTTGAGCCGCTTTATGTTTGCTGAATTGTTCTTGAAAGACGGTGAAACTACATGGAAAGAAGCTACAGGCGTACGCAAGGTACTCGCTCACCCATTATTCGGTACATGTTTAATGGTATTGATTGGTTGTATCCTTGGTGGACTTTCTCTTTCTCAAATTTGGGGATTATTCGGTGCTGCTAACCAGTTGCTCGCTGGTATTGCTTTGATGGCTGTTGCTGCATGGCTTGGTGAAGTTGGAAAGAATAACAAGATGTTCTTTATCCCAATGATTTTCATGCTTGCTGCTACATTGACATCACTTGTTCTTACAATCCTCAACAAGATTAAAGCAATGGCTGCAGGTGCTGCTGGTGCAATGGCTTGGGGTAACTGGTTCCAGTTAATCTTTGCTGCTGCAATGACAGTATTAGCAGTTATTCTTGTTATTGAAGGTATTAAAACTTTCTCTAAACAGGCTAAGAAATAATAAATATGCTGAATCATTTTCAGCATGACTAACATGTCACCCCGGGCCACTACTGACCTGGGGCTTTTTTTTCTTGCAAATTTTTCACAGTAGGATGATAATTAAATTACTATGATACATAGTAGGAGTCTTATATAAAACAACTGAAATGTATTATAAAAAGTTTTATTTTATTAAGTTTGATTGTTAGTTTATCTAGTTGCGAAATGATTTCTGGCATGTTCAACAAAGATGATGGTGATAGTGGAAAAGATGTTGACAGAACAAAGGTTGGCAATACTAAACAATTTTTAAGATTCAGACCAGACGGTGCCAGCGCTCTTGGTGTTGTAGACAAAGAAGAAGATCCATATGCTTCGGCACGAAATGCTTCAGCACGGAATGCTGCAACAAATGAGTTTATTCTTAAAATTACTGAAGCAGGTTCTATGGAAAGCTTTTTGTCACTTCCAGAGGGAACTCAAGGTGAGCTTGCAGATATTCCTATGATTGCCCAATCTCCAGACCCAGAAACAAAATGTTTCTTTGTTATCCTTAATGGATATTCCTGGTTAACTACTCCAGTAACAAGAACCGATGAAGATGGAAATGACTGGGAAGAAAATGTACCTTTAAAAATCTGACCTCTTTTGTGTGTATTTGATGATGGTAGTTACAGCGATATTCTCCCAGACCCTGAAATAGATAATGTAATGAGAGAATAGGTTGCTGAAGGTCCAGAAAACACAATGACATTTGATAAACAAGGAAACTTGTATTATGTAATTAATGAAAGAGATTCAAAATCAAATGTTACTGTAATTTATAAGTATGACCCAAATACAAATACTTCTACACAGTTAACTTCAAAAATTGGAGATATGTGGTATACCAAACTTCAGGTAAGTGCAGATGGTTCATGTTTTTTTGCAAACGCACAACGTAATGGTGGTGCACACTATGTTCGTGCTATTCCAGTTAATGACCCAGAAAATTCTATTGACCTTTGGTACGATTCTATAGGTAGTTCTTGTCTAAAAGACTGGGTTTACGATGATGATGCAGAATGTTTCTATTATTCAAGCAATGGAGCTGTACACAAAATTCCAAAAGTAAATGGAACTTTCTCTAAAGCAAATGATGTTGTTATGTTTAGTGGTACTGGAATATGGTTTATTGATGACAAGGATAATGGTTTATTTAATGCATCAACTGAGTCTATAGACACTTTTACTCTAAATGATAGTTGTAAAAATATGCCTGTCGGAAGAAATCTTAAGGTATATAAAGAAGATGATAGCACAGGAGAACTTGAGGACACAGGAACCATAGCATATCCAAAAGAAGTAACTTATTTGTTTAGAAATATTACTTCAGAAGAAAAGGAAATTCAGCCACAGGAGATTTATAATTACATTATAAATAATGCTTTTTCTTCTTTAGAAAAGCCTGAAGAAATTGCATATTTTATTGATAAAGGTACAGAAGGCGCACCTGATTATGTCTTTAAACCTGGTTTGGATGAAAAATATTATTTAAACTTTAAGAAATTTGAAAACGACAAGGTTTTTGGAAAAATTGCTGAAATTACAAAAGACAAAAAAGATGTAGAAGCTATAAAGGCCATTTTTGACAATAATCTTGAAAACTTGTTTGGTTCTTTGATATATTCTGAAGGAAATAATTCTATTTACAAGAATGCTGGTTAATCAAGTGTCGAATGGTATGAAAGAAACTTTTATGCAGATGTTCTTTACAGTATAGGCACAGATAAGTCTATTGAAGAAGATTTATTTATCCATTCAGATATAAAAACAGACTGTTTTGCAACTTCTGGTTTTAGTGGACTGGGATATATTAATCTGTATACAAAAAATTCGGGAATTGTATATACCTGGAAGGATGCTTACAAGAATGGCGATTCTTTAGATGCAAAAAAAGTTCTTGAAAAGCTTTCTTCTTTATGTAGACAGGATGAAATTGACTTTAAATTAACAGCATTCAAAGGTTTAAAACATAACTATTATGATTTTAATCCTTTATATACAGAAAAGACAAAGGTGAACGTATCACTTTGGAAGGTTCACCAAAATTACATATTTTAAGCACTGTAAGTGCAGACAACGGTGTATACTTCCTTAATGGCATTGATGATGGACGAGGTGGCGAATCTGGTAAACACAACATTTTGTTCTACGATGTAAAAGAGGATGAACTAAGAAACCTTTTTGAAAACGTTGGTAACGACCTTGAAGTTTTCTCTTTCTCTGGTAGAAAAAATGCTTTGTACTTCAGTGCAGCAAAAGGATTTAACAGTATCAATGGAAAAATTGATACTCAAACCGGAAACTATGAAGTGTTAAGTTCAGGTCAAAAGCTTAGCCAGATTATTGTTGTAGAATAACATAATTTAGCTTTTTAAAATTCTAAAGTTCCGATTACTGTTGTATCATCATCATCAGAATCGGAACTTTTTTTAATTTTTTTACTTTTCTTAAAACGAGGACTTTCGGCATCAATTTCCGCAATACGTTCAGCCTTATTTAATAATCCGCCCTCTGAAGTTCCAGAAGATTTTCTAGCAGCTTTAGCTTTCGGAGAAGCAAGAAACGCAAACAAACTTCCACAAAGTCCACCAGCAATTCCAATAAAAATTCCAACTACCCCATTAGGATTTTTCACAAAAATCTCGCGCACAATAAACAAAATAAAAACAAGTACAAAACTGCTAGGTATTTTCTTTTTAGAAAACGACAAAAACGAATTCAAAAAAATCATCATAAAGACAATTGGAGTACAACCAACAATACTGTTTTTACAAAAGCAAGCATTCAAAACACCGGAAAACAGCGCCGACACCAGCATCATCAATCCGATAATAACAGAACCGTACCTTTCTTCCATAGACGGCCCCAAAAGTAAAATAAAAATCAAATTAGTAATTAATACTTCCCAAGAAACCGCACTAAACGAATACATTACTAACCGCACATAAGACAAAACCTTATTCGGCACAAACAGAAAATCTCCACCAGCCGCAGGAGAACTCATAAACAAAGCGGTCCACTTACCTTTAACAACGAACGAATCGAGTACAAATAATAAAATGGAAATCATTGAAAAAGTAACTGTAACCGGAGCATCAATATCAATATTAATCTTCTTTTTCATCACACACCAATCTCTATTTCATTACAAAGAGCTTCATACAAAATAGCTTTATCTTTGTTTGCATCACGTACAGTTTTTGTAAGACGTTTTGCAAGAACGAGTAAAGCTCTGTATCCCAAAACTGGTTCTTTCTCGCACAATTCCAGAAAAGTTTTTCCCGAAAGAGCAAGCGCAGAACATTCCGTTTTTGCAGTAACAGTTGCAGAACGAGTATCATTACTAATAATTGCCATTTCACCAAAGAAAACGTTCATTTCGGAATTAAGCGTTGCAAGAGCAATTACATCACCCGCCGGCGTCTGTCGTGTAATTAAAACCTCACCAGAATACAAAATGTAAAAAACATCTCCAGTTTCGCCTTCTTTAATAATTGCTTCTCCAGCCTTAAATTTTTCAACAGAAAGACAATTATACACTGTTTTCAAAATGCGCTTATCTTCTTCTCCTTCAGGATTAAAAGCTTCAAAAATCGGAATCTTAACTAATTTTGGTAAAACCTGTTCAAATGTATCCATTATCATCCTCCGGATTATGCCTTTATCTGCTTACCACGAACATAAATTGCTTTAGAGTTCTTAGGAACAATAAAATCGTTTGGCGGCGTAAACATTGGTTCGTTACTAATCATCGTTTTTACCTTTTGAAGTCCGCCAATAATATCGTTCATATTCGGATTTTTCTGTGCCTCGCGGATAGCTTCCTTCCTACGCAAGTGAAAATTTCCTGAATTAAGTAAAAGGCCTACAAGAATACCGTTCTGTTTTCGGATATTCCAGAAATGATCTTTCAATTCCTTATAACTTTTACCAATAAATTCATCAGGGATTTCACCAATCAAAATGCCAGAATCAGCTTCATCACTGATTAACGACCTAATAACGTTACTATAGCCCATTCCGCTGGAAGCTGTTGCTAAAAGACTTCGTTCGTATTCCTGCGTCAAAATTATTTCATCGCAGTGTGCCATTTTTAAATGCTTTTCAAACTTTTCGCTGATTAATTCCGCAGCAACGTAAATACCACGATTCATGCTTTCCATTGTAAGAACGGCAAGGACAGTTCGTGAATCAATTTCGAGATTTGAATATTTCTTAGACTTATCAGAAATAATTAAAGCACGTGAAGCTGTTTTTATAAACGCACGGTTTAATGTAGTTTCGTCAGTAAAATCACCGGCAACAAAGTTTAAATCCTTATACTTTTTCTGAGCTCTTAACTGTTCCATTTGCTCAGGTGCTTCATTAATTAAAACAATCATATCTGTAGATATATCCGGATTAGATATAAGTACATTTTCCAAAATATTTTCAAAGCCCGGTCTCCAACCGCAAAGTAAAAAATGTCCCTGCATAGTATTCAACTTCTTTAACCCCTTATCATTTTTCATTTGAACATCAACAAACCAAGATGCAATTTTCGCTGTAATACAACTAAAAAGCACCAACCCCGTCATAAGCATTGTCCATCCAGCAATTCGTCCAGGAAGAGATTCGCAGACAAACTCAAAATAGTTTGCAAAAACGGCAACGCACATAAACCAGAACGTATCGAACTTAGTAACAATTCCACTTCCAGTTTTTGTTTCTGCGTTATAAACAACAATACACGCAATAAAAATCAGGACAACAATTCCAAGGCACAAAAGTACAAGCGGATCGCTTAAAGTAAGCCGAAGCCGTTTGAAAATCGAAACCTTCTTTCTGTCCTTTTTATCATTTTTTTTCGTTTCCATGATAAACCAGCTCTAAACCTCATTAGTGATTTGCACAAATCAAAATAGATTTAGCATTTTTTGGAATTATAAAATCATCAGACGGAGTTAATAATGTCTCATGATTTTCATCCAGCAGTAAACCGACCAAAACTTCATCTTTTTCTGTAAAGAAACGGTCTAATAAAGTTTTGTAAGATTTTCCAATATAAGCCATAGGAATTTCATCAATAATAATACCAGATTCTGCATCATCAGAAATAAGTGACTTAATTACGTTGCTATAGCCTTTTCCACTTGAAGCAGTTGCTAAAAGACTGTGTTCATATTCCTGGGTAAGCAAAACTTCATCACAATGTGCAAGTTGCAAATGTTCTTCAAACTTTTTATCTATAATTTCTGCCGCAACATATACATCCGGATTTATATTCTTCATTGTAAGGACAGCCAGAACAGTCTGCGAATCAGTTTCCATTTCTGAACGAGTTTTTGACGCATCCGAAATAACGAGAACACGTTTTGCTTTTTCTATGAATGCTCGCTTTAATGTTTCTGCATCAGCAAAATCACCGGCTACATAATTTATATCCTTAAACTGAAGCTCAGAACGAAGCTGTTCCATTTGCTCGGCAGGAGCTTCATTTACCATTACAATTTGATCTGTAGAAATATCAGGATTAGACTGCATAACAGCTTCCAGAATCTTATCAAAACCTGTTCTCCATCCGCAAATAATAAAATGATCTTTCATACCTCTTAGTTTTTTTAACCCCTTATTTCCTTTCATTAACATATTCATGAATCCAGAAGTGACTCTACCAGTTACAAAACTGAATATAATCATTCCAAAAAGCAGTAACACAAGTGATGCAAATCGTCCTGGAATGGATTTTACGTAATAGTCAAAATATGCAGCGGAAACTGCAACAATTGTATGCCAGACTGTATCAAACCATCCGACAATTCCACTATCAGTTCTACCACCAGATTCTGTTTCGTGAACTACATAAGTTGCCACCGTAATTGCAATAACAACGACTATTCCAACGTATGTAAATGGATTTGAAAAAAGCCTTTTTAGCTTTCGATGATATCTACTTACTTTCTCATTTTCCGATTTTACTTTCTTAGTCATATATAAAATTATATCATAAAGTTAGTAGAGTTTATAGAGAAAATATACGCAACATGAAATAGAGGTCCGTCCCCTTTTTCACATTTTTATGAAATTGGGGACGGTTCTCTGTTTCACAAAAATATGAAATTGGGGACGGACCTCTGAATAACAAAATAGTTAAATTCTTGCTATACAAAGAATTAACATTTCAGACTATTAGAGGTCCGTCCCTCTTTTCACATTTTCATGAAAAACAGGTCCGTCCCCTTTTTCACATTTTCATGAAAAAGGGGACGGACCTCCATTTCACTTTCACTATCTCAAAATATGTAAGCATGGGTAAAACAACATTCCACTTTAATCTTTTTATAATAACCTTTATAATATAAGTATGAGCGATGTAAATAATCAGTCAGAAAATAACGCAAATCCTTTTGTTGCAGATGCAGGATTTGAACTGCCACCTACAAAAAATGTAGTGTTTTACAACGATGACTTTACAACTATGGATTTTGTTATTGATGTCCTTGTTTCTATTTTTAATAAATCTCACGAAGAAGCAGAAAAACTTATGAGACAGGTTCATGAATCAGGTTCTTCTGTAGTTGGTACATACACATACGACATTGCAGTTTCTCGCACAAACCTTACAATTCAAGTTGCTCGAAAAAAAGGTTTTCCATTGAGGGTAGAAGTTGAGTAATCCAGAAAAGCCAAAGCAGATTGTCAAACAAATGAAAATCAGTCCAGAACTCACAAAAATACTGTCAGAATCCCTGCTCAGTGCAAAACAATCGCACCATCAGTTTTTTACACCAGAACATGTTTTAGCTTCGGCACTTAAAGAAGATTTCGTAACCGATTTGTTAACAAAAAGTGGTGCTAATTCAAAACATTTGCGCGACGACCTTTACTCTTACCTTACTTCACAAATGCCAGTCATTTCGGAACAGGCAAATCCGGAATTTTATACAGGCCCTTCAGAGTCTGCAGGCTTCCAGGCAATGATGAACCGTGCCGTTTTCCACTGCGTTTCTGCCGAATCAGACACAATAGACATTACCGACATTCTAATCAGCATGGTTGAAGAAAGCAGAAACTACTGTTCATATTTTTTAAAAACTAACGGCGTAGACAAACTAAAACTAATGGAAAATATTTCTCTCACCCGCCCTTCCCGCAAAAAAAACTCCAACGCTCAGCAATCCCCTGCAAACGGAATAGACACCATGATGGGTTCAAACAATGCCGGCGGACTTAAACGCTTTACCGTAAACATGACCGAACAGGCAAAAAAGAATATGTTCGATACACTTGTTGGCCGAGAAGAAGAAATTGAGCGAACAATTCAAGTTTTGTGCCGCCGTTCAAAAAATAATCCGCTGCATGTTGGCGATGCAGGAGTTGGAAAAACTGCCATTACACAAGGACTTGCACAGCGAATTGTTGCAGGGCAAGTTCCAGACATTCTAAAAGATTATACAATTTATTCTCTGGATATTGGACTTTTGCTTGCAGGTTCCAAATTCCGTGGCGATTTTGAGGAAAGACTTCATTCAGTAATCAATGAACTTAAAGAAAAAAAACGCGCCATTTTGTTTATTGATGAAATTCATATGATTATGGGCGCTGGTACAAACGGAAATTCTCAAATTGATGCAGCAAATCTTTTAAAACCAGTTCTTGCAAGTGGTGAAGTTCGCTTTATAGGTTCAACCACTTTCGAAGAATATTCTAAAAACTTTGAAAAAGACCGCGCACTTGCAAGACGTTTCCAAAAAATTGATATTCTCGAACCAACCGTTAGCGAATCCGTAAAAATACTTAAAGGTATTCTGCCAAAATACGAACAGTATCACAATGTACGCTACACTTCCACAGCAGTAGAAGAGGCCGTTCGACTTTCTGCACAATATCTTCCGGATCGTCGCCTTCCAGACAAAGCAATTGATATAATTGATGAAGCAGGCGCTTACATGCACATAGCAAGAACCGGCGGATTTTTAGGAACAGTTGGAGTTGGAGGAAAAAAATCAACTCCATTAGTAACTCCATCCGTTATTAAAACCGTAACAGCAAAAATTGCAAAACTTCCAATAGACACAGTTGCAGGTTCCGAAAAAACTGCCTTGCGCGAAATTGAAGAAAACCTGCGCTTAGACATTTTTGGTCAGGAAAAAGCAATTATTACACTTGGAAAAGCAGTAAAACGCGCACGAGCAGGATTTCGAAATCCAGATCGTCCAGAAGCCTGCTATTTATTTGTAGGTCCTACAGGTTGTGGAAAAACTGAACTTGCAAAAACTCTCGCAAAACTTCTAAAAGAACCGTTACTCCGTTACGATATGAGCGAATATCAGGAAAAACATACAGTTAGCCGTCTTGTAGGTTCACCTCCAGGTTACGTTGGTTTTGAAGAAGGCGGACAACTTACCAAAGATATTCGAAAAACACCGAATGCCGTAATTTTGTTCGACGAAATTGAAAAAGCACACGAAGACATTTACAACGTTTTACTGCAAGTTATGGATTATGGTCAGTTAACTGATAATCAAGGACGAAAAGCGGATTTCCGAAACTGCATAATCATTATGACAAGTAACGCAGGCGCACGCGATTTGGAAAAACCTGGCATTGGTTTTGGCTCTGAATACGAAGATGATCTTGACGCAGCTCTTTCTGAAGCCGTAAACCGTGAATTCCCTCCAGAATTCCGCAATCGTTTGGACGCCGTTGTTCCATTTAATTACCTAGATTCTCAAGTTGCAAAAAAAGTTTGCCGTAAAGAAGTTGCTCGCTTGTCAGAACGTATGAAAGCTAAAAAAGTTGAACTTACTGTTACTGAAAAATGTATCGATTTGCTTACAACTTTAGGGTATTCAAAAGAATTTGGAGCTCGAAACATTGCGCGTACAGTCGAAGACAAAATTGCCAATCAACTTGTAGATGAAGTTTTATTTGGCAAACTGGAAAAAGGCGGAAAAGTTACAGCTAATGCTTCAAAAGAGAAGATAACTTTTACATATGGAAAGTAAAAATCAGAAAAAATTATTCATAACCTTTGTTATTATTTTCGCTTTACTAACTTTTGCCACAATTTCTATTTCAATTTATCACTTTATGACAACTTCCAAGCAATTGTTGTCCCGTTCACGTACAGCCGACCACGACACCCGCAACTATCACATAATTGTTACCGGCCGCTACGAAAATCAACTTTTCATGCAACGCGTTTTTGAAGGAGCAAACCGTTACAGCGATTATTATAACTCCGTTGTTGAACTTTACGTTCCAGGTTCACAGGCGGAAGATGTACCTGTTCAGGAATTACTAGATTATGTAAGTTATGTAAACGCAGACGGAGTAATTTTGTTTAATGAATCTTCCGACAGTCAACTGATTATTCCCCGCCGAACTGACGACACCATTATTCCGCTTGTAACAACTGGTCAATATAATGCAAACCTGCCGCAAATTTCTTACATTGGAACAAGCTACTGGGAACTTGGTAAAAAAATAAGTGATGAAGTTGCATTTTATCTTCACGGCAACGGAAATGCAGTAATTATCAGCAATGACATTTCATCAACCTCCAACTATTCTAACCTTTTAAACAGTCTTCAGGACGGATTAAAACTGCACAAATCAATTCACTATTCAATTCTTAAAAACAATCTTGATGAACGAACAATTGAAAATACGAATATATTCATTTGCCTTTCAGAGGAAGATACAATTAAGGTTGCGCAAACTTTGCAGGAATTAATCCCCCAGAATAAAATTGGACTATTGGGTTTTGGTACAAACGAAACCTGCCAACTTTACCTGGACAAAGGAATTGTAAGCGAACTGATTGAAGTTGATCCTGAAAAAATTGGAGAAACTGCAATTAAGGAACTTTTTGAATATAGAAACAAAGGTTATGCAAACAGTTACATTGCAGCCGATGTTCAGATTTTAGGAGGTGACCATGAGCCTAATCACCTTCATTAAAAACAAATCCCTTCGCTGGCGAATTATGATTTGCGTTCTTATTGCCCTTGCCGTTATGATAATTATTCTTTTTTCAACTATGCGGCTTGATCTTCTTGCAATTGAAAACATTGGTGACTCGTATAAATCAAACTCCGAAATGAATTACCTTTCGCAGCAGCTTGCAAACACAGAAAAAGCGATGGAAACTTACGTAAACTATCACACTTTTGAAAGTATTGACTCTTATTTTACCTGCCGCAACAAAGTCGAAGAATTTTCTTCCAAAATGCAGTCAAATCCTTCAAAAAACGAACTGCTCCAAAAAGAGTACATTGTTTATCAACTTACAAATTCTTTTATTGCGTGTTCAAATAAAGCAATTACTGCACGCCGCGCCAACAGTACGGATGTTACTTTCTACTACAAAAAAACTTTGGATTGTTACAATCTTCTGTTAACTCAGATTATTGAATTAAATAAACTCCTGCTTTTGCAAAATGCCAACGAATATACTCAGAGCCACAACCGGATTTTAGTTAACACACGTTTAAGTTTTGTTTTTTTTATTATCCTGGCCTTTTCAATTTTTATGCTTCTTTATTTAACTATTACTTCGCTTACAAAACCGCTTGCAGAAATTTCAGATGTTGCGCACCGTATTTCTAAACGTGATTTTGATGTTCCATTGTTCAATAAAACAAGTAATGATGAAATTGGAAACATTTGCCGCGCATTTGACCGTATGATTATTAGTATCCGTGAATATATTGATACAATTTGGGAAAAAGCACGGACGGAAGCAGAACTTAAGGAAAAGGAAATTGAAATGCAGGCGCTTTATTCCGATGCTCAGCTTAAGGCGTTACAAAATCAGATAAATCCGCACTTTTTGTTTAATACGCTCAATACCGGAGCTCAACTTGCAATGATGGAAGGGGCTGATAAAACCTGCTACTTTATTGAACAGGTTGCCGACTTTTTCCGCTATAACATTCAGCAAAACAAAAAAACTGCTACAATTGATGAAGAACTTGGCCTTATAGATAACTTTGTTTACATTATGAAGGTTCGCTTTGGAAACCGCCTTGAATTTACAAAAAACATTCCAGACCATTCGTTCAATGAACAAATTCCAGTAATGACGCTTCAACCGCTAGTAGAAAACTGCATTAAATACGGTTTAAAAAACTCAAAAGGTGAAGTTACCCTTTCAATTGTTGAAGAATCAAAAATGATTGTAATCAGCATTACAGATAACGGTTGCGGCATTTCGGATGAAATCAAAAACAATATTTTCGAAGCCGTTGCAAAGGAAGAAACCAGCCTTACAAATTCTCAAAACAACGCGCTTAAACAAAACGGAACAGGAATAATCAACGTATTTACAAGGCTTAAACTTTATTTCCACCGTGAAGATATTTTTGATATTACTTGCGGAAATGACGGAATTGGTACAAAATTCATTATTAGGATTCCACACAATGTATAATATTTTATTAACCGACGACGAACAAATTGTAATTGACTCTATCAAATTTATTATTGATAAAAACTTTGCAGGGCAAGTTACCGTACATACTGCCCTTTCTGGCACCGAAGCGCTTGAAATTGCAACTAAAGAAAACATTGATATTATTTTTATGGATATAAACATGCCGGGATTAAACGGACTGGAAACTGTTAGTTGCATTACCAAACTAAAACCGGAAGTTGTAATAATTATTTTGAGTGCATTCGACCGCTTTCAATACGCACAGGAAGCAATGAATCTTGGAGTTTTTAAATATATTACAAAACCCGTAAACCGAAACATAATAATCCAAACTATAAGAAGCGCAATGAACAGCGTAGACAACAACCGAGGTAAATTAAACGCTGATCAGGAACTTCACAAAAAGCTTGATTTAGCCTCTCCACTTATAGAAAGCGATTTTATCTATGCATGTATTTTTAATAACGACAGCAGTTTTGACCTTTCTGCTTACCTAGATTATTTTAATATTTCCGGATATCCGTGCTGCTTCTGTTGCTTTGAATTTCCAAACATAAATCCTGAAACTCAGTTTAAAACTTATCAGTACATTCGAACAATTATAAAAGAAGCTCAAAATTGTCTGGTAAGTTCCTTTATGATGAACCGAATTGCCGTTTTGTTTCCAATTTTGAGCCAATCCACAGAACCAGAACCTGTTCACGAGCTGATAAATGCTATTTATTCTACGCTTTCGTTTAAAATTGGAGCAGGAATTCGTGCCGGTGTTAGCAGCATTACAACCGACATTCTTACTTTAAAACGTTCGTACAACGAAGCAGTAATGGCTTTAAATAAAACCCCTGCAAACGGCGGCATTTATTTTACCGGCCGTAATACTTCCATTGTGCCAGAAACCGCAGACGACACTGGCACTTACCGTAATCAACTTTTAATGCGTTTACGAGCTGGCGATTCCAGCAGTGTAAAATCCCTCTTCGAATTATACTCGGCACAAATTATTGCAACTGAAAAAGACTTAAACAAAATTAAAAACTCATTTTTCGAATTAATTGTCACTGCCCGAAATATTACCTGCGAAATAAATCCGGAATTTCAAAACCAAGCCTTTTCCGATGCGTTCTCCATTTTCAGCACACAAACCGACATTGCTTCACTTAAAGAATATGTTTCAAAAACTCTTTTGGAATACCTTGGAGTTATTCTTTCCGTACACGAACACAAAGAAAATCCAATTATCAAAAAAGTTTGCGATTACATTTACAAAAATACAAAATCCGACATTTCACTTGAACAAATGGCCGAATACGTAAACGTCAGCTCTTTTTACCTGAGTAAACTTTTTAAAGAAGATAAAGGCGTTACATTCATTAACTTCCTTAATGATACACGGTTAGAAAAATCTCGCGAACTTTTACAAAATCCTGAACTTTCAATTAAGGAAATTACAGCGGAAGTCGGTTACAACGATCAGAATTATTTTTCACGAATTTTCAGAAACAAATATGGTGTAACGCCAACAGAATTCAGGAGTGGTTTATGAAAAAGTTGATTTTTAATCTTCCAGTGATTATTGCATTTTGTATGCTGATTACTGGTTGCAAAAAAGTTTCAACTGTAAAAGGTTCGACGGATACTAACCTGCAAACGGAAGGTGTTCATAAAACTACAATTGGCTTTTCCATTGACACACTGGCCATTGAACGATGGCAGCGCGACCTTGACGTTTTTATGAATAAAGCAAAGGAACTTGGCGCAAACGTAATTGTTCAAAATGCAGGAAATAATCTTGAAGAACAGAATCGGCAGCTTACTTATCTTTTGGATCGCAACGTTGATGTAATTGTAGTTCTTGCAAAAAAAGCGGATGGAGTTTCTGAATCAATTCAAAAAATTAAAAGCAAAGGGATTCCCGTTATTGCTTACGACCGCCTTATTCTTGATGCAAACATTGATTTGTACATTACAATAAACAGTGAAATGGTTGGTGAACTAATGGGTCGCAGACTTCAGCAGCATGCACATGGCTTCAATTGGTATTGCATTCTTGGCGCTGAAGAAGATTACAATATGTCTCTAATTCAGTCAGGACTTGCAAAAGCTTTGTACGGAACTCCTTACAAAATTGCACACACTTTTTATGCTGACGGCTGGAACTACGATCTTGCTTATAACGAAATGGTTCGTTTAATTTCAAATGAAGAAATTCCCGACGCAATTATTTGCGGAAACGACGCCGTTGCCGACAGTGTAATTTCAGCTCTTTCTACTTATTACACTGGTCCGCACATTCCAATTTGTGGACAAGATGCCGACATTGCCGCCTGCCAAAACATTATAAATGGTAAACAGGATTTTACAATTTACAAACCAATAACAAAGCTTGCCGAAACCGCAGCTGAACTTGCTGTTAGTATGGCAAACGGAGAAGATTCTAAAAAACTAACAAACGGCACAACAATTAATAATAACTACAGTGATATTCCGGTTTTGTGGCTCGAACCGGAGCTTGTTGACACTTCAAACTTGGATAGCGTGATTATTGATTCTGGGTTCCATTCTTATAACGAGGTTTATAAAAATTAGAGTTAGTTTCCAAAAGTGGAAGATTAACTACGGGTTTTAACGCAGATTACGCAGATGGATGGGCATTTACGCAGATGCCCGCACGGGAGATGTGAGCATCTGCGGAAGTGATTGTGTTTATTCGGTAAAAGTAAAACTATCTGATGTCAATATTTCTAACTCATAAGCACAACCATATAAATTACAATTTTTTATGATATTATTTTCTACTGTGGTATCCTCAGTAATCCAATATCTATTAAATAATTTTAATCTATATGTACCCTCTTCTTTGTCAGGAAACAAAGTCTGTAATGAAACTGGAGTTGAAGTTTCAGAGGTAGAAATAATGTTATTGTTTATACCATCTGTTATTTGAAGTATATCTTCCAAATTGTAACTCATATCTTCTTTGTAATATTTTTCTAGTTCTAATTCAAAATCTAAATAAACACCAGTATCCCTTATAGGAAAATTTTCATTTCGTAAATATGTGTCAACCTCTTCAAAACTATACAGTTTTCCTTCAACATCCTTTATTTCAATACGAATACCATTGTTGGTAATTTCTATTTCTTCAGAAACATATTTTTTTGTTTCTCCAATAAATGATAATTCATCAGGGGCATATTCAAACTCCATTCCAGATTCAATAGAAAATTCTTTTGTATATTCAATACAACTGTCGTCGCCATTTTTATATGCAACACATCCAAGAACACTTGTTGATTTAAATGGATATTCAATATAACCTTCCGCTTGAGCTTCAGTATCATTCGAATCTATATTTTTTCTAAATTCACATTTGTCACCAGTTATTCTTAAAGAGTTAACCTCATATTTATTTGGATCCGGATTTTTATATTCTAGCTTTACAGCCTTATTGACTTCATCCCATGACATTGTAATACTTGATAAAAGAATAAGTTCATCAAAATTAATAGTAACGTTATCTTCCAGTGTGAATAAATCAACAGAATATTGAATATTATCTATATAAAATGAATACTTACAAGTAAGATAACATTCTTTATCTTTAAGATCTTGTAATTTAGTAATATCACTAATGCTTAACCATATATTATCATAATAAATAGAAACGTCACCACTTCCATAAAATTCTTCAGATTGCCATTCGGCATTTTCATCACGGTAATTAATATTAAATAAATAAATTAGCCCATATTGGTCTATAGTATAATCAATTCCGAGAAATTCTTTCATTTGCTCCATTTTATTCCAAATAAAATCTGTTGTGTTAAAACCTTTAATTTCAAGACTTCCAGAAGTATCATCTCCTCGATATACCGCTATAGCATCTTCTTGCATTGTGGTATGTATACTTGAGTCAGCAACAACTGTTCCTAAATCTACATAATAGTTACTTTCTGCATCCTCTTTTATTTCTCCTGTTTCATCACACGGATCGTCGCAATAATAATAAACGGAACAACTATATTCTTGATCTTTTACTGGCTCAAAGAAATAGCAAGTACGTTCATTATCGTTCCAATTAAAACATAAAACTTTATCAGAAACTATTTCACTTTCAGAATCTGTTACAACAAATCTTACAAAAGGTAAACTTTCAATTTTTTTAGCTGTCATTATAATTCCGTTGGAAGTTTTATTGGAATAAGCAGTTGCAATTTTGTTAATTTCCAAATTTACAAAACCTCTTTTTTGTGATTGAATTTGGTCACCGTGATAAATACACTTGTAATCAAAACCGTTTTCAATTTTTAAGATTTCCATTGTTGTGTAAGATTCTTCTGTAAGCGCTAACGCAAAAGTAAGTTCCATTACGTAAAGGCCTTCATCCAAATTATCAATTTTTATTGTCCATATTTTATTCAATGAGATATCATACCACCAATTTATTTCTTGAAGACTTATTTTGTCAGACTTTGTAGTAGAATAAAACTTTTCTGCATCCTCAGGAGACAATGTTTCAATTGGATCATTATCTTTATTATTAAGATAATCATTCAGTTTATATAAACTTGCAGTTACAATAAGAATATCATCTTCTTTCATTACTCGGTTTTCATCAAAAGCAAACGAATATTCTAATGTACTAACTGTATTTGTATATTCAGGATTTTTTTGAAGATGTACAGGAATAATGTCATTATCTCTATTTACTAACTGATTAGTCATATTACTAAAATAAACAGGAATTTTATTATTTGTCTTTATTGAATTATAAACAAACTGATAATAAACTTCAAATATTTGAGTATCACCTGCAGGTTCTTCAATTACCCCCATAGAATCTCCAGATGCACCTACGGAACCTCCACTTGCTCCGTCGCCAACGGCACCACCACTAGCGCCTTCACCAGAAGAACCACCACTTGTACCTTCACCTGCATCACCTTCAGTAGTCATAGTAAAATAATCTATAACTTCATTTTGAAACTCTTCAATTTCAGAATCGGTAAAATAGAAAATGTCAATGTCAAAATTATACTGATCAACAGGAATTGCAGGACACAATACTATTGACCCTGAATAAACTACTTTATTTGTCTGCGAATTAGTTATTGTTAAATATTCTATTAAGTTTTGTTCTGGTGCAGTTACCATTCTGGAATTACTGTTAGTCCCAAAAATATTTTGAAAATATTCATCTTCAAAAACAAAATTAATTTTGACTTTTTGTTGTTCTTCCATTACTACACCATTCGAACAAGATGCAAAAAACAAAGTAAATAAACTTAAAAATAAAACAACTAATTTATAATTTTTTCTAGTCTTCATAATTTTTACCTCTCTTCAGAAAATGAATATCCATCAAAATAAAAGTTTACAAAACCTTCATGTATAAAAGTTGGGTCTTTCGGATCGGTTACTATACAGACAACACTGTTAACACCAATTTTTAGGTTATGTTCAGGATTAATAAATATTTGAGTTCTTCTATAATCATATGTTGCTTCAGGATTATTTGGTTCTGCATTATACAACTCGCCATTCAAATACCAATGGTAAGAAAATTCCGATTTTCTTTCAGTATTTTCAGCATCATAAAAAGAAATATCTATATAACAATAACCAAGCCTTGAATCATAAAAATGTAAACTGCATTTATTGTCTAATTCTGAAAGCACACCATAGTCTTTATAAAAACTAACAGTTTCTTGAACAATTTGTTTTGGTTTATATGCAGTATCACTTGTAGCTATTTCCTTTGTGTAAAAATAACCAGTATCCGGATTATTACCTTGTAACAAGAACTCGTATCTCATTGTAAGATGAATAACAGGATTCATAGCCAGTTGTGAATTTATATAATCACTTTCTATATACCAAACCCCTTCGTCTAAAATATTTACACTTCCGCTTGAAACAATGCTATACATTGGTACTTTTAAAAGATCAGTAATATTAGATTGTAAATTTATACCTATTCCTGAACACCAGAAAGTTCCAGCACGCCAATCTTTATATCCGGAAATTAAAGTAAATGCTAAATTACTATACTTATAATCAATTTTTTGTCCAAATAATGTTGTTATATCACTTCTAAGAACTTCAGAATTTTTTAATTTAAGATTATATGAATTTGTATCATAAGATAATTGCATTGTATCGTAAGTTGAATAATCAAGAGGACCTATACCACCACCGGCAAGAACGAAAGTTTGTTCAGAATAAAATGTTTCGCTGCCATCAGGATTTTCCAAATGATAAACTATTTCAAAACACATTTCTTGGTCTTTATTACAGAATGGATAATCAAATTCAATTTTTCTTTCTGCATTAAGATAATCTTTATTAAAGCTGTAACCTGTTTTACTATAAAGTTCAACAACGTCAAAATTACCACCACAGAAGGTTTCACCATCCAAAGCATTTATTACAACATGAACACCATTATTACAAGCCGAGAGTGCCATGTGTTTTGTAGCCGCAGTTTCTTTAATAAACGGATTTCTATCCACAATTTGAATTGATGTATCTGTAAAAATAAGAGGTTTGTCTAAAAAATCAGGGTTATAATAAAAATTAATCATAAAATGATTTAAATCTGTTGATACTATATTACTTGGTATTACAAAGTCGAAGAAAGCTTCAAGTTTTCCGTTTTCATCAACAGTTGCTGTATATGTTTTTGTATCAAATTGGATCCATGTTGTAGTATTATCTGCAATTTGACCATTCATTACAAAGCTTTTACCAGCAAATTCTTTATTACTACCAGTAAAGAGAATTTTCAAATGCGAATTTGGTTCAGGAATGCTACTAATATTTGGGAAATATATACTAGCTGGAGCTTCTGTTCTATAGTTATAACCATAATCTTTTGTTTTATTACCATTTGCGTCCAAGCCCCACTCATTTTTCGTAAATTTTAAATCATAATCAAGATAATACTCACGGTCTTTAGTATTTTCTGCAGCAGGAATTGACAAAACTACAGTATTAGTTGCATCTCCTTTTTCTATCCAGCCATTAAAAATCTGTAACCAAAGGTAATTTGGATCATAATACCTGTAACTCCAAATGTCTGATTCCGTTACAAGTGTATAATCCGTACCTTTAACTCTTTTTTCTAAGTGTTTTAATCCACCGTAATTATAAGTAATGGTTATAACTTCAAAGTTAGCATTTGTATTTACAGTAAGTTCTTGCAAATCAATAATTACTTCTTTGTCTAAATCCTTAGGGAAATAAGAAAGTCCTATATTATAATCCAATTCCGGATTTAAATCGTATGGAACAACAAAATCAAAAATAACTGTACACGGAGTATCCTTTTGCCAACTTACCTTTTTCTGGTCTTTATAAACAAGGGTCCAATTATATTCTTTATTTTCATCGAAATTACGAGCATAATGTAAATCCAGTAATCCTTCAAAATCTGTATCTGGAACAAAAGTCGCTTTCCATTCAATTTTGGCATCTTTTTTGAAATTCTTAATTTCCTCTTCTGGAAGTGGTAATCCTAAATAATAATTATATTCCTGTTCGTCATTAAAAATATTTTTTACAAAAGTACGGTAATCTTTCGGTTCTTCTGGCTCTTCAGGTTCCTCAGGCTCTTCCGGCTCCTCAGGCTCTTCCGGCTCCTCGGGTTCTTCCGTTTCCGGATTTTCTTCAGATTCATAAGGAATGGCCTTTAAGATTATTTTTGCAGTTGTGTGTTGACCGGCAACAATTACAGCCGTTGTACTTCCTTCATAAAGAGGCTTTTCAAATTGCGTATCTTCAATTGAATAACCACTTATCTGAATTTCGTAAACTCCAGGATTTAATGTAAAGGTTACACTCTCTGAACTTTGCTTTTGCTCTGATTGAACTTCAACATTATCAGATAATACTGAAATATTAAAAACTAAAGTTGAAGAATCGGTAACGCTGTTTCCCTCTCCAGCACGAGCCGAATTTGAAACAGGAAGGCTTGGTAACGACAATGAAAGATATCCATTATTCGAAAAAAAGCCTGCCTGACAAGATAAAAATACAAACGAAATTATCAAACTAAATAATAAACTTTTTAAGACTCTCATAAAAACCTCATATTAAAATTATAACATATCTATTTACGCAAATATAGAAGATATTTTCGAAATTTCATAATTTTCTTCTTATATGCGTTAAAAAAAACTGACACAAGGAGGACATGAAACCTTGTGCCAGTAAAGTTCATAATAGGAGGTTTGAAAAAATCAAAACATTTATAATTGCGAACTTTATTTTGTTGTTTTCTTCTTCTTGGACATTACATCAAATATAACTGCCAGGAGCAGAACAAGACCCTTAACTGCACGCTGCCAGTTCATATCAACTCCAAGAATAGACATACCATTGTTAAGAACACCCATAAAGATGGCACCGACAACTGCACCTGCAACTGTACCAGTTCCACCATAAGCCGAAGCACCACCAATGAAACAAGAAGCAATAGCATCCATTTCATAGTTTTGACCTGCTGTTGGCTGGGCTGAATTAAGACGTGCTACACAAACAAGGGCTGCAACAGCTGCAATAAATCCCATATTTGTATAAGCAAAGAACATTACTTTATTTGTATCTACACCAGAAAGACGAGCTGCCTTTTCGTTACCACCAATTGCGTACAAGTAACGGCCAGGAACTGTGTTTTGTGTAAAGTAAGCATAAATTGCAATGATTACTGCAAGTAAAATCAATATTACTGGAAGACCACGGTCACGAGCAAGGAACTGTCCAATCAAGATTATTACAATTGAAAGAACAACAAGTCTGCCAATAAATGAACTCATAGAAGGAACTGCATATCCATTCTTAATCTTTGTACGGCGTCCAAAAATTTCTGCAATAATAAACGCAACTACACAAAGAAGAACAAGAACCATTGTTATAAAGAAGGTTACTTTATCTACTGAAGTGCCAAAAATATCAATAAAGCCATATTTATCAAGCATTTCATCAGATACATGTGGAATAAAACTTTCAAATAAATTCAAATATTTCTGAGGGAATGGAGCAATTGGACGACCATCCAAAACGATTGTTGCAACACCGCGCCACAAAAGCATACCTGCAAGAGTTGTAATGAACGGCGGAATGTGAACATACGCAATAAATGCACCATGGAAAGCTCCAATCATTGTACCAATAATAAGACAAGCAATAATTGCAAGCCAGATTGGCCAATGCCAGTTTACAATGAACACACCTGCAAGCGCACCAACAAGGGCAACTACAGAACCAACAGACAAATCGATGTTACCACCAGTAAGAATACAAAGGAGCATACCTGTTGCAAGAATTACAACGTAAGCATTCTGACGGATGATGTTTGTAATATTTGCAGGAGCAAACAAAGAACCGTGTCCGCCTGCCTTAATTAAAATTTCGAACAAAATCATAACACCAACAAGTACAAAGAGCATGGTGTTACTTTTTAAGATAGATACAATATCAAATGAACTTCTTTTTTTTGTATTTGCCATTTTTATTATTCTCCTATAGTAGAGTTTTTACCTGAGTTTATAATTTCAGTCATGATTTTTTCCTGAGTAGCATCTTTGCCGCTCATTTCTGTAATCATTTTTCCTTCATTCATTACATAAATACGATCACACATACCAAGAATTTCTGGCATTTCAGAAGAAATCATAATTACCGATTTTCCTTCTGCTACCATTTTGTTGATAATGCAGTAAATTTCGTATTTTGCACCAACATCAATACCGCGAGTAGGTTCATCAAGAATAAGAATATCTGGTTCAGCAAAGAGCCATTTTCCAAGAAGAACCTTCTGCATGTTTCCACCAGAAAGATTTCCTACATCTTCCATAACAGATGCACATTTTGTATGCATTTCTTTTGCCATTTCTTCTGAATAAGCGCGTTCCTTATCAAAATCAATAACGTAGTTTTTAGAAATCTTTTCAGGTTTAGCTGCTGTTGTATTTTTACAAATTGATTCAGTAAGAATAAGTCCATTTCCTTTACGGTCTTCAGTAACGTAAGCAAGTCCTGCTTTAATTGCGGATTTTACGGTAGGGAACTGAATTTCTTTTCCGTTCATAAAGATTTGTCCACTGATATTTGTACCATATGATTTACCGAAAATACTCATTGCGAGCTCTGTTCTTCCGGCACCCATAAGTCCTGAAATACCAAGAACTTCACCTTTTCTAAGATTGAAATTTATGTGATCACATACTTTAATACCATCAAAAACCGGATGATCAACACACCAGTCTTTTACTTCAAAACAAACTTCACCAACGTGAGATTCGCGTTTAGGGAAGCGGTCAGAAATACTTCGTCCAACCATTGCCGAAATAATAGTATCTTCTGTGAAATTGTCTTTCGTTTTGTCTAATGAAGTAATTGAAGCACCATCACGAATAACAGTGATTTTATCTGCAACATAAGAAACTTCATTTAATTTATGTGAAATGATAATAGAAGTCATTCCCTGTTTTTTGAATTCAAGGAGCAAATCCAAAAGATGCTTAGCTTCTGTATCATTTAATGAGGCTGTCGGTTCATCAAGAATAAGAAGTTTTACATTCTTTCCAAGAGCTTTAGCAATTTCTACAAGTTGCTGTTTTCCAACGCCAATATCTTTGATTAAAGTTTTAGATGAATCTTTAAGTCCTACCATACGAAGCAGATCGTCAGCTTTATCATATGTTTCAGACCAGTTGATTTTTGCTTTACTTCCTCTTTCGTTACCGAGGAACATATTTTCACCAATTGAAAGTAAAGGAACAAGTGCGAGTTCCTGGTGAATAATTACAATACCTTTTGCTTCACTATCGCGAATTGTCTGGAACTGGCAAATTTCATCATTATAGATAATATCACCATCATATGTTCCATACGGGTAAATACCACTGAGAACGTTCATCAAAGTTGATTTTCCGGCACCATTTTCACCACAAATTGCGTGAATTTCACCTTCTTCTACAACCAGATTTACATTATCAAGAGCTTTTACACCCGGAAAAACTTTTGTAATATTTTTCATTTCCAATAATGTTTTAGCCATTTGGAACCCCTGATTTTTAATTAAGAATTAAGAATGATGAATTAAGAATCCTTTAGTTTTTAAGAGCTAAGAACTGGTATTATCCAATTCTTAACTCTTAATTCTTAACTCACAATTGAATTAGACTATTTCAAGTCAGCTTCTGTGTAGTATCCTGAATCGATCAACAATTCTTTGTAGTTGTCGATTGAACCGTAAACTGGTTCACAAAGGAATGAAGGAATAACTCCAGTTCCGTTGTCGTATGTTTTGTTATCATTGATTGGTGGTTCTGAACCTTTCATGATAGCGTCTACCATTTCTACTACTTTAGAAGCAAGTGTACGTGTATCCTTGAAGATAGACATAGACTGTGTTCCAGCGAGCATGTTCTTAACTGCTACAATATCGCAGTCCTGACCTGTGATGAATGGGAAGTTATCAGCTGTATAACCTGCAGAAATAAGAGCGTTTGTTACACCGTTAGCTGTAGAGTCGTTAGAACAGTAAACTGCATCGAGTTTTGTTCCTTTTGGAGAATATCCGTTAGATGTGATAAGGTTTTCCATACGTTTCTGAGCTTCTTCTGTAGACCAGTTCAATGTTGCACACTGAGCTTTTGCTGTCTGTCCAGATGGACATACGATTACACCTTTGTTGAGATATGGAGTAAGAACATCCATAGCACCACCGAAGAAGAAGTTAATATTGTTGTCACCTGGGTCACCTGTGAAGAATTCCATATAAACTGGATCATCAGCACCACGTGTCTTGAGACCTAATTTTTCTACAAGGTAGTCACCCTGAATTGTACCAACTTTGTAGTTATCAAATGTTGCATAATAAGATACTGCGTTTGTATTCATAATCAAGCGGTCATAAGCAATAACTTTGATGTTCTTTTTCTTAGCTGTTTCAAGAGCGTTAGAAAGTGAAGAACCATCGATAGCAGCGATTACGAGAACTTTACATCCTCCAGTAATCATGTTTTCGATCTGAGATACCTGTGTTGGAATATCATTTGCAGCATACTGTAAGTCTACAGTGTAACCTGCTTTTTCCAACTGAGATTTCATGTTTGAACCATCCTGATTCCATCTCTGTAAGTCTTTTGTAGGCATTGAAACACCAACTTTTGTTGATGAAGCTCCTTTGCTACAACTTACAAGACCCAATGTGAGTGCTGCCAACACTACTGCCATAAGTTTTTTCATAATAAAACTCCTATTTTTTTTATGAAGAGGCACACAACCCCTTTACAATAAAGAGTATAGAATGAAAACCCCTTTATGAATTATCAATCATCTACACATTTTTGTTATTTTCTGTTTTCTTACATTTTTAGCACAATAATCTTTAAAAAGTATTAGCAAATTATTGTTGTAAAAATTGTGCTAATAAATACTACCAAACGCTTCACTTCCCTTTGATTTTTATTTGAGCTATAATACCAGTTATGACAATAAACGAATTATCCAACGAAATATACAAAAAATACGGAACTGTAACACGTGCACGTAACTGCTTTTTATATACTAAAAAAGGCGTACGACTCACAGACTTGTTTTTAGAAAATGGACGAGCCATTTTAGGATGGGAAGGCGGCAATGCTTTTACACACCTCAAAAATGTACTAAGTCGCGGACAAGTTGGAAGTTTCACCTGTGAAGACTCAAGCCGAGTTGCAAAAGCAGTTTCAGAATTATTGTCATCAGACCGCCAGATATTTTATTTTTCCAACAAAAAAGATGCCCTAAAAGCCGCATTAGAAATATCACCTGTAAATACTTCTACTTATAAACCGTGGAGTCCCGCAAATCAGGACTGGAGCACAATCGACTGTGTAATTCTTGAACCTCCCCTCCCATGGACACAAACCGTCTACATTCTGGCCGCTAAACTTACAACGCCCACACCGCTAAGCATAGCAACCCCTGCCGGCATAGCAGTTTCCGCCCCAATCGCAAACGCAGGTCTTCCCGGCCTCCAAACTCCAGCGACCGCCATCAATTTACCGTTCGCTATGGAAGCTGCCATTGCCCGCGCAATTTACAACCTCATACAAGCCCTTCAAACTCGCGAAGAAAAAAACTGGTTCCTTTACGACACCGTTCTTACAAAATACTTTGAACGCAAAGGCCCTTACCTTACTCCAAAAATGCCGGAAAAAAACTACACCGACTTTGTCCTCCATTGCCTGAACCTTGGAATTGTAATAAATCCTGATTATAACAGCTTTTCAATTGTACCTTTTGGTGCCGACAAAGGTGTATTTACAAAATTAAAAAACTCACCTTTTATCTGGAAATAGTCGAAAATCAACTATGAATTCAGAAATTTTATTTTTCATCATTAAAATTGTCGTTGGAGGAATTGTATCCTTCATTGCAATTATGCTTATGTCAAAAACTCGCGATGCCGCCTGGATGACTTTAGTTGTAGGATTCCTCCTTTCGTATGCAGCACTTGTTTACGAACTGCTAATAAAACTTGGAGTATTCACACAAAAAAATCTTACAGCTTTTGGCATTCCGCTCATTTCCTTGCTGTTCGCAATTATTCCAAGTTTATTTTACATTGCAGCCTTTATAATCAAAATATCGAGGAAATAAATGACAGAAATTGATGAATACTGGAATAAATTTATTGAAGAAACTGGTCGCAGCCAGGAAGACAAATGTGCCGGAGACTTATGTTTTGAAGCAAAAGGATTTGTCGGCGACGAACTTATAGCGCTCGTCTTAGGAGGTCAAAAATCAGCTTTTTTTTCAAGCTGGGCAACCTACTCAATCGATCAGGAACCGCTCCCTGTATCCGGTGAATTATACGTTGTACTTGATCGCTCAAATACTCCTCGTTGTATAATTGAAACGGAAAGTGTAAATGTTATTCCTTTCAATGAAGTTACTTGGCAAATGGCACAAAAGGAAGGCGAAGACGAAAACTTGGAACAATGGCGCGAACGTAAACGTGAATACCTTGAAGACGAAGGGGCAATTCTCGGATTTGAGTTTACACCTGATATTAAATTAGTTTTTCAGACTTTCAAAGTAATTTACAAATAATCACCTGCGCTACCGCTAAAGCGGAGTTTTTATAGGAGTTTAAGAATATGGAAAAAAATGACAAAACAATTGGAACTTGGGTTTTACAAATAGCTTTAGGGCTTCTTTTTATTGTTGGAGGTATTTGGACATTGCAAGGTTCCCGCAGCGATGAAATTGCAGCCGCAGTTTATTCAATTTTCGATAACGATGTTGCAAATGTTGTCTGCATCGTTTACGGAATTATAGAAATTGTTGCCGGAGTTTTTCTTTTACTCAGACTTTTTGTGTACTTAAATACAAACCTCGATTCACTTTTAATGATAATCATCATGATTTGTTGGATTGTTGCAATTGTCGTAATTGATTTTCTTGGAAACAACAGTCTTTTCCACAATTTTGACAAAGGTTTTCTTTCGTTTTTAAATAAGTTTGCAAAACATTTACTCATTTTAGGAGCAATCATTAAGGTAAAATAACATGAAGAAAACACTTACATTATTTTTCTGTTCAATATTTTTATTTTGTTCACTTTGTGCAGAGGAAAGACTGATTTCCCTTTCCGTCGGATTATGCTCTGGAGTTCCATTTTACAGTTCGCAAAACACAAACGATACTCTTTCCAATTTTTCAGATGCAAACAACCGCGTTATTTTGGGTACAACTGCAAACATAAACTTAAATATCGACCCAACATTAACTTTTTTCTGTGGTACCGATTTTCTAGCTGATTTTAACTGGAACTCTGTTCAAAAATTTAATATGTTAAGTCTTGATTTTTCCACTGGTTTAAAAGTTTATCCAGGACTCGGCGGATTTGATCTTGGTTTAGCATACGTTCTTGGCTACCGAGCAGATTATCTTGGTCCTAAAAAAGGAAAAGCCAGACGAACTTCAACGCCATGGGGCAACGGCTACAAAATCTTTATGGAATACAATTTCGCACACGAAGGTTCTTCAAGATTTTTACCAACTATAGGTCTTTGCTGGAAACGTATGCCACGTGGAAACAATTCATTTGATAATCAACTTACAGCTTACGCTTGCCTTAATATATAAAAAAAGGACATCTCGTTTGAGATGTCCTTCCCCCTAATTTATAACAAGTTTATTAAACATACACTAACGTGCATATTCAACAATACGAGTTTCCCTTATCATTGTAAGACGAATACGTCCAGGATAGCGTAAATCAGATTCAATCTGTTTAGCAATACTTCTAGCCAATTCCTTTACTTCGCCATCTGGAATCTTTTCATTATTAACCAAAATACGAAGTTCACGACCAGCTTGAATAGCATAAGCTTTTTCTACACCATTAAATCCTTCTGCAATTGCTTCAAGATTTTCAAGACGTTTAACGTAGTTATCAATTGTTTCGCGGCGTGCACCAGGACGAGCAGCAGAAATTGCATCTGCAATCTGAACAATTACAGCTTCAATTGTTTCTGCCTGAATGTCATTATGGTGAGCGGCAATTGCATTAATAACTTTTGCATCTTCGCCCATTTTACGAGCCATTTCTGCACCAACTTCTGCATGGTTCTGATCACTATCGTTTTCAGCACCTTTACCAATATCGTGTAAAATTGCGGCGCGTTTTGCAAGTTCACGGTCAGCACCAATTTCTGCAGCAATCATTGAAGCAGCATTTGCAACTTCTTTTGAATGTGTAAGAACGTTCTGACCATAACTTGTTCTGAAATAAAGGCGTCCAAGAGCACGAACACCATCTGTATTCATATTGTGAATTCCAAGATCGAACAAAGCCTTTTCGCCTTCTTCGTAAATCTTGTTTTGAATTTCGTGTGTAACTTTTTGAACAATTTCTTCAATTCTGGCCGGATGAATACGTCCATCAGAAATTAATCGTTCCAAAGATTCCTTTGCAATTTCCTTGCGGACAGGGTCAAAGCAGGAAATAACAACAGCTTCAGGAGTATCATCAATAATAATATCAACTCCAGTCATTGTTTCCAAAGTTCTAATGTTACGACCTTCACGACCAATAATGCGACCTTTCATTTCATCACTAGGAAGAGAAACAGTTGTAACAGTTACATCACTAGTTGTTTCAGGTGCAATTCTCTGAATAGTTGTAATTAAAATATCTTTGGCTTTCTTTTCTGCAGTAAGCTGAGCTTCCTGTTCAATCTTATTAATTAATGCCTGAGCGTCGTGACGAGCTTCGTTTTCAAGATTTTTAATAATAAGATCTTTTGCTTCCTGTGCAGATAAACCTGAAATTTTTTCAAGTTGCTCACGATACTCTACTTCCTGTTTAGAAAGTGCTTCTTCTCGTTTTGCAATTGCAGTTTTTTCTTCTGCAAGTTCTTTTTCATTTTTTTCAAATTCAGCAGCACGTTGATCAAGTAATTCTTCTTTTTTATTTACTCTTGCTTCAAAACGCTGTACTTCAGCTCGACGCTCTCTGTTCTCTCGTTCCTGTTGATTTCTTTCCCGAATGAGCTCATCTTTTGCATTTAACAAAATTTCTTTTTTCTGTGCTTCGGCTTCTCTTATAGCATCCTGTTTTACACGTTCAGCTTTTTGTTCAGAAGCAGATAATTGAAATCTGGCATAAATCCAGCGAATAATCCATCCAAGAACAATTCCAACAATAGGGAGAACAATGTACAATACAATGTTCATTCTTTTCTCCATTAAAAAAATTAGAATAGTTCAGCCTTAATAATACCGTAAGATTGGTTGGATGTCAAATTATGATTTACCGTTTTCAACTGTTTTTAACAGTTTCTTACTGTTTTTAGCATTTCTACATAGAGAAATCTTCACCAAGATAAATTTTTCTGGCAACTTCGCTCGCAAGAATTTCATCTTTGGAACCTTGAGTCATAATTGTTCCCTGATTTATAATAATGGCACGGTCAGTAATCTCCAAAGTATCGCGAACGTTATGGTCCGTAATAAGAATACCAATTCCGCGTTTGGCAAGAAGTCGAATCATGCTTTTAATATCGGCAACGGCAATCGGGTCAATTCCGGCGAATGGTTCATCGAGCAAAAGAAACTTTGGTTCCATGGCAAGAGAACGGGCAATTTCAGTTCTGCGGCGTTCACCTCCAGACAAAGTATAAGCCTTTTGTTTACGAATGCGTTCAATTGCAAATTCATCAATAAGAGATTCCAAACGTTCCTTTTTCTGTTCTTTTGTCAAATCGCGGCGAGTTTCCAAAATGGACCAGATATTTTCTTCAACTGTAAACTTTCTAAAAACTGAAGGCTCCTGCGGAAGATACGAAATACCTAGTCTTGCACGCTTATACATTGGAAGGCCCGTTATACACTGATCATCCAGAAAAACATCCCCTTGTGTAGGTTTATAAAATCCTACAACCATGTAGAAAGTTGTAGTTTTACCAGCACCGTTTGGCCCCAAAAGTCCCAAAACCTCGCCCACCTGCATTGAAAATTCTACACCACGAACTACCTTTTTATGTCCAAACTGTTTATATAAACTGGAAACCCTGAGAATATGATTCTTCTGCTCTGTAACGTTATTTTCAGTTGTATTATTTTCAGTTGCGTTATTTTCCGTTGCGTTATTTTCCGTTGCATTATTTTCAATATTTTCAGTTGTGTTAATTTCAGTTGTGTTTATTTCCGTATTTTCAACTTGTTCTTCCATAATTATGCCCCTTCAGAAACATTTTCAGCTGCAGTTTCAGTCTTTTCATCAGTTTCGATTTCCGGATTTTCACCTTCCATCTTATCACCTTTTACTTCAACAGCCATTTCTTCTCCGGATTTATCCTCACCCCCTTGAACTGCATTTTCATTTTCTGCAGGAGTAACTTCCATCGGTGGTGTATTATCAGCTGGCACTTCTTCAATATTTGAAGACGGAGTTTCTTCTTTTTTACTATCTGTAACAGTTCCTTTTACATTTCCACCAAGAGTAATATCCTGAGTATCCATATCAAGAGTAATGTGCTGAGCGCGGAAAACATCTTCCTTTTGTTTAACTTGAGCGTTTCCTGAAATTTCGAGCAACTGTTCTTTTTTATGATAAACTGCGTAAGAACCAGAACAAACATTATCTTTTTGTGTAAGGTTGATTTTTATCTGCAAAATGGCAATATCAGTATCTTGATTATATTCAATAATTTGAGCCTGCGCTGTAACATCATTTTCTGTATCTTTAAGGTTTACATTTCCCTGCAGCGTTGCAATTCTTGTTTCACGGTCATACGAAAGTTCATCGCAGGTAAAATCCATATGAGTTTCAAGATTTTTTCCGTTTACTTTACCACGCGCAAGAATATTACGGTAATCATCTCCAGAAAGTTCAATTAAATCTGCTTGAATTTCCATAGAATCAGTTTTTATATATGCATTACCAGAAAGACTTGTAGTTGATGCAGAATTTCCAGTTTGACCAGACATACTGTTTGCAGAAAAGATAATTTTTTCAGCAAACGCACAATTTACAGAGAAAACAAAAATTAAACAGAACAATAACTTTTTCATTTAGCGTCAATATCTCCAGAAACAGAACCAGTAAATACAAACTGCTTACTTATACCACTTGCTGAAAAGCCACTTCCAAACATTACAGTATCATCCGTTTCAATTCTAACCATATTACCACGGCCACTTGTAAGCTGCTCATTTTTTGCATTCCATTTTAACACATCTGCAAAAAATCGAGTTTTATCGTCTATATTAAATAAAGAAATATCATCGTACAATTCGTAAATTTCTTTATCTGTATCGGTAAATAGATAACCACAGGAACCTGTTGTACGAAGCTGGCCATTTTTATTATAAGCGCTAAACTCTACATTTTTTGCAAAAGTTTCGGAAGAACCTTTGTATTGTTCGAGCGCATCCGCTTTTATTTCAACAGTAATTTTCCGGTCTTCGTAACGAGTTATTGTAGTATCCTGAAAAACAAACTCAGGAATTTTTTCATCAACTTCGAGAGTATCAGTATATTTTAAGGAACAGGAAGAGAAGATTATAAATGTAGAAAATAAAATTAAAACTTTTTTCAATTAATTTTCCTTTCGACTGATTTTTCCGTTCACAGTTTTTGGAAGTTCGTCTACAAACTCAATAATTCGCGGAGCTTTATACAAAGCCGTTTGACTTTTGACAAAAGAAATCAACTTTTCTTTTAATTCTGCACTCGCCGTAAAGCCATTTGCAAGAACAACAAAAGCTTTTACCACTTGTCCTCGCAGCGAATCAGCCACCCCTGCAACCCGGCACTCTTCTACAGCTTCGTTCTGTAAAAGAACACTTTCAACTTCAAACGGACTGATTCTAAAACCAGCTGACTTTATTATGTCATCTTTTCGCCCAATAAACCAGATGTAACCGTCACAATCGCGGCGAACAATATCTCCAGTATGGTAAAATCCGTCCAAAGTTTTTAATGCACAAACCTTTCCATTTTCATAATAACCGGTAAATAATCCGATTGGATAATCGTGCACATCAATTACAAATTCTCCGCATTCATTAGCCGCACATTCACTGCCAGAATCCGTAATGATTTTACTATTATAACACCAAGAAGGCTTTCCAATCGACCCCATACGCACCTGTGAATCACAAAAATTTGCAGCAAGCAGCGTAGTTTCAGTCTGTCCATAACCTTCGCGAACTTCTAATCCGGTTTTTTCATAAACTGATTTTGCAATTTCAACTGGCAACGGTTCTCCGGCCGAACAAATATTTTTAAGTGACGACAAATCATACTTAGAAAAATTAAGTTTTGCCAGATAACGGTAAATTGTAGGTGGTGCACAAAATGTAGTAATTTTATACTTTTCTATTTTTTGCAGGATTTTTTCCGGACTAAAGGATTTTCTGTCATAAACAAAAACAGCGCTTCCACAAATCCACTGTCCGTATATTTTACCCCAACTCGCTTTTCCCCAACCAAGTTCTGCCATAGTATAGTGAAGTCCGCCGTCTACAACCTGCAGCCAGTATTTTGCTGTAACAATATGTGCAAGTGGATACAAGTAATTATGCACTACAAGTTTTGGTAAACCAGATGTACCTGACGTAAAATACATTATCATTGGATCAAGGTTATTTGTAGTTGGAGGGATAAAATCCGTGGAATATTTTTCTATTTCCTGATTAAACGAAACCCATTCTGAACGATTTTGAGCAACTGTAACAAAAGTTTTTACACTCGGAATTTGAGACCGGCATTTTTCAATTTCTTGCAACAGCTTTTCATTTTCGCTGGCAACAAGCATTTTTGCGCCACACAAATTTATGCGATATTCAAAATCTTTGTGTAAAAGTTGTTCTGCAACAGGAACTGCAATTGCTCCAATTCGGTGAAGTGCAAGTATGAAAAACCAGTATTCGTAACGACGGCGCAAAATCAGCATAACTTTGTCGCCTTTTTGAATGCCGTGAGCTTGTAAAAAGTTTGCAACCTGAAGTGAGCGTCTGGAAATGTCGGCAAATGTAAAACGGATTTCCTGTTCGTTATCGTTACACCAGACTAGCGCAAGTTTTTGAGGTTCTTCTGCAGCATAACGGTCAACTATGTCGTATGCAAAGTTGAATGCGGGAGGAATATTTTGCAATGAAAACTCACGGGATAAATCCATAAGGATATTCTATATCAACTTATGTAAATAATAAACCTGTTGCAGGCATGCACGTAACTTCTCAGTTTAAAAATCCGGCACTTCTTTAAGCTTATCGTATTTTCCGTCGTAGGAATGTGAGTTTGGCCGAATGCCCAAAATACGTTCATTTTCGGCGGTAAGCTGGAGCTTTATCATTTCTTTAAAAACGTTCATAAGAGGTTCCGGATCCAGCGTTTTATCTACCATGTTGGCCGACTGCATTTCTTTAATCAAATAATAACAACACTCAATTGTAGAAATATATTCAGGCTTTGGCTCCCGTTTAAATGTAAAAATTGAACGATAATCACCGGAAAATGAAAAACGTGGAAGTTGAAGTAAAAACGGATTGTGGTCAATCATCTTTTTAGAACAAAACCAGGTAGCATCCAAGATAATTACCAAAAGTGTTTTACCTTTTAAAACATCAGAAAAACCTTCTTTGCCAGCTGTCCACGCATCTTGCCCCGGATACATCATTACCGGAAAATACTGTGGGTCGTTCAAAAGTTTTTGCAAACGTTCATTTTTCGCAAAATCTAATCCAACAATTATTTCGGAGTTTTTAAGTGTAATGTGTGCAAGATTTCCAGTTCCAGTACGTTGCCTTTTAAACTCTTTTGGATGCATTAAAAAAACAAATTTAATACCAGGGTCAATTTCGTGAGTATATTTGCACAAACAGGCAGATAGAGGTTTATAACATTTGTAACAACGGTCGCTCATAATATTGAGTCAATTATCCTTAGGTCATTAGATTTTAGGAAAGGGTAATCTTTTGAACTTCAGCCTGAGTGTTGGCATTGGTTAAAGTTAGTGTACCTTTTTCTTTATTTGTTGTTACATTGTACTGACCTTTGAAGCCCTCTACAACTGCAAATCCCTTTGAATCAGTTTGAACTTCACCTTCCGAACTCCATTCTTCCTTAATTAAGTGTTTTAGCATACCAAACGCAGGTTTCTCAGTTCCATCTTTATGCAAAATTCCACTTGGCGCATTAAGCCACATACCGTCGGTAAAATCCCAACCTGTAATAGCTTTTACCAGCGGATGGTTTTCGAAAATTGTTCTATACCATTCTTCAAGTTGATTTTTCTGCTGTTCTTCAAGTTCCGGAGTAGAAGCACCATCATCGTAATGCCAATCGTTTAAATCGGTTATTTCAGGCGGAACCTTTGGTCCTGAAACTATTGTATTTTCAGTAAAGTGGATTGGTAGTTTAAACTGTTCAAATCGTTCCAGAACTTCCTCAATTTTCTCTTTTCCCCAATAGCCTTGATGCTGATGAGATTGTAAACCAATTGCTGTAATTGGAACTCCGGCATCAAGACAACCTTCCAAAAGTTCCGCATACTTTGGAGACATATTAAAATCGTTTATAAGGAAAGTTCCATCCGGATTAAACTTTACCGCTTGATCAAAAACTTTTTTTACAAGCCCAACCTGGCCGTGTTCCTTACAAAGTCTTGTAATGGCATTATCGTAACGGTCAAAAACCGGCATAATAACAACTTCGTTAATAACGTCCCAATAATCGATTATTCCTCGCAATCCGCCAACTTCGCGTTCAATTCGGGCAAGTTGTTTTTCCATAATCGTTTTGTTATCATATTTTAAAAGCCATTGAGCACAACCAGTATGCCAGCAAAGCGGATGTCCTTTTACAGTAACATTATGCTCCTTCATAAAAAGTGCAGCTTTTTTCAAATTTTCAGTATTTGGCTTACCCTCTTCCGGTTCAAATCCGCCCCAGTAGAAGGGTAATGTTCCGTAATTAAAAATTTCCAACCACTTGTTAACGCGTTTTCCGAAAAAATCCTTTGCATTGAAATTCGGATCAATACTCATCAATTTTTTTGCCTGTTCGCTCATTTTTTCAGGTTTAAAACTGTCCGCCTGAATATACGACAGAAAATCGAATGCTCCATAACCAAATAAAAACTCATGGTTTTCAAGTTTATATTTTAATTTTGTATTGATTAAAGGTTTTCCATCTTTTCCAACAAACTGAAATTGTTTTGATGTTTTTCTGCACTCAAGATTACTCATTTTTCGCTCCGAACTAGATTGTAAACTTTTTTATATTATACGTAATAGTTTGGAAAAAAATTGAATAATTCTATAAAAAAATTGGTAATCGCAAAGCAGATATCTAGTTTTTAGTTTTCATTTAAGCACAAGCGGATTTTCATTTTCTACATAACCACTTTCCGTCAGAATTTTTTTAAGCATAAATACAGCAGCAACCGCTAAAACTAATTCTGCAAACGGCTGAGAATATCCCATTCCATAAAGAGGATAAACTTTATTCAAAACGATTATTGCCGGTATTTCCAGAACAATTTTACGCATAATAGCAAAAATCAAAGAATATTTTCCTTTTCCGGTCGCTTGAAAAACTGCAACTACCATAAAATCAATTGCAAGGAACGGAATACCAAGACTCATTGCACGCAAAAGAATTTTTCCATGCGCAACAATTGTTTCAACATCAATAAATAAGCGAACAAGATTTCCAGCAAAAAGATAAAATAAAACTGCCATAATAATTGTAATAGCAATCGTCAATTTTAATACGAACATAATTGCATCTTTCATTCGCTTACAATTTCCACTTGTATAATTATAACTTATTAAAGGCATAACTCCCTGCGTAATTCCCATTGAAACGTACATCGGCAATAAATAAACTTTATGCGAAATGCCCATTGCAGAAACTGCAGCAGCCCCGTAAACAGCGGTAAAGTTATTTAGAATGATTGTTCCAGTTACATTCAGAAGATTTTGTATTGAGGCAGGAACTCCAACTCCAAAAACTTCAACAAAAATATCTTTTCGGAAAACGAATTGTTTTGGATTTAAACAAACACACGTAGTTTTACGCTTTTTGAACACAACTGAAATCAAATACAACAATGAAAAACAATTGGAAATAAAGGTTGCACAACCAGCACCGGCTGCTCCCATTCCCAAAAATTGTGGCAACACAAAAAATGGATCAAGAATTATATTAAGGAAACATCCGCTCATAACACCAATACTTGCGTGCATTGCTTCCCCTTCCGCGCGTACCATATTTGAAAGGACAACATTTAAGATTGCAGGTGCTGCACCACAAGTTACAGTCCAAAAAAGGTAATTTGCAGTTGCAGTTCCTGTTACTTCATCAGCTCCAAGAAGATTTAAAAATCCATTAGTAAAAACTGTGTAAATAATTGAAATAATAATAGAACAAATTGCTGCCATGTAAAAACTAAAAGCGGCAGTTTTCTTTACGGTGTCGTAATCGTGTTTTCCAAGTGAACGACTCATCATACTTGAGCCACCAACTCCAAACAGATTATTGATTGCATTAAAGGCAAGTAAAACCGGAGCGGCAAGAGAAACGGCAGCGCTTTGAACTTCACTTCCAAGAAGTCCAACAAAATAAGTATCTGCAATGTTGTATAAAATCATTACGATACAGCTCATTAATGAAGGAATTGCAAGTTTTGCTACCGATTTTGGTATTGAATAGTTTTCAAAGAGATCAATTTTTTTAGCATCCATAATTTATTAAATTTAATAATTTTTTTTAAAAACAACTAGTATTTTTTATTTTTTTTTATCTATTTTCACTAATTAAAAAAAGTTGTAAAATGATTCTACATTTCATTATTAGAACCGCTAGATGTTATAAGGTTTAACGGTACTTCAAAAGGAGGGTACATATGGTACCAGTATTAATTAAAGATTTATTAACTTCAAAACCAGAAGGCCAGCAGGTTAAAGTTTGTGGTTGGATTCGTTCTGTTCGTGACTCTAAAGGTCTCGTTTTTATTCAGGTAAATGATGGAAGCTGTTTTGCAAATATTCAGCTTACTTTTGACCGTAATAATCCTTCTAATAATGCAAATGTAAATCAGATTGAAGAAACTCTTAAATTGTTGAACACAGGTGCTTCTGTTCGCGCAACTGGTAGCTTGATTGAATCTCCAGCAAGCGGACAGGCAGTTGAAGTAAACTTGGAAACAATTGAATGCCTCGGAACTTGTAATCCAGATGAGTATCCTATTCAGAAAAACAAAATGAGTATGGAATATCTTCGTGACATTGCTCACTTACGCGCACGTACAAACACATTCGGTGCAGTTTACCGTGTTCGTAACCAGATGGCTTTTGCCGTTCACTCATTTTTCCAGGAAAGAGGATTTCAGTACATCAACGCTCCAGAAATCACTTGTTCTGACTGTGAAGGTGCTGGCGAAATGTTCCAGGTAACTACTTTGAGTATGGAAAAAATTGCTGAAATGGGTGTAAAAGCCGGACAAGGCGGAATGAAAATTGAAGACGCTCACAAAATTGTAGATTACAGCAAAGACTTCTTTGGTAAAAAGGCAAGCCTTACAGTTTCAGGTCAGCTTGAAGCAGAAACTTTGGCAACAGCTTTGAGCCATGTTTACACTTTTGGACCAACTTTCCGTGCAGAAAACTCAAATACTCCACGTCACCTTGCAGAATTCTGGATGATTGAACCTGAAATGGCTTTCTTTGATTTGGATGACGACATGGACATTCAGGAAGACTTTGTAAAATACTTGCTCAACTGGGCTTTAACAAAATGCCGTGCCGACTTGGAATTCTTTGACAAACGCATTCAGCCAGGCTTGATTGAAAGTCTTACAAAAGTTGCAAATGCAAAGTTTGTTCGCATTTCTTATACAGACGCAATTGCAAAATTGGAAGAAGCAGCAGCTAACGGTGCGAAGTTCGAATATAAACCATACTGGGGTTGTGATATTGCTACAGAACACGAACGCTATCTTACAGAAAAGATTTTCGGTTGTCCTGTAATGGTTTTCAACTATCCAAAAGAAATCAAATCTTTCTACATGAAGCAGAATGATGACGGAAAAACTGTAAAAGCAGTTGATGTTCTTGTTCCAGGCATTGGAGAATTGATTGGTGGTTCTGAACGTGAAGAAAATTACGAAAAATTGCTTGCTGCATGTAAAGAACGCAACATGGATATGTCAAACTACGAATGGTACTTGGATTTGCGCCGCTTTGGTACAGTTCCACACTCAGGATTCGGTCTTGGTTTTGAACGCTTAATCCGCTACGTAACAGGTATGGAAAACATCCGCGATGTAATTCCTTATCCACGTGCACCAAAATTGGCTGATTTCTAGTTTACTTAAATCAATCGGTAATTGAGCTTGTCGGAAAAAAACTTCGGCAAGCTCAAGTTTTCAACAGGCTCAAACACCGGTGGAAAATGAAAAAGGGTAAAGAACCAAAAATTAAATTACGAAAGTCACAACTCGTTACAAAGTTTTACCAGTTCTGGTATTTATCTTTCACTAATTTTAACAAAAACAATATGTGGGACAGCGCCTGTTCTTGTTCTTTCGGATTTGTTTTCTCTTTTGTTCCAATTGCGTTAATAGTTCTTACAATTCTGATTGGTTTACTAAAGGTTTCTCCAAACGTTTTGAATTACATAACTTTATTCGCACAAGATATAGAAGACGTTTTTGACCTTAAACCGCTTATCAACAACCTTGTAAACCTTAAATCAATTAGATTCGTAGATATTTTTCTTGGTATTTGGGTAATTTGGATGGCCCGTCGACTTTTTCTTTCAATTGTTCGTGGCATGAACAGCATTTTTCATTCATTTTCGCAACGTAAGGGGCTTTTAACACAACTTTTTACTTTCATGTCAGAATTTGCAATGATATTCATTTTTGTGATTATTACAATGAGTGCATTTACATTCAATAAAATGTTTTCAAATTCATTGTTAGATAATTCACTTTTTTCTTATTTTCGTAAATCTTTTCCTGCTTTATTCCGTCAACGTTCAAATATTTTGTTTTCTTCTGCAACCTATTTCTTGCTTTTTATATTTACTCTTTACTTTTACAGAGTTGTATCAGGAACAAATCCACGCTTTAGAATATGCACATTTTATGCTGCTTGTAGTACCGGCGCTTTTTTCGTAGTTTCTATTCTTCTTAATAAATTTATGAATATGGGAAATTACAACGTCGTATACGGAACAATCAGTACTCTTATAGTTTTAATGATGAAAGTCTATACATTTTTTGTGATTTTCCTGTTTTGTGCACAAATGGTCTACGTAAGTCAAAACTTCAATAATCTTTTGCTCGCCGAACTTTATCTTTTGCCAAACGAACTTGATTCCGGTCTTAATAATACAATGCGCCGTAAAACTTTCATCAATAGCACTGTTCTTCAAACTGAAAAAAATACTGCACACTATAAATCAGGTGATGTAATTTATAAAATTGGTGATGAAGTTACCCGCGTGTTTTATCTTCGAAAAGGCAGTATTACAGAAACTACAACTTCAGATTTTTCCGACTCTGCAGATAATTTCATGTTTTCTAAACAATATAAACAGGGCTCCTTTTTTGGGGAACTTCCAGTCATTTTGAATACAAACCGAGAAACCACAGCAATTGCTTTAACGGATTGTGAAATAATGGAAATTCCTGCTTCACAATTTCTCGACCTCATTCACGAAAATCCTCGAGTTTCCATTCAAGCAATTTCGCAATTAACTAAAGATAGTGCTAATTGATAAAAAATATTTGCTCCCAGTCATAAAAGTCGCACGTAAACGTGCTTACTGAGTTTACTACGCAAACTCACGGCATAAGTTAATAAAGTGGAAAACTTTAATAACAGCTGACGACTTATGCCCGCCCCGCAAATTTCCTTTCTTGCATATTATATACCGCTCCCCTTCCCACAAAAACAGTTTCCTACAAATACACTTATCTATAATCCATCTGCGTTATCTGCGTTAAACCCAAATAGTTTATTTCCCAATTTAAAACTCAAACTTAATCTTTTTACAAACCTGTGTTATAATAAAACTATCCTAAGCATAAAGGAGTTCTACGTTTGAATACTGTTGATAAAGAATCTTTTTTATTCTTTGAAGAGAACATCAAAAAAACAAATAAACTATTAGAAAAACTTTTCTTTATTGTCGTTTTCCTTGGGCCGGTATTATCAATGGCTTCATACTTAGAATTGTTTTCCATTTCGCGAAACACTTCTCTGATTGCTACAATAATGAGTATATCCTTTACACTTATTTATTTCATTTCTAATTATTACTGCAAAAATCACTATTTCATAATGTATCTTGGTATTACTTTCATGACTGTTTTTATCAACTTTCTTGGAAGTAATCGCTATATTGGTATTTACATATCCTATGCACTGGTACCATTTTTGAGTTGCCTTTATTTAAACAAAAAAGCAACAATTTATTCCTGTTTTCTAGGATATGTTGCAATGCTTGTTTCATTATGGGGCAAAGCACAAACATTATATACACGTTCGTTAATGAATACTCCCTTTGAATGGTGGCTTCCAATGATAGCAGGTTTTACAATTGAATTCTTCTTTGTTTGCCTTATTACCTACACCATTGCCTCAAAATTTTCTACAACCCTCGAACGCACAAACGAAAAAAATCGTAAAATTCAAAATTTACAAACAACACTTATTCAATCTTTTGCCAACATTGTTGAATGGTCTGATCAATACACAGGCGAACACATTAAACGAACAAGTATTTACGTTTCGCTCATTGCACACCGTTTACGCGAGATGGGACAATACACAAATATTTTAACTGATGAAGAGATTAAACTTTACGAAAATGCTGCCCCTCTTCACGACATCGGAAAAATTAATATTCCAAACAATATTCTTTCAAAACCAGGTCGATATACTGAAGCCGAATACGAGCAGATGAAAACTCATGCCCGCACTGGCTACGAAATTATTACACAAAACCTTCAAGACTTAGAAAATCCAGAGTTTATAAAAGCTGCCAGCGACATGTCACTTTACCACCACGAACACTGGGACGGCACAGGGTATCCAAACAAGATTTCAAGTTACGACATTCCGCTTTCCGCAAGAATTATGGCCGCAGCCGACGTATTAGATGCAATGCTCAGTAAACGACATTACAAAGAAGCGTTCAGCATAGACACAACCCTTACATATTTCGAAACTGCAAAAGGCACACATTTTGAGCCATGCATTTCGGATGCCGTTTTATCACTTAGAAAAGAAATATTAAACGTTATTTCTGAAAATTAATAACCTGCTCTGTAATAAGTGGAATTAACTGTTTTTTACGACTCACCACACCTTGCAAGTAATAAGTTTTTTCTTCCTGCTTTGGAAATGCAATAAATGATTCAAACTTTGGCTCACATTCAATCAGCAAAATACTCGAAAGTGTTGTAATATCCGTTACAAGCAAACAAGAAAACAAAGCTTTCCTACTTCGACGTTCAATTTCAAGTTCAGCAAGAAAATCATTTTTACGTTCAAGCACTTCCTTTGTACTGCCAACTTCAATTTGGCTTACAGTATAAACAAACTTACCTTCCTCGTATTCCTTCAAATCCTGACGAACAAGTTCCCCAGCTGCACGACCGCTTACATTACTTCCGGCAATCAAAATCTCGTTACCAAGTTCCTTAATATCCAAATCAGTAATACTTGAAAGATATTCTGCCATATCGCGGTCAATATCCGTTGTTGTAGCTGATTGCAAAATTAACGTATCGGAAAGAATTCCGCAAAGCAAAAGAGAAGCAATATCTTTTGGAATTGGGATTTTATACTCCTGATATAAACCTGCAATTTGAGTAGAAGTAGAACCAACCGGACGGTTAATAAACGTGATTGGATTCTTTGTCGGAATAGCGCCTATTCGGTGGTGATCAACTACTTCCAAAAGCTTATAATTTTCAACACCTTCTACAGCCTGCGACAATTCATTATGATCCACAAGAATAACTTCAATATTCGGTTCCTTTACCAAATCATGCTCCGAAACCATTCCAATTACTTTGTTTTCTTCATCCACAACCGGTAAATATTTACATTGAGCATTACTCAAAATATCTTTAATTTTTGCAACCGTATCGTTCATATGTACAGTTTTAATCTCTGGATCTCCAAAAACACTTACCGGCATAGAATAAGCTATTAACATAGAAGTTGGAGAAGTTGAATAAGGACTTACAATTACACTAACTCCGTTTTTTTCAGCAAGTTCACGCAGTTCTTTATTAATTACACAACCACTTGTTGTAATAAGAAGCTTTACCTTGTGATCAATACAAATCCGATGAATATCATCACGGTCGGAAGCAATTACAACAATATCTTCAGATGAATGTGCATCCAAACGTTTTTTAAAAGTTTCTGGTGATGAAGAACCTACATGTATTGAAGCTTTAAAATTTTTATCAGCATCATCTGCAAGAATTATTGGCTGAGCATTTAACGTTTTCTGAATTAAAGTAATACTTGTCGAAAAGGTATGTTTTTTTTCAGGATTTAAGATTGTCAAAACCCCTTTAGCAAAACCACTATAATGTAAAAGTGACAAAAATTTTCCATCTTTATCAACAACAGGCATAACTCTGTTTTCAGACTTTTCCATTTTTCCAATTGATTCCCAGACAGAAACATCTTTTGTAACTGTTTCCACATCAGTTTGCATAAAATATTTTACTTTCGGAACCAAATCCGGAATATATTCAGGACGTGCAACTTCAAATTTCTTAAAAATATATGCAGTTTGCGGATTCAAGTGACCGGCTCGTGCGGCTTTATAATTTTCATAGCCTAAAAAATTTTTTAATCTTGCATAACCTACTGCAGAAACAACTGCATCTGTATCTGGATTTTTGTGACCAATAATATAAACTGTTTTTTCCATACATAAACTATACCCTCTTTATTGATGTAATTCAACGAAAAAGATAAAATGAAAATATATGGAAACTTTTAAATACGAAACACATTTACATACATCACAAGCAAGCGCTTGCGGTTCTTCCCTTGCTCAAGAATATATAAAAACTTACATTGATGCAGGATACTCAGGCATTTTTGTTACAGATCACTTTTTTGGTGGAAATACTGCCGTTCCAAAAGATTTACCATGGAAAGAACGTATAGATATTTACTGTAGTGGTTACGAAGCTGCTCTAGAAGAATCCAAAAAATACAAAAACTTCAGCGTTTTCTTTGGAATTGAACAAACTTACAATGGAGACGACTATCTTATATACGGATTAAATAAAGAATGGTTATATAATCATCCAGAAATTGAAACAATGTCTCACAGAGAATTATTTGAAGCCGTTAGTTTTGCTGGCGGATTAATGATTCAAGCTCATCCTTTTAGATTACGCGATTACATAAAAGCAATTCACCTGCATCCACGCGAATGTCACGGAGTTGAAATTTACAATGCAGGAAATTATCCGGAAGAAAATGAACTGGCTGCACTTTATGCAAAACAATATGATTTACCAGTTACAAGTGGAAGTGACATTCACAATATAAGCTGCGTCCCTTTTATGCCAAAAGGGCTTCACATTGGTGGAATGGAATTTACAACACCTCTTACATCCGTAAATGATTACGTTCAGCGTATTAAAAATAAAGAAGGACAGCCGATTAAATAGGTAACTCAAATGGAAAAAATTGAAATAAATGGCAAAATTTTAAAAGAAAACTTCGAACAGATTTACGGTACTGGAGGCCAAATTAGAACTTTTGCATCTCCGGCAAGAATCAACATTATTGGTGAACACATTGATTATAACGGTGGAAAAGTTTTTCCTGCCGCTATTGATAAATATTTGTATTGCGCAATCCGAAAACGCGAAGATTCCAAAATTATTTACAACGATTTATTTTTTCCAGGTACTTTTACTTTTGACACAAACGACAATTTTAAGTTTGCAAAAGAAAATGATTACGCAAACTTTTTGAACGGTATTTTGTGCTGCATGAAAAAAAGAGGACTTGTCTTTCCATGCGGATTTGAAGTACTCATTGCAAGTAACGTTCCAAGTGCTGGCGGAATTTCTTCCTCTTCTGCACTTGAATGCGGATTTGCTTGGGCTGTAAACGAAACCTTTGGCTTTAATTTAAGCCGAAAAGAAATTGCACTTATGGGTCAGCAAAGCGAACACGAATTTATGAATGTAAATTGCGGAATTATGGACCAGTACATAATTGCAACTGGTAAAAAAGAAACTGCCGAAGTTCTTGATTGCGCAAAAATTGAACATGAATATGTTCCTCTTAAACTTGGCGATTACCGTTTTGTTGTAATGAACACTAAAAAGCAACGCAAACTTGCTGATTCTAAATATAACGAACGCCGTTCTCAATGCGAAAAAGGACTGTCCATTTTGCAGGAAAATGGTGTAAATATTCCTGATTTGTGCAGTCTAAGTGTTGCACAGTTTGAAGAAGTTGGAAACTGCATTTCAGACGATGTAATATATCGCCGCGTCCGACATTGTGTTACAGAAATGGGCAGAGTTTTACAGGCTGTAGAGGCACTTAAATCAAATAATCTTACAAAATTAGGCGAGCTTTTATACGCTTCTCACTATTCTTTACGCGATGACTATGAAGTTACTGGAATTGAACTTGATACTCTTGTAGAAGTTGCTTCAAAACAGAAAGGCTGTATCGGAGCGCGAATGACAGGCGCTGGTTTTGGAGGCTGTGCAATTGCGTTAGTTCACAAAGATAATGTTGAAGATTTTATAAACAAAGTTGGAACTGAATATAAGAAAGTTGTCGGTTACGAAGGCGGATTTTTCGGTTGCTCGTCAGGTGATGGAGTTCGAGAGATATAGATTTTCGCAAACCATAATAAATAAAAAACAGGGATAAAGGAGATAAAAAGGATATTTGCAAAAATTATCCTCTTAATCCCCTTTATCCCTGTTTCGTTTAATTTCTCCTTAAGCTCTAAAGCTCTGTGAGAGATTACTGAAGTTTTGGATATTTATCGAAGTATGCTTTTGTTTCTTTAGCTACAACAGCAGAAAGTACAATCAAAGCAATACAGTTAGGAATAGCCATCAAACCGTTTGTAATATCTGCAATTGTAAATACAGCGTTTACTGTGAAGTAAGGTCCAATAGCAATCATAATGATGTAAAGAATACGATAAATCATAACAAACTTCATGCGACCATTTGATAAGTATTCAAGACATTTTTCTGAGTAGTAGTCCCAACCAAGAATTGTTGTGAAAGCAAAGAATGCCAAACAAAGCATAAGCAAGAACTGAACAGAAACACCGTCACCACCAAGGTCAAAAGAAAGAGCAGCAGCTGTAAGTTCAACACCCTGCCATCCATTTGCTTCATACTGAGCAAAGAATTCTGGGTTTGTCATAGCAAGAACAACAGCCAAACCTGTCATTGTACAAACGATAAGTGTATCAATTACAGTACCAGTCATATTTACAAGTCCCTGTTCAACAGGTTCAGTTGTCTGAACTGGAGCAGCAGCGATTGGAGCAGAACCAAGACCTGCTTCGTTAGAGAAGATACCACGAGCAATACCTTTCTGCATAGAATCAGTTACCTGTTTGAATACGAAACCTGCAGCACCACCAGCAACAGCTTTCCATCCGAATGCAGATTTAAAGATTAAAGCAAATGCTGCAGGAATGTGAGTTGCATTCATAATGATTACAGAAAGTCCCAAGAAAATGTAAACGATTGCCATTGCAGGAACAACTTTTTCTGCAACTTTAGAAATACGTTTAAGACCACCAATAATTACCAAAGCAGCACAAATTGTTACAACAATACCACCAATTACAGTAGCCCATGTATAAGAATTTTCACCAATTGTAAATGCAATGTTTGCAGCATCTGGATCAAAAGCCATATTAACAGCAGATGTAATACCGTTAATCTGTGTCATTGTACCAATACCAAGAAGACCTGCAGCTACACCAAAAATAGCGAATAATACAGCGAGCCACTTCCATTTTGGACCCATACCTTTTTCAATTGTGTAGAAAGGTCCACCAAGAATATGACCATCTTCTTTTATTTCACGATATTTAATAGCGAGCATACATTCTGCATATTTAGTTGCTGTACCAAGAATAGCAGCAATCCACATCCAGAAAAGAGCACCTGGACCACCAGCAGCAATAGCAGTAGCTACACCGACAATGTTACCTGTACCGATTGTAGCAGAAAGAGCAGTACAAAGAGCAGAGAAACCAGAAAGTTCTCCTTCACCATCATTTTTCTTGAAAATCTGCTTAAAAGCACGACCAAGATGTTTAAACTGGATACCACGAGAAGAAATTGTCAAAATAATACCAGTTGCCAAAATAAGAACGATTGTTGGAATTCCCCAAACAACGTCATCAATTTTTGTAAGGATTGCGTCAAACATAGCATTGTCCTTTAAAAAGAAATAAGAGCCTGACACTAATGCATCAACGGCTCTCCAAAGAGTATAAACAGAACATCTTTTTAATTAGCTCCGTCCCTTTTGCCTGAGATATCATTTTCGCACTAACAGGAAAAGTTAGCTGGAAAAATTAACCCTTCGGCGTTCCACAGGAATGTGGAAACTCTCCAGAGAATTACGCAAATCAAAACACGTTGTCTACGTAACAATTAAACTTTATATCATTTATTAAAAAGATTCAAGATGTGAGAATAGGGATAAAAAAAAGAACTTTGCAGAGGGAATAGAGATAAAAAAAAGACTTTACATTCGCAAAGTCTTTTTTTTTATTGAACAAGACTAAAAATTGCTGCGCACTGCTCGCAATTTTTTTAACGTCTACACAGGAGTGGATAGGAGTCGAACCTACCAATGATGGTTTTGCAGACCAGTCCCTTACCGCTTGGGTACCACTCCAAAAAAATGTATTGTTAATTTATCAAATTAAGATTATATTGTCAATACGTCGTGGTAAAACACGACTTTCCATCCTGTAGAAGCTTAGCTCCAGGATGTTTATATATATAAAGATTCCGAACTTGTTTCGGAATCTTTTTTTTCAACACAAAACTATTCCTCTTCCTCGGGAATATCAAGCATTTCCTTACTTGCAATATACGCTCCAACAACTCCACATCCACACAGAACAATATCGCCAGCAATTCCAAACTCAAACTTTAAGCACAAAAGACAAAGAATGAAAGAAAAAACAAAAATTAAAATTTCACGAATCCAAAAAGACTTTTTATCATCTTTAATTTCGCGTTTACCATATTTTTTTATTCTAATAGGAATAGAAATAATTACCATAACGTATAACACTATAGAAACTATACAAATCATCACATTTTTACTCATGCTTTTCCCCACCAACTTCCAAAAAACGTTTTAAAGTTTCCCGCGCACTATCAAATGCTAACGGTAACTCCATAACATCTGCCAAAGATTCAACTCGTCGTGAGCAGAAACCTAAAACCTCCGACTCTTCCGCAGTCAAACTTCCAATAAACTCATCAATTGAAGCAAAACGCGCCGGCAAATCAGCTATAAAAAAAATATCGCAGGTTTTATATTCAATTTCTTTATACGGATAAGTATTCGGAAAAGTACACAAAAACCGTACTTTATCAATATTCACACCAATTTCTTCACGACATTCACGAATAATTGCATTTTCAGCAGTTTCATCACGGTCTACAAAACCTCCAGGCAGACACAAAAATCCTTTACGAGGTTCCTTTGCTCGCATTTCAAACAAAACGTTTTTCTGCTTATCCTGAATAATCACACCAACAGCTGCTGCAACATTGCTATACAAAACAAAACCGCAATCCGGACATTTCCATTTTATGTTGTTACAATTTTCTATTTTTACACTTGCACATTGCGGGCAAAACTTAAAATCATTTTTCATTTAAAACACCTTGCCGTAATTGCATCCGCAAGAATTTCGGAACGTTTTATAGTTTGAATAATAAGCGGAACAATCAAAGGGATTACAGCCTTAATTCTTGCAAGTTTTCCTTTAGCTTTTCCAAAGGAACCGCGAATCAGCTGCGTTTTTATTATTAAAACTGTTTCATCAACTAAAAGCGGAATAAACCTGAAAACAATTTCCATAATTAAAATAAAATATCGTACTGGAATTTTTATTATTTCTAAAGGTTTAAGCAAAATCTTTAAACCATCAATCAAATCGTATTCTGGCGTTGAAATAAAAAAAGCTCCTATACTGGTAAGGGAAGCAAAGGTCCTGATTAAAGCTGCCGCACAAAATTCAATTTTCGACGGAGTAATCATAAACCATTTCCAGCTTGTATACTGCACTTCATTTTCAAGCGCAGGATGAAAAATCATTTGAAAAACCGTAAAAATCAGTAAAAACGGAAGAATTTTTAAACAGGAAACAAACAGTTTTCGGAATTTAAATCCAGCCAGTTTTGCATAAATAATAGAAATTAAAAACATTTCTACGCAAAACAAAAGAGATTTTGCACAAATACTCGTAATAAACATTGCAAGAAAAACTAAAATTCTAAACCACGAAGGCAGTAAATGCATAACAGATTTTTTTTGTCTGTTCGTTCCCGAAAGTGCAGTTGAAGTTTTACGAAGTTTATCAAGCATAACACAACCAGAATATTGTTTTACAAAATGCATTTCTCCACTTTCAACTGATTTCTTCTCTTCCACTGAAAGTTCATCCTCAAAACCTTCATCTATCGATTTTACTCCCAAATTACTTTCAGTTAATATCCTTCCATGTTTTATTTTTATTTCATAATCGGCAAAATCAGCTTCATCCTTTTTGTGCGTACTAAATAAAATTGTTTTACCTTCCTGTGCAAGTTTTCTCATCATAGAAAGAACTTCAAAGCGGGCACGACTATCCAAACCTGCAGTTGGTTCATCAAACAAAATAACATTACTGTCCATTGCAATAATTCCTGCAATAGCTAAACGCCGTTGTTCGCCGCCAGACATTTCAAAAGTATGCCGTTCTGCAAATGTATCAAAAGGAATTGCCGCCAAATCCATACTTTTCCTTACAATTTCAACAAGTTCCTTCCCTTTTTTTCCATGATTTCGCGGTCCAAATGCAACATCATCTGCAGCAAAATTTTCAAATAACGCTCCTTGAGCATTTTGCTGAGCAAGTACCGGCTGATTTTTATCTACCGAAATAAAACATCCGGTTTCGGGTTTTAATAATCCTGCACAAAGTTCTAATATTGTAGATTTTCCAGCGCCAGACGGACCTGTTAAAGCTGTAATAGAACCTTTGTATAATTTAAAAGAAATATTTTTGACATTTGAATATTTATTGTAAGAATAACAAACATTTTTTGCACAAAAAGCAACATCTGCAAGCGTTCTTTTCTGTTCTTCAATTTTTCCTTTTCTATTTATTCCAAGAGGATTTCCCGTTATTCGTTTTAAAAAATCCGGATTTTCTACAAATCTTTTCTTATCACCATCAAAATAAATTTTTCCATTTTCCATGCCTAAAATCCGATCTGCTTCCATAACGGCTTCAACATCGTGTGTAATGTGAATAATTGTATTTCCGCTTTTATGCCAGTAACGCAAAAATTCGTAAATATCTTGCCGAGAAACAGCATCGAGCATTGCAAGAGCTTCATCCATTATGAGGATTTGTGGTCGTAAAGCAATAATTCCGCTTAAAGCAATTTTTTGAGTTTGTCCAAGTGAAAGTTCGGAAGTTGAGCTTGTAGCACGGTCAAGCATTTCAACTGCATTTAAAGATTCAATTGTTCGTAATTCAATTTCGTCGGAGGAAAGTTTTAAGTTTTGAGGTCCAAATTCAGTATCGCGGGAAACAATTCCACTTACAATCTGATCTTTTGGCGATTGAAAAACAATTCCTATTCGGGCATTTTCGTTTACAGTTATAGTTCCACTTTCCGGTTGAAGCAGGCCACTCAAAAGCCGTGCAAGTGTACTTTTTCCACTGCCGTTTAAACCAACAATAGCGGTGTACGAGCCTTTTTCAATTTTAAAGGAAACATCGTCCACCGCATAACTGTTGTTCTGCGAATATTTATATTTTAGATTTTCAACTAAAAAATCGTTCAATTACTCAGCAGCTTCAAATTCAATTGTAACTTCAATAGAACCTGTTTTTGGAGTTGTATCTACATTTGTTGTAGTTTCAGTAACAGTTGAACCACCAGAAGTAACAGCTTCTTTATCTGCAGCAGTAGAAACAGTATCTTTTACTTTGTTTACATTCTTTTTAGCTGTATCAGCAGGTTTTTCAGGTTCTCCAGATTTTGAGAATGTAGTCTTCTGATTTGCACCTACAACTACAGAGTTATCTGGAGCATCACTTGAAATTTCATTAGGATCAGTTGTTGGTTTTGCAGGTGTATTATCACCTTCTGGAGTTTCTGAATCCCCTTCATTTTCTCCTTCCTCTTCTTCCCCAATTATTACTAATTCTGAAGTATCTGTAGGAATATTGCGAGAACCATCATTTGCAGAAACTGCAATGGCACCTTCAAAACAAGAAATGTCACCTTTTTCTGTCATAAAAAAGTCTGTACCACGAACAGAAGCGACTGCAACTGGACTTCGTACACTATAACTAATACGTGTATCATCTGTATGAGTAACTTTAGAACGAACAGCACCAGTTGAAAGATAAACGTCAACCTTTTCGTTTTTTCCACCAATTGCAAGCTGATCCAAAGTAATTCTTGTTAAAGCACCCAAAGCCATTAAAGAACCATTCATCTTTATTTTTGCTTCAGACTGAAAACCAGTACTTACTGTATCTGACTGTTTCAATGAATCACCAACATTAAGAGAAACCCAAGAATCTCCTTTCAATACTTCAACTTTACCTTTTACGAAAGTAACAACTGCATCTTCTGCGATTACTGGTGAAGTAATTAAAAATGATAAAACAAAAATTGAAATAAATTTAGTAAAAAGTTTTTTCATAATTTACTCCTTATAAACTCCGCGTTAGCGGTAGCGTATAAAAACGCTGAATATTAGAATGAAAGTGAACACTTCAAAGTAACACTAGCAGAATCTTCTGCACCTTTTGTAGCAACATCCTTAAAGTAACTACAATCAAGTTCTGCCTGTAAATCACTAAAGATATTGTAAATAAATACTAAATCTGCTCCAAAACCTTTGAAGTCAGCCTTACCTTCAGGCATAACAAAAGGAACTTTTGCATTTACATTTGCAAATAATGAACCTGTTGTATAAATAAAATCAATGCTAGGAACTAAACAACCTGAAGTTTCAGGAGAAAGTGCAGAACCATATGCAGGTCTAGAAGTAAATGTAACATAAGGTTTAAATGGTCCGTTATTACCTGAAGCATATTCTATAGCAGCGTTAATTCCCATTGTTTCAGTAGGGAATGCAGAAACTGCTAAGCTTGTATAATTCATAACATCGCTTTTTACGAATCCAAAAGAAGAAGCTAAAGAATAAAAAACTGTACCAGCGATTGGACCTGACAAAACAAAACTACCGTAAATGCGGTTATATTTTGTAGATTCCAAATCAATAAATGCTTCACCTTGTAAAGAAAGTGTCTGGTTTGCAACAAGTGGAGGTAATGTAACAGAAAGCATAGCAGGAAGATAAGAATGAGAAATTACATAAAACTGTTTTCCAGAAGTATCTTTTGGTCCAAGAACGTCAAGCGTTGTAACATTAAATGCATTAAGAAGTCCTGTATAACCAATGTAAGCTCCAAGATTAATACCTTTAAGGCTTAAATTAGCAGCAGCACCATCACAGCACTGAGAAAAGTTTACGCCAGTAATATCAGAATAAGAAAAACGTCCGGCAGAAAGCATAAGTTTTCCAGATGAAAGAGGAATTGTTCCTGCAACTTTCAAAAGGTCAAGATCACCAATGGCAGTAAATGCTTTAGTACCGTCAGCAACGTCCAAATTATACTTAAACATAGCTTCAGATGAGAAACTCCATGTTCCAGCATCATTTAAAGGAGTTGTAACCCAAAAGAAAAGGTTATTTGACTGTTTGAACGCAAAATCCTTAAAATCATATGTAGAACCTTTTGTTTCATCTCCAAAAAGGCCACCCCATTCCAAAGCAGAAAGTGGAGCTGCGAACATACAAAGAGCAGCTAAAATAGTTATTAATATCTTTTTCATAATGTCCACCTTACTAATCTGTAGTTAGTACCATTCCGCCATATTCAATAGCGCACGATGTATACAATCGCAATGCTTCTACACCACTAACTAAATCGTTAGGATCAGTACCTTCACCAATAATTCCATCAGCTTTCAACTGCTTAAAAGCGTAACGAGGAGCCCCCTTTGTAAGACGATACATCAAACCACCTTGAACCTTCCACATCTGTGAGTAAATGAAAGCAAGATTAACCATAACTACAGGTGCATCTTTTCCAACTTCTTCTGGTATTTGGCCATCATCATACAAAGCTTTGATTGCCTGTTCAAAGCCGGCATCATCCGAAACTAATCCCTGATGAACTGCAGATAAATAACAAACCTGTCCAAAAGTAACTTCTGGTGCAGCAAGCATATCTGTAACAACATCAGCAGATTGTGCATACACAACTCCAAAAATAAAAAGAGCTGCTACAATAGATAAAATCTTCTTCATAAAGACTATTTTACCTTACATTTACTTCATTGTCCACAATTTGAAATAAATTTGAAATAAAAATATCAGCATATAAGAAAGATTTTAAAGACCAAAACGGATTTTAGGTATATACTATTAATAAGTATGATTACATTAAAAGAAATAGCAAAAAAGTGTTCAGTTTCTATTGCAACCGTTTCGAACATTTTAAACGGAAAATCTAATGTTTCTGAAGACACAAAACAACGAGTTCTTCAAGTTGTAAAAGAAACTGGTTACCGACCAAATTACATGGCGCGAACATTACGTGCCCATAAAACAAACACAATTGGCCTTATCATTGATGATTTAACTTCATTCAGTTCTCCAATGATTGTAAACGGAATTATGGCCTGCTGCGAAGAAAATAATTACAAAGCAATTCTCGAAAACCTTCGACTTTATTCACGGTGGTCTACAAACTGGCAGCCAGAATCCAAATACAAAAACCTTGTTGAAGAAGCCATAGATAAACTTCTTGCAATTAAGGTGGACGGCATTATTTACATTGCAGCACATTCTTACAAAATTGAAAGCATTCCTAAAGACCTTTCAGTTCCGTTTGTAATTGCCTACGCTTACGCTGACTATCCGAACATTCCGTGCATTATGCTCGACGACGAAAAATCAGCTTACGAAATGACAAAACATTTGATTCAAAATGCAAACAAAAAAATTGCCGTAATTGCCGGAAATCGAGAAAGTGTTCATACACAATTCCGTTTAAAAGGTTATAAAAAAGCGCTTTCTGAAGCTCAAATTTCATACGATGAAAATATAATTTATTTTGCAGACTGGCAACGCGAAGGTGCATTTGATTCCTGCAACAACCTTTTAGAAAATCACAAAGATTGCGATGCAATTTTCTGTTTTAATGATGTAATGGCAGCAGGTGCATACGAAAGTTTAAAAAAACATAAACTTCAGCCTGGAAAAGATATTTCAGTTGTAGGTTTTGATAACCGCGAATTTATAAACTTTATGGATCCGCCGTTAACAACTATGACAATTCAACTCTTTAAAATGGGATTCCGCTCTGCATATACAATGATTGATATAATAAATGGAAAACCACTCAAAGAAATTCCACTAAATCAATATGTACCATGCGAACTCAACATAAAGGAATCTGTAGTTAATAAAAACTAATTATTTATAAATACCGGAGGCACAAAATGAATGAATCTTTGATTGTAGATTATAAAAACTTCTTGAATAACGGAAAAACAGAACGTGAATGTGTTCAGCAAATTCTTGCAATTGCTAAAAAAAATGGATTTAAAGATATTTCAAAATTCAAAAAGCTAAAAGCTGGCGACAAAGTTTATATTCAGAAAATGAATAAAGCTGTTGCCCTTTTTGAAATTGGTTTTGGACCTTTAGAAAAAGGAATGAACATTCTTGGCGCGCATATTGATTCTCCTCGCCTGGATGCTAAGCAAAATCCTATTTACGAAAAAGACAATATTACATATTTGAACACTCATTATTACGGTGGAATTAAAAAATACCAGTGGACAACAATTCCGCTTGCCATTCATGGCGTAGTTTGTAAAAAAGACGGTTCAACTGTAAATGTTGTTATTGGTGAAAATATTGATGAACCGGTTTTCTGTATTTCTGATATTCTTCCACATTTAGCGCAAGATCAGCTTAAAGATAAAGCTTCTGATTTTATTAAAGGTGAAGATTTAGACGTTATTATGGGTTCAGTTTCTCCGCAGAAAAAAAATCAGGCGGATAAAAAAGATGAAAAAGATAAAAAAGATTCCAAAGACAAAAGTAAAAAAATTGTACTTGAATTATTAAAAGAAATGTATGGCATTGAAGAAGATGATTTTGAATCTGCGGAACTAGAAATTGTACCTGCAGGAAAAGCTCGCGATATGGGGCTGGACCGTTCAATGATTCTCGGTTATGGTCAAGATGACCGTTCCTGTGCATACACTTCAGTTATGGCTTTAATTGATGGAAGAGCCGGTGAAAAAACCGCTTGTTGCATTTGTGTAGATAAAGAAGAAATTGGAAGTGTTGGTGCTACAGGTATGGCTTCTAACCTTTTTGAAAATATGGTGGCTGAAGTTATTGCCAGAACGGAAACTACTTATTCTGATTTAACTTTGCGCCGTTGTCTTGAAAATAGTAATATGCTTTCTTCCGATGTAAACGCAGCTTACGACCCATTGAACGCTGGTCTTTACGACAAAGATAATGCTTCTACACTTGGAGGCGGAGTTGCCTTCCAAAAATATACAGGTAGTCGAGGCAAATCTGGTGCAAGCGATGCAAATCCGGAGTTTATTGCAAAAGTTCGTGCCGCAATGTTTGATTCAAACGTTTCGTACCAAATGGCTGAGCTTGGAAAAGTTGATCAAGGCGGTGGCGGAACAATTGCATACCATGCAGCAAAATACGGAATGAATGTTTTGGACGCAGGAATTGCAGTTTTGAGTATGCACGCACCGTGGGAAATAACAAGTAAGGAAGATATTTGCCAGATTTATGAATGCTATAAGGCGTTTTTAACTATAAACTAACAGCACATTAGTTATTTTCGTAAGAGTATATCGTAAATACGGTCGAAATCTTTACGAGTATCAAAACCTATTACAATGGAACCTTTGTTAATATCACCTTTGAGAGTAACATCGCGGGTTCCAAAAATGTTTCTAAGGTCCTGTTCGAAGTTCAAAACATCTGCATCTTTTTTTTCAGATTTTTTATCACTCTTTTTCTTAGCTGCAGCACGTCCACCATTGTTCATTTCTTCCGCCATAGATTCAGCTTCACGAACGGACAATCCACTTCCAACAATTTTACCGAACATTACACGCATATCTGCATCATTTTTTACCATTAGTAACGCACGTGCATGACCAGAAGAAATTTGACCAGTAATTAACGAACGCTGAATATCCTCAGGAAGTTTTAGCAAACGGATAGCATTTGCAACTGTTGAACGGTTTTTACCAACCCGTTTTGCAACCTCTTCCTGATTCAAATCGCTCATTTGAATAAGATTATAGTAAGCTGTTGCCTCTTCAATTGGATTCAAATCGGCACGCTGAATATTTTCTATAAGCGCCATTTCAAGTTTCTGCTGCTCATCAAATTTTCTAAGCTGAACAGGAACCTTTTCAAGACCGGCAAGTTTTGCTGCACGAGTACGACGTTCGCCGGCAATAATGTAGAAAGTATTATCACCAGCATCTTCAATAATAATTGGTTCAAGAATACCGTGTTCTGTAATAGATGCGGCTAATTCTTCCAATTCCTTCTGTTTAAATTCAACACGCATCTGGTGAGGATTCGGCTTTAATAATGAAGGATCAATCCACAAACCGCCATTTTCATCAGTTGTAATAGCAGAAGGCAACTTACTGTTATTTTTTTTACCAAATGCCGCTTTTCCAAAACCTGAAGAAACTTCTTGCGAAGCAGCAGGATTTTCACCCAGCAAGGCATCTAAACCTTTTCCTAACGCATTTTTAGCCACGACGGATTACCTCTTCTGCCAACTTCTGATAACTTCGAGCACCAACACATTCTGGATCATATTTACAAATTGGAAGTCCGTGAGAAGGAGCTTCCGAAAGACGAACGTTTCTAGGAATAATTGTATTGAACACAACGTCTTTAAAATATGATTTAACTTGCATAACAACATCTTGTGCTAGACGTGTACGGGAATCGTACATGGTAAAGAAAATACCACCAATTTCCAAATCCGGATTAATTTCCTTTTGAACCTTCTGAACTGTCTGCAAAAGAAGAGTAATTCCTTCAAGGGCAAAATATTCACACTGCATTGGAACAAGAACAGAATCAGCAGCTGCAAGACCATTAAGTGTTAAAATACCTAGAGAAGGTGGACAATCTATAAGAATATAATCATACATAGACTGTAAAGGTTTTAATGCATTTTTAAGATAAAACTCTCGATCTTCCTGATCAACAAGCTCAATTGCAGCACCAGACAAATCAAGAGAAGCGCTAATTGCATCAAGTTTTTCTACAGGAGTATGTTTAATTGCATCTTCAGGCTTACACTGTTCTGCCATAAGTTCGTAAATAGTTGGTTTATCTCGTGAAGCACCAACACCACTAGACATATTTCCTTGAGAGTCAAAATCAACTAAAAGAACTTTTTTACCAGCAAGTGCAATATAAGCACCAATATTTATTGCAGATGTAGTCTTTCCTACTCCACCTTTTTGATTAACAAAAACAATAGTCTTAGCCATACGAATAGTATAACAGTTTTAAGTTTTTTAGTATACTAGGAAAGTCATTAGTAGAGGCATGTGAAATTGTAAGGAGTATTGTAAGATGATTTTAGGAGTTACGCTGAGTAAACCTGGTACAAATGTAAAAGATATACTTGGAAAAGATTTTATAAAAATTAAAATTACTATTGAAAACTCTTCTAAAGGCACCGGATATTTTGCTCAAATGTTTACAAAAACTCAAGTTTTTCATCAACATTTTACACAAAGCGAACTGGAACAATTTTTAACTGATAACGCTGGCACCACTTTTAAAAACTGTGTAAAAAGAACAGAAACAGAAGAAATCACTATACTCGCAAATAAAAAAGGAAAGATTACAGAACTTCACAAAAAATTAAATACATCAAACGGACAAAATCAGGAAGTAAAACTAAACATTTTACCGCCACCAGCTTCCAAAAAGAAAAACTATCTTTTGAATGAAGGAACTCCTGTTCCATTTCTTGTAATGTTAGGAGTAATGACCTCTGAAGGAAAAGTTATTTCTTCCCGCTACGATAAATTCCGACAGATAAACAGATTCTTGGAATTTATAGACGATGTTTTACCAAACTTTACAATGAATACACCTTCGAACGAAAGCGATTCTTCTACCGCTCGCCCACTCCGCATTGTAGACTTTGGCTGCGGAAAATCTTACCTTACATTCGCAGTTCACTATTTTTTAACACAAATAAAACACATTCCGTGCCAGATTGAAGGCCTGGACCTAAAGCAGGACGTTATAGACTATTGCAACGAAATGGCAGAAAAGTTGAAGTTGGAAGGATTGATTTTTCACACCGGAAACATTGCCGATTTCAACGCTGAACAAGAGCCTGACATTGTAATTACACTTCACGCCTGCGACACCGCAACTGATTATGCACTGAAATACGCCGTTGAAAAAAAAGCAAAAGTTATTTTGAGCGTTCCTTGCTGTCAGCATCAGATAAATGGACAATTATCAAACACGCCAGCCGCAGATGTAAAAGCGCCTGCCGACTCCGACAATTTTTCACCACTTTTGAAATGGGGTATAATCCGCGAAAAGTTTTCAGCACTTCTTACAGATGCACTTCGAGGGGAATGGCTTGAATCGCAGGGCTACAAAGTTCAAATGCTCGAATTTATAGACATGGAACACACACCTAAAAACTTATTGATTCGTGCAGTTCGTCAGGAAAAATCAGCAAAAAAACAAAACGAAAATCCGGTAGTAATAAAAACCTTAGGAATTACTCCGGAGATTTGGAAAGAATCTTTGAATAAATAAACTCGCCAACTCCGTCGTGGTCGTTATCGAACTTAGTCACAAAATCCGCAATTTCCTGCATTTGTGGAAGACCATTTTTCATACAAACGCCATAAGCACACATTCGAATCATACTTTCGTCATTCATACTGTCACCAAACCCCATTGTTGTAGAAGACGGAATTTCAATGTGATTTGCAAGCCAGGAAACAGCTTCTCCTTTTCCGCAATTTGGTGGAAGAATTTCGAGGAAGTAAGGTTTGCTTATAAAAATAACGGCGCGTTCACCAAACTCTGCTCGAAGCTCATCCTGGAGGCGTAGAAGTTTGGAAGGGTCTCCGGGAACCAGCATTTTTACAAAAGGTTGTTCCAAAAGCGAATCATAATCGGCAACTTCAACACCTTTAAGCCCGCACAAATCAACGTCAAGTTTAGTCCAATCGTTATACTCACGGTAGTAAATTGTATCTGGAGTGTAAACTTCCGTGCATAGTCCGTAACTTTCCGCAATCTGATTTGTTCGTTTCAACACTTCAGGCTCAACCTTCCTGCAAAAAATCTGCTGTCGAGAATGTAAATCAAAAATTGAGCATCCATTAATTGCAATAAGATATCGCCCAGCTTCCATTCCGGCAATTTCCAACTGCCTTACAAACGGCAAAATCGCCTCTTCCGCGCGCCCTGAACAAAGCACAACGTAAATGCCCTTTTGCGCACACTCTCGGAGCGCCATAACTGTTTTCTGCGAAATTTGTCGCTCACTGTTCAAAAGCGTATCATCTAAATCTAAAGCAATAAGTTTTACGTTAAGATTCTGCTGTAATTTACCCATATTGATATCTTTTATTTTTTCCACTCGTCTAGAAATTCAAACATAAATTGCTGTACGTCACCAAACCATTTTTTTTGAAAACGGCAGGCTTCAACTCCAATGTAACGAAAATGCCAGCATTCCCAACGATAACCGGTAACGTCTTCGTAACCTTGCGGAAAACTTAAACTCCATCCATATTCTTGTGAATGCTCGTTCAGCCATTTGCAACCGGCAGTTTTTGCGTAACTATCCTCAATGTTGCCAAAATCTACGGCTGTTCCCATCTGGTGCTGGCTGGTTCCAGGTCTTGCAGATTCGCGTTCTGCTTCTTCTAGGCCGTCTACACTTACCCAGTAATTAAATGTATTTTCTTGAGTTTTGTAAGAACGGTAGGTTGAGCTTACATCAAGAGTAATTCCATCAGCTTTAGCGGCCAATGCCATAGTTTTGAGGGCAGCTTCCACATCCGCACGCAAACTCAAAGTTGTTTTATTTATAACGTAAGCGTCATTTTTTACAAGCTTTACAAGATTAGTCGGCTCATAATCAGAACCAACCGTATGTTTTTTATCAATTAAATAATAAAGGCTCAAGTCATCAGATGGAAAAGTTTTTTCTGCTTCCAAAACCTTATGTAAATCTTCTAAAAACTCTTCCGGGTCTCCATTTGGAATTGCAGCCTTACAACGGTCACTCATACTCATAAGTACACGGTTCAACTTTTCAATTTCCGGATTTTTTTTTGTTCCAGCGAATAATCCGACACAAAGTAAAAACAATATTAAAGCACTACAAACTTTTTTCATAAAACAATTTCTCCATCTTTCAAAACTGTAACTTCATTACCGTCGGCATACTTTACAACAATTGTCGGTTCACGAACAACTCCGTCTAAATGAATAAGACTCGGTGCATCATTATCATAATTTTCACCAATAGCAAAATGACAGGTATGAAAAGCCTTTTCATCTTCTAACATATTACCTGTAATTCTTGCAGCCGGATTTAACCCAATTCCAAGTTCGCCAATATTTCGTGCATTTTTTTTGTAAACCGCACCTTGCCCAGCCGGTAACTTTTTCTCCTTTTCAAGAACAAAAGCACGTAATTCAGCTTCCGTAATTGTTTTGAGCAAACGACGCGCTTCAGTACCACCAGAAATATCAGTTACAAATCCTTTTTCTACTTTACATTTAATTGGCGTTTCCAAAATTGAATCTCCGTCAGCAAAAGTCATAGAACCGTCAAAAACAATAATTCCTTCACAACCACCAACTACAGGACTTATAAAAACTTCACCAGCAGGAATATTTCCGCCAGTTCCACTTTTACTAAAATCGCCGTCATCAAACATAAGTTTTCGACCATCCACAGGAACAACAATGTCCGTTCCACCCGGCGCAGTAACTTTTACACTTTTTGCATCCTTAAAAAATTCAGCCATTTTTTTACAGCGATTCTGAAGTTCCTTATAATCAATTGCTGCAGTGCGATTCATCATGTCTACAGTTATACCTGGAGTCCACGCCGCACGCATTGTTTTTTTACCATCAAGAAGAAAATCAAAAATATGAGAAAATTCCTGACCATCTTCGGTTTTATACGGATTAGCAGTCGCCTTTGGATCTTTACCTAACTTAATATTTGAAATTGAAAAACAAACATCCGGTTCTGCCGAAATTGCAGCAAGAACCTCCGGAGTTGCATTATCAAAACTTGTTCTATCAGGTTGAAACATTAGCGTTGTAATTGCACCAGCATTTTCGCTTGCCGTATACAAATCCTGTGCAATTTCGTTTGTTGCAGGATTTGCAATAATGAGTACACGCTCACCTTTTTTAATTTTCATTACGTCACGAACTACAACTTCTGCCGCAGTGTTTTCCTTTTTCATACAATCCTCCGTTGAACCACAACAAGGTTACGTTCTGAAGCTTCAAGTCCTGGAACTTTTAGCTGAATTGTCTCATACGCAGGGATTAAATCCGAAATTCCGTTCATTTCTTCTATTATATTTTCTCTTTTTGCTTTATATGCACAAATATAACCGCCATCATCCACAATACGTAACAACGATTTTGTCATTTTTTTATCAAGAGGTCTAAAAGCTCTAAACGTAATCAAATTAAACATTTGAGGTTCAAGTCTTTCCGCTTCAGAATTAATAACTTCCACGTTTTTTAATCCAAGAATAGCTGCACAATTTTCCAAAAATGAACAACGCTTTTCCATACGTTCCACAAGCTTAAATTGAACAGTTGGAAACGCCGCTGCCAAAGGAATGCCAGGAAGTCCGCCACCAGAACCAATATCTCCGGCAATAACATTTTGTTCGCCAATCAAACTGATTTTTTCCTTAATCGGATTATAAGCCGCAAGCGAATCAAGAATATGTCGAATTACCAGCTCATCGTGTTCGCTCGTATTTGTAAGATTATACGCAGAATTATATAAAATAATTTCGTTAATGTATTTTTCCATTAAAGCAGAAAGTTCTTCCACTTTGTCGTTTGGAATCCCACATTTTAATAAACCATCATTCAAAATACTCATTTTATTTATCAATATTTAATAACAAATCAACATTCAAATCGTTGTCGGATGAATGTAAACACACAAGATTACCAGTTTTTTCAGCCTGTAGATTTTTTTTCTGAGACATTCGGTAAATGAAAGAATTTTCATTTTTATAATCTTGAACTATTGAAGGTTGAATTTCGTATGAAACTCCCTCGCCTGAGTTTTTAACAGCTTTAAACAAAATGTAAAAAGTCTCTGTACGAGTTTTATTGTCGGCAAAATATTTTCTGTCGGCTGAAAGTAAAAAAGTTCCGTCTGCTTCAGGCTCACTAAAAAATACTGTAGTAAAAGAATCCAAAAGATTATATCCGTTTATTTTAAAGCGCAAAATGGCAGGTTCGCGTTTTTTAAAAGTTTGGGAATCTGTCTGTGCATCGTTTAAAACTTCTTTTTGCGCTGGAGTTGCAGTTTTCTGCTCGGTTTTCAAATCGTTCAAACTTGATAAAACCTGATTCAGTAAAAGGTTCGTAGTTACACTTGAACTGGTTGTATTCAGCGAAGAAACGTCCGTAAAAAGCCCTGAATCGTAAAGTGAATTAATATCTTTTGCAGTAAGAGTTGAGTTTTCGTTCAAAAATGCAGAAATTAAATCATCGGATGTAGTTGCATTAGAAAACATAAGTTCATTGGTAACTGCGGAATTTTCCGTTTTTGTTTCAGTTTCTGAATCTGCTGCTGTTTTTTTAAATTGCGGATTTGTTGGCGTGTAAAAACTTGAATCCATAGTTGGTGCCGAAATTTCCGGCATCTGTGTCATTTGTGGCATTTGTGGCATTTCGGGCATTTCAATTGATTCTGCAATTGCAGGGGAAATCAATATAAAAAATAAAACCGCAGTGCTGGCCAATTTTGAACAAAAACTGTTTTTTCTAAAGATTTGCAAGGCTTTCCTCCACGTATTCAAGACGCTGAGTTAACTGAGCAATTGTTTTTTCGAGGCGCGACTTTTCCTTTTCAAGTTTAGTTTTGGGGTCAACACCGCGAGCTTCAGCTGATTTTTGCTTCATCATTTCGCGAACGGTTGCAGGTGATTTTCCGCCTTCTACAAACTGCTGCTCAACTTCGGCGCGGGCATCCTTTTTACGAACGCTCGCAACCACCTTCATATTATCAAATCCAATTGCAGGATTTACCTCAACGGCACCAACTTTACGAATATCCTTTTCCGAATTACGAGGCAAACACAAAACTCGGTCAATGTAATCTTCGTAACGAATATCAGCTTCTTTACAAAGCTCCATGGCACGTGCAAGTTTTTTGCCAAACTCCTTCATAAGTTCGCCGTTTTTTGCAAGATAATTTTCCTTAATATCAAGAGTAAGCTCTTTTAACTCTGTATTGTTTTCCCAGCCAATTGAATAATATCCTTTTTGTTCGGCAATTTGCAAAAGTTCACCAAATCTTGCCCAAAATTCCTGAGTATGAACACGGCAGGCTTTTCCGTATGCAGGATCATTTTCCTGTTTTTCAATTGTAACAAGGTGATGAGTATATTCGTGAACTGCAGTATATATAAGCTGATTATCAGATTTAAAGTTTAAATTATGCAGATAAATTTCATGAGTGTCGGGTTTGTAAAATCCGTTTACCCGCTTACTTTCCTTTCCAGTTTGTATTACAGTAAAATCTATTGCAGAACTTTCAATTTCCAAAAGTATTTCTTTAATTCGCTCGTTTGTCATAATATTTACACTCCGTTATAATTTTTCTAATTCACCCATATTTGCAAGAATGATTGCACCTGCTACTGTAGCCGCAGTTTCGGTTCGCATTATTCGTTCACCCATTCCACAGCGGATAAATCCTGCCGTTTCGAGCATTTGCCTTTCGCGATCAGTCCAACCTCGTTCACTTCCAATAGCTGCAACAACTTCAAACGTTTTTGCAGGAGCATTATTCTCCGTAGATCTCAAATCAGCAGTCTGTGCATACAACGACTTTTTTGGATTCACATTGTCCAATGCAAGTTTCATTTGGTTTGCATTATCCGAAAGTACAACAGCAGCAATACATTCTTTTAGCGTTTTATGTAAAAAAAGTTCAGGAACATGCGTACTTCCAGCCTGAACAGTTCCATCCAAAAGCATTTTGTATGCAGCACCATGTTCCACAAGATTTGACTGCATATAAGATTTTTCGCCTAATTCAGTTCCGGTTAAATGTACTTCGCAAACACCAAGAGCCGCAATATCGCGTAAAAGCCGTTTTAATTGAATTGGACGAGGAAATCCTATTATCATTTTAAGATTTTTTAATGGTTTACCGTCGCCTTCCGGTTTAAACGAAAAAGTTAGCGTACCGTCGTTCGAATCGGTTTTCTCGCTAAATTTTGTAATGGTTGCTACACCACTTTGACCACCAATAATTCCAGCAGTAAAAGTGTCGCCCGTTTTTTTGTGCAAAATTTTTAGAAGATGTTCCGCGCGTTCGTCGGTTAGTTTAAGAGGTTCGGTAATTTCCTGCGGAGTAAAAAGACAAATGTTCATGTTTTAGACCTAATTGAACATATTTATTTTTTTGAGAATTTTGCAAACTGCGTCTTTTTCTACAAGATCAATTGGTCGGCCTTCTGTAAATTTGTGGGCACTTTCTGAGAATGAACCCATTGTTACACAAACACCGGTATCGCATTTTGTATCACGGATTTTTCCATGAAATTCTCGAATATAAATATCACCAATCACAGCCTGATTTCTGTAAAAACGGAAAAGGATTTTTGCCTGCCATTTTGGACTTTCAATTGAAGCAATAATTTCAACTGCTTCAGAAGCAACCTGAACATCTTCAACCTTAACGTAACCCTCGGAATAATATGCCGAAATAAATTTTCTACACAAAGCAACAAAATCACTTGTACCCGAAAGCAAATAAGTTTGTAAATTTTTATTTTGATTTAATTCTGTATAACGAACAACTAATCCGTCTACATCTTTATAAGCACTTTTTACAGATTGAATTGCTTTTAATTGCGCAAGACCACTTGAAATATCATTCATGGCAATGTAAGTATTTGCAAGACGATACCGGATTTGAAGCATAAGTTGCTCTGGAACTTTTTCCAGTTTAAGTGCAATTTCATAATCCTGAACAGCAGCCTGAAAATTCTTTGCTTTTTCGTGCATACGACCAGCTTCAAGACAAGATTGAGCACCATAATCTGGATCTGGACGCAAATGAACAAAAACCTTTAACGCTTTATCCTGCATACTACATTCGGACATTGCAACTGCCATATCAAAAAGAATTTCTTTCTTTTCCGGATGAACATCCAAAACTTTTTTAAGGAACGGAAGAGAATCTCTGTATTTTGACATTTTAAAAAAGGAAAGACCTATAAGTTCAATAACATCAACATTTTCCTGATTAAGAGAGCGCGCCTTTTTTAAACACAGTAAAGCTTTATCATACGTATCTTTTTGATAAAAAGCTTTTCCGAGCATGTAATTTCCTTCAAAGCTTTCAGGGTCGCGTTTTAACGAAAGCATTAAGGAATTCATTGCGTCGTCAATTTTATCCATATTAAAGGCAGCAATACCCATTCGAAGTGTTACCAATGCAACGTTTACTTCAATATGGGCAGCCGAAATATCGTACAATGTTTTGTAAATATTCCATGTTTTTTCCCAGTTTTTTTCGCCAAAATAAAGGTCACCAATAAGAGTTAAAGCTTCAATATTGTGCGGATCGTGAGCAAGTTTTTTTTCGGCTTCTTTTAAAATTGCAGTTTTTCCTTTTTTCTGGATTTTATCAGTTACTGCAGCATCCCCATCCTTACGTAATGATTTTGTAAGCATAATAATTACAATAAGAACACAGGCAGCAATAACTGCTATTAAAACTGGAATTAACATGGGCAATTCACCTATTTCTTTAGTTTAGATTTTACCATTTCTGCAATACGTTCCATGGCAATTTTAATTTTATTTATATCTGTAGCATAACAACAGCGGATAAATCCTTCGCCGGCAGCTCCAAAACAACTTCCAGGAACTACAGCTACATTATACTTTTGAATAAGCTCTGTGGCAAATTCTTCGGATGTTAAACCTGTAGGTCTAATATCCGGGAACATGTAAAATGCACCTTCCGGTTCTGTACATGGAAGTCCCATCTCAATAAATGCTTTGTACATTAAGTTTCGTCTCTGCTGATAACTTACGCGCATTTTTTCAACTTCATCCCATGCATTTCGCAAACCTTCAGCAGCAGCATATTGACTGAAAATTGGTGGACAAATTGTATTGTAAGCGTGCAATTTACAACACTGAGTAAGCAAATCATGTGGAGCTGCAATATAACCAATTCGCCAACCAGTCATAGCAAATGCCTTACTAAATCCATTAAAAATAATTGCGTAATCTTTCATGCCGTCGTACTGACCAATTGAAACATGCTTGCGGTTATCGTACAAAAGCTCACAATAAATTTCATCGCTCAAACACCAAATCTGATGCTTTTTTACAACCTCGGCAATACGTTCAAGTTCTTCTGTCGGAATAACACGACCAGTTGGATTACTTGGTGAACAGAACATTACAGCCTTAGTTTTTGGAGTAATAGCATCTTCAATTGATTTAGCCGTTGGATAAAGTCCAGTTTTACTTGTATCAAGATGAATTACCTTTGCATCACACAAAGCTGACAATGGCTGATAGTTTACATAACAAGGTTCACAAACAATAATTTCATCACCCGGATTCAAAATTGCTCGAAGTACAAGATCCAAGCCTTCAGAAGCTCCAACTGTCGGTAAAATTTCTGTTGCAGGATCGTAATACATATTAAATCTTTCTAAGTATTTGCTGATTTCTTCTCGAAGTTCAATCAAACCCCAGTTAGAAGTATACGAAGTATGACCTTTTTCCAGATGATAAAAAGCTTCTTCGCGGATAATCCATGGAGTTGGAAAATCAGGTTCTCCAACACCAAGCGAAATAATATCGTCATGACCAATACAAAGTTCAAAAAACTTACGTATTCCTGATGGAGGAATTTCCATCATCTTTGAACTAAATTTATCTTCTCGTGTATTCATTATAATTTCCTCAATTCTTAATTCTTAATTCTTAAGCCTGTACGCCTTCTCGTCTGTCGTATTCGTCTTCAACATAAACAATATCATTTTCTTTATAAGTTTTAAGAACAAAGTTTGTTTTTGTAGAACGAACGCCTTCAAGAGTAGAAAGCTTTTCACTTACAAAAAGTGCAACATCTTTAAGATTGTTACCTTCTATCAAAACTTTAAGATCGTAACCGCCACTCATTAAATAAAGTGATTTTACCTGTGGAAAGCGGTAAATACGATCTGCAATAGCATCAAATCCATGTTCGCGTTGTGGCTGAACCTGAATTTGAATCTCGGCGACAACTTTGTCCTTCGCGACTTTATCTTTTTCCGGATTAACGATGGCCGCGTACTTTAAAATAACTCCGTCATCTTCCAGCTTTTTAATAATTTCTTTTACTTCATTTACAGTCTTTTTAGTCATGGCTGCAATGTCTTCAGCTGATAAACGTGCATTTTGTCGCAACAAATCAAGAATTTCTTCCATCGTTTTTTCCTTCTTTTAGTATAATTTTGAAATACTATTTTACTATCTATTGAGGAAATTTACAATAATTTGTAAATGCCCGTGACAAGGGAAATAATTCGTAAGCGATTTTGTCCATAATTTGTAAATGCCCGTGGCAAGGGATGAAATTGCCTATTTGGTTTTAACGCAGATAACGTAGATTTTTTTGGATGCACGCAGATTTTTTTTAGATAAGTGGTAGTGGTGGGTAACTAATTTTTGGAAAGGAAACTGTAAATAATATGCAAACAACGGATTTTGCGGGGTCTCGCCTTAGAACTACAAATTCTGATAACTCATAACCGCTTGAGCTTAATCGCCCCAAAAGAACAAATTTCATGACATGTCTATAATAGCAAATGCGTTAAAAAAATACTTTTCATCAGAAAAGTATTTTTAGCATTTACCTACTAACGACTCGTGTTGGCACTGAAATTTGTTATTTTGGGGCCTCGCCTTAGAACTACAAATTCTGATAACTCATAATCGCTTGAGCTTAATCGCCCCAAAAGAACAAATTTCATGGCAACAATAGCAATGCAAACACCTACTCTTACTAGTAACCTTTGCCGTACCGCCTTTTCCCGTCATTGAAATAATATGCGCCGGACAAATCTCAAAGCATTTCTGACATTTTTTGCATTTTGTAGAATTTATTTTTGGAGTTTTTGTAAAAACCTTATTTGCAAGTTTATCAAGAAAACCAGGTACCATTCCGCCAATTTTATCAGACGGATCTTTTACAATTTTAAAAGTTGAACATCGACAAGAATCCTCAGAAGCACCAACTGTTGTAATTTCGTCAGGAGATGAAAGCCATACCCCGCGTTGCAAAGCATCTTCCAAGTTTAAAACATTATGAGGATTATATCCGACAAAAGAAGCACATTTCCAATCAAGAGCCAACAGATTATCAGATGCAGCCAAAAATCCTAAATTAATTGTATCGCCACCAACAGGACCACCAGGCCCATCCATACCAACAATTGCATCCATAATTGCATAATCAGGATTTGCAGCTAAAACTAAATCTGTAAGAAATGTTGCAAAAGACTTTTTTTCAGAAAAACGATAATGCTGTTGAGCTTTATCAAGACCAACCATTAACCCAAACAAATTTTTCATTGCACCAGTATAACGCATCAACTGATGACTCTTAAGCTTTGAAAGTGAAACAAGTATATCAGCTTCTTCAAATTGCTTTGCAAACTCAAATTGCTTTACAAGTTTTCCCTCAGGATACGAAACAGAAACACGTTCATGAAAGTCAGCCCATTCGCCACCGTTTTTTACAACCTGATCATACATTCCTGTAATTTTTGCAGAAGAAATAGAACTATTTACAGCAGGCGATTCTCCAACAATAACCTTCTTTGCACCAAGTTCAAGAAAAACTTTTACGGCAGCCCCAACAACCACCGGATGTGTACAAACCGCCATTTCAGGCTTTTTCGGATAAAGAATATTCGGTTTAAGTAAAACAACTTTTCCGTTTACGTTTGGAGGAGGAACTAACTCAACTAATTTTTTGACAGACTGATAAACTTTTTCCTCGTTATAATCTTTGCAATTTAATAAACCAACAGTCTTAGTCATACGTAATTAATTATACTCCGAAACATAAAAAAAAGGTAGAATAAAAAGAGCCAAACCTACAAAAACAACACTATATATTTTTTAATTCATCCTGCGAAATTGTACGAATATTATTTTTTTCGAGAACTTCCTCAGTTTTTGGAATATCCGTTGTGCGTAAAATCATACAGGCAGTGTTAGTTTTGCGCCCAGTAAAACCATACATGTATTCAACGTTACGGCCGTTTTCACTAAGCAATTTTAAAATTTTATTCAAACTACCCGCTTCATCCGGAATTTCAAGAGCAATTACACCAGTTACTTTTACGATATAATCATTTTCCTCAAGCATTTTCTGTACTTTTTCGCAATCATCCGTAATAATGCGGGCAACACCAAAATCACTTGTATCGGCAAGCATCATTGCACGCATATTTACATTATTTTTTGCAAGAATATCTGTAAGTTCAGATAAAGTTTCCGGTCTATTTTCAAGAAAAATTGAAATCTGATTTACTGTCATACGAGCTCCTTAATCGTGAAGTTTTCTAGTATCAATTACGCGTTTTGCTTTCCCTTCCGAACGTTCAATACTCTTTGGTGCTACTAATTTTACCTTAGCTTTAATCTGAAGTACAGTTAAAAGTGCACTTTCCAAAGCTTTTTCCTGCTTATTGATTTCAGCAACAACATCGCTAAATTTTTCTGGAATCATTTCAACTTTAATTTCGAATGTATCATTGTTGTTTTCGCGACCAACAATAATCTGATAGTTAGAAGAATAACCTTCCTTAAGCAAAACTGTTTCTACCTGACTTGGGAATACGTTTACACCGCGGATAATAAGCATATCATCAGTGCGGCCCATTGGTTTAGTCATGCGGACAAAAGTTCGACCACAAGCACAAGGCTCACGGTTCAAAACGCCAATATCTTTTGTACGGAAACGCATCATTGGGAAAGCCTGCTTTGTTAGAGCTGTGAATACAAGTTCACCTTTTTCCCCGTCTGGAAGGCGTTTACCAGTTTTTGGATCAATTGTTTCTATAATAAAGTGATCTTCATTTACGTGCATTCCCTTTTGTTCAGAACATTCGAAAGCAACACCAGGTCCCATCACTTCAGTCAAACCGTAAATATCGTAAGCTTTAATTCCAAGCTTTTCCTGAATGTCGCGACGCATTTCTTCCGTCCAAGGTTCTGCACCAAAAATACCAGCTTTAAGCTTTATATAATCTTTACCCAATCCTTTTTCTTTAAGAGTTTCACCAAGATAAGCTGCATAAGATGGAGTACAACACAAAACAGTTGTTCCAAAATCGTGCATAAAAGTGATTTGACGTTCAGTGTTTCCAGCCGATACAGGAACTACCGTTGCACCAAGTTTTTGCGCACCACCGTGAATACCAAATCCGCCAGTGAACATTCCGTAACCGTACGCATTCTGAACAAAATCGTTTTCATCAGCACCAATGGCAACCAACTGACGAGCGCAACAATCATTCCAAATTTCCAAATCTTCTGCAGTATAACCTACAACAATCTGTTTTCCAGTCGTACCAGAAGAGGCGTGAATACGAACAACTTCACTCATTGGAACTGCAAAAAGTCCATATGGATATGTAGCACGTAAATCATCCTTGCAAGTAAAAGGGATTTTTTCCAAATCGTCCAACCCGCGAATATCATCTGGAGTAACGCCAGCTTCCTTACAACGGTTTCTATAATATTCTACATTTTCATAAACATGACGGAACTGAGCAGCAAGACGTTCTCCCTGCAATTTTTTCAATTCTTCTTCCGGCATACATTCATATTTCTGCTGATAGTATTTCATAATTTAATCCTTATTTTAGTATAGGAAGGGGAAGTCTCCCCTTGCGCGCCCACTTCGTTGGTCGCTATCCTCTCTAGCGGGGACACCCCGCAACGCCCCGTAATTCAATTTTTATTATTACCGTGCACGGTTGCAAAAAACGCATTGCACAAAAAGAAGAGAAATTCGCCCTTAGGCGAAGAAGAATGTTGCTCGCGACTTAAATAAGTCTTCAGTTCTTAACATATACTGCATTTTAATGATTTTGAAAGAATGTGTAAAGATTAGTCCTTATATTTTTCCATTACAGCAACAGCATCATCTTCCATTGTAATAAAAAGATTAGCCAAAACCGGGTCAAAATGCGAACCTGCTTCATTTTGAATAATAGACATAGCTTTTTTTACTGAGAACGGCTCTTTATAGCAGCGAGGAGAAACCAAAGCATCAAAAACATCAGCTATTGCCATAATTCGCGCACTTAAAGGAATGTTTATATTCTTAAGACCATACGGATATCCTTTACCATCCCAGCGTTCATGGTGACTAGTTGCAACATCCATTGCCATTTTTACATAATCCTGATCTTCACCTTCACCAAGCACTTCTTTTACAATACGGCCACCTTCAGTTGTGTGGCGTTTAATCTGATTAAACTCATCATCAGATAACTTACCTGGCTTTTTTAAAATGCTATCAGGAACTACAATTTTTCCAATGTCGTGCATAGGGGCCGCTTTAGTTAACAAAGAAATATATTCATCGGTAATAATGTCATCGTAAAAACCGTTATGCAAAGCTTTGCAGGCAATTAAATTAACATAAGCACTTGTTCGTCTAACATGCTCACCTGTATCACTGTCACGGTTTTCTACAAGGTTAGACAAACTAATGATTGTGTTATTTTGAATATCAATAATCTTTTGGTGCTGACCTTTAAGCTGCTCATTTTGTTCTCGAATTTCTTCAACCTGAATAGAAACTGCATCTTGTAAAGCATCACGGTTATCTTCAAGCATTTGAGTTCGCAGCAAGTCATGTTTTGTACGCTTACATTTATAGAAGGAAAGTACAATGATTAATCCTGACAAAACTACAAAATCAAGTAAACCATCATATCCATAAACCTGTAAAATCACAAAATCAGAACAGAAGTTTGTAATAATTACCAATACAACAATAAATAGCGGTTCAATACTTAAGAAAAGAACGGTAACAATTCCAGTGCCAGCAAAAAGAACAAGGCCTGTAAAAATATTATCCATTATGGTAATACAGTAAATAACAAGGGCATACATTACACACAAAGAAATACCATATGGCGCCGCAACAACAGCTAGATTTTCAATTTTCCGTTTTTTAATCAGCAGTGAATAAGGAATACAAATTACGCTTAGAACAATGTAAGTGCCAAAATACCAGAGTCTAAAATATCCGGCAGAAGGATTATCAATATGAATAAAAAACTCGTATAAAAAGCCAGCAATGCCGTACAGTAACAAAACATAGAGAACTGTAATTAAATTTTCAAGATTTTTTTTAGACAAACTTTTACGTAAATCACGTGAAAGAAAAAAACGGCTCGAATATAAATCTAATAATTGGTTTACACTATATTTCTTCACAGCAACTCCCGAAGTCTCATCCTTAAAAATATTGTAAATCTTAATTAGAGAATGTCAAATTAAATTCGAACTATTCTCGTCCAAGCTTAAAAGCCGTTTTATTCATTTCAAGAAATTGAGGTTTTACAAGTTTTTCTATTGCAGAAAGCCATGCATCCTCAGGAAAATCCATATATTTGGAAAGTCGACCCATTAAAACAATGTTTACTGATTTTGCAGTTCCGGCTTTTTCGGCAAGTGAAAGACAGTCTAGAGCATCAACCTTTATACCAGCTTCCTTCATTTTACCGACCAAATCAGCTGGATATTCTGCGGCACCAGTAATTACAGGCATTGGATCAATTTGTTGAGTATTTACTACAATCTGTCCATCTTTTTTAAGATATTCAACATAACGAGCTGCTTCGAGCATTTCAAAAGAAACAATATAATCAGCTTCACCTTTATCTACAATTGGAGAATAAACTTTATCACCATAGCGAACATAAGTTACAACCGAACCACCACGCTGACTCATTCCATGAACTTCAGAAACTTTTACATCATAACCAGCGTCCAACAAAACCTGACCAAGTGTTTTAGAAGCAAGCAAAGCGCCCTGACCACCAACACCAACAATCATTATATTTTTAACCATAATTATTCTCCTAAAGCCCCAAATTTACACATCTGAGTACAAACGCCGCAGCCTACGCACAAGGTATTATCAATTTTTGCTTTACCACCTTTCATACTGATGGCAGGGCAACCAATTTTCATACACATTTTGCATGATTTACATTTATCCTCATTCACTTTAAGTGGTGGATTCAACTTAACCCCTTTAAGCAAAGCGCATGGACGACGACTGATAATCAAACTTGGTTCTTCAACTGCAAGCTCTTCTTTTACAGCCTGTTCACATTCTTCAATATTATAAGGATCAACAACACGAACACGGTTAATGCCCATTGCACGTGCTAAAGCTTCCAAATCTACACGGCCAGCAGGGTCACCATACAAGTTTTTACCAGTTGTAGGATTCTGCTGATGACCAGTCATACCAGTAATTGAGTTATCAAGAATGATTACAGTTGAGTTAGACTGATTATAAGCAATTGATGCAAGTCCTGTCATACCGCTGTGCATAAAGGTTGAATCACCAATTACAGCAACGGATTTTTTCTCATTTTCAGAACCACCAGCTTTATTCCATCCGTGTAATCCGCTGAAAGATGCTCCCATACAAAGGGTTACATCCATTGCAGAAAGTGGAGCAACCGAACCTAAAGTATAACATCCAATATCACCAAAAACAGTTACCTTAAGTTTACTAAGTGCATAGAACATTCCGCGGTGAGGACAACCTGCGCACATAATTGGAGGACGGACAGGTAATTCAGAATTAAGAATTAAGAATTCAGAATTGTATAGAGTGAGGTCTTTAAAGTAATTTGGGAGGCTAGTTGAAAGAGTCTGGCGAAGAAGATTCTGGCTGAATTCTCCGCAGATTGGGAAAATATCTTTTCCGTGAATTTCATTTTTAAGACCAAGACCACGAACAAAAGTTTCAATAATTGGGTCTAATTCTTCTATTATAATGATTGTTTTTACGTTAGCGACAAATTCGCGAATCATTTTGGCAGGAAGAGGATTTACCATTCCAAGTTTTAAAATGCTTACACTGTCGCCCAAAACTTCTTTCGTATATTGATATGATGTAGAAGAAGTAATAACACCAACTTCCCCAGAACCTTTTTCAATTCTGTTAATTCCGCTTGTGCAAGACCATTCTTCAATATCCTTCATGCGCTGTTCAACAAAAGGATGACGTTTAATAGCATTTGCAGGAGCCATTACA
>JAZLFF010000083.1:0-15386 GCA_045615645.1 Treponema sp.
GGCTGAACACCACTTCCAATTCCAATGCCAACAAGCAGAACAATCATGCTCACTTTAGAAGTAACGCCGAATCCTGCAACATACAAATCGCCATATTTTGAAAGCTGACTGTTAGTAATAATTGAAGAAACGCTTGATAAAAGATTTGCAAGAGAAGCTGAAATTCCAACTGAGAACACGCCTTTTAAAATTCCGTCTTTCATAGAAAAATCGCGAAGTTTAATGCTCAAACTTGATTTTCCAGTCCAGAAGTAAAAAAGATAATACAAAACACCTGCAACATTTCCAATAACTGTCGCAATAGCCGCACCTGTAATTCCCCATCCGAATCCTAAAATCATAATTGGGTCCAAAATGATATTCACAAGGTTACCAATCAAAGTTCCTGTCATTGCCTTCATTGGTTCGCCTTCTGTACGAACAATGTTTGAAAGACAGTTTGTCATCATAGAAAAAACGCCGCATCCAACAGTTATAGAAAGATAACTTTTTGTGTAAGCCAATGTATTTTCACTTGCACCAAGCATAACAGAAAAGCTGTCCATTCCAGCCCAAAGGATAATCATAAATAAAAGACCAATTGCAACACTTGCCCACAGACAGAACGAACAGGCTTTTTTTGCGTAATCAGTTTTGCCAGCGCCAAGTGCACGCGAAATTACCGAACCGCCACCAACTCCAAAAAGTGTTCCAAGCGACATAAAAATCATGAAAACCGGAGTTCCAAGCGAAACTGCCGCAACCTGTAAATCATCATGAGTAAGACCAATAAAAAAAGTGTCGGCAAGGTTGTAAACCATTACCATAACCATAGCAATAAGTGCTGGAATACTGTTTTTAATTACAACAGAAGGGATAGAACCCGATTCAAAATCTTTTTGTGCCATCAGTTACCTCCAAGTTCAGCATGACGTAGTTGACTTTTTTGCCGCCTCAAGCAGACGGTCGCAATAGTTTTCAAACGTTTTTTGTTCATCTGGCGAAAGTACAGAAAGCACCTGTTCAAACCATTTTTCGTGTAAATCACCAATTGCAAGCGTAGCTTTTTTGCCAGCCGCAGTAAGCTTCAGAACTTTTTTGCGCTTGTCATCAGCCGACTGCTTTCGTTCAATAAAGCCTTTTTCTTCCAGCGTAACCATTGCCTTTGCGATTGTAGTTTTATCAATGTGAAAAGCCTGCACAACATCATCCTGAGTACAATCCTCGTGCGAAATGACAAACGAACAGATAATGCACTCTGTTTCGCTAAGTCCCGAATCTTTAATTTTCTGGTGATTATATTCCTTTCCCATTTTGAAAAGGAGATGAAGCGTTTGAAAAACCATGAGGAGATGATATAAGAGATTAGTTGAAATTTCAACTATTTTGAAGATGAAATTACAGATTTACCACATTAATTGCAGGCCGTTTTCTTCGTATTGCTTGAATTTTTCATCTGCACTTATAAGTACAAGATTATTTCGGATTGCCTGCTGAATGAGCATACGGTCAAATGGATCGTGGTGATTTTCTTTTTGAGGAACAGTACTGATGCTTACATAATCGTAAGGCTCTGGATTCAAAAGTTCAAAATCGTATTGTTCAGCAATGTGAGGGAGATGAAGAATATTTATTCCTTCTAAATCAAGTTTTTTGTTTTGGTATTTTATTGCCATTTCCCAAAAACTGACTGGACTTATATAAACTTCATTTTCTTCGTCACCAATAATATCATAAACTTTTCTAGTAATTTTTTTTGTATTCATTAAAGCCCAGATAAAAACGTGAGTATCAATTAAATATTTCATAGCCCTCTCCTTTTGCTAAAGCAATAAATCGTCCATAATTTTATAAACCGGAAGTTTCTTCAGAAACTGAGGATTTATAAAACGTTCGTGTAAACGAACATATGAATCTGAGTTTCGTATGAAACTCAAATTTATTATGAATGGCACCATTTTGCCATTCATAATAAATCGTCCATATTGTCAAAAAGATTTTCTGGTGTAAACTCAAAAGTTTCATCTTCCCAATATGTCGCTATTCCTTCATACATTCCAAGAGGACGTCTTTTCTTCTTAGGTTTTTCTTCTATTTTTGTAAGCTTTGCAACCGGTTTTTTTGCGCGGCCGTACAAAATCTGAAATTCTTCGCCCTGAAGAACCTGTTCTAAAACTGAGGAAAACTGTGCTTTAAAATCGCCAACTGTCATTTGTGTCATAAGTTTAAAATACTGCCTATGTTGACAAGTTGTCAAGTTTAAAGAATAAATTTACATATAATTAAGATAAAAATACTTTATCCTTCTTCTATATAAATATATATTTTATAGTATGACATCTGCAATTTTTCAGATTTTGGGATTTATTGGTTCTCTTTGTCTGCTCCTTTTTGGAATGGAAATGCTTTCAAACGGTATTCAGAAAGGGGCGGGAAAAAGTCTTCAAACTCTTTTGCGCAAAATTTCCGGAAACAGATTTACGGCAGTTTTAACAGGTATTGCGGTTACAGCCATTATTCAATCTTCTGGTGCTACAACAGTAATGGTTGTCAGTTTTGTAAATGCAGAAATTATTAATCTTACACAGGCAATTGGAATTATATTTGGTGCAAACATTGGTACAACAGTGACTGCATGGATTGTTTCGCTTTTTGGTTTTTCGTTCAGTATAGAAGCTGCAGCAATTCCTTTGTTCGGACTTGGATTTATATTAAAGTATTTTAAGAAATTTAAAATCCACAATTTTTCTGACTGTTTTATGGGATTCGCTCTTTTGTTTATGGGGCTGGGTTTACTAAAGAATTCAATGAATCTTAATCCAGAAGCTGTTGCATTTTTGCAAAACTTTTCAAATCTTGGTGCAATTGGGCTTTTCCTTAGTGTTTTAACAGGCGTCTTTTTTACAGCCTTAATTCATTCATCATCTGCTACTACGGCTATTGTTTTGACAATGTCGGCAAACGGTTCTCTTCCATGGAGAATTGGTGCTGCAATGGTTCTTGGAAGCAATATTGGTTCTACAGTTGATGCAGTTATGTCTTCTATGGGGGCAAGCGTAAATGCTAAACGTACTGCTGCAGTCCATGTTGCTTTTAATGTTACAGGAACTTTACTTGCGTTAATTTTCTTTCAGCCGTTCCTTGAACTTGTAGATTTTGTTGTGCCAGGTACTCCTTCTGAAAATATTACAACACACATTGCAATGCTTCATACTATTTTCAATATATCTGCAACTTTACTTTTTCTTCCTTTTGTTAAACAAATTGCCGCTCTTGCACAAAAATTTATTAAAGAAAGCAAAAAAGAACAGGATGCCCACTACAAAATGTCTATCATCCTTCCGGTTAACCATGTTAGCCCAGACTTGTATGTAGTTCAGATTCAAAAAGAAATTGCAAAAATGTCTGAACATGTTATGGAAATGATGGATTTTATTTCCGAAAGCTTTAACCGAACGAGCGATAAACTCGATGATTTAATTCAAAAAATAAATGAAAAAGAAGAGTTTATTGATGAAATGAATCATGAAATTATCAATTTTCTGCAAAAATGCTCTCGTTTACCAAATGCGAATCGCAAAGACAGAGATAATTTTGCAGGAATGATTTCTGTTGTACAAAATCTTGAAGATTTAAGTGACGAATTCTGCTCTATGATGCATACAATTTATAAATTTAAAAAACAGGAAGATAATACTGCATACGAAAAACAAAATGAAGAATTAAGTGCATATTTTGATCAGGTTCATATTTTCTATGAGCAGACGTGTACTTATATTGCCCTTGGACTTTCGAGCATAGACAAAGTTCTTCTTTCTGATGTTGAAGACCAGATTGATAAAACTAAAAAAGAACTTAAAAAAGCCAGCAGAAAACGAATTGAAAATGGAAGCAATGTTAAAAACGAACTTAACTACATGGATCTTGTTCGTAAAATTGAAAAAGCAGGAGATTGCGTTTTTGGTGTAATTCGTGTAATTCAACCAACTATTGAAAGTGATTTATCAAATAATGATGCCGAAAAAGATTTGCTAAAAGTACAGAATGTAATTGTAAATAAAAAAAGCCACAAGGTTTTTGCCTCTGGAAATGAAGTTCAACTTGCTGCAAAAGAATATGATCTGCTTGTTTTACTCATGGAAAAAAAAGGTGAAGTAGTTACGAGAGAAGAAATTTTGAAACTGGTATGGAATTACGAAAAGGAATTAGAAAGCCGCACACTTGATGTACATATTCGTCTTTTGCGCCAAAAAGTATATAATCAGAAATTAATAGAAACAGTTCGCGGTGTTGGTTATAGAATAAATATTTAAGGAATTCAAAAATCTAATCTTTATATGCTATAATCTTCCCATGATAATTTTAATCGGCGGTTCTTCCCACGTTGGAAAAACTTTAATTTCGCAAAAACTTATAGAAAAATACCACTTTCCGTGCACAAGTCTGGACCATCTTAAAATGGGCTTTATCCGCACTGGCAAAACCGAACTTACAGTAGAAGATGATTACCAAATGCGTTACTGGCTTTGGCCTTTTGCCGCCGAAATGGTAAAAACTGCCATAGAAAATAATCAAAATATGATTTTGGAAGGCTGCTACATCCCCGTAGAATGGAAGGAAAGTTTTACAGAAGAATACCTCGACCAAATCCGCTGCGTTTACATTGTGATGAGCGAAAATTATCTTAGAAAAAACTTCCACCTTTTATCCGACTATGCCAACGTAATAGAAAAACGCCTCGACGACGAACTCGATTTAGAACGCCTAATAACCTGCAGCAAAGAATTCAAAGAAGGCTGCATACAGCACAACATTCCATATATCGAAATTGATAAAGAATACAATCTGGATGAAATTTTGAAAAGGATTTATGAGATTGTAGAAAAAATGCCTGCGTAAATCCTACTCAAACCAGTCTTCCATTTTAAGATAATTAGTTTCGGCAATTGGAGCAAAGTCTTCGGTGTTGTGAGTTACTAAAACCATTCCGTTGGAAATTGCAGTTGCGACAATCTGTGAGTCTGAATATGGGAGGGTATGACCTTTCTTTTCAAAAGTTCCGGTAAAGTTACCGCAAATTTCTGCAGAGAAAGTGTCGTAGGGAATTATTTCAATATTTTGTTTTAAATTCTGAATGAAATTTTCTATTGTGTTTTTTCTTTTTCCTTCTGGAAGGCGAGAAACTCCATAGACCAATTCCTGCCAGGTTATAGAAGAAATAGCACACTGGTCTTTTCTATATTCATAAAAACCAATTACATTTGGATTTGGATTTTCTTTTGAAAATTCCGAAACGATGTTTGTATCCAATAAATATACTTTGTTCATAAATTATTTCCTCCCGTTTATTCTTCAAAGATTTTTCTGTTTGGATCTGGATAGGCTTTAGGTGGCAAAGGAATTCCTTCATCATCTAAGACATCTGCATATTTTTCCCGCCACTTAGAAAGCCAGCTGGGACCTTGTGCAGCTTTTCGTTGCTCATACTCATCATAACTAATAATTACAGCCACAGGTTTGTTATAGCGGGTCAATTCTACAGGTTCGCCACTTTCTGCCAGTGCAACCAGATTTGAGAAATTATTTCGCGCTTCATAAATGGATGTTGTACACATAGACACCTCCGTTTTAATTAAGTATAGTATACAAAGGTGATATAGTCAACATATAATATGTTAGCCAACATTTAGAGAAGAAAAAGGGATTTTCAGGAATAATCGTCTGTCTTACAGCACGAAAGTTTTTGATTAAGTATATGAAGGTTTAAAAAGAGAGCGTTACGATTGTTCTGTGTTCGTTTCTGAGTTTTTCCTAGGATAGATTGTCATTCCAAGAATTTCCTGTTCCTTGAAAATTGGATATGGTGCTACCAAAATAGAAACAACATCCTTCAATACTTTAGTTCCAACGTTTTCATTTTTCTGATTTTCCAGTTTTAAAGTATTTTTTTTGTTTTCTATATACTCACGAAAAATCTGATAAGCTTCTTCATAATCATCTACGAGAATAAACAGTCTTATCGCAAAAACAGTATTTACAGTTCCTGAAAATCCACCGTAAACTCCGTTCATATGTTCGCTTTCTGTATATGTTGGAATTTCTGCTGATGCGAGCATAGAACGAATCATCACACAATCTTGTTTAGAAGATATTTTAATAAAAAGCTGATATTGTTCGCCCTGTTTTACACGCTCGTAGAATTTTTCTTCAAAATTCGTGCCATCAATAATTTCTGCATTACCATTTTCATCTTCAGCAACTATATTCATTTGTTCTTCATCAATTTTTGATTTTTTATTAATAATAGAAAAAACAATTGCAAGAAAAATTATTGTAAAAAAAAGAAATAAAACACCGCTCATAAACTCTCTCTCCTGTTATTTTAACTTTCAAATTTTTGTTTAATATAATAATACATACACTTTTATTCAAGATATTTTTATCACACAACGATATTTTCTATCAATTCTTCCATCTGCGAATTTTATTCACAATTCACTAAATGTATCCAAGAATTTACTAAATTACTATTTGGAGGTATACAATAAAAAAATATGTAATTCTTTTATTATCCGCACTTACATTCTTATTATCGTTAACTGCAGCAAAAAATGATATAACAGGAATTACTTTCTGGGGTACTAACGATGAAACTTCATGACGAGCTTCTGCTGGTCCCCTTTGTTCTCATTATTTATTCAATTATTCAATCCAGAAACAACAGGTTATTGGAATACCTTCATAAAAATCGCCATCATCACTTCGGAAATATTCAACAAAAACCTTTCCTTTTTTACTAAGATATTCAACGCGATAAACTTGTCCGACTTTTACAGGACAAGGATAATCATTATAAAGAATAAGATCTCCGGCTTTTGAAAAATCTTTTACATCATCATAAGCATCTTCAATGCGAAAAAAATTGCGGCAAACATAGTCGCTATAATCAGATACATCTTGAGAACCACAATAAAAAGCTTTATATGTTTTTCCATCAAGCGTAAAAGAGTTAGTACTTTCTGGTGATAATTCAGTTGGAAACGATGTCATTTTTGGGAACCCGTTGTGAATGTATTTTATCAATTCACTTTGGAACTCAGGCAGGAATTCATCAATATTTTTATACTGACCTTTTTTATACAGCTGAAGGATTTCAACTAAATCAGCAACTTCATCAAAACCTGCTATTTTATCGCCGGACATAACTACATTCCAGTAATTATTTGGCATAAATTCCTGCATAATTGCAATCGTATTTGCGCGGTTCAACATTTCGGAAAAGAAAGTTTCATTATTTCCATAGGCATTCTGTGTCATAACTTCCAATCTTTCACCTTGCATCTGTTCGTTTACATAATTATAAATTTCGCTATTCTCAAGCACTTTGAAAGCAAACGGATTTGATACAGGATGTGAAAGTTCATGAACGATTAAATATTCTGAAAACATTGCTGAAGCAAATTTTGGTTCAAAATACGTGTTTTTTCCGTCACAAAAGTCTATTCCATAATTGTTAGGACCATTCAACGGTGAAAAAGAAATGAAAACTTTGTTAAGTTGAATATTATAGTAGTTTTCCAGATTTTCGAGACAGGCTACAAGTGAATCCTTTTGTTCAAGAAATTTTTGTGCATTTTCTTCATAAGACGACAACTGAGATTCATAAAAAGAATCAAAATTAGTTGCCTTGTAAAAAGCATAAACTACTTTTTGAAGCTGTTTTGGATTCTGACAACGACTTTCAATATTTTTTTCAACAGTTTTAATATCTGTGCGGTAACCATTGCAGTCCGGTTTAAGATAAGTTCCAAGAGAAGCAACTGCATCATAACTAAAGCCTGTAGTTTGATATAAATTTTTAAAAGTTTTAATTGCTGCCTGTACATCCTTGTTTGAAAGATAAGGCTTAAAGTAGCTGTCATAAGCGGAAAGATTGGCCCATGAAGAGGAATATTCTGGAAACTCAGCAAGATGTGCAATTGTAGCAACGCATTCATATGATTTGCTTGTACCAATATCAAGTTTGTCGCTAAGTTTTATGCGATACTCCGAAGTTTCTGCAAAAAGAGAAAATGATATAAATATGGTAAGTAAAATAGTAAATGTTTTTTTCATAATAAATTCCTTTTTATTTTTTTAATTTGTTTTTTATGATTTCTAATGCCTTTTCAAATACAACATCGCGACCTTCTATAAAATCTTCAAGAGTCTGAGTAATTTTTATATCAGGGGCAAATCCTTTGTTGTATATATCTTCACCGTTTTGAGCAATACATCTTCTTGTACAAATACGGAAAGAACCTCCGCTTTCAAGTTGTTCAAACAAAGGCTGCCCGCTGGAACCTGCTGTATTTTCACCTATGAATATAGCTTTTGTATACATTTTCATTACATCTATGAAATCTTCTGCTGCAGAAAATGTATTTTCATCCATAAGGACAACAACAGGACCTTCAAGTTTTCCAGGAGCATTGTCTGGTACAACCTCTCCTTCTACCCTGTTGTAAAACATATTTCGCCCTGTTCTGTAAGTTTTTATACTTTCTGCATCATCAGCATAGTTTGTTTCCAGTTCTTTAAGAGAAAGATTTTTAAAATCATCTCTGAAAATTGACCAAGCCTTATAAGTAGGTTCATAAATCTGAGTTTCTGCAAAACAGCTTTTAAAAGTTTCCTTGATAAATAGAGCCGCGATAGCATCACCATTGGAACTGTTTCCACCTCCATTCCCACGGACATCGATTATAAATCCTTTTGCTTCTTTTAATTTATCAAAACATTCATATATTTTTTCTGGAAGAGAATCATCGCCAAAAGTTATCATCTTTATTACTGCTATATCATCCTGAAGAAAAACTTTGTGAATATTAGAACTGCTGATTATATTTTGTGCTGAATTAGTTTTTGCTTTAATGCCATTATCACACCACTTCAGTTTTGCAGGATCTGTTCTTTCTAGTTGTACATTAAAAGTCTGGCCATCTTTTTCGAATGTAAACATCGATGTGCTTCCACGTAGACCAAACATAATTTCATTCATCAGCATAAAAGCACAAGAAGCTTCATTTTCATGCCAGATATACGGATAACAGTTTTCTCTTACATAAACATCAATATCCACGTTATTTATTTTTTTAAGAACACTATATAATGGAACAGATTTTTTCATTTCTTCAGTTGTATCTATTACTACAATTTCTGTTCCAATCTTTTTAAGAATAACAGGTATCATAGAAAAATATTCCGGATCTTGATACCACTCATTTGGAAAAATTACACCAGTATGACCATCACCAAGAAGCGTTACAAAGCGAGCCAATTCACGATAATATTCATAAAGATTTTTTGTTTTCAGAACTCGTTCAAGAGCTTTTTTATATTCTTCATCCCAGTTTATATCAACCTTATCCCAAAAAACAAAATTGTATGATGCTTCTTTCCATATTTTTGAAACTTCAAATATTTTTTGCGAATCCGAAATGTTTTCCATATAATCTCCATAAAAACTTCATGTTATCGGCAACCCAATAACGTCGAATTGTTACATTTTATACCAAGTTAAAAAGATTTTGTGTTTTACTGTAAACTCTTGTGGATATTTTTCTTCCAGTAATCTGCGGTGTTCTTCATCAAACTGTTTAAGCTGATTTTCGTCCATAGAAGCCATAACGCCGCGGCTTGCCATCATTCTTCCGTGCCACGTTTCGCGAGTAAAAGGCAGCTCCACAATCATCGATTCCATTTGCGGGTTTTCAAAATAGTGAGTTGTTAAATCCTTACGCAACGGACTTCCGCCACTCCAAGATGGATTTATCTTTTTTACAAGACCATTTGAATCTTGAACAACTGGTTCTTCCTTCAAATAACTCATGTAGATTTTGACGAAAGTTCCGCCCGTTTTCAAAAGATTTTTAATTTCTGGAACAATTATTGCAGGGTCAAAAAAGTAAAAACACTGTACGGCAGTAATAACATCAAAACTGTGTTCTGGAAAGTTAAGATTTTCTGCAGAAATTGCCTGATAATCAATTTTCATATTTGCAGCTTCAGACAATTCCTTTGCAACCTTAATCTGATTTTCAGCAATATCAGTACCAGTCCATTCACCGCCAAACTTATACATTCCGCGCGGAATTACTCCGCTTCCTGTTCCCAAATCCAGAATCTTCTGACCTTTTACGCCAAAACCAAGTTCAGAAAGACGGTTATAAAGTTCATCCGGATAAATATCCCGATATTTTGCATAGTTTTCCGAAGATTTTCCCCAGTCAATAGATTTTCCTTCATCAATGTTTACGTTTTTAATTTCCATAATATCCCCTTAAAATAACAATAACTAAAACATAATAAACCAATTTCTGCTAATAATTATAAAATGTGCACGAAATGTTAAAAATAGTACATGAAAAAAAGCCCATTCTACTTTATCAGTAAAATGGGCTCGCAACAAAAACTAATACGTAATCCACATTCCTGCTACAGACTGATTGTAATCTTTTGGAATTTCAAGCCCATCAACGTTCATTCCGTACCAGAACAATTCTTCTCTTGGATTAAGAAATTCGCTTACCCAAAAGCTGTAAAAATGATCTTTGCGGGTTTTTACGTCTCCCAAACATGGCAAAAGGATTTCTTCAATCTTGCTTCCAATTTCGTCGGCAATTTCTTTAATTAGCGGAGTAAGCTTTTGGAAGATAAGCTGTTCAATTTTGTCCATTACATCTTTTGGAATTACTGGAATCATTGGAACAAGTTTTTCGCCATTTTTTACAACAACGCCGTGCTTAATAAATTCATCTACAATTTTTTTATTGGCATCGTTCATTTCAACTTCTTTACCTTTTACTAAATCCAGATAAAGTCCAATGTTGTCTTTTGTAATGTAAATATTGCGGCCGCGGTTATAATCCACTCCACCTGTTTTTTCATCAAAACCGGTAGGGAAAGGAGATGCATCAAAAACGTTATTTACACCAATGTCTCCAATGTGATTATAAAAGGTAGACCAACATTCAACTCGCTGTTTACATTCCGGTACATCATCTTCGGGATGTTCATCTGCATATTTCCAGTATGCTATTGCCGATGCATCAAAGTTTTGAGTTCGCCATGCATAATCATCAACTACAACTTCATCAGTTTTGCCAGAAAAATATGTGCGCAGTTTTCCCTGAGTTTTGTTATAAATCATTACAAAGAAAATCCAGTTCAAATATTTAATATCAAAAGTGTTTCCGTAAAAATCAAGGGCGGAAATTTCATCTTTAAGACTGTAGGTAAGCTCAACAATTTTTTTAGGAATTTCTTTTTCCCACACAAGCTTATTTTTTACGGCAGTAGCTTCAAAATTTTTGCTCAGATGAATCAAAGGAATAAGTGTTGTGTATTTTCCATCCTTTTTTTCAAGCAATTTATTCTGGCATAATCCGTCTACCGCACTTTGAATATATTCATAACCGGTTTGAAGCTCTTCGCTTAATTCACTAACCGATTTTGGTTCATTATAACAAAGAAGCATAATCTGTTTTTTTAGCGCATCCTGAAACTGCATTATTAACGGATAAGCATATCCACAAAAATTTGGCCGAAGTTCAGCCGGTGCATAAGATAACTGTTTTGATTTCATATAATACCTCGATAACTACTCTTTTAAGATTACAATACCCGCACAACTGGAGTTTGTTCCTTCTTCAAATTGAACAAGTTTATTTTCAAGCGCATATTCTGAAAGAAGCGAATCCAAATCAACTCCAATTGGAAAATAGAAACACATAGAAGCCCAGATTAAATCCTTGCGGATGTACGGAAGCAAAGTTTCTTTTTCCATTTGGTACATAGCTTCGGCATATTCTTCGGCAAGCGGCTTAAACTTTTCGTACCATTTTTTACACCACTTATCAATTGTTTCAAAACGAATTACCGGAACTGTGCCTTCAAATCCTTTATCAGTTTTTTTCAAAACGCCTTTACTGATTAAATCAGCAGCAACAACTTCTTCTTTTTCATTTAAAGTACGCTCAGAATTTTCTGTAAGTTCACGATACAAATCTATGTTTGATGGATTAAGCCAGTTGTAACGCTCATCATCAATTATAAATTCCTTTCCATCCTTTTTAGCGTGCATTGTCATAATTGTGTCATGCATTTCGCAGCGACCATATTTTACAGAAACAAAAGGATTATAATTATAACCCGGGCCAACAATTCCATTCTCTCTTCCAATCTTTAAATCAGGAACATCCTTGTACGCACCATAATAAAAACCATAACGCCACATTCGGTCATATTTACTTGGCGCATATTTTTCACGGATGTAGTCAGCACCAATAGTTTTTTTAAACTCTCTGTTAGAACGGATGATAAAATAAGGAAGCAAATATTCCCAAGGCATTTTATTTCCATAAAAATCTTCGCCAAGCAATTCATCTTTCATGTCCAAAAGGATTTCAAAATAACGTTCGGCAAGGTTCATATCTTTTGCAATCTGGTCAGCATTCTTAAATGTGTTTTGAATTACAGATTCAGGGAAAATAGAAAAATCTGTAATATATTTCCCTTTTGATTTTTCAAACAGAACATTACCGTTGCAAAGCTTTTTTACACTGTCTTCAATAAAAACAGGTGCAGCATTAATTTCTTCACAAATCTGATGTAATGATTTTTCTTCATTTCTACAAAGGAACAAAATCTGTTTATCAAGAAGTGATGAAATGGAAGCATAAGCCGTGCCGCAATCTCCATACCATTGAATCCTAAAATCAACAGGGTTTATTTTCTTTTCTTCCGGTTCAATTTTTTCGTTTTCCATTGTTTCAAACCGCTCCTTAAGCTTTTTTCTGGCATCAGACAGCCGGCCTGTAACTGTGCCTGTTGGAATTTTCAGTTCTAAAGCAATATCTTTTACTTTCTGCCCTTTAATATAAAAACGAACAAGAATATCGCGATGAATAGAATCAAGATGATTTATAGAAACAGAAAGATTATCCAACTCTTCCTGAGTAATAAAATCTCCAATCGATTTATCAAATCCAAGCAGAGAATTTTCTACATCATCAAGACAAACTTTTACAGGACGTTTGCGACGATAAAAATCTGCAACCTTATGACGTGCAATCTGCCAGTAAAGTCCATAAAAGTTTTCAATTTTTTTCCCGCTGCGTAAAATCAGCATTGCATCAACGACTATTTCCTGCGCTAAATCTTTAGCATCTTCTTTGTCTGCCAGCTTTTTCCAGCAAAACAAATAAGTGTTTTCAATCAGTTCGTCAGTAATAAGATTGTTCAAAATAGAACTCCAACTAAATTTTTTAAGGCCTTTACATTATAGTCGGTTTTTGGCGGAATTTGTTGGGGAATAAACCGGAATTCTATCTATTTCAGCCCTTGCTTTTATCCAACGGCCACCTTTTTCGGTTTTACCTGTCCAGTAGTCAATCCAGTCGCAATCAGATGGAAGATAGACATCCCATGTTTTTTCACAATTCAAAGGTTTTCCTTCTTTGTCAAAATACATTGGCTTTGTTACAGGGCAAATCATATATTTTGGCCCGAACATAAACTGAGTTATAAAAACAAATTTTTTTTTTCATAAAATTTTTTTTTTAGTTTCATTTTTTTTTGCATTTATTTATAATCATCAAAAACGAGGGATTTATAAAAATGATTAAAAAAGTTTTATTCTGTTTGATTTTTACTATTTGTGGCTCTTTGCTTTTTGCACAGACTAAACCTGCTGATTATAATCTTACAAAAGAAGAAGTAATTTCTGACTGTAACGAAATGATAACTTATGTCGAAGCAGTTCATCCGTTCTTTCTGCGTGAAAAAAAACGCAAATCTGAATATAAAAAAGCTAAAAAAGAATATTTGAATAAATGTCAGGAATCACAGACTGTCTGGGAGTTTTCTAAAAATACATCAAAGTTTTTGACTTTTTTTAATGACGGGCACACACATCTAAGTTTAAATTGTTCAGGATTTTTGGAACCGGTTTTTTATTATGATGGTAAAAATCTTTTTGCGGACGAAAATCCTGTTCCGGTAACAGAAATCAATTCAATTCCGCTGAGAGAAATTTTCAATCTGCTTGATATGCTTTACCCAGCAGAAAACATAATGTGCGTTTACAAAAATTATGAATTATATAGTAGAAATATTGATTTGCTCGATTCACTCAGAAAAAATGATGAAAAAAAATACACGCTCACTTTTGCAGATGGAACAAAAACTGAATGTGCGGTTACTGTAGAACCAAAAACAGGTTATTCAAATGAACAAAATTCCATCAGACTTGAAGATGGTATTGTGATTATTGATTACAACCAGTGCAATGATGATTTTGAGTGGAAAGCTGTATGCATAGATCTTCAGTCATATTTATTGCAGGGCTATAAAAAAGTGATTGTAGATGTTCGCGGAAACGGTGGCGGAAATTCTGTTGCAAATGACAAACTTCTTGAAACTATGGGAATGGCAGCTTCTTTTGGTGGTGTTTATGAAAGATTTTCACAATATACAGCACAAATGTATAAAGAAGCATTTGGAGAAAATAAACCAACTTCTGGACATCGAAAATGGAAGACTGACATAAAAAATCAACAGAATCCAGCGATTAATCTTGTTGTTTTGACCGACAGATACACTTTTAGCAGTGCCATGGATTTTGCAACCTGTGTAAGCGATGCTCATTTGGGAGTTCTTGTTGGAGAACCTTCTTCAAACAGTCCTTCAAGTTACGGCGATAATTATTATTTTTCACTTAAAAACTCAGGCCTTAGCGGCTCAATTTCTCACAAATATTTTATGCGAAACGACCCTTCCAAAAATGACGAGCTTCTTTTGAAGATGGATATTCCTGTAAATCCAAAGCTTGCATTGGAAGAAGCTAAAAAGTATTTGAAAAAATAAGTGATTAATTATTTAAATTTTCCATAAACTTCATCGCCATATCCGACCATTGGGCTACGTCTTCGTAATCTTTTGGGTCTTTTGGAGGATATGACGGAGGATCTTGAGGTTCATCCGGGAACTGCTTTTTTAGTTCTTCGGTGCGCTGTGGGGTGATGTCGACGGCGGTGCCATTTTTAACTGCGGCAACAGAAAGATTAAGCTGTTCCAAAACGTATTCGCCGCCAAAATTGCCTTTGAAGAACGGTTCGTTGGCAAGACTTAAGCCGTGGTCGCCGTGACTAAAAATGTGAAGTTCAAACGGAATGTTGTTTTCTTTTAATGCCTGCGCAAACATCAGGCTGTTTTGAACTGGAACAAGGCCGTCTGGTGCGGTATGCCAGATAAAGCAAGGAACTGTGTCGGCGGTAACTGCTTTTTCGAGCGAAAAATAATCTAGCGTTTCTTGAGTTGGATTTGGACCTGCAATGTTCAGTCTTGTAAATGATTCTGCGTACTTT
>JAZLFF010000084.1:0-60415 GCA_045615645.1 Treponema sp.
AGATAAAGTTATTGCAAGCTTGGGTGATGTAAAACCTGAACAGGAAGAACGCTTACGCCGCAGAATCGCTTGTGCATGGTTCTGGATTCAGCATTCAGCTCCAGACTGTGCTCCAGAATTCTGTTTTGCTTTGCGCACAGACGGAAGTAAGGCTAGTTTGGAAGGTGATTTACTTACAGCAGTTAAACGCGTTCGTGATGAAGTTTTACCAAAAATGGACACTTTCACAGAAGATAAACAGTGTCAGCAGGCAATGTACGATATTGCAACAGAAATGGGCTTAGATGCAAAAGCTTTGTTCACAGCAATGTACAACGCACTTATCAATAAAGACCAGGGCCCACGTCTTGGTAACTTTATGAGAATTATTGGTAAAGAAGACCTTACAAAGATTTTATCTGTTTATTAATAGAATTTCTCACAGAGCCACAGAGGACACAGAGATTTTATTATAGAAAAAAGCTCTCCAAAGCTCCTAAGCTCTGTGAGAGACTTTTTTTTAGGGGAATGTATATGTCATACAAAGTATTTATTGACGGAAAAGAAGGTACAACTGGCCTTAAAATTTTTGAACGTTTTGCAGGACGCAATGATATTGAAATTATTACAATTGATGAAGAAAAACGAAAGGATCCTGTAGAAAAGGCAAAAATGATAAACGCATCTGATTTTACATTTTTGTGTTTACCAGATGCCGCCGCAATAGAATCTGTTGCTTTGTGTACAAATCCTAAAACAAGAATTATTGATGCTTCTACAGCGCACCGTATAAATCCACAATGGGCTTATGGTTTTCCAGAACTCGGCCCGGATTTCCGCAAAAAAATTGAAACTTCTAACCGTGTTGCAGTTCCTGGTTGTTATGCATCAGGTTCAATCGCAATTTTATATCCTTTAGTAAAATCTGGAATTATGCCAAAAGATTACCCTGTTGTAATTCATGCAGTTTCTGGATATTCAGGAGCTGGTAAAAAAGGCATTGCCCAGTATGAAGACCCAAATCGCGATGTTGCTTTTGATTCTCCACGTTTGTATGCATTAACACAGCAGCACAAACATATTCCAGAAATTAAAGTAATTTCCGGCCTTGAATACGAACCTGTTTTTAATCCTTATGTTTGCGATTATTTCCAGGGAATGACTGTTTCTGTTGGTTTACATGCACGTTGTTTGTCTAAAAAAGTATCTGCCCACGAAGTTTGGGAAATGTTTGCAGAACACTACAAGGACAGTCATTTTGTAAAAGTGGCTGGTTTTATGGGTGAAGGAACATTGCCAGATCAGTTTATTCCGTCAAATACTTTGGCCGGCACAAACAATATGCAGGTTTTTGTATACGGTAACGATGACCGCATTATGGTAACTACTCGCTTTGATAACCTTGGAAAAGGTGCAAGTGGTGCCGCAGTTCAGTGTATGAACATCATGATGGGTGTTGATGAAGGTACCGGATTGTAGGAGAAGATAAGAATGAAGCGATTTTTCTATTTACTTGTTCAATTTACATGGGGACTTGGCCAGACAATTATGGGATTTTGCTTTTTTTTACGTCACATTAAGTGTCCTCATAGAATTTATCGTTGTGCAATAGAAACTCAGTGGAATAAAAAATACATGGGACTTAGTCTTGGACCATTCATTTTTACTCCAACAAATCCAGATGAAAATTATTATTCAGGCGTACGTACTCACGAATACGGACACACCTTCCAATCGCTCATTTTAGGACCTTTTTATGCACTTGTTGGAATTATTTCTACAACCTGGGGTATGATAATCCATCCTATTCTCAAAAAAAAGACAAACAAGGAGCCTGCATATACAGCTTGTTTTGTAGAGTATCAGGCTAGCTGGCTTGGTGAAAAAATTACCGGCGAAAAGGCAATGTGGTAAAACGGAGAGAAATGTATGGCAAAATATGTAAGTTTAACTTTTGATGATGGTCCAAATTTTCCAGGCGATAACACAATGAGTAATATGCTCGATTTGCTCGAAAAACACGGTATTGTTGCATCTTTTTTTATTGTAGGAAATAAAGTTTCTCCAGAAAATCGTGCAGTTATAAAACGTGCTTTTGATATGGGCTGCGATATTCAGAACCATTCGTGGAGTCATCAGGTTATGCCAAATATGACTGCAGCAGAAATAAAAGAAGAATATGACAAAACTGATGAGGTAATTATTGATATTACAGGTGTTCGTCCAACTTTCTTCCGTCCGCCATATATTGCAGTTAATCAGCTTATGCACGACACAATTCCAACACCATTCATTTGTGGTCAGGGTTGTGAAGACTGGGTTCCAGAAGTTTTAGCTGAAAAACGCGTACAGACAATGAAAGAGCATACAAAAGACGGTATTCTTTATCTTTTACACGTAACTGACGGTAATAACGAAACCTATAAAGCTGTAGAACAGATGATTCCGTGGCTCAAAGAACAAGGTTACGAGTTTGTAACTGTAAGTAAAATGTTCGAACTGAAAGGCATAAATCAGCGTAAAATCAACGATAATTGGTCGTACGTAGAATAACTACTCTATATTAGAAGCGTTTAATCAGTTTTTTACCCTTTAATAAAAGCTGCAGTTTCTCCCAAAATTTCATATGCGCCATTTTTATATTCAAGTCCTTTTCCTGTTGTGTGAAGAAGTTTTCCTTCTGTCATTTTTACGGAACAACTGTTTTTAGCAGGATTGATAATAACTGTAACGTATTCAGTTTTGGTACCGCGCTTGTAAACTAGTGGATAACCAATTTGTCGGAATTCGATGTCAGCAGTATTTTGTAATTCTGGAGTTTCCTGTCTGATTTTTATAAGATTATGTACTTCATTCCATAAAGAAGCTTTATCATTAATTTGATTTTCTACAGTTGGACGGTTTGGATCGTTGTCTTGAGGAATGTAAAGTTTTGTTGAATCTGCGGAACTGAAGCCTGCATTTTTGGTAGAATCCCACTGCATTGGAGTGCGGGCTCCTGTGCGGCCGTATCCACCTTCTTTTGAAGTAAGATTATTCACGTAACGCATTCCAATTTCATCGCCATAGTAAATGAATGGTGCACCCGGCATACTAAGCAAAAATGCAAAAGCAATTTTTATTTCGGAAGGGGTTAGTGCTGGTGCAAGACGGTTCATATCATGATTACCGCTTGGAATACAGATTAATCCTTTACGTTCTGATTTTTCGTAGTTTTCAAGATATTTTTCGACAAATGCTTTTACGTCGCCTTTACCTCTGCTAGAAAAATATGGTTCTTCGCAACGGAATAAATCATTGTAGTGTGAAGGTCCAAAGTGGAGTAAAAAATCCATGTGGAAACCACCTTGCAAAGATTTATCTGGTTCTCCCCATTCACTGACCATTGCGGCATTCGGAAATTCTTTATCCAAAAATTCACGAACGTTTTGCCATAGTTTAATTGTTCCTTTTTGTTCTGGATCGTGTTTTACAAGACTTCCAGCCATATCAACTCTAAAACCATCAGCGCCCATTTTAAGCCAGAAAGCCATAATATCTTTCATTGCATTTAAAGTTGCCTGAGGTCCAGGTTCATCCATAGTTTGTTGCCAAGGTCTGTCTTTTTCATAAAAACCGTAGTTTAAGGCAGGTTGATGAGAAAAAAAGTTTACAGCACAAGAGCCGTCTCTGTCAGAAATTCCGCGGAGATTTGCCATTCCAGTAACTTCTTCCCAAACTGAATCGGTCCAAACGTAACGGTCGGTAAATTCATTTTTTTCACTCTTCATAGATTCTTTAAACCACTTACATTCAGTTGAAGTGTGGCCAGGAACTAAATCAAGAAGAATATGCATATTTCTTTTATGAACTTCGTCGAAAAGGTGTTTTAAATCTTCGTTTGTACCGTAACGAGGAGCTGCTTTGTAATAGTCTGAAATATCGTAACCGGCATCACCAAAAGGTGAATCAAAACAAGGATTCATCCAAATGGCATTGCAGCCTAATTGATTAATATAATCAAGCTTTGAAATGATTCCATTAAAATCTCCAATTCCATCGCCATTGGAATCCATAAAGCTTTGTGGGTAAATTTCATAAAAAATTGCATTTTTTAGCCATTGTGGTTGTTTACTCATTTTTTTCCCTCACTTAAAGTATAGCACAGAATTAAACGTAATAAAAAAATAAGTTAATCCAGTTAATGAAACTGATTTTTATTTGTGGCGCAAAATAATAATTGTGATATCATCTTCAAATTGATTGTTACCTGTAAAATCAACAAGAGCGTTTACAGTTGCAGAAATTTGATCTTGTAAGTTTTTATCAATATTATTTTGAATAACAGTTTGAAATCGTTCATAGCCAAAATCTATGCGATTATCATTCATGGCTTCTGTAATTCCATCTGTAAAAAGAATTATTTCATCACCACTTGAAATTTCTATAAAATCACTAAAAAATTGTGGAGGTAAAGCGGAAAGACCAAGTGCAGTTCCTCTCATATTATTTTGATCGCTGTATACGGTTACTTTATTTTCTTTTTTTCTATAAATAAGAGGATTAGGATGGGCAGCATTTACAAATTCAATCTTATCGCCCACAATTCTAAAAAGTAATCCGGTCATATAACTGTTGATGTTTCCACGATTTTTTTCAAATTCAGAGTTAATGTTATACATTGTTTGTTCAAGATATTGATTTGGGGTATCGTAAAATTGTTTACGGATAATGTTTCGAACAAGCATAGTTACTAATCCAGCTGATAAGCCATGCCCTGAAACATCAAACAGGCATAATCCTTGTAAAGTTTTGTTGTATGTATAAATATCAAAAAGGTCACCAGTAACACCGGTCATTGGTTTGTTATAATATTCAATTTCCCAGTTTGTGAAATCCTGTTTTTTGTGAAGATAAAAACTTTGCTGTACATTACTGGCAAGTTTTAGTTCCCGCTCAATAGTTTCTACATGATCTTTAATTGTTTTATCAGATTCGTAAGTTTTTTTTAAAGTTTTCCATCTGTTGTAAGAAAATAGAGAAACAATAATTGTATAAAGATAAAGGTCTCCAACAGAGGAAAGTCCTGCAAGAGAATAAATATGTGGAGCCATTATTGTGGCAGCCGTGAAAATCATCGTTCCGTAAAAAAACGGTTCAATGTGTACCAGTAACTGCGAAATTGTAATAAGGCAAGCATAAATTGCGAAGGTATTAAATGTGTTTTCTATGTTAAAAGAGATGAAGATAATAATTCCAAGGCATGAAGTAAATAAAAGATATACTGGAATATTTCGAATATGTTGATTCCAGTTTTTATGTTTTTTAACCACAAAGTTCAGAATAAAGTCGATTAATGAAAAAAGAAACATTCCAAAATAGTAAATTAAGAGGGATTTTACGGAATGAAGGTCATTTATGTAAGTGATATGAATGGCTATAAAGTTTATGCCACCAAAGAGGATTAGTAATCCAGAAATAATAGGAATCATCTTGGAATTATGTTCTACTAATTCTTTATTTTGCGAAGATGAGATTACATATTTTTTTGTATACTGAGTTTTAATATATTTAGTAAACTTGCTGAAAAACATCTCTATTTATATTTTAGTATGAAAAATTGAATTTAGCAATTTTCAGGAAAGGGTTAATTAGAAATCTGTTACTTTACATTTCTTTTTAAAAACTGTATTATTATGCACAAGGAATGTATATTTATGCAAGAAATTAAATTCATTGACGGTGGTGTTTGTGCGCCACAGGGATTTACCGCAAACGGAATTCGCGTTGGAATTAAGGAAAGCCGCAAAATCAACGATACAGCTTTAGTTTTTTCAGAAAAGCCATGTAATGCTGCTGGCGTTTACACTCAGAATCGTGTACAGTCGGAAAGTGTAAAGCTTACAAAAAAACACCTTGCAGACGGACGGGCTCAGGCTGCAATTGAAATTAGTGGAAATGCAAATACATGTACAGGCGCTCAGGGTGCAGAAAATGCTTTACGTATGGCAAAGGCTGCAGCTGGTGCACTCGGACTTAAAACAGAAGATGTAATTGTTTACTCAACAGGCGTTATTGGCGCTCAGTTTGATGTTACAAAAGTTGAAAATAATATAGATGTTCTTAAATCAGGACTTTCAAAAGAAGGTCACGAACAGGCTCGCGTTGCAATTATGACAACAGATACTCATTTTAAGGAATGTGCAGTTGAGTTTACAGTTGGTGGAAAAACTTGCCGCATGGGAACAATGTGCAAAGGTTCTGGAATGATTCACATCAACATGGGAACAATGCTCAGTTTTATTACAACAGACTGTGCAATCAGTTCAAAAATGCTCGATAAAGCTTTGCACGAATCAATTCTTGGAACTTACAACTGCGTTTCTGTAGATGGCGATACTTCTACAAACGACACACTTACAATCATGGCAAACGGAATGGCCGGAAATAAAGAAATTACAGCAGAAGGCGAAGATTACGACGTTTTCCTTGCAGCATTGAATAAAATGAACCGTGTTATGGCAATGAAGATTGCTGCCGATGGTGAAGGTGCTACAAAGCTTATTGAATGTAATGTAAACGGCGCAAAATCTGTAGAAGCTGCACGTGGGCTTGCAAAACAGATTATCTGTTCATCACTTTCAAAAGCTGCAATTTTTGGTGCAGATGCAAACTTTGGCCGTTTCTTGTGCGCAATGGGTTACAGTGGAATTGAATTTGATCCAGACAAAACAAGCATATGGTTTACATCAAAGAAAAATGCTGAACGTTACTTTGATCCAGCCAAAGATTCAACAGTTCACGGCGAACAGGTAATTCAGGTTTTTGATAACGGTGTTCCATGCGAACTTGATGAAGACCTTGCAAAGAAGATTTTAAGTGAAAGCGCAATAGAAATTCTTGTTCAGTGCCAGGACGGAAAAGCAAGCGGTACTGCGTGGGGATGTGATTTGACTTATGATTATGTAAAAATAAATGGTGACTACAGAACGTAGTCCCCATTTATTTTTGCTATAAAAAATTTGAAAGCGCAGCTTTCAAATTACGCCATTATATCGATGAACCTAAAACAACCCTTGCGGCTTGTTTTTTAACGGTTCTCCGATTGAAGGCGTGTAAAAATAAATGGTGACTACAGAACATAAAAGCTCTCACAGAGCTTAGGAGACCACAGAGAAAAAGAATATAATAAAATAAACTCTGTGAACTCTAAAGTTCTGTGAGAAATTCATTTGGAGAATTATTATGCAGAATGATGAAAATACATTAACTACTGAACAGTGGTCAAACGTTTTGGTGGAAGCACTTCCATATTTTAAAAACTGGGTTGGAAAGATTGTTGTTGTTAAGTATGGTGGAAATGCTATGCTCAACGAAGAACTTAAACAAGCCGTAATGGAAGACATTGTTCTTTTGAATACAATTGGAATTAAGGTCGTTCTCGTTCACGGTGGTGGACCAGAAATCAATCATATGCTTGAACGCGTTGGCAAGGAAAGTAAATTTGTTGACGGGCTTCGTTATACAGACGGCGAAACAATGGAAATTGTTCAAATGGTTCTTACTGGAAAATTGAACAAGGATATTGTTGGAATTCTTTTGCAGAAGGGTGGAAAAGCAGTTGGCCTTTCTGGAGTTGATTCAGGCCTTCTTCGTGCTAAAAAAACTGAAAAAGATTTAGGCTTTGTTGGTGATGTTACAGAAGTTCATCCAGAAATTCTTACAAGCCTGCTCGATGAAGGATTTATTCCAGTTGTTTCAACAGTTGCTCTTGGCGAACAAGGTGATGATGCTCGTTACAATATTAATGCCGATACTGCCGCTGCAAAAATTGCCGTAGCTCTTAAAGCTGAAAAATTTGTACAACTTACAAACGTCGCCGGAATTCTCCGAAATATAGATGATCCATCAACTTTGATTAAACGTATTGAACGTACTGCAATTGGCTCTCTTAAAGCAACAGGGATTATCAGTGGTGGAATGATTCCAAAAATTGATTGCTGTGAAACCGCATTAAACGGCGGAGTTCCTCGTACACATATTATTGACGGCCGTGTTCCGCATTCGCTTTTAATAGAAATGTTCAGTGATCGTGGTATTGGTACAATGATTTATTAGTACAGAATAGCTTTTTGAATTGATACGTAAATAACGCAGAGCAAAAGTTTACGTGCGGTAATTTTTTCTTGTGTATTTCACCTTCTGTGGTATTATATTTAAAGAAACTTAACAACAGAGAGGTGTCATTATGGAAAAGAAAGATTTAATCGAACATAGTCCAATTCGTTACTTTGACAAAGCTACAAATGCAGGTCTTAAAGCTGGCGAAATGGGGTTAATCACAGCTAAAAAAGGTTTAGGAAAAACTTCAGTACTGGTTCAGTTTGGTATTGATTCACTTTTGGATGATAAGGTTCTTGTTCATGTATCTTTTGACCAGCAGTCATCTAATGTAATATCATGGTATTCAAGCATTCTTGCAGAAGTTGCAAAGAAAAAGAAGTTTAATATTGATGATTTAGCAGAAGATATTGTTAGAAATCGTACAATTTTGAACTTTAATCAGGAAACATTTACTTTACCTAAAGTTGTAAATACATTAAATGCTTTAAAAGAAGGCGGAATTAATCTAAATACAATTGTAGTTGATGGTCTTGATATGAATAAAGTTGAAAAAGCTGATTTGGATTGCTTTGCAAAATTTGTAAAAGCAAACAAAATGACAGCTTGGTTTAGCTTTACAAGTGAAACAGACAAACTTAAAGATATTCTTCCATCTGAAAAGATTGATCAGTTTGCAACTGTTGCACATCTTGCTGCAGAAGGTAAAGATTTAACACTTACTGTTTTGAAAAATGGAGAAGGAAAAGTAAACCTTGATCCAAAAACTTTGTTAATAAGCAAATAGAATAAACAATAAGTAAAAAAAAGCCGGTAAGTAATTTATTATTACTGTCGGCTTTTTTTTATAAAGTTTTAGAATTGGATAGAAAAAAATTACTCATCTTTCCAAGGCATAAAGAAGCTTTTGAATTTTCTAGGACCAAGTGCTTCACGGTCTTCATAAATTAATTCTTCCCAAGGAATTTGGCGACGCTGGCGTTTTGTCTGTAATTCAGGATGATCTTCCAAATAATCATATTTGTAAAGACGTAAGCGTAAAGCGTTTGTGTTGGCAATTAAAATACCTGCCATGGAAGGAAAAAATCCGATAAATACAACAGATAAAACTATCATAACAAGATTGTAGAGGCCCATAGCAATTGTAAAGCCTGTATTATCAAAAGAAATGATAAAACATTTTTTAAGGCATTTCTTAAAATCGTTATGCATCAATGAGCGGATAGGAATGAACCACATTAATGAAAGCGCAAGGAAAACATCAACCCACATAATCATTGCGCCAAGGAAGAGACCTGTTAGACTTTGTAACTGAATGAAATAATAATCAAAAGCAACAATTGAAATAATTGAAATCAAAGCTACAAGAATACCGTAAAGGCAGGCGTCTAATAAAACGGAAGGTATAGTTTTGAAAAAGTCCAATATATGTATACCTTCAAAGTTAGCAATTTTACCGGCTAACTCACCGTAAGCAAACGCAAAAATAGAAAAATAAATGCATGCTAAAACAAAAATTAAATAAATTAATAGATCTGAATTATTTGCTAATTTAAACAGATATAAAAATCCAATTCCTGAAAATAAAACAGCAATATTTACAATTACAAGGGAAAAAAGATTGTCCCAACCATCACAAAAATTCTTTTTTAATAAAAATCCAAACATATTTAAAATTTAACAATAATAATCATTAAAGACAATAGAAATCGTAAACATTTTTTATTAAAATATGCATATGTATTTTAGCGCTAAAAATATTCACAAAACCTGGAATTCTGTAACAGTTGATTTTTCGCTTGAGTGTGAAAAAGGTTCAATGACCTGCCTTCTTGGCCCAAGTGGAAAAGGTAAATCAACAATTTTAAACATAATTGCAGGGCTTGAAGAAAATGACGCTGAATATCCTTTGGAAATTGAACTTGACGGAAAAAGAATAGAAAATCTTCCTCCTTTTAAACGCCAAATTGGTCTTGTTTTTCAATCAGGAGCTTTGTTTAATCATTTGAATGTTGTTGATAATGTTGCTTATGGACTGATTTCGTCCGGCATGAAGAAAAAGGAAGCCCGTCGGAAGGCAAGCGAATATCTTTCAAATTTTCAACTTTCAGGTTTTGATAACCGTTTTCCACAAACTTTGAGTGGTGGAGAAAAACAGCGTGTGGCTTTAGCGCGGACATTAATAATTCAACCAAAATTAGTTCTTTTAGATGAACCTTTTAGTGCATTAGATACAGAACTTCGTCACCAAATGTCAGCACAGCTAAAGAATTGGCAAAAAAATCTTGGCTTTACAGCAATAATGGTAACGCACGACGAAAAAGAAGCTGATAATCTTGCAGATAAAATAATACATGTTTAAATTAACTTAAAATAACTTTGTAAATAAAAAAAGATCCCGGATAAACATCCGAGATCTTCTTAAGTTAGTAAAAGCTTTGGTTTAAAAACTATTTGTTAGCCTTAGCTTTTTCTTCTTTGTATTTAGCCTGAAGTTCTTCAGAAACAGTGTTTGGAACTTTACCATATTTTTCAAATTCCATTGTGAATTCACCTTTACCCTGAGTTGAAGAACGGAGGATTGTAGAGAATCCGAACATTTCTGAAAGTGGAACTTCTGCGTTTACTGTAGAAGTATTGTTTTCATCTGTTGAATCAACAATTACACCACCGCGCTGGTTGATAAGACCGAATAAGTTACCCTGGAATTCTGTAGGAGCAGCAAGCTGTACCTTCATGATTGGTTCAAGAATAACTGGTTTAGCTTTAAGATAACCTTCGCGGAAAGCACCAATAGCTGCTGTCTGGAATGCGTTATCGTTAGAGTCTACTGGGTGTGACTGACCATCATTGATTGTAATCTTAACACCTACGATTGGAGCACCAATCAAAGAACCTTCTTTAATAGCTCTCTGGAAACCTTTATCACAAGATGGGATAAATTCGTTAGGAATAGCACCACCTTTGATTGCATCTACGAATTCGTAGTCTTTGTCTGCCAATGGTTCCATGAAACCAGCTACACGACCGTACTGTCCAGAACCACCAGACTGTTTCTTATGTGTGTAGTTGAAATCACCAGTTGTAGTAATTGATTCACGGTAAGCAACCTGTGGAGCACCAGTAATAACTTCACAGTTATATTCACGTTTCATACGTTCAACGTATACGTCGAGGTGTAATTCACCCATACCGCGGATGATTGTTTCGTTAGATTCAGGATCAACGTGTACACGGAATGTTGGGTCTTCTTTTGTAAAGCGGTTTAAAGCTTTAGACATCTGCATTTCTGAAGACTTATCTTTTGGTGTGATAGAGTAAGAAATTACAGGTTCTGGAACGTACATAGAAGCCATAGAGTAGTTAATACCACCATTAACGAATGTATCACCAGAAGCACAATCAACACCGAACAAAGCAACGATATCACCTGCACAACCTTCGTTGATATCTTCCATCTGAGCTGAGTTCATACGAACAAGACGTCCAACCTTGAAGCGTTTCTTGTTACGTGTGTTATAGAGTTCTTCACCCTTCTTAATTTTTCCCTGATATACACGAGTATATGTAAGCTGACCGTACTGACCATCATCAAGTTTGAAACCAAGTGCAACACAAGGTTTGTTATCAACTGATTCAAGTTTAACTTCAGCTTCGTTGTTATCCAAGTCGAGAGCAACGTTTTCAACGTCGTTTGGAGCTGGCAAGTAGCGAACAACAGCATCCAACAATGGCTGGATACCTTTGTTTACGTGAGCAGAACCACAGAATACACCTACAAACTGTTCTGCAAGTGTTCCCTTACGAATAGCTGCGTGCAATTTTTCAACATCTACATCGTCGTAACCTTTTTCCATGATTTCTTCCATAAGGTCATCATCGAACATAGAAGCTGCATCAAGAAGTTCTTCACGGAATTTAGCAGCATCGTCTTTTAAGTTAGCTGGGATTTCTGCGATACGGAGATCTTCACCGTTTGGACCATCGAAGTAGATAGCTTTCATTGTAACTAAATCTATAACACCTTCGAGTTTATCTTCCAAACCAATTGGCAATTCCATCATGTGTGCATTAAGACCGAGCTTGTCGCGAACCTGATTACATACACGAATTGGGTTAGCACCCTGGCGGTCACATTTGTTTACGAATGCAACGCGTGGTACATGATAGCGTTTGAGCTGACGGTCTACAGTAATTGACTGTGACTGAACACCAGCTACGGCACAAAGAATCATGATAGCGCCATCAAGAACGCGAAGTGAGCGTTCAACTTCTACTGTGAAGTCTACGTGTCCCGGTGTGTCGATAAGGTTGATAGTGTAATCTTTCCACTGAACCTGTGTTGCTGCTGACTGGATTGTGATACCACGTTCCTTTTCCAATTCCATGTTGTCCATAACAGCACCAACACCATCTTTACCACGAACTTCATGGATAGCGTGAATCTTGTTACAGTAGAACAAGATACGTTCAGAAGTTGTAGTTTTACCTGAGTCAATGTGGGCACTGATACCGATATTTCTTACCTTTGAAATATCTAAAGCCATATTGTTACCTCTTTTAAATAAAATATTCGCAAAATTATAAGATTATAATATTTTGATATTCTAATGAAATTTGAAGCTATATTCAAGATATCAGACTAAAATTCCATTTCTAGCCCGAGTTTGCAAGTTAAATTGAGGTTTTTAAGAGACCCTTTTACGGTTATATCTGTTGAAAAAGAACGGGATGTAATTTGCCAATTATTGCGTTTGATGATTATTTTTGATTTATCGGATATACGCGGATTTGTCGTTAAATTCAAATTAAATTCATAATTTTCGGTTGTACTAATCGATGTAAAATCAGCACTTGGATTGTAGCTTTGGCTTATTGTAAATCCTGGAGAAAGTAATCGAAAGTACCAGACATTTTTAAGGGAAATGGAAGCTCCTTCAAATTGTAATTGGCTGGTAGCAGAATTTGGCAATGACAAATTTCCGTTTACGCTTCCGGTTAAAGTTATTGCCGTAAATGGCATGGAAACTTGAAGTCCAGTTCCAAATTTTACAGGATATTCCTTTTGCTCGTATTCAATTTTGCAGTAAGTGTTTACTCCAGTTTTTACAAAAACAGGAATTTTTCGTCCAGTTATATAGTAATATTGAAGGCCTGCTTTTCCTTGTACATTTGGCATAAGAATTGAATCGGAACTTGTAATTGTTTTTTGTGGGAGCCAGGCACTGCTAAAAGTGAAAATAAAATGGTCGCTTTTGAGTTTAGTTTCTGTACGGTAAACATTTGTGTAAGTTCCAAACGGAGATTCATATGTACCAAGAGTAAATAAGGAGGAGATTCCGGAAAACATAAAAGATAGTTGTGAAACATTACAAAAATGTGTACCAGCACAATAATACTGTTCATCTACAAACCATGAAGTTGATTCGTTGTCACTGTAGTCAAAATAACCTGCGCAGGTTGATATGGCAAGAGTCATACCTTTTGCGGGTGATACTTTGAGTTTGGCAGAAAAAACTTCCAGCTGTTCATCGGGCGAGTACCAGCAATTTAAACGTAAATCACGAAAAAACGTTTTTTTGTTAGTAATTCCAGCCTGTAGAAAATAGCTGTCGTTTTTAAACGAACTTTTCGCACTCGGAAGGGTTGCTGTCAAACAAGTTGCTTCACTACCAGCAGAACTAAAAGGAGAAACCGACGTCGAAATTAAAGGATTTTTCAGTTTGGAGTACAAGCCACCTGGAGATAATTGCCCAACCTTAATCGAACACGGAAAACTTTTAATCAATTTGTCGCTAAACCAAGAAAAAGCGAAAATTTCATTTTCACCAGACTGATAAAACCTAAAGTCGATACACGGAAGAATAACTTTTATACCTTGTGTTTCAGAATCCAGATAATAATCTAGATGTGAGTATTTGGTAAAAAGCTCCTGCGAGAAAGTCGGTTGAAAAACTTTTACTGCGAGTACGGTACTAATCACAAAAGTACGAAACCATTTTATTTCCATACTATATAATTAGCCAACTCGAAACATTTTCTGCAGTTTTTTTGAAAAAAAATTGAAAAAAAGTAAAAAAAAAATCAGATTTAGGTTTGAAATGGTAATTTTGTAAAAAAACGCCGAATCATTTAAGATTCAGCGTTCTGGGTAAGAACTGATTTATTGTTAGTTTGTAGTTGAAGTTACATAACTTTCAGCTTTTGCAAATTCATCAATTTTAACAATCTTTGTGCGCCAATATTCAGCTTCGCTTTTTGTTGTGTAAGGACCAACTCGTACACGGTAGAAAAGTTTATCTTTGTTATCTTTGTAAGTAAAGATATCAGCCTGGATTTTGTTTGAATCCAATGTAGAACGGGCACCTTCGGCACCTTTTTTATTACTGTAAGCTGCAACCTGAACCCAGTATTGTGTAATCTTTTTTGCTTCTGGAGCAGGTGCTGTCTTTGTTACAGTTTTTGTTGTAACTGTTGTAGAAGTAGTTTTAGCTTTTGGCTGTTCTGCTTTTTTTACAGTTTTCTGAACAGGAGTTGACGCTACCGCAACGGCTGCTGCTTTTTCTGTTTCAGGTTTATATTCTGGTGTTGTTGTAATGTATGTTGTTTCTTTTGTTGTTGTTGTTTCAGGAATATTTACAGTAATGTTGATGTTCTGAGGTTGTGAAACTGAAGGTGATTCCTGATAAAGTTCACGTTTAAGTGCGTTCAAGTCAATTGTTGTACCTTCAGGAGAATTAGAAGCAGCATTAGTATATTCTTTGTTTACTTCGTATACTGTTGCGTTATCAGCTAGAACTACCATGTCGTTAACTTTAGAAGCAGCAATTTCATTTTGCGAATATACAGGAGCCTGTGTTTGTGTGCGAACTGAATCAATTGAAGAATTAGACCATCCTGTTTGTGGATTCTGCGGATATTTTTCTACAGGGGCAACACTGGCAATTGTAGAGTTATTTTTTACTGCCGGAGTATAAAAAATGCAGGCTGCTCCAAGAACAACGAGTAAAAATGTGCCAACTGCGGCGATAATCCATAATGTCTTTTTCTGTTCCATAATTTTCCTCTTTACCGGCTAAATTTACCGGCCACCTTACTCAAAATATCGGAATCAGAAAATTTAAGTTTAGTAATTTTTTACAATTTCTATAGGAATTTTTGTTTTTTTGTAATTATAAAGAAGATTTTTTTGGCGTTTGAAGCGAGCCAGGATTTGCGAAGTTGGAAGATTGTCTCGAGTGCGAGCTCGTTTCAGGCGGGTAAAGAACGGTGCCTTTACAAAAATTATTTTACTGCAGAGGTTCATAAGCTCTGGAGTTTTGTAAAGAACTGTGGCGTTTATGATGATGTTTTCCTCTGGATGTTTTTGAATGTAGTCTTTTATCTGTTCGGTGATGATGGCGTAAACAATTGATTCTTGAATTTCGAGTAGACTTGGGTAAGAAAACAAAAGTTTTCCAAGTGCCTGGCGGTCAATTGAACCGTCGGAATCTCTTTTGATTTTTATGTGTTCTTTTTCTGCATATGGGCCAAAAGTGTCTAAGATTTTATCTTTTGCAATGTCGATGGCGTTGTGTACAAGAATGTCTGCATCTAAAGCAGTCCAGCCGTTTTGTTTGTACTGTTCGCAGATGTAATTTTTGCCCGAAGCCATTTTGCCGGATACGCAAATTATTTCACTCATCAATGGAATTCTCCCCAGGAATGGCCGTGTTCAATGCTTACTCGTAGTGGAACGTTCAGTTTTACGGCATTTTCCATTTTGTCTTTGATTAAGGCGATTGTTGCGTCGATTGTTGGCTGATCGTCTGGGCATTCAAAGATGAGCTCGTCGTGAACTTGAAGGAGAAGGCGGGCTGGGCTGTTTGATTCGCGGAGAGCCTGGGAAACGGCTATCATTGCTGATTTTACGATGTCGGCTGCGCTTCCTTGAACTGGAGTGTTTACGGCAACTCGTTCGGCTGCTGATTTTTCTATTTTATTGCGGCTGTTAATGTTCATAATCGGGCGGCGGCGGCCAAAAATTGTTTCTACGTAGCCTTTTTGTTCTGCTTCGCTGACTGTACGGTTGATAAAATTGTTTACGTCTGCATACTGGCGGAAGTAATTATCAATGAACATTGCAGCTTGTGTGCGGCTTATTCCGAGGTCGTTTGCAAGGCGGAAGGCGGACATTCCGTAAATTACACCAAAGTTGATAGTTTTTGCAGTTCGACGCATTTCTGGAGTTACAGCTTCCGGGGCAACGTTGTAAATCATGGCGGCAGTTGCTTTGTGAACGTCTGTTCCTTCTATAAATGATTTACTCATATTCTTGTCGCCGCTGAGGTGTGCTAAAACTACAAGTTCAATTTGTGCGTAGTCGGCAGAAATAAGGACTTTTCCTTGAGGTGCGGTGAATGCAGAGCGGATTCGGCGGCCTGCTTCGTTGCGGACAGGGATATTCTGGAGGTTTGGTTCGCGGCAGGAAAGTCGGCCTGTGGCAGTTCCGGTTTGGACAAAGTCTGTGTGGATTCTGCCGTTGGTATCTGTCATGGTTGGAAGTGTCTGTACGTATGTTGATTGAAGTTTTGCAAGTTCGCGGTACTCTAAAATCATGCGTGGAACAGGATCAATTAATGCAAGTTCTTCCAAAACGCTTGTGTCGGTTGAATAACCTGTTTTAGTTTTCTTTCCAGCTTTTAGATGCCGTTCTTCAAAAAGTACTGTCTGAAGTTGTTTTGGAGAAGCAATATTAAATTCGTGACCAACTTCTTTAAAAATGTTTTGTTCAACAAGGGCAAGGTCGCGGGTTAGCTCTTCGTTGTAAGAGTTGAGCGCTGCGCTGTCCAGGTGAATTCCGTTTATTTCCATTTGGGTGAGAATTGGAAGGATTTGCATTTCCATTGAAAGTAATTGAGAATTGAGAATTGAGAATTGAGAATTGCTGGTTTCGGAAGAGCTATTACCAACTTGTTTTTGGAACAAACGTAATGTGAAATCTGCATCTTCGGCGGCATATTTGTAGGCTGTTTCGAGTGGAACATCGGCAAAAGTTTGACCTTTTGGAACAATGTCGCTGAATTCAATTCCTTTAAGTCCTACTTGAGTTTCGCACAAGTATTCAAGTGAATATCCGTTTTTTCCCAATCGTTCAGGATTCTGGAGCCATGCGGCAATCATTGTGTCGTAGAGAATTAGGAATTTAGAATTAAGAAGGAAGAGTTGTGGTGTAGGGAAGCCGTTGTTTATGAGGACTTTCAGGTCGAACTTGGCGTTGTGCATGATTATGAGCACGTCTGGATTGTTGAAAACTCGTTCGAGCTGCTTGAAGGCTTGTTCTTTTGTAATGTAATCTGTTTGACTGAATAAGTCTTGTTCACCTGATTGTTGAAGTGGTATGTAAACTGCTTTTCCCGGTTCGTAGCAAAGTGAAAAGCCGAGTATTGAGCAGGAGAAAGTGTCGAGTGAAGTAGTTTCGCTGTCGTAAGCCAAAGGAAGTGGAGATTTTGAGGCGAGTTTGTTCAGGTAAGTTGTTATGTATTCATCGAGCTCTTCTATTTTGGTGAGGGCGCGGTAGTTGGAGGTGTCGTTTTGTTTTACTGGCAGAAGAGTTGTATGTTCCTGAGGCTGTTCAACAGGGGCGTTGCGGGGATGTGCCCCGCTTGAAGGGGTAGCGGAAGACGCGGCAGCGGCTGAAGCGAGGGGAAAACTTTCCCCTTCTGTTTTTATAGACAACTCTGCATAGCTTTTTGCTACTTGGAACGCACCGTGCTGTTTTAGAAGTTCCGCGGCGGCGTTGTAATTAAAGGTATATTTTGGAGCGTTGATGGCAGCGTCAATTTCGGGGCATGGAACTTCGGCACAAAGGCGGATAAGTTTCTGACTGAAAAAGGCGTTGTCGTGTCCGTCTATAAGTTTTTGTTTTGTAGCGCCTTTAAGGTCGTCGATGTGGGCGTAAATGCCTTCAAGATTGCCGTAACTGGAAAGAAGCTGGGCTGCGGTTTTTGGACCAATTCCTTTTACGCCGGGAACATTATCTGCAGTGTCTCCGTAAAGGGAAAGAAGGTCTAAAAGTTTTTCGGGGCGAACTCCCCATTCTGCTTCAACTCCGTCAGGACCAGTTACTTTCCAAGTGGAAGCTCCACTTTCCGGCTTAAGAATCTGGCAGTTGTCGGTAACAAGTTGCATTAAATCTTTATCGCCACTAAGAATGCGGCAGGTACGTCCCTGTTCTTCGCATTTTTTTGCTACTGTGGCAATAATGTCGTCTGCTTCGTAACCGTCGCATTGCAATACTGGAATACCAAGCGCATTTAAAATGTCGCAAATCCAGGGAATTTGTGCGTGAAGGTCATCTGGAGTTTTGTTTCTAGTTGCTTTATATTCAGGATACATTTCGTGACGGAAAGTTTTTGTTTTGGAATCCATGGCGGCAAAAATGTAGCCTGGTTTGTAATGCTGTAAAATCCAGTGAAGATTGCGGAAAAAACCGAAGAGTGCGCTTACGTTTTCGCCATTTGGGTTTGTGAGCGGGCGGGAAATGAATGCAAAATAGCAGCGGAAAATAAGTCCGTAACTGTCCAAAATATAAACTGTTTTATCGTCGAATGTAGCCATAAGAAATAGTATATAGTAGATAGAGAATAGTGGATAGTAGATTTAGAATAGTGATATAGATATTGACAGATCATTATGTATGGAAGTATATTAAACTAAAGCTATTAAATGGTTTAAGAGGAGGCAAATAATATGAAATTGTTCAAAGCAATTAGATTTTCTTATTATTCTTATTATTATTACCTTCGATTCTCTAAAGTTCAGTAAAGAACAGATAGCTTTGAAATATGTAGTGATAATAAGCGGTCCTATTCTTTACGAAGAATAGGACTTTTTTTTTTAATAAAATGAATTAGGAGATTTGATTAAATGAAAAATACATTTGGAAATAATTTACAAGTAACTTTATTTGGAGAAAGTCACGGTCCGTATATTGGATGTGTTTTGGATGGACTTGCACCTGGAATAAAAATAGATGAAACATTTATTAATTATCAGTTGGAATTAAGAAGACCTGCTGGAAAAATTTCGACTTCAAGAGTAGAAGAAGATCCGTTTCAAATAATTAGTGGTGTTTACAACGGTTACACAACTGGAACTCCGCTTTGTATAATTATTCCAAACTCTGTTCAGCATAGTAAAGATTATTCAAAAACTGCAGAGTTAGCTCGTCCTGGCCATGCTGACTATACTGCAGAATGTAAATATCACGGTTTTCAAGATTATAGAGGTGGTGGTCATTTTAGCGGACGAATTACCGCGGCGTTGGTTGCTGCAGGCGGCATAATTATTCCTTCACTTGCAAACAAAGGAATACATATTGGTACTCATATAAAAAGTTGTTCAAATATAACTGATAAACCTTTTTCAAATGATGAAAAACAACTTCTAGAGCAAATTACTCAGCTTAATAAATTAAAAATTGCTTTGCTTGACGTAAAAAAAGAGGAAGATTTAAAATCACAAATTGCAAAAATTGCCGAAGAAGGTGATAGTACTGGCGGTGTTTTAGAAACTGCAATTGTAGGTCTTCCTGCAGGAATTGGAGAACCTTGGTTTGATAGTATAGAAAGTGTTTTATCGCATGCACTTTTTAGCATACCGGCAGTAAAAGGCGTACAGTTTGGAGAAGCGTTTAATTTGGTAAATGGAAAAGGCAGTGAATATAACGATGCTTTCAGAATTGAAGAGAACCGAATAGTTACAAAAACAAATCACAATGCAGGAATAAATGGAGGTATTACAAATGGAATGCCAGTGTTGTTTTCTTGCGCAATAAAGCCAACCCCTTCCATTTATAAAACTCAGTCTACAGTGAATTTTAAATCAAAAGAAAATGCGGAACTTTCAATTGAAGGCAGACATGACCCTGCAATAATTCACCGAGCCAGAGTTGTTGTAGACAGCATTACTGCAATTGTTATGTATGATGTGTTGAGCGGACGTTTTGGAACTGATTATTTTACTTCTAAGTAGAAAATCAGTTTGAGGTATAAAGATGGAACGTGAATCTATAGTAGAAAAAAGAAATTTAATTCTTGTAGGTATGCCTGGTTGTGGAAAATCTACAGTTGGGAAAAGAATTGCTGAAGAATTAAATCGTGAATATTTTGATACAGATGAATTGATTACAAAAAAATATGGTAAAACGCCGGCGGAAATAATTTCTGAAAATGGAGAAAAGTTTTTCCGTGATTTAGAAGCTGAAATATGTGCTGAAGTTGCAGATAAAGAAAATGCTGTAATTTCGACAGGTGGCGGTTCAGTTTTGAGAAATGAAAACGTAATTCATTTAAAAAAGAATGGAATTGTTGTTTTTATTGATAGAAAACTTGAGAATATTAAGCCAACAGGCGACAGACCACTTTCTGATTCGCGAAAAAAACTTGAAGAAGTATACAAGGTTCGTTATCCCATTTATACAGGATGTGCTGACTTTTGCATAAAATCTGATGAAAATATTGTACATACAATTGAAGCTATAAAAAAGAATTTAGGATGAAATCATGATAGTAAAAAAAGGTTTGGCACAAGGTGTTATTAAAGCTCCTCCTTCTAAAAGCATGGCGCATAGATTTTTAATTTGTGCGGCGTTAGCGGAAGGAAAAAGTATTATTAAAAATATAGATTTTTCTGAAGACGTAAAAGCAACTCTCGGGTGTTTAGAGCAAATTGGAATTAAAACTGAGGTAAACTCTAGCGAACGTGAAGAGGGAAAAACGGTTGTAATATATGGTGAAAAAAAATCCGCAAAAAAGAAGGATTGTGTTTTTAATTGTAACGAAAGTGGAAGTACCTTAAGGTTTTTTATTCCGCTTTCAATGCTTTATTTGGATAAATCCTTTTTTACTGGTAGCGAAGTTTTAATGTCTCGGCCAATGTCTGTTTATGAAACAATTTGTAAAGAGCAGAAAATTGGTTTTGAAAGGAAAAATAACGGTATTGAAATAGCTGGAAATATTCATCCGGATAATTTTGTAATACCTGGAAATATAAGCAGTCAGTTTATTACAGGACTTTTATTTGTTCTGCCTTTATTGGATGGGGATAGTAAAATTACGCTTACTGATGTTGTTGAAAGTAAGCCTTATATTGATATGACAATTCAGGTCCAAAAATATTTTGGTGTTCAAATTGATTGGATTGATGAAAGGTCAATTTTGGTCAAGGGAAATCAAAAATATTTGCCTGTAGAAGCTGAAGTTGAAGGAGACTATTCAAATGCTGCTTTTTTTGAAGCTTTGAATACTGTTGGAAGTTCTGTTCAAGTGGAAGGATTAAATCCGGAAAGTTTGCAAGGTGATAAAGTTTATAAATTATTTTTTGCAAGTTTGAAAAAAGGTTTTGCTTCAATTGATATTTCTGATTGTCCTGATTTGGGACCAATTCTTTTTGTGGTTGCTGCACTTAATCATGGTGGGGAGTTTACTGGAACTAAGCGCTTGAAAATTAAGGAAAGTAATCGCGGGGAAGTTATGTGCGAAGAACTTGCGAAGTTTGGAGTAAAAACTTTGCAGGAAGAAAATCGGATTGTTATTTATGAAGGAAAAATTATGGCTCCAAAGTGTGAAGTTTATGGTCATAATGATCATAGAATTGTTATGTCGCTTTCGGTTTTGCTTACGGTAACTGGAGGTGAACTTAAAGGAGCTGAAGCAGTTAAAAAGAGTTTTCCCGGCTTTTTTGATTATTTGAAGAAAGTTGGTATAAAAATTGAGTTTTAGGAGTGAAGAAATTGGATTGGATTACTAAACAAAATATTTTAATTGTTGGACTTGGATTAATGGGCGGAAGTTATGCAAAAGGTTTGAAGCGAATTGGTTATAAACTTTCTGCAATAGATAAAAATGAAGAATCAATTGCTTATGCTTTGGAAAATGGAATAATTGATGAAGGGTCTTGTGTTGCTGAACCTGAATTGATTAAAAAAGCAGACGTTATTATTTTTGCACTTTATCCGCACGTTTTTGTTGATTGGATAAAAAATAATCAGCAGTTTTTTAAGAGTGGAATTAAAATTACTGATGTAACTGGTGTAAAAAGCAGCGTTGTTTATAAAGTACAAGAATTGTTACGAGAAGATGTTGAGTTTATTCCTGCACATCCAATGGCTGGCCGTGAAGTTTATGGGGTTCAGAATAGTGATGATAAAATCTTCCAAAATGCAAATTACATTGTAACGCCAACAACAAAAAATACAAAAGAAGCAATAAGCTGGTGCGAAGATTTAGGTCATCTTTTAGGTTTTAGAAAAGTTTCAATTCTTTCGCCGGAAGAACATGATGATATGATTGGTTTTGTTTCTCAATTAACACACGTAATTGCGGTTGCTCTTATGGATTGTAACAATAATAGTCATATTGTGGATTATACCGGAGATTCATTTCGTGATTTAACAAGGATTGCCAATATTAATGAAAATATGTGGAGTGAACTATTTTTCATGAATAAAGAACCGTTGTTAAATCAGATGAATAGTTTTATTGATGAAATGCAGACGTTGAAAGAAATGATTCAAAAAAATGATAAAGAAGGTTTGTGCGAAAAAATGCGGCTCTCAACAAAAAGACGAGCTTTATTTAATAAAAAATAACAGTAGCTTAAAGAGGTGAATATTATGAATATGGATTTTGAAAGAAAATTGACAATTCCTGCCGAGGTGAAAGAACAATATCCTTTAACAGGAAAACTTGGTGAACTTATTGAGAAAAAACGTGCTGAATTAAAATCTATTATAGAAGGACATTCAGATAGACTTTTGCTTCTCATAGGTCCATGTTCTGCAGATAATGAGGATGCAGTTATTGATTATATGAATCGTCTTGTTCCAGTTCAGGAACGAGTAAAAGATAAAATTATGTTTGTTCCTCGAATATATACGAATAAGCCTCGAACAACAGGTGAAGGTTACAAGGGAATGCTTCATCAACCAGATCCTTCTCAAAAACCGGATTTACTCAAAGGAATTATTGCAACGCGTCATCTTCATATGAGGGCAGTTGAAGAAACTGGTTTTATTTTTGCAGATGAAATGCTTTATCCGGAAAATCATAAATATTTGGATGATATACTTGGATATGTAGCGGTTGGTGCACGTTCGGTAGAAGACCAGCAGCACAGACTTACTGCAAGTGGAATTGAAATTCCTGTTGGAATGAAAAATCCTACAAGTGGTGATTATGCTGTTATGATGAATGCAATTTTGGCAGCACAGCACAAACATACTTTTATTTACCGCGGATGGGAAGCTCATTCACAGGGAAATCCGTGGGCGCATGCGATTTTACGCGGTTCTTCAAATAAACATGGAAATGCTATGCCAAATTATCACTATGAAGATTTGGTACGACTTTGTGATTTTTATGATGAACGAGAGTTGTCAAATCCTGCGGCAATTATTGACACAAATCATTGTAATTCCAATAAGAATCCTTTTGAGCAGCCTCGTATTGTTATGGATGTTCTGAATTCTTGTGCGCATAATCCTAGAATTAAAAAGCTTGTAAAAGGATTTATGATTGAAAGTTATATTGAGGACGGTGCTCAGAAAATTGGTGAAGGTTGTTACGGTAAATCTATAACAGATCCTTGCCTTGGGTGGGAAAAAACTGAAAAGTTGATTTATACTATTGCTGACAAAATATAATTTTTGTTTAGTGAGAGAACAGTATAGATTTTACTTCTTTTTTGTTTTGATACATGTCTATGTCGGCACGTTTAAGAACATTTGCTATATTTTTGTCTTTCAAAGAATCGAAAAATGAATAGCCTATTGCGTAAGAAGTTCTGGAAGAAAAATCAACATTCTTCTGGGCTTCTTCAATAGAAAAATTTCGTAATTCTGTGATGATTGAATCCATATTAAACAAATCCTGCTCTTGAACAAAAACAACGAATTCATCTCCACCAATTCTAAAAATCTGACTATGCTTAAAATAATTGCAGACAAACCTACAACATCTTTTAATATATTCATCACCACAATCGTGACCAAATCCGTCGTTTATATATTTAAGGTTGTTTAAATCAAATTCAGCAATGGCAAAATGAATGTTGCTGGAATTTTCTTTAATTAACTTATCTATTTCAAGAACTTTTCTTTCAAAACAAATTCGACTTGAAACACCGGTAAGCGGATCCTGATTGGAAATCTGCTGTTCCATAGTAATTGTGTTTATCATTTGATAACGTAAAAAGAATTGGAAATAGTTATATAGAAGAATTGCTCCAATTGTAACGGAAATATATCCGGAAAAAATAATTCCATCATTTATGCAACTGATTTGACCAATAATAACGATTATAATAATGAAAAATAAAGAAAGTGAATTGTTTAATCCTTTTTTTCTTCCAATGTAGGCGAAGGCAAAAATTGTGTATACAAGGGAGAGAAAGGCAAAAATCATATAGATGTTGTAAATTGGTCCTGCAACAAAATGCCCTGTTTCATCAATGGAAAAAATCAAACCGAAGTGGACAAAAATAAGTTCGATTAAGGCGTGAACACTCATAACAATAATAATTGCAATTGAGTGGAGTTTAAAACCGCAGCTTCTGGTAAACATAACTGCTAAGTATGGAGTAATACAATATTCTGTAAGTGTAACAAAGTAATGAAAGAAGTTTGGAACTTGAATAACTTCATTGAAAATAATTCCAAGCCATTCACAACAAGCGCCGCAAGCAACCATTATGAAAGTGAAACGGAACCTTTTAATGTCTGTGTGTGAAAGAAGAGTATTTTTTCCAACATCAATGGCAAGAGAAACTAAACTAATTATACAAATCGAAATAATACCCGAGTAAAAGTTAATCACGGTATAACTATCCTACAAAAATTATACAACATATTATTAAATAAAACTAACTTTTTTGAATATTATTACTTAATGTTTTAACACAAATTTTTTGCTCGTTCTAGAGCTGCTGTAATATTATCGTAAATATTTTCACGGCCAAGCTTATCTGCCATTCCGGTTTTTTCCAAAAGAAGATACGGCTGTGTATGAATACCGCTTATTACAATTGTAATACCTTTTCTGTCACATGCGGATTTTGCCTGCTCCAGTGCACGAATTCCGCCAGCATCAAGATAAATGGTATTTCGCATGCGCAAAACTAAAACTTTACAGTTTGTTTGAGCTCGTTCAGTGGCAAGTTCAAATTTTCGAACAGTACCAAAGAATAAAGGCCCTTCAATTTCGTAAACAAAACAGCCTTTTGGAATATCAAGATTTTCTGCAGGCTGGTCAGTTTTGATTCCGCCAGTAAGAACTTCCCGTTCATTTTGTACTTCGCTCAAATCAATCATTTTTTTAATAAAGAAGAACGCAGCAAATCCAAGTCCAACTTCTATTGCCACAGTTAAATCTACAAAAACTGTAATTAAAAAAGTTACCACAAAAACACAAATATCTGATTTTTGGCCACGAAGAAGCGCACGAATTGCAGGAAAACCGGCCATGTTCCATGCAACGTTTATTAAAACTGCAGCGAGAGCTGCCATTGGAATGTAAGCAACATATTTACCAAAAAACAACATTATTAAAAGTAATGTCAAAGTATGGATAATTCCGGCAACAGGAGTGCGTCCACCGTTTTTAATGTTTGTTGCTGTACGTGCAATTGCGCCAGTTGCAGGAATTCCACCAAAAAGAGGACTTGCAATATTTGCAACGCCTTGTGCAATTAATTCCATGTTTGAATCGTGTTTAGTACCAATCATTCCGTCTGCAACTACAGCCGAAAGTAAAGATTCAATAGCTGCAAGTACGGCAATAGAAATGGCAGTTGGAAAAAGTGTTGTAATAGTTTTAATTCCAAAATCCGGAAGCTGAGGAGAAGGTAAAGTGGTTGGAATTACATAATGTTCCGCTCCGTTTGCAAAATGTCCGATTGTGTCTGTTTTTAATCCGCAAGTTTTTTCCAAAATAACGCTTGCAACAGTTGCAAGAATAATTACAACAAAAGAACCAGGAATTTTCTTGATAAATTTAGACCAAATAAAAATGAAAGCAAGGCAAATTGCAGCCATTCCAAACGAATACCAGTTGATTGTGGCTGCAGAACGGAGGTATACAATAATTTTAGGCAAAAAATCTCCAGGCATTTTTGAGTATTTTTCACCGAGAATGAGCATTGGAGAAGAAAAATCAGGAGTTAGCCCAAAAAAATCACCAAGTTGACCTGCAGCAATTGTAACTGCAATACCAGCTGTAAAACCTGTAACGATTGTGTACGGAATGAACTTTACAAGTCCGCCCATTTTAAAAGCTCCAAGAAGAATGAGCATTATACCAGCCATAACTGTAGCAGTTGCAAGACCACTCAATCCATATTGAGCAACAACTCCGTAAACAATAACAGCAAAAGCTCCTGTTGGTCCGCCAATTTGAACGCGGCTTCCACCAAATGCACTAATACAAAAACCTGCAATAATTGCAGTGAACAGTCCAGCTGCCGGATTTACTCCTGACGCTATGGCAAATGCAATGGCAAGTGGAAGTGCTACAATGCCAACAATAATTCCGGCAATTAAATCGCTTGCAAAGTTTTTGACGTTGTAACCTTTAATAGAATTTAGGATTTCTGGTTTCATAATGTGGAAAGTATACCGAGTTGATAAGGGAAAGGGAAGTAAATAGTAAATTAAGAAAAAAAATAATTGACAGGTATGCAAAATTGGGTAAACTTGCAATTGAAAAGTGAATTAAAGTTTTATAAATTGATACAAGTAGGAAAAATTATGAAAAGAAAATATTTGTTTTACAGTTTAATTGTTTTAATTATTGCAGGCGGATTTGGTTACTTTTACTGGGATAATCAGAACTCGAAAATTGAAAAGGTAAGTTATGCTGATTTTTACAGTGAAGTGGAAAATGGCAGGGTAGAATCAGCTAGAATTGAAGAAAATAAAATTATTTTTGATGGTAAGCAGACGGTAAATCCGCATTCACCTGTGCTGGAGGAATTTCTTTTAAAAAATGGAGTTGAAGTAGAAATTGCAACGGATAGTGAAGAAATTATTTCGCTTGTTTTTGATATTATTTTTTATTTGTTCTTTTTTGGAATTATTTTTGTTGCGTTTAGAAAATTTATCAGCCCGAATACGTTTAAGGTTGTGCACAAAACCGGTGTTAAGTTTGACGATGTTGTAGGAATGGATTCGTTAAAACGAGATATGGCTCAGGTTATGAAGGTAATGCAGAATCCTGGTGAATACGCTAAGAAAGGAATTCGTATGCCAAAAGGTATTTTGCTGGAAGGTGAGCCTGGAAACGGAAAAACTTTATTTGCAAAAGCGTTGGCTGGAGAAGCAAAAATCAATTTTATTCCTGCAAAGGCCACTGATTTTGAAAGTATGTTTATGGCAATTGGGCCAATGAAGGTAAAACTTTTATTCAAAAAAGCCAGACGACGAGCTCCATGTATTGTTTTTATTGATGAATTTGACGGTATTGGAACTGTGCGAAATTATAGCGGAAGTGCAATTGAAACGGAAAATACTAGAATTGTTACGGCACTTTTGAATGAATTGGACGGATTTGAACAGACAAATGGTGTACTTGTTTTGGCAGCAACAAACAGCATTCAGGCATTGGATCCAGCCCTTATTCGTCCGGGACGGTTTGATGCAAAGTTTACAGTTCCGTATCCAGATTTTAAGGCGCGTGAAGCTTTAGTACAAATGTATTGTCGCGATAAAAAACCGGCAGCGGAAGTTACAACAAGTGTTCTTGCCAAAATGTTTGATGGTTTTAGTTGTGCAAAAATTGAAAGTGTTTTGAATAGAGCGGCATTGCTTGCTGGACAAAGACAAGCCGAACAGTTCACGTTGGAAGATGTTCGGCTTGCAGTTAGTGAAAATAAATAAACTTAGTCTTTTGTAAGATTTGTTTTTGTTACAACTTTTAAGATTTCTTCATCTGCAAGATATGTCTTTGTAATTGTTTCAATGTAGAGTTTTGTGCGTAAAGCGTTTGCTTTTACTGTGTTGTCCTGAGTAACACCAGAGCCAAAAACTCTTAAGTCTGCTTCTGCATTTATTATGGTAAGTAAAGCAGCTTTTGTGTAAGGGGCTGAAACAATATCAATTGATGTTTCAATAGCATTTTCACCAAGAGCTTTTGTAGTTGTTTTTGTTGTTCCAGACCAAGTTCCCTTAAGCCAAGAATCATTCTTTAAGTCTTCGGCAGTAAGAACTTCCATTCCAGCTCCGTCTGAGCAGGAAATAACTGAAAAAGACAAAGCCAAAATTGCAAATAATGCAAATAAGATTTTTTTCATATAAACTCCTTTTAAACACCGCAGTTGCGGCAAATTTATTATTTAATACCAGCAGCTTCAAAAATGTCAGCCGAATGCTTGAAAGCAAAGTCAGCCATATCTTTTTCTGCTGCAGTTGGTGTGCCTTTTAAAAGAACTGTTCCTTTTGCGTAGTAATCAGTTCCCAAAGCTAGAGAATTTTCTGCAAGGCGGTCGTAGTAAATAGCGTTGTCGAGTGCTTCAAGGGCTCCAGCTTTGTTTCCGTTGAGTGAACGCATTTGTGCAACTTTGTACCAGTTTATGCCAATTTCGGAAAGGTAACGATTGTCTGTAAAAGCTTTTGCGGCGGCCATGTAGGAAGCTTCTGCTTCGGTATACTTTTTCTGAAGTTTGTAGATGTCGCCTGCAGCAGCGTCAAAATGTGCTTCGTTGTAAGCGTCACCTTTTATTACGTTTTTACCATCGTTCAATTTTTTTAGAAGTTCAGAATAGTTTGTGTCATTACTGCTAGAATTAGAACGTGCTACTGCAATGCGAACTTCACCAAGAACGCAAAGCGCCGTCTGGCTTTCAGAAAAATCTGAATGGCTTGCAAAAAGTCTTGCCTGATCAAGCGCCTCGTCAGCAGCTTCAAAATTTGGTTGTTTTAATGAAAGATTTAAACTGATTCGTGTAAGCAAAATGGAAGTAAGTAAATCGTAATTATCAACAGACATTGCATTTTTGTAGGCTTCGTTTAAAAGAAAATCAGCTTTTTCGTAATCGCCGTTCAAAATGCATGCGTTTGCAGATTCAAGATATGTTACCGACGCGTCATAAATTGTTGATTCAAGCATTGGACGTTTTGGTGCTGAAGAACAAGCTGCTAATGCAAAGGAAATGACTGAAATTGCAAGTAAGGATTTTATCTTTTTCATTAGAAATTATCCTCCCTGAATTTTGGTGAAGCACTTTGTTTTTCAGTTCTTTCAGGAATACCTTTTTTGAGTAACGGATTATTTGCAAGCCCTGTCATTACGTCTTCAACTTCTTTGAGGAGAGTTTCAACTTCGGCAAGCAAAATAGAAACTTGTGGCATTTCGTTGTCGAGCGAGGTTGAAATGCCGTTTAATCCGGAAATAGTTGAGTTGAGTGTTGTAAATAACTGATCAAAAGTTCCCTTTGCTTCAGGAGATTCAAGCAGTTTAGGAACTAATCCCTGTGGATCGCTTAAATCGTTTGTAAGGGTATTTAAATCGCCCAAAATTGCGTTAATTTGTTTTGTAATGTCAGAAAGCGGAACTGTTTCGTCGCCTGCAAGGAAGCGGTTTACCTTGTCGAGAATACTGTTTATTTCGTGAACGGTTTGTGCAAGCGGAACATTTGGATTTCCTTCAAGTAAATCGCTCAAATCCTGAATGAGTACATCAACATCGTTAACAAGAGCCATAACTGATGAAAGAATTGTTGTAATAGAGTCGGTAGATTCCTGAATAGTAACTTTTCCTGCTGCAATAAGAAGTTTTCCTTCTTCACTTGATTTTTCCGGAATAAGGGAATCATCTTCAATAATGTCTGAACCATTTCCAGGATGCCAAATTATGGAAGAACCTAATCCGATTGGACTAACTGCAACTTCAATAACTGAGCCACTTGTAACTTTGTGAATATATTCGTCTGAAATGTAAAAGTTTACGACAACACGATCCTTTTCGTCTAAGGTAATGCCCTGAACTTTACCAATTCCAAAACCTTTGTATTGAATGGCCATTCCTTCAGAAACACTGGAACCGGATGCTACGTATGTGTGATAAGGATGTTTTGGAACAAACCATTTCTGCTTAGAACCAATAAAAAACAGAAGAAAAACAATAGCTGCCAACGCAATTATACTGAGTGTGCCTACAATTTGGTCTGCGTACTTTATTTTAAATTTCATTCTTCAATTAATCCTCGTAATCTTCAAAATTATCAACCTTTGATAAAATCTTATCGACGAGTTGCCCGTTTTCAAAATAATATTTATCACTTTCAAACGTATTTATAAAGTCAGGATCGTGACTTACATAAATCATTGTATTTCCATTGTAACAGAATTCTTTAAGGATAGAAACAAGAACAGTTGAAGTTTTTTCATCAAGTGATTCTGTCGGTTCATCCAAAAAGAGAATTTCAGGTTCGCAAATTAACGCTCGTGCAAAACTGATTTTTTTTTGCTCTCCAATTGAAAGAGCTGCCGGTCGTAAAGATAAAGATTTTGTAAATTCCACTTTTTTTATTGTTTCCAAAATTCGCTGGCGACATTCTTTGCGACTTATATTTGGAAAATGTGTTCTTAGCGGAAGCTCCAGGTTGTTGTATAAATCCTGATTTGCCCATAAAGCAGAATCCTGGAACATAAATCCAGTTTTTTTTCGGAAAATTTCAGTTTCTTTGCGGTTTAAATTGTGAATTTCTTTATCTTCAAAATAGATTTTTCCTTTTGTAGGAATTATAAGCCCTGCCAAAAGTTTTAATGAAGTTGATTTTCCACATCCGGATTTTCCTAAGAAGGCAGAAACGGTTCCTTTTTCAATTGTAAGCGAAACATCGTTAATAACAGGCGTGTCGTTTGGTGCAAAAATAACTTTCTTCATTTCAAACAGTGGCATAGTTCCATTCTCCTAGAAAATGTATGACATAACAGTTATGAATACATCTGCAAGAATTGTAAGAATAAATGATTTTGTTACAGCGTTTAATCCGGCTAAAGGAATGTCTGTAGACGCGCGACCAGCATTAAAACCGTATAACGTAGCTGTACTTGAAATAATCATTCCGAAAATTAAACTTTTTAGAATTGAAATGAAAATATCCTTAACTTTTAGAGCTATAAAAAGATTTGAAAAGTAATCATTCATGCTTGTTGTAGAAATAAACTGAATTACTACGGCTGGTGCGATTAATCCGAAAATGGAGAAATAAATGTTCAAAAAGAAAAGTGAGAAGGTTACACCTAAAAAACGAGGAGCGGCAAGGTGGCTTATAGGATCTATGCCGACGGAAATGTAAGCTTCAATTTCGTGATTAATTACGTTACTGGCAAGTTCAGTCGCAATGGCGGTGGCTGAGCGAGCAGTTACAACAAAGCCGATTAAAAGTGGACCAAGTTCGCGGGTAATAGCTAAAACTAAAAGGTCGTAGGTGAGTTTTGCCTGCCCAATTGAAACTAATACGGAGTTTCCAAGAAGGACGATGGCTGTTCCAATTCCTACCGAAAGAATTGCACAGATTGGTAAGGCTTCAACGTATGTAAAGAGTAATTGCATTATTAAGATTTTTCTGGAGGTTTTTCCTCTTGAGACAAAAAGAATTGACGCGGAAACTAATTTTCCAATGTATCCGATTGTGTAGTGAAAATCTTTAAATTTGTTTCTGATTGAGCGTCCAAGTTCTTCTACCATTTATCAAAGTCTCTCAGCTAGTTCTTCCCAGCGGGGGTATTTTTCTTCTAATAATCTGATTATTTCATTATAACGGTTACTTGCAGTAGAAACAACAGAAAAATCACTGGAACTCATGAGCGGCTCTAATTCTTTTTGTTCGGCTTCAAGGGCAGGGATTTCTGCGTCGAGCTGTTCGAATTCTTTTTGTTCTTTGTAGGTGAGTTTTTGCTTGGAAGTAGAAGTAACGGAAGTTTCTGCTGAGTCTGTAACTTTTACTTGCCGTGTTTCCGCTTCAAGTTTTCCTTTTCCCTTTTCTTCTTCCTTCATTTTTACTTCGTCATTATCCATTCTCCATTGAATATATTCGCTGCACTTTCCTACGAATCCGCTTACGTTGCCGTCGTTTTCAAGAATAAACATTGTGTCGGCACATTTGTCCATAAAATAGCGGTCGTGGCTTACGAGTAAGAGACAACCTTCGTAATTCATAAGGAATTGTTCCAGCAGGTTCATGGTGAAGATGTCGAAATCGTTTGTAGGTTCGTCCAAAATGAGGAAATTTGGATTTTCGAGCAGAAGACGCACAAGGAAGAGTCGTTTTCGTTCGCCACCGCTGAGTGTGCTTACTGGGGAATACTGTATTTTTCCTTCAAAGCCGAATTCTTCCAGGAATTTGGCGGCGCTTACTTCTTTTTTGCCGTCATTTAGTGTCATGTGTTCGGCTGTTTCTTTAATGTATTCGAGCACGGTGAGCGAAGTGTCTTTGAATGTAGGGTTTTGTGTGTAGTAGCCAAACTTTGTGTTTATGCCCACGTCAATTGTACCGCTGTCTGGCTGGAGATTTCCCGTAATAATGTTCAAAAGTGTAGATTTTCCGCTGCCGTTGTCCCCAAAAATTCCAATTTTCTGTCCTTTGGTAAATACGTAACTGAAATCCTTTAAAACCGGAGTAAAATTTGATTCACCTTTAATTCCACATTCTCCCACATAACCTTTTGGATAATTTTTAGAGATTCCGTGCAGCTCTAGCACTTTTCCGCCAAGCCGTTTGCCTTTTACTTCAAACGTAAAACCTTTGTCGGCTTGAAACTTTTCTCGGTTGATAAGCTGTTCGTCGCGCTGAATACGGGCTTTAATTTTTGTACCGCGTGCGCAAGGGCCTCGAAGCAACCATTCGCGTTCAAAGCGCAAAACCGATTCTATACGGCGTTCCGTGTTTTCCTCAATTTCTGCTTCAATCTGCTTTTTTTCGAGGTACTGACTGTAATTTCCAACGTAAAGTTTGAGTTTGTTGCGGGCAAGTTCGTAAATGTTGTTGCAAACTGCGTCCAGAAAGTAACGGTCGTGTGTTACCATTAAAACTGAGCGCGGTGTGTCGTGTAAATATTCCTGCAACCAGGTGATTGTTTTAATGTCCAGATGGTTTGTAGGTTCGTCCAAAAGGAGAAGCTTTGTGTCTTCAACAAGAACTTGGGCAAGTGCGACTTTTTTTATCATTCCGCCGCTGAGTGTGCCCATTTTTCGTTCCATATCGGTAATGTCGAGTGTGTTTAAAATTGAACTGATTTGGCTTTCGTAATTCCATAAATCGCCCTGGTCCATTTTAAGCATTACAGCATCGTAGCGTTTCTGGATTTTTTCGGCCTTATCTCCGGATTCTTTTCCAAGTAGTTCGCAAACTTCTTCGTATTCACGGATTGTGTCGAGTTTTGGAGATTTGCTCTGGAAGATGTGTTCACGAATTGTATTTTCTGGGGCAAACTGCGGATTTTGCGGTAAAAATGAAACTCCGGCTTCCTTGTTTATAACAACAGTTCCTTCGTCCGGTTGGAGTACGCCTGCAATTGTATTGAGCAGCGTAGATTTTCCAGTTCCGTTTCGTCCAATTAGCGCGGCTTTTTCACCTTCCTGAATTCCAAAGGTAACGCCGGTAAAAAGTGGTTTTTCGCGTCCGATTTTTGCTAAGTTGTTGATGGAAAGGAGATTCATAGTTTGTGTTCCATTCACCTATCGCTTCAAATATACCATCAACAGCATAATATCACTGTTTCGAATTCCGCTGATTCTGTTTGCTTGTCCCAATGTAACTGGGCGAACCTGTTCAAGCTTGAGTCGGCTTTCTGCGGAAAGAGATGGAATGCTGCCGTAGTCAAAATCTGGCGGAATGTGAGTATTTTCCATTTTGTGCAGTTTTTCTACGCGTTTATCCTGTTTTTCTATGTAATATTTGTATTTTACTTCGATTTTTGCTTCTTCCCATTCGGCTTCTGGGTAGCCTGGGTTTTCCATGTTTGGTTTTTTAAGGAGCTGAGCTTCAATTTCTTCCAGGCGGGCATATTTTTCGTTGATGGCGTCGAACTGGGCTTGAGTTTTTAATCCGCATTCGAAAGCGTATTTTGCAAGGCGGCGGTCGGCGGTGTCGTGGCGAAGTTTCAGGCGATATTCGGCGCGGGCGGTGAACATGCGGTATGGTTCTTTTGTTCCAAGTGTTACAAGGTCGTCAATAAGTACGCCAATGTATGCTTCGTCGCGGCCAAGAATAACTGGTTTGTATTCTGGAATCACTTCGAATTTGCTAAAGCCTGCATCACGCTGAATTCGTGCTTCGTATTCGTTGAGTTGTTTTGTTTCGCGCGCACTTATTTCTGCAAACTGATGTTTTTCTTCGGCTGTCATTTCGTTCTTTGGCATAAAGGCGCCTGGAACCATGCTGCTTGGAACTCCGTTCATGTCTGGAGTAAGGGCAGCGAGTGGACCGCAAGTTGTAATGTGGGAACGGGCGTAAAGTCCGGCGTTCATTCCGGCAATAAGTCCTTGTCCGGCAGCTTCCTCGTAGCCTGATGTACCGTTTATCTGACCGGCATCAAAAAGTCCTGCAACGCGTTTTGTTTCAAGAGAAGGGAAAAGCTGTGTTGGTTCAACAAAGTCGTATTCTACAGCGTAACCTGGGCGGCTTTGAATTGCGTTTTCAAATCCTGGCATTGTGCGCATAAACGCATCTTGGACGCATTCTGGAAGTGATGAAGAAAGTCCGTTTAAGTACATTTCTTCTGTTTCAAGACCTTCCGGCTCAACGAAAATCTGGTGGCGGTCGCGCTCTTTAAAACGCATAACCTTGTCTTCGATGGAAGGGCAGTAGCGTGGACCAATTCCGCTGATTTTTCCAGAGTAGAGTGGTGAACGGCCAATATTTTCGCGGATGATTTTATGTGTTTCTTCATTTGTGTAGACAATGTGGCAAGGAACCATTGGGCGTTCAACTTTTTGTGTTTCAAAACTGAATGGAATGATTTCTTCGTCGCCAGGTTGTTCGTCTATTTTTGAAAAGTCGATTGATTTACGGAGGATTCTAGGTGGAGTTCCGGTTTTTAAGCGGCCAGTTGTAAAACCAAGACGGTGGAGACTTTCTGTAAGTCCGTAAGCGGCTGGTTCGCCAACACGTCCGCAAGGTGCGTCGTATTCACCAATAAATATGCGGCCACCAAGGAATGTTCCTGTTGTAAGGACAACTGCACGAACAGGAATAATTCTTCCGCGTTCTGTAACTACTCCGGTAACTTTCTGGCGCATTCCGGAGCGGGCTGCATCTGTCTGGCCTTCATGTCGCGATTCGCCGGGAATTGTTCCCTTTTCGGCGGCGCTGTCGGAGTTTGGAGGGAGCGGAGTGCTGCTGGCAGTTGTAAGAATGTCGATTACGGTGTCCATTAAAGTGTTTAAGTTTGGAGTTTGTTCGCAAGTTTTACGGGCAAGCATTGAATAAGTAATTTTATCTGCCTGAGAACGAGGAGCCTGAACTGCAGGACCACGGCTTTTGTTCAACATGCGGAACTGAATCATGCTGTGGTCAATCAATTTTGCCATTTCGCCACCAAGCGCATCAATTTCGCGGACAATATTTCCTTTTGCAATTCCACCAATAGATGGATTACAGCTCATTCGTCCAATTGCATCTGGTGTTTGAGTAATCAAAACAGTTTTTAATCCCATGCGGGCACTTGCAAGCGCTGCTTCAATTCCGGCGTGACCGGCTCCAACTACAGCGACATCGTAATAATCGTAAAACATGCGGTCATTATACATTTTTTTTGTAACCATTTCAATTTTGCATGTTTTTTTTGGTATGAAGAAAACCTCCTTGTTTACTAACTCTTTACTTTGCATCGCTTTACTTAGCATTGCTTTTACGCTTACATCTTGTTCATCAACTTCAAAGCTTTACAACCGCACAGATTGCAATCCTCCTTCCATCGAACTCGATCAGAACCGTCAGATTTATCCTTTTACTTTGTATAATGGCTTTATTATTTTAACTTTTACTACTGATGAAAATTACGAGTTACGGCTTACATTTGATACGGGGGCTCCAAACGAGCAGGGAAGATTGTATGAATCTGGTTTTAAGAAGATTGTGGGAACGGATTATGAAAAATTTATGACTGAACGATATAATTGCTTTGTTGAAAATATTGAACAGTTTACAGGAAAAACAAAAACGGATTATTCGCAGGCGCAACTAGAAAAATTGTTCAAAAAATATGACAAATTCCTTACAACTGATAGTATTACGCCGTATTCATTAAAAATTGGTGATTATGTTTTTTCTGCAGCAGGTGGAAATTGTCCTGAAAAATCCTTTTTTTATTCTCCGCAGACTAATAAAGGATATCCTCAAAAAAACGAAGATGGCTTAATTGGACCAAAATTTTTTGAAGGTGCTAAAAATATCATTATAAATTATAAAGATATGTATATTGAAGTTGATGGAGAGCCTATTGCTGGAGATGAGCATTCCAGCCCATTGTATTTTCATGAGCCAACAGGATTTTATTATACAGATGTTGTTATTGATGGTGTAAATGATGAAGCGTTTATTGATACAGGTAATAATTCGTTTTTGATACGATGCAGCGAAAATAATCTTACGGAAATGAATATTGATGATATAAATGATATGTACGCGAACGGTAAAATAAAATGGAAGATTTTTACAACTCATAAAATAAAGAAGATGGACGTTTGTAGAGTTCATTTTGTAAATGTGACTGCATATCAGGGAAACTCAATTTTTTCTAAAACAAATATAAATGCCCGAAAACTTATTTGTGCTATGAACAATTTGGGTTTTCCAATTTTTATGAATAAGATTATTCAGCTTGATTTTGAGAACGGGAAGTTTAGGATGATAGAAAGTTAAACAATTCTTCTGCATCCATTACAACTTTTTGGGCGCCGTGTTCCAGTAAAAAGTCGCGGCCGCGGAAGCCCCAGTCTACGCCAATGAAGTCAAGGCCGGAATTTATGCCAGTTTGCAAATCTACATCGCTGTCGCCAATGTAGCAGGCGGTAGCGGTGTTGTCAGGTCCTCCGTGGCAGGCAGTTTCCAAACTAATGCCGGCGCGTGAAAGAATTTCAAATATTCCATCAGGTGCTGGTTTGGGTGGAACTCCGGGGCGACTTCCTGAAATTATATCAAAACAGTTTGGAAAGTATTTGTTGCAAAGCTCTACGGCGGCGCTTTCAACCTTGTTCGTGTTTACTGCAATTTTAATTCCTGCCGCCCGTAGCTTTTTTATGCATTCAACAACGCCTGCGTATGGTGCAGTTTTTACCGCGCAGTGTTTTCCGTAATATTCAATGTATTCTGCCAAGATTTTTTCGTAAAGTTCAGATGTAATGTCGGCTGGTAGTGAACGTTGAATCATTTTTGGAATGCCGTTTCCTACAAAAAATTTAAATTGTTCTACTGTGTGAGTAGGAAATCCGTATTTTATGTTAATAAAATTACTGGCATCGGTTAAATCGTCAATAGTGTTGAGAATTGTGCCGTCCATGTCGAAAATTGCAAGTGAGTACATACTAAATTAGCCTTTTTTTCATAACTGCAAACTAGCAGTGTTAATTTTTCCTCATAACTGCAAACGGATCTTCAGTACGGTACATTTGTCTAAGCTTTGGTTTTTCAATTTTTCCAGTTGGATTACGTGGTACTGGAGCAAAAATCAATTTGCGTGGACGTTTGTATTTTGGTAATTCCATACAGAAAGCGTTTACTTCATCTTCTGTAAGAGACATACCTTCTTTTACTTCAATAACGGCAGCAGCGATTTCACCAAGACGTTTATCTGCAAGACCAATTACAGCGCAGTCTTTAATTTTGTCATTTTTGCGGAGGAAGTCTTCAATTTGAACTGGGTACAAGTTTTCTCCACCAGAAATAATAACATCCTTTTTGCGGTCAACCAAAGTGATAAATCCGTCTTCATCCATCTGAGCCATATCACCTGTGTAGAGCCAGCCTTCCTTATCCAAAACTTCTTCTGTAGCTTTTGGATTTTTGTAGTATTCAACCATAACGCCAGGACCAAATACTGCAAGTTCACCTACATCGCCCTGTTTAACTTCCTTACGGTTTTCATCAACAATCTTACATTTCCATCCGTAACCCGGAATACCAATTGCACCAACTTTTTCAACATTTCCAACACCAAGGTGAACACATCCAGGTCCAATTGATTCAGACAAACCGTAGTTTGTGTCATAATCGTGTTTAGGGAAGTATTTGAGCCAGTCTGCAACAAGTTTACGTGGAATTGGCTGAGCACCCATATGAGTTAAACGCCACTGACTTAAGTGATAATCTTCAATCTTAATTTCGCCGCGATCCAAAGCATCAAGAATATCCTGAGCCCAAGGAACGAGCATCCAAACGATTGTACATCTTTCTTCGCTAACAGCTTTAATTACAGGTTCAGGTTTTGTACCGCGAAGTAAAACGGCTTTTCCTCCGCTGATAAGTGAACCAAACCAGTGCATTTTTGCTCCAGTGTGATAAAGTGGAGGAATACAAAGGAAAACATCATCGTGAGACTGACCGTGGTGATTTTGTTCACAGGCAGCAGAATGCATTAAAGCGCGGTGACGATGTAAAATTGCTTTTGGGAAACCGGTTGTGCCGGAAGAAAAGTAAATTGCGCCGTAATCATCATCCGAAATTACGATGTGTGGATTTTCGGAAGAAAAATTCATTACAGACATAAAATAATTATCTGCAAAAGTTGGAGTCATTCCTTCACCAACGTAAATTAAAAGTCGGTGAGCAATAATTTTATCTGTAATTGATTCCAAACGACCAATAAATTCAGGTCCAAAAAAGAGAATTGAAATGTCTGCAAGGTCGAGACAATATTCAATTTCATCGGCAGCATAGCGGAAGTTGAGAGGAACGGCAAGAGCTCCAGTTTTTAAAATACCAAAATAAATAGGAAGCCATTCAAGGCAGTTCATCATCAAAATGCCGACTTTATCACCTTTTTTTACACCGCGTTCCAAAAGATAATGTGCACAGCGGTTAGCTTTTTCGTTAAAAATTCTCCAGTTGATTTCGCGGCGGTAAGGAAGATTTGGTTCTGGCTGTGTAAGATCAAATTCCTTCCATGTAATACGTCGGTTTTCCTTTACTTCCGGATTTAATTCAACAAGGGCGCAGTCTGTTGCATAAATTTCTGCGTTTCTTTCAAGGTACTGTGTAATTGGCATTTCTAAAACTCCATTTAAGTTCTTAAATAATATTAAAGATTATAATGCATTGGAAGGAAAATTGTAAGTGGGAAGGGAATTGAGAATTGATAATTGATAGTTGATAGTTGAGAATTTGGGAAGATTAATAATTATTCATTCTTCATTATCAATTATTCTAAGTACAGATAATCTGTGAAGTAGATGTCGGAGACTTGGCCTAGGGAAAGCTGGGAGTTTATTTGAGAGAGGAGATTTTGTTCTATAACGTTTTCGGTTTGAGTTTGAAGTTCGATTCTTGTATGGGTTGTAAAATATGATGTGAAGATTGCTTTGATGACAGTTTGTTTGCGTGCAAGTTCTTCGTAAAAAACGGTGTCTTCCTGTGGGTAAGCGAGCCACGGATGTAAAACGACAGGAGCGCCAAAATCATCTTCTTTTTCTGGCTTTGTAATAACGCGAATTCTGTCTAAATTGTAATAAGCAACGACATCTGTGTTTGCAGGCTCCGCAAGATTTACTGCTTTACCTTTCTGCACAAGCGCTTCGGCTTTTTCTTTTTCAGTTTTCTTTCCGCCGGTTGCAAGTACAACTAACGTTCCAATGAGAATTACCCCCACTAAAACAGAAATAATCACACCTAAAACTTTGTTAAATTTTTCAACTTTCATTGTAAAATCTCAATTCTCCATTCTCAATTATCAATTCTCAATTAAATACGGGCTTATTAATGCCAAAAGTCTTCCTGTAGCACGAGCTGTAATATGTACTCCATCGTCGAGCCATTCTTCGCTTTGAATACAACCATTTTTGCGTAACTCGCCAATCAGAACGCTTTGAGTTGGAGGTAAAATATAATCGGCAATATCACCGTACAAAAGTTCGTAAACCTTATCTTTAAGTTCCACAAAGCCAATTTCTTCGCGGGCACTTATGCATAAAGCATCTGGAAACTTATGGCGGAGTTTTGTAAGTATGCCAAGTTCATCACCTTTGTCGACTTTATTTAATAGAAGAATACGCGGATTGTCAGCAGCGCCAATTTCTTCAAGAACATCGCAAACTGTTTCGTAGTGAAATTCGGCATTTGGGTCGGAAGCATCAAGCACAAGCAGAAGTAAATCTGCATCGCAGGCTTCGTCCAAAGTTGATTTGAAAGCATCTATAAGGTGATGTGGCAAGTTACTGATAAATCCTACTGTATCGGTAATAAGGCAGCCGGCACCTGCATTGTCGTTGAGTGAAAGTTTTCGGGTAAGTGGGTCCAAAGTGGCAAAAAGTTTATTTTCTACAAAGGCATCAGAACCTGTAAGTGCATTCAAAAGGGATGATTTTCCTGCGTTTGTATAACCAACGAGCGCGCAGGAAGGGATTTTTCCTCGCTGTTTACGTTGAGTTTGGCGATTTACTTCAATTTCAGCAAGTTCGTGTTTAATTGAAACAATTTTTTCGCGAATGTGACGCTGGTCTAATTCAAGCTGAGTTTCACCCGAACCTTTGTTGCCAAAAGCACCGCCGCGTTGACGGTTAAAATCGTTATTCATATGTGCTAAACGAGGCAGCGAATATGAAAGACGTGCCAGCTCTACTTGAAGAACAGCTTCTTTTGTTTGTGCCCGTTGTGCAAAAATGCGGATAATTACTTCCTGACGGTCAAAACATGAAAGCCCAGTAAGTTCTTCCCAGTTTCGCTGTTTACGAGGCTCTAAGTTAAAATCAAAAATAATACAATCCGCTTGAATTGTGTGCGCAAGTTCGTTGATTTCCTGAGCTTTTCCAGTTCCCATTCCATAAGCTGGCTGTATTTCCATACGACTCAATGTTAAACGCTGCACAACGTCCATTCCCAGCGTAAAAACGAGACCTTTTAATTCTTGTAAATCATTTCCAGGCTCACCGACCAAAAGTGCACGCGGCACCTTATTCTGTTCTTCTTCAATATTTATCATCGGTTTAAATATAATGTAGGAAAGATGTTTTTGCAAAGGAAATAAAAATGCTAATTTCTCGTAATATCCCTAAGCCATCCTTTCTTTTTATAATGGCGGATAACAAATGGAATTTTTTCAAATTCGTCTAAATACAAAACAAAATAAACCCACAACGGTGGAAGTTTAAAAACAAACGCTGCAAGAAGTCCAAGCGGAACTGAAACACACCACATGTTTATTGTGTCAGCAATGAATCCGAATTTAGAATCGCCACCAGCACGGAAAATTCCGCATATTAAAACAGTATTTGTGGCCGCACCAATTACAGAATAAGAGTTTATTAATAGAAGAATTGAACGGTAATGAGAAGCTGTCGGTGAAAGTTCTGCAATAAATGGCAATACAGGATACAAACACCAAAGAAGAACGCATCCAAAAACTCCAGCAAGAATTGTAGACCGGGCGAGCCGCGCTGCATTCCTTTCCGCTAACTCCATTTCGCCAGCTCCAATATGTTTTCCAATAACTATTGCGCCACCATAAGCCATACCAAAACACAGAACTTGCGCAAGTTGACGAACCGTACCAACAACCGAATTAGCTGCAACAATATCTTCGCCAAGATGACCAAGTATTACTGAATACATTGCAAAAGCCGACCCCCACACCAGTTCATTACCAACGGCCGGAAGTGAATACTTAAAAAAGTCCTTAGTAAGTAAACGATTTTTACGGAGCACAACACTTAGTGTAAGTCGAACATCTTTTTGACATCCGGCATAAATCATGCAGACAATAAGCTCAATTATACGAGCAATGGATGTTGCAAGACCAACTCCAAAAATGCCTAGTTTTGGCGCTCCAAAAAGTCCAAAAATAAAAGTTGCGTTCAGTCCAATATTTAAAAATAAAGTCGACGTAGATGTAATAGTTACAATTTTTACACGCTCAATACTTTTAAAACCAGCTTGCAAAATCTGCGAAATGGACATACAAACGTAAGACACGCTTACGGCTCGCAGGTAAACGCACCCTGTTTCAATAAGTGTAAGGTCGGAGGTAAAAATCCGCATGAAAAACTGAGGAACAAAAGCGGCAACTAAACCAAAAATAATTCCCACACTTGCACAAATTCTCATTGCAATTCCAACAAGCGTTTTAATTGAATCAATATCCTTTTTACCCCAGTACTGTGCGCCAAGCATTACAAGGCCTGAAGAAAGTCCTGTGCAAACCATTATCAAAATGAATGCTACGTTTCCGGCGAGCGAGCTTGCTGCAATGGCAGTTTGACTTAAATAACCGAGCATTATTACATCAGCCGAGTTTACCGCAGCCGAAATGAGATTTTGTAATGCAATTGGTCCAACAACATGTGTAAGCGATTTATAAAAAGCTTTCGATTCCTGATTCATACGCCTAATATATCATTTTTATTTTATGTAAGATATAATGAAAATATACGAAGTATGAACAAAACTGAAATTATATGCACAACTCTTTTAGTAGAACACTCTCCTCAAGCTCTTCCGCTTGGTGCTGCTTGCATTGCATCTGCAATAAAACACGACCCACGCACCCGCGATTTTTGTAACGTACAATTAATTTCTTTTGATCCAGAGGAGGGGGATTACTACAACCATGCCGCAACGGTGGAAGAAGCTGGCAGCTATATTGCCAACACTGTGGTAACTGCTCTTAATGCTCCGTCAGGTGTTATCTGTTTTTCAGTTTTTGTATGGAACCGCCTGCAATTGGAAGCTGCGTCACGCATTTTACGTTCCAAAGGTTACATCTGCATTGCCGGTGGTCCCGAAGTTACTGCAAATCCCAATTCTTTTACGGATTTCGATTATCTTGTTACTGGTCCTGGCGAGCAAAAAGTTCCGGAACTAATTTCCAAACTTCTTCATCTTTCGGACTCAACGGCCAATATACCAGATTTACAAAACACCACTTCTCTTAACAACAAAACCTCCGCAGAATTCTCAATTCCCCATTCCCCTTACCTCGACCAAACTCTCGATCCCACTCCATATGGCGGAGTCCTTTGGGAGCTTGCACGCGGTTGTCCTTTCAAATGTTCATATTGTTACGAATCGAAAGGCGAAAAAACAATTACTCGTTTTTCAATGGAACGTATTAAGGCCGAATTGGAACTTTTCGCTAAAAAGAAAATACCACAAGTGTTTGTTCTTGATCCAACTTATAATGCCAACAAAAAACAAGCGCTTGAGCTTTTAAAACTTATCCGCCAAAAAACACCCAATACGTTTTATTATTTTGAGGCCCGTGGCGAATTTATAGATCGTGAACTTGCGCACGCTTTTACTCAAATTCCTTGCGCATTGCAAATAGGTCTTCAAAGTTCAGATGAAAATGTTTTGCGCCTTGTAAATCGCCCTTTCAACCGAAAACAGTTCCTCCGTGGCATAAACTTTTTGAACGAAGAAGGCGTTATTTTTGGTTTTGACTTAATTTACGGACTTCCTGGCGACACGTTTAAAGGTTTTAAACAAAGTGTAGATTTTGCGCTTTCACTGTATCCGAATAATCTTGAAATATTCAGACTTTCGGTTTTACCAGGTACCGACCTTGCAGACAAAGCTGCCGAGCTCAACCTTACAAGCCAGACAAAACCTCCGTATCATATTATTCACACCGACCGTTTTTCTGTCGACGACTTAACTCAAGCCGAAAAAATTGCGACAGCCTGTTCCTTTTTTTACAATGATGGACGAGCGGTTCCGTGGTTCAACACAATTTGTAATACACTTCGCTTGCGTCCTTCCGCTTTTTTGGAAGCTTTTTCAAAATATACACAGTTTTCTTCTGCCAAAAAGTGCTCCGAACATAAAGAAATTGAAAAAATACAGTTGAGTTTTGTGCAAAGTCTTTTAGCGCAAAAGCATATGGAAAAGTATTCAAAACTTATTACGGATATAATCCTCATAAATGGAGCCATTTCGCGAACACAAGATACAGGCAAATCCGAAAAAATTACACTTAATTATCCGGCTGAATATTTGGACTCGCAATATGCAACAAATCTTGAATACTTTATTCAAAATATTAAACCGCATAAAAACACAATTTCTACCTACAAAGATTCAAATTATACTTATTGGAAATAAAATAATTCCTATGGTATAATAATTTAGGGAAAAAAATTGAAAAATATTGCTGTAATTATTCACAGTTTAACGGTTGAATATTCTATTGAAGTCTTACATGGTATTGCAGATTTTTTTACAGACAAAGACGTCAGATTAATAATTGCACAAACTAAAAATCCTCATTCGCAAGTTGGCATTTTTGAATATCATTGCTGGTCTGCCGCTGAAATTCTTGCTTCCGAAACAATAGATGCAATTATTATTGTGTCCGGTTCATTTTCCGGTGCAGTAGAAAACGAACAATTAACAAAGCTTTTTCAAATTTATGCTGATAAGCCAGTTATTTCTATTGCGGCTCAGTTAGATTTACCAAATTGTGTTTATACAAAAGTTGATTCTCGTGCTGCATATAAAGATACAATTAAACATTTAAAAGAAGTTCACGGCTGTAAAAAAATTGGTTTCTTTTCGGGTAATCCAACAAAAGCTGCAGAATGTTTGGAACGTTACGAAGCTTATAAACTTGCACTTCTAGATAATCAGTTAGAATTTGATGAATCTCTTGTTTTGGACGGATATCTTGTTTCTTCAAGTGCTGAACAAATTATTCTGGAAACTTACAAATCTCGGACAGAAATTCCATTTGATGCAATTTTATGTGTTAATGATTTAACTGCAATTGGTTGTATGAAAGCGCTTCAAAAATTGAAGGTAAAAATCCCGGAGGATGTAAAAGTAATTGGTTTTGATGAAACTTCGCATTCTTCAACTTCGGTTCCGCGGCTTTCGACTATAAATCCGGATATATATATGCAGGGGCGCAAAGGGGCGGAACTTGCTTACCAAAAGCTTATGCATGTTCACGTTCGGCAGGAAAACCTTTTGTATGCGCAGCCACTTTATCGGCAGTCTTGTGGTTGTATCAGCTGTTCAAACTTTGACGACATTTATAAAAATCAGGATTTGAAAATTTGCCACAAAACAATGAATCAGTTAACGCACAGTCGTTCTACCGGCCGATATTTTAATTTTCTGCACAAAATTGACGACATTTATACTTGTTTTGATATGGTTCAGTCGGCAACAACAAAACGTAAACTTTTTTACAATATGCCGTACCTTATGCAAACAGCTTCCATTTCCAGTCTTGCAATTTATATTTCGGATGAACCGCAGATTATTGAACGCGAAGATGATATAAAGCTTCCAGAAAAACTTTCGGTTGAAATGTATGTTGATAATTTAAAAGAGATTCGATTATTTCAGCCTGGAATCAGTTTTAATCCGAGTACGACTTTGTTTCCGGGGCCTTTATTCAACGGACACAGTGGTAATTATCTTGTACAGCCAATTTTTTCTGGAACTAAAAACTACGGATTTATTTTGTGCTTTTTAAAAGATAATACTTTTTCGTTATACAATCTGTTTTTACGAATTGTTAACAACGCAATTACGCAGGCGTACGAATATACTTCTTCTGTTTTTAAAAATCAGAAACTTGAAAATCAAAATACAAAGCTTATTCTTGATAATTCGGATTTATCCCTTCAATCTAAAACTGATGAGCTTACAAAAATATTTAATCGCCGTGGATTTTACGAATTTGGTCAGAAAGCCCTTGATGTTACAATTGAAATGGGCGGTTCTGGACTTGTTTTCTTTGCCGACATGGATAATCTTAAATACATTAACGATACGTTCGGTCATAAAATTGGTGATGTTGCTATAAAGGCGCAGGCGACGGTTCTTACGCAGGCACTTCGTGCAAATGATGTTGTTGGCCGTTTAAGTGGAGACGAGTTTGCAATTGTAGCCAGCGGAATGAATATGAAGCAGGTTGATAAAATCCGTAACAAAGTAAAAGAATTAAGTAAAGTTATTTCTGAAGAAAAGGGATTTGAATTTGAACTTTCATGTAGTTTTGGCGCCGCAGTGTTTGATTTCAATCATAATGATTTACTCGAAATTCTGAAGGAAGCTGATAATGACATGTATAAAGAAAAACACGAAAAACATAAATTAAGGAAACAAAATGGCTAACTCTATTCCAAAACGTTCTGAAGTTCCTGCAAGTAATAAGTGGGACTTATCTTCCATTTTTAAAAATGATAATGAATGGGAATCTGCATTAAAAGAAATTCCACAATTGACTGCAAAAGTGGTTGCTTTCAAAGGAAAGCTTTCAGAGAGTTCAGATTCGCTTCTGGGTTGTTTACAGGCTTTGGAAAAAGCTGAACTAAAACTTGAAACGGTTTATCACTATGCGTCTTTGCAGCACGAGGCCGATGAAGATGATTCTACTGCTACTGACAGAGATGGACGCGCTATGATGGCTTATACTCAAATGCAGGCTGAAATCAGTTTTATTGATCCGGAAATTCAAGCAATTGATGAAGCAGAACTTCGCAAATGGATTTGCCGTCCGGAATTTGCAGATTATAAAATTTATATAGAAAAACTTTTGCATTTTAAGCAGTACATTTTGAGCGAAAAAGAGGAAAGAATCCTTTCGCTTCAGGGGCAGCCAGCCCTTACTGCTGAAACAGCTTTTAGCGTTTTAACTAATGTTGATATGAATAAAACGTTCGGAACTGTTACGGTTGATGGTGAAGAACAGCCTCTTACCGAAACTACATGGGGTGTTTTGGTTCATAATCAGAATCGTAGCGTTCGCGAAGAAGCTTACAAAAAATTTTACGCAAAATACGAAGAGCATCAGACTACAATTGCGGCACTTTATGCAGGAAACGTAAATCAGGATGTATTTCAAATGCGCGCACGTGGTTATGAATCTTGCTTGCAGGCTGCACTTTACGGTAATAAGGTTCCAGAGTCTGTTTACCGCAATTTGATTGATTGTGTTCATAAAAATCTTCCAACTTTGCACGAATATTATGCTTTGCGTCGACGTGCACTCGGTTTGGATGAACTTCGGCACTACGATGTTTATGTTCCACTTGTAAAATCGGTAGAAACAAAAACAAGTTACGAAGAATCTGTGGAAATATGTCGGAAAGCTCTTGCTCCGCTTGGAAAGGAATACACTGACCGTTTGTGTTCAGGACTTTTGAACGGATGGGTTGACCGTTATGAAAATGTTGGAAAACGTTCGGGTGCTTTCAGTTCTGGCTGTTATATTGGAAATCCATACATTCTCTTAAATTATAATGATACAAATATTCGGGATGTTTTTACTATGGCACACGAAGGTGGTCACAGTATGCACAGCTGGTATTCGGTTCATAATAATCCGTTTATGTGTTACGACTACACAATTTTTGAAGCTGAAGTTGCCTCTACTTTTAATGAAGAACTAGTTTTCGAATATCTTCTTAATCAGGCAAAAGCTTCTGGCAATATTGAAATGCAAAAGTACCTTCTTGCAATGCGAGCTGATGATATTCTTGCAACTTTGCACCGTCAGACAATGTTTGCCGAATTTGAACTTAAAGCTCACGAGTTTGTAGAAAATGGCACACCATTAACTGCTGAACTTTTGCGAAAAACTTATCGTGAACTTTTGGAACTTTATTTTGGACCAGAAATGCACTTTGAATCAAATTCCGATATGGAAGGATTACGCATTCCACACTTTTACACTTCGTTCTACGTTTATAAATATGCTACAGGTATTTCTGCAGCCCTTGCACTTGCGCATCGTGTAACTACCGGTGGTGAAAAAGAACGTGAAGATTATTTTAAATTTTTAAAAAGCGGCGGTTCTCGTTACCCAATCGAAAGTTTGCGTGTTGCAGGTGTTGATATGGAAAGTGTTGAACCAGTTCAAGCAGCCTGCGATGTGTTTAAAGATATTATTGAACAGTTGAAAAAATTGATGTAACTATACTGGTTTTAACGCAGATTATTTTTTAGATAGGTGTTGTGGGAACTGTAAATGGTAGGGGCGCTATAAAAAAATATTTGCGCGAAGGAAGAAAACGACTGTCAGCAGGACTTGAAGCGCGGAAAGATAATTTCCTTGCCGCGCTTCACGTCCAGCGACGGTCCCTAGCGGTGCGGACAGTCGATTTCTGACTGGGAGCAAATATTTTTTTATAGGTAGAACCAATTTTTATAATTAAGCGGTGTCCCGCCGAGGTAAGTTTTTACTATTGGCATATTATTTACAGGTAAGTGAAGTATAGCAGTGCAAATATTTTTTTATAGGTAGGAATATTTTTCTTTTCTATCTTAAAAACTGTGATATAATAATTTCATATCACTAATAAGAACGGAGTAGGATTATGGAAAGAATGCAGTGTGATAATTGTGGACACGTTTACGATAAAGATGAAGGGGATGCTAAAAACAATGTAGCACCAGGAACAGCATGGGCAGATGTACCAGATGATTACAAGTGCCCAGATTGCGGTGCCGGAAAAGATAAATTTATCGTAGAATAATTATTTTAATTCTTTACAAATACGCTCATATTCTGCTTCATCAATTGTGTATTTATTACGCAAAATGAGCCATGCAGAAATAAGAGCAGCAATTGGAATTAAAGTTATTCCAAGTCTTAAAATAAAAAGCTGATTGGAAGTTGCCGTTGCAATAAATCCGTCAGCTTTTTTTAATACTTCTTCCGCTACAATATTTCCAGCCCCAGCCTCTACTTCGAGTGAAGAAATTTGCTGGCTAATTGCATAAATACCGCTTAAAATCAAAACAATATTTACAATTCCCTGATTTACAGCACTGCTGAGTTTTGCAGAAAAGGAACGAACTGTAGAAATGATAGAATCGTGACGTTCGTGAAATTTGTATTCATCATATTCAATTGTATTGTTCAACATGACGAGCAAAATCAGGTTGAAGACCCCCTGACAAAAGAAAATAACAAACCCCAGAATGTTAATAATCAATGCTGACTTTGGTAAAACGTAACCTACACCAAGCATCAAAAAATAGCAGATAATTGTAATTACCGTAAAAACTCCCAATAGCCGTTTTCGCCCTGCCATTTTTGTGAATAACGGAAACGCAACCTGCGAAAGCAAAGTGCCCACACCGTACATAACCGTAAACAAGAACACAAGATTTCCACCTTCCGAATATCCAAACTCAAAGTAGAAAAAGTTCATACCAAACATAATCAATAATCCGCTTCCAACGTTGAACAAAAGTGACGCAATTCCCGCCGGAATAAGCTGATCATTTCTTGCAAAAATGTGAAACATGTCCTTTAGACTTAATTTATCAACATTATCTTCCGCAGTATGATGCCGTTCTCGAACACCAAACGTTGTAAGCATTTGAAAACCAATGAACGCAAGCGCAACAACAAGTGCTACTATTCGGTAAGTATTAACAGCATTTCCTGCAATAATGGTAGGAACAATGCCAGCTACACTGAACTGCCCAACGCAAATAAAAATGCTCATTAAAGTTACAAGTGTATTACGTTCTCCAGCATCGCTCGAAAGTGACGGCAACATTCCCCAGTAAGCAATATCGTTCATGGTGTAAGTCATTCCCCAAAGCAGATAACTTACGCCAAAAAAAGCAACAAATCCCCATCCGGTTGGACGAAAAGAAAATAAAGCAATAATAACAAGTGCATTTAAAATACATCCGGTAAAAATCCACGGTTTATATTTGCCGCATTTGAAGTGACAGTTTTCAATAATAATCCCCATTAGCGGATCATTAATTGCATCCCAAATAAGACACGCAACAATAATAGCCGAAATTGCTGCGAATTGAGCAACCGAAAGCTTCATTGTGTATTGAATGTACGTCATCAAGTACATGCTGATTAAAGCGTATGCAGCGTCTCGACCAGTTGCACCAATTGTATAACTCCATTTTGTTCTATTATCTAATTTTTCCATTGATTACCTCCTGCTGCCGTTAGCCCATTTTACGATTTTTTTTGCAAACCTTTCGGTAATTATTCCGCCACTTGTAGAAATTAAACTTTCCAGCGGATTTTCCTTAATTGCTGCAATTTCGATTTTTACCGACGGATCTTCAGATGAAACTCCTTTGTGCATACATTTTAAAGCAAATATAATAATTCTAAGTAAAGTCCTGACGCGTGCCGAATTTTCTGCCAGCTCTTCCAGTGAATTTGTAATTGTGTAGGCGGATTTGTCGCTCGTTGCAGTAAGGCCTTTGTTGGACAATTGTTCGTTGTAAAAATGATTGCGGACTTGCGGTTCATTATCGTTATTTTGCAAAAGTGTTGACTTTGTTGTTTTTTGTAGCGTTTGTGGATTATCGATATTTTCAAAATTTACATTAGTTGCAAATTCATATACGCCATATTTAATTTTAAAATCATGGCAATCCAAGTCATAATCGTAGAAGGCATAATCATCCAGTTCAACTTGAATTATTTTTGTTTCGCCCGGATGCAGATAAACTTTTTCAAAACCGCAGAGAACTTTCGGTTTGCCCTGTAATCCGCAATAAATTTGAACAACTTCAGCGCCAGCAACCTTTCCCAGATTTGTAACACCCACGGAAATTGTTGGAATAAGAGGTCCGTCCCCGTTTTTCACAAATTTATGAAATAGAGGTCCGTCCCCTTTTTCATATTCCGGAGTAATGGTAATTTCTTTTTCCAAAAGTTCGGTTTTAAAAGTGGTATAGCTCAGACCAAAACCAAAAGGAAATTGAACTGGAATATTTTTTGCGTTATACCAGCGGTAGCCAACAAGTTCGCCTTCCACATAATCAACTTCGTTACTTTCGTTTGCAAAGTTTCCGTAGCACGGCGTATCTTCTATTTTAAGAGGCCATGTTTCAGCAAGTTTTCCACTCGGATTTACATTTCCACTGAGCAAATCTGCTACAGCTTGCCCAGAACCTTCACCACAAAGGTACATGTGTAAAATGGCACGTGCATTTTGTGCCGGAGTTAAATCGATTGGCGCACCACTAAAACTTACAATTCCAAGATTTTGTGTAATTTGTAAAAGTTCCGACAAAAGTACAAGCTGTTCTTGTGGAAGCAGAAGACTGGTACGGTCAAATCCTTCGCCTTCAAAAGCATCTGTCAAACCGCAGAAAAACAAAACTGGTACATCCGGATTTTTTGCCACTTCCTGTCGAACAACTTCAAGTGCCTTTTGAAGAAGCGGTTCATTTTTTTGAGAAACCTTAGAGCTTTTGCAAAAGCCCGAATAATATCCGCTTACGTAAGTTACAGAAAAACCTTCGTCACTAAGTGCCTGTATAGCATTTGGATGCTCTGAAGTTGTAATGTGACTTGAGCCACCGCCTTGAAATTTCATTTTTTCAGCAAGCTCGCCAACAATTACAAGATTAGCTTTTTCTTTGAGTGGTAAAAATCCGTCGTTTTTAAGAAGTACGGCCGAATCTTCAGCAAGATTAATTGCGGTGCGATATTGGCGGGCATAATCAACGTAAACAATATTATCCGGCGTTTGCGAAAGCGCAGCGTTTTGCATGTCGGAAAGTTTTTGCGCAAGTGAGATTAAGCGGTCGTTTGCAGCATCAAGTTCAGTTTCTGCCAAAGTTCCAGTTTGTAAGCCTTTTTTCAGCTGATTTTCAAAATACCCAGAAGAATTTGGCATTGCTAAATCAAGGCCAGCTTTTATACATTTTACGGCGTCAATACAGGCACCCCAGTCAGAAATTACTGCGCCAGAAAATCCCCATTTTTTTCGTAAGATTTTATTTAATAAATAATCGTTGTGGCTTACGTAAGTTCCGTTCACCTTGTTGTACGAGCACATAATCGATACAGGTGCGGATTTTTTTACTGCAATTTCAAAAGGCCTTAAATAAATTTTGTGAAGCGTTTTTTCGTCAATATTTGATGATGAAGTTTGGCGGCGTTTTTCCTGGTTATTGCAGGCAAAGTGTTTTACGCAAGTACCAACTCCGCTTGATTGCATTCCTTCTATATAATTGGCGGCGAGAGTGCCGGCAAGGTAAGGGTCTTCGGAATAGTATTCAAAATTTCGTCCGCAAAGTGGAGAACGTTTTATGTTAATTCCAGGGCCAAGAACGAGTTGCACTTTTTCGGCAAGTGCTTCTTTGGCAATTGAGCGGCCAAGTTCTCGCAAGGATTCCTTATTCCAAGAGGAGGCAATACAGCTTCCTGTTGGAAAGCAAGTTGCAATATTACTGTGATTCAAATCTGCATAGTTTTCAAAGTCTTGTTTTCGTAAACCGTGCGGACCGTCACTCATAAATATTTGCGGAATTTTTCCATTAGCTGTGTATGTCGTCCAGCTTCCGGTTCCGTTAAAAAGTTTGATTTTTTCTGTAAGGGTCATATTTTTATTATAAGACTGATTTTTTGTGCGTAATATCAAAATATGGTTTATTATATAAATATATGGCTGTAAATAATTATCAGGTGCTTCCTGCAGATAAAAATAAATTGATTAAAGAGCGTGAACGCGGTATAACTCAAAACAGTTTTGCATCTGAATATGCACTTTTCTGCTGCATTCGCGATGGCGAAGTTGAACTTTTAAAAGGTGGTATGCGCGAATATTTTTCGAAACCAATGGTTATGGGGCGTATGTCGGGAAACAGCTTGAGGCAAATTCAGTATTGGGCAGTTTCGACAATCAGCGTGGGGGTGCATTATGCAATTTTAGGCGGGTTGGACGAGACGGAAGCTTTTACAATGAGTGATGAAGCAATTCGAGCTGTTGACGCTTGCACTGAAGTTGAAGATATTTTTGAGCTTATTAAGGCGCGGGCTGTTGGGTTGTGCATGAAGGTTCGTAGATCAAGGTATTTGCTGGGATGCTCTGCTGTGGTAAAAAAAGCGTTGGGGTATATTAACGGCAATTTGTGGGGGCAGGGCGGTTTGTCGCTCGCGGAGATTGCGGGGGCGAGTGGTGTAAGTCCTGGTTATATTTCAAAACAATTTAAAAAGGAAGTTGGGCACAATATCAGTGAATACATTTTAAGGCGTAAAATCGAGCTTGCAAAACTTTTGTTGTTGCAGGGAGTTTCGTACGGGGAAATCAGTTATAAACTGGGCTTTTGCTCCGAAAGTTATTTTATTGCTTGTTATAAAAAGGTAGAAGGAAAAACTCCACATGAATGATATTTTAATTGGAACAAGTGGATATGATTATCCAGAATGGAAAGGTGTGTTTTATCCGCCAGAAATTAAGCGTAAAGATTTTCTTGCCTATTATTCAACGGTTTTCAATACGTTGGAGTTGAATAATTCGTTTTATTCCATGCCGACAGTTGAACGTTTTGAAGGGCTTGTTGAGCGTTCAGAAAGTCGGCTTCGTTTCAGTATAAAGGCGAATCGCTTGCTTACACATGAAATTTCTCGTGATTGGAAAAATGCTGCTGCTGATTTTAGAAATTGCGTAAATGTTATTTATGAAAAGCAATTGCTCGATGCGGTTTTGTTTCAATTTCCACAGAGTTTTCATTATACTGCCGAAAACAGAGTTTATCTTTCGGAGCTGATTAAATCCTTTTATCCTTTTCCAGTGGTAATAGAATTTCGGCACAAAGAATGGATTCGAGAATCAGTTTTTGCTGGATTGGAAGAGCGTAAAACTTCAATCGCCTTTTGTGATATGCCGCAACTCAAATATTTACCGGACGGTAAAACGTGCAAAACACCGTTTATTGGAGATGTCGCTTATATCCGACTTCACGGAAGAAATGCTGATGCCTGGTATGCAAATATAAATGAGGAAACGGTAAATCAACCTGCAAATCCAAGTGTCCGCTACGATTATAATTATTCGGATTTTGAACTTCAGTCTTTCATTCCAATAATTAAATCCGCAAAACGCGAAGGAAAAAAAATCGTAGTTTATTTTAATAATCATCCTCGTGGCAACGGTGCTTTAAATGCAGTTTCGCTAAAACGCTTGGTGGATGAGGAATTAAAAGAAAATGAATAAAAAAGACACCGTCAAAAAACGGTGCCTTTAGAAGTAAAATTTAGTATATCTTATTTTTCTTCAGAAAGTTTTTTAAGTTCTACAACTGGAATATTTGTTATTTTTGCAATTTGTTCTATTGGCAGTAAATTTAAAGACAAAAGATTTTTGGCTATTTGAAGTTGAGTTTCTTTTTTGCCCTGTTGAATACCCTGTTGTATACCTTGTTGAATACCTTGTTGAATACCTTCTGCTTTTCCAGTACGAATAGCGGCATTTCTTGCAGAAATAGTATCTGAAACATGAGTCCAATAACGAGTTTCGCGAATCCAGTTTGCTTCGTCTTCACTAATGAAGGATAGAACATTATCAGCCATTTTAATTCCTCTGATTTTTTTACAAATTTGTTTTACAAAATCCTGTTTGTCTTTTCGAGGTGCGTATATGAAGAATTTACCCCACAATTCTGTTTCCGTCAATGTTTCTAAATCGTCAGGAAGACTGGCAATTTTTGGAAGCTCAATGAAAATAATATTCATGCATTCACCAACCGTCCGCATTTTTTCATTTTGAAATTTGTAGTAATTTACAGCGCTTTTATTTTCTTTATCAAAAACAAAGTTGAGAACAGAAATTTGGTAAACTTTAGGTAAATCGACCCAATCCATACCTTTAGGAGTGTAATGATTCAGAAGATGCGCAACATGATATTCAGCACGTTTTCCATAAGAAAGATATTGATTTTGCCCTTGAATTTCGATGTTTGCATATTCACCGTCAATTTTACAAGTGATATCAAATTCAGCCTGTTTATCATCAGAAGATTCACCAGCTAATTCATTTGGCTGAAGCGAAACATCGGTGACTTTTTTACCAATTACTGCACACAAAAATTCAGTTAACGCGTTAATAGAATCTTTGTTAGAAGAGGTAAAAAGAATTTTGAAAGTTGGATCCGCACATGGATTCAAAAGTGCCGTAGGATACGGTCTTAGAGATTTGGACATAATGACTCCTTAAAAATTAATTTAAGTTCATCAGTCCAATTTCTGAAAACTTTGCGGTAACGGGACGTGTACGCCAAAAAATACGAAAGGTCAAATACAATTGGAACGAAAGCCAAGCAATACAACGGTTACGGTTTAAAGAGTAGTGGAAAATTGGGGAAAAGACAAGATGTAAATATGAAAGTCTTGATTTCCGAAATTGATCATATTATATTTATGAATGTCGAAAGACTATCTGGGCTGGTTGAAAGACCCGGGGCCAACCTAATCAGGCGGGGAGACTCCCCGTCAATTTTTTAATTACCCTTAAAACCAATCTTCTCTTTACTACTTGGCGTTTCTATCAGATTGTTCAAAACTTTTATTACCTGATTGATTCTTTCATTTTGTTCATTAAAACGCATGTCACAATGTTCAATATGAAGTAGAAGCAATTTTCTGATTTCCTGTAATTCTGAATCAAAATCCTTGGTGGCAATTTGGTTTTGAACAATGTGGCGCAATTTTACAAAAGCATCCATGATTTTGATGCTTACTTGTATTGCAGTTGGACTGTGTAAAACAGCAGAAAGCATAGCAACACCTTGTTCTGTAAAGACGTAAGGTAAATATTGGCGTCCTCCACGAGTTTCTTTTTTTGAGGTCGCAATTTGCGACCTCAAAGTTTCATCTTGATTTTCTAAGGTCGCAAATTGCGACCTTAAAACTTCAGAGTCATTGTTTGAGGTCACAAATTGTGACCTCAAAGTTTTATACTCTTCTTCTGTTAATTGAAATCTGAATTCTTCTGGAAAACGGTCGATGTTGCGTTTTACAGCTTCTGTAATTCGTTTTGTTTCAACTCCATATAACTCTGCTAAATCATGGTCGAGCATAACCTGTTTACCGCGAATCATGAAGATTTTATCTTCGATCAAAATTGTTGTTGATAATTCTTTTTCCATAAAGTCCCTTATTGGCTGATGAGAAATATTGGTATTTTTGCCAAAGAAATTAATTTAAGTTCATCAGTCCAATTTCTGAAAACTTTGCGGTAACGGGACGTGTACGCCAAAAAATACGAAAGGTCAAATACAATTGGAACGAAAGCTAAGCAATACAACGGTTACGATTTAAAGTTAGTGAAAAATTGGGGAAAAGGCAAGATAGAATTGAGGTGTGGGAGATTATTTTGCGTAAGATTCGCAGATGTCGGAGAAAATGCGGGTTGCTGTGTCCTGTTTTTCTTTTGGGAGAGAGGAAAGCTTGTGGATGATGGGGGAGTATTTGTGAAATGTGTCGATATCCTTTTGATTTGAAGTATCGATAATAAATAAATCTGCCGGGTGAATTCCGAATGCTTTTGCAAGTTTAAGAATATTTTCGAAAGAAGGTTTTGATTTTCCAGATTCAATATTTCCAATTTGACCAATGGAAATATTTGCCTGAATAGATAATTCTGATTGCGACCAGTTTTTCTGTGTTCGATAGTGTTTCATATTGTTAACAAAATCGTCAAAACTAAATTCTTTCATATATTTATCAGTTTACTTGAGAATTTAATAAAAATTATTTATAAAATGGAGTATTTTTCTTTAAAAACTTTACAAGACGGAGTATAATTAAAAAGTTACACAGTTTTATAAGGGAAAATTATGTCTACTAACATTTTTACTCAAACAGAAGAAATCTTAAAACAATCAGATAAATACAAATCATCAGATGGTAAATTATTGCGCAATGCAGTTTTGGAAGCTGCAGAAAAAATGGATACAGAATTGCTGTCTATTCTTCTAAAAAATGATTTAACGAAGAAAAACTATTTTAAAGAAGTAGATGGTATTCAGGTTTTTGATAAGAAAGAATTTTGCTGGATTATTCAGAATAAACAGTTTTTACCAGATAGTTATACTTGTTATAAAAATAAAATTGGTCTTACCGATTCCCGTGGAGAATTTATTTCTGCAAGTAATGATGTAGAACTTGTTTTTCCATATAAAGACTGCATTCTTGAAGGTGGCCAGACAAAAGAAGACCAGAAAAATAATGAAATTTTCTACAATGAAACTTTGGCACCAGATCAGGTTTCGACTTTACTTGCCCCAAAGGCTTTTTGCAATGCAAAAAAATATGATAAAGATGGCGTACATGAAGTTACGGAAATTAGTGATACTGATAATCTGATTATTAAAGGGAATAATTTGCTTGCGTTGAGTAGTTTGCTGGAGAAGTATAGGGGGAAAATTGATTGTATTTATATTGACCCTCCTTACAATCCAACTTCGCAAGCTAATACTTTCTCTTATAACAACACTTTTAATCATTCCACATGGCTTACATTTATGAAAAATAGATTGCTAATGTGTAGGAAGTTGCTAAAAAATGATGGTGTTTTGATTGTAGCAATTGATAAAAATGAACAGGTCTATTTACAAATTCTCATAGAAGAGATTTTTGATGATAGAGATGTAGATTGCATAACAATCGTACATAATCCACGAGGTAATATTGGGACAAATTTTTCCTATTGTAATGAGTTTGCTATATTTGTAACTCCCAAAGGTAAAAAAAGTATTTCTGAAAGAAAATTAAAGAAAGAAGAGGTTGATTGGTCTCCTTTACGAAACTGGGGAGGTGAGTCTTTACGTAGTGATGCAAAAAATTGTTTTTACCCTGTCATAATAAAAAATAACAAGATAATAGGTTTTGGACCTGTTTCAAATGATAATGAACATCCTAAACGTACTGAGAAAAAAGGAGATGAATATTTTGTATATCCAATTGATAATTCTGGGATTGAAAGAAAGTGGAGATATGCAAGACAGACTGTTGAATCTATAAAAGAAAATTTACGGGTAAAACAAATAGATGAAAATGATTTTGATATAGAATTAGGAAAAGATTACGGTTTATTCAAGTCTGTATGGACTGATTCAAAATATGATGCTAGTACCAATGGTTCACAATTATTAAAAAAAATAAATCCGGAAACTAAATTTTCTTATCCAAAATCACTTTATAATGTTCAGGATTGCATATATTCAGTAGTAAAAAATAATAGAAAAGCAGTTATTTTAGATTTTTTCGGAGGAAGTGGTACAACAGGCCATGCAGTTCAAGAAATAAATAAGGATGGTGGAAATAGAAAATTTATCTTAATAGAACAGATGGATTACATAGAAACAGAAACGTTGAAACGTAATATTAATGTTTTAAAACAAAATAATAATAGTATTTCTATTATCTACTGCGAACTGGCCAAACTAAATCAAAATTTTGTAGACAAAATCCAATCTTGCAAAACAGATGAAGAAATTAAATCCCTAACTGACGAAATTCTAAAATCAGATTTTGTTTCTAGTAAAGTAAAACCTTCAGAAATTAATACTGACGCAAAGGATTATTCAGATTTATCTCTTGAAGAAAAGCAGAAGTTTGCAATGGAATTACTTGATAAAAATCAGCTTTATGTAAATTTCAGTGAACGAAAAGACCCAAATATGAAGCTCTCTGAGAATGATATTAAATTTACAGAGAGTTTTTACAACAATTTACACTAACTTGAAATATTTTGAATTAGTGAAAATAACTTTCAAAAAAAGAAGGTAAACAATGTGGCTATATGAAAAACTGGATGCTTACAGAAATGATGGGTTTATAAAAGAAGTACCACAATATGTAAAAGATAATTTGAATCAATCTTTTCAAGTTAGGTCTTATCAGCAGGAAGCAATAGAAAATTTTATAACTCATTTTGAATCTAAAAATGTTGCTGGAAAAAACGTTCATACACTTTTTCATATGGCAACTGGTTCTGGAAAAACTTTTATTATGTCCGGACTGATAATTTATCTTTATAAACAAGGCTATAGAAATTTTTTATTTTTTGTAAATTTGAGTCAAATTGTAAAAAAGACAGAAGACAATTTCTTAAATCCAGCAAGTTCAAAATATCTTTTTGCAGATGAGATTAAAATTGATGGTAAAAGTATCCATGTAAACAAAGTTAATAATTTTCAAGAATGTAATCCAAATGATATAAATATTCTTTTTACAACAACTGCAGGTCTTCATTCTGATATGACGTTAATTAAAGAGAATTCTGTTAGTATTGATGATTTTCTTACTGATAAAACAGTTTTAATTGCAGATGAAGCGCATCATTTAAATACGGCAACAACCTCTTCTGAAAAAGAAAATGAACATTCATGGGAAACAACTGTTAATAAAATCAAAAATTCAAATGTTGAAAATGTAATGTTAGAATTTACAGCAACATGTGATATTACAAATCCGGATATTGCCAGAAAATATCAAGATAAAATAATTTTCAATTATGATTTGGCAAAATTTAGAAAAGATAAGTATTCAAAAGATATTTATACTTTACGTAGTGATTTTGAACAGACTGAAGACGGCCGCTTATATCGTTCTTTACAGGCAATGATTTTAAGCCAATATAAACTTAAACTTTTTCAAGATATGAAAAAAAATGTTAAGCCGGTAATTTTGTTTAAATCAAAAACTATTAAAGAAAGTGAAAATAATAAGTTACTAATTTTAGATTTTATTAGAAAATTAACTGTAGAAAATATTAATTATGTAAAAATTTCATCGGCTTCAAGTGAATTAATTCAAACTGTTTTTGCTTATTTTGAAAAAAACAATATTACTGATGAAGCATTGGTAGATGAAATTAAACTTGCTTTTACAGAAGATGTTTGTATTGATGTTAATGATGATAAAGATGCTGAAGAAAAACAAATAATCGTTAATTCACTGGAGGATGAATCAAATCCTTACAGAATTATTTTTGAAGTTGAAAAACTTGATGAAGGATGGGATTGTTTAAATCTTTTTGATATTGTTCGTTTATATGAAACTCGAGATTCAAGAGGCGACAAACCTGGTAGATCAACTGTAAGAGAAGCACAATTGATTGGTCGTGGTGCAAGATATTATCCTTTTGAATATAAAGATAGAGATAAATACAAAAGAAAATTTGACAGTGAAGATACAAATCCATTTAGAGTTTGCGAACAGTTACATTATCATTGTCAAAATAATTCTCGTTATATTAATGAATTGAATAATGCTTTGCATGATATTGGAATTGATGATACAGATGACAGTAAAAAAATCCATATTCATAATAATCTGAAAGATAATTTTTTAAAAAGTGATTTATTTAAATTTGGATTTGTTTTTTTGAATAAACAGGAAAATAAAAAATTT
>JAZLFF010000085.1:0-2342 GCA_045615645.1 Treponema sp.
GTATCAGCTTTGGCAAAACAATATGGCAGCCGTTCAGACGCAATCGCAGAATTGATTGATAAAAAATCTAAAGAATACAGTTCGATTGCGTACCTTGACGACAGCGAAATTGAATCAAAACTTTTTGAAAATCAACTTAAACTGATGAATCAGCCGGTTTGCCGCAATGGAAAAACAGAAGCTACCGTTGGATTACAGCAGAAAATCTGGGAAGGATGGAAATAAAGGCTGGCAAATAAATAATTATTACTTGCAGCGACTGATTTATTTTACAATTCCACCATGAAAATACAGTTCGTAGATTTTGTTATCAAGATAAAAAATTTCTTCGTAGCCCTGGAACCATTCAAAACTTCCGTCAACTTTACAGTGGTAAGAATAATCGCCGTTTTTGTAGATGGCGGGTCCGCGGTAAGGTGCGGCGGCTGGAACATTAAAAAGTGCTTCCTTCAAAAAATCGCCGGAAAAGTTTTCGCCAGTAACACGGCCGCTGTAATTCATTGACCAAAGCGGAACGTCATCTTTCCAAAGTGCTTCTTCTCCGGTAAATTTTTCGCCGCCAAGGAAAGTGTCTATGTATAGAAGATTTTGTTCTTCGTAGCGCAAGTCGTGTGATGCTGGGCGAGATGATGTAACTTCTACACCGTGACCAGCGTAAGTTTTTTGTTTAGCGCGAATTAAAAAAGAAACTAAATCTGATTGTTCAACTTCCGGACTTTTTTTCAATGCGCGGTTACATTCATCATCATCTTTTACAATTCTGTCCAGCGAGATTCCGTACAATTTACTTAATCCAATTAACGCATCGAGTTCTGGAATTGCAAGACCATTTTCCCATTTGCTGACGGTTTGGCGCGCAATGTTTAATTTGTCTGCAAGTTCTTCCTGCGAAAAGCCATTTTGTTTTCTTAAAAGAGAAAGTTTTTCACTTAAAATCATTTTTCACCTCACCGATAGAATAAGCTAGGATGTAAATATTATACACCATTTTTACGTGGAATAAATGGAAAGCTGAAGTGACATTTTGGTAATAGCAGAAAAATTAAATATAACATAAAATTGTCATATAAAGATATTTACAGGAAACGTAATTTGCAAAGACAGTTCAATGTTTATGATTTTGGATGAATATGCAGTTGAAAAAATTGAGGACTGTCCCCCTTGTTCTCTAAACGGAAGGTCTAGACAGATTTATTTTTCCTTAAAATACCGGCAAATCAAATCTTCAATACTCTTTTTTGAATGTTTCCTGAAAATATTCAAAACTCCCTGTGTGTCTGCCTGCTTAAAAATGTAAGTATTATAAATCTCCTGCAACGCTGCATTAAATGCTTTGTCACCCATCAATTCATTAAGATTACGCAAAAAAGTTGGGCCGTATGAATAAGCACTCATGCGGTAATATTTATCATCAGTCATAGCACTAACAGACCCGCAGATGTCATAATATTTCTCATATTCTTTTTTTACATACGAATCAGTCATATCGTATCCCAAAGATTCCATATATAAAATTGAAATATACGAAGTTATACTTTCATCTATCCATGGTTCAGAAAATTCATCATTGCCAACGCTCAAATAAAACCATTCGTGGCCAAGTTCGTGAGCAAGTGCCTGTGGAGTTTCAAAAGCCTGTTCTGTATTGCAGATTACAAGTTCAGCATACTCCATGCCTCCCGCAGGTAAATCTAAAAGACAAATGTCGATTGAATCATACGGATATGGACCAACAAGTTTTGTATAAAAATCCATCATCGTCTTTGTCTGTTCAGCAAACTTTGGTAAATCCGCAGTACAATCACTGTTTCCCCAAACCGAAATGAGTAATCCGTTATAATCTTCTATATAAGTAGTGTGATGAGTTGCAAGCATAATTGTAAAATCGCGGATACAGTTTTCTACACAATGATACGTTGAATCAACCACTTCCGGGGTGCCGGTCATAACAACTTCATATTCAGGCGGACAAGTAAAAGTTACATCATAATCTGCAACTTCACTATTAAAACTTTCACCATCGGAAACGTATGGATGAGTGATCCATTCTCCATTTTTATAAAGCGCCAGAACAGGAAGAGCATTTCCCAAGGCAACCCGTTCAACACCATCTTTAATTGAATAACCATATCTATACTCAAAATTTGGAATATGGATTACAAAATCAGTTTGAAAAACAAAAGTTTCGCCATCAGGAATATCTTTTTTGGCATCTGCTTCAAGCGAAGTAAGATTGTTTTGTCTCTGCATAACAACCGGGATTTTTTCACCTGCGATTGTAATTGTAGTGTTGGAAAAATCGGTTGGAGCATAATCCGGAAATTTTTTTTCTGCATAATATG
>JAZLFF010000086.1:0-151506 GCA_045615645.1 Treponema sp.
GCATTACCTGTGAATGACCAGTCGTTGCGCTGTGCATCAATTTTAATTCCGTAGTTTTCAAGACCAGAACAAGCCTTCATACGTGTAATTGGACCGCGTTCACCAACACCTGCAGTCCAAACAATTGCATCTACACGGCCAAGTTCTGCCATGAATGCACCAATGTATTTTTTAATGCGGAGAGCTTCCATTTCAATAGAAAGCTGGCAGAGTTTGTCGCCTTTTGCAGCATCAATTTCAATGTCGCGGCGGTCTGAATATTTGCCTGTAATACCAAGACATCCACATTTTTTGTTCAAAGCTTTGTCCATTTCGTCAGCGCTCATACCAGTTTTGCGCATAATGTAGAATGGAAGAGCTGGATCCAAATCTCCAGAACGAGTTCCCATTACAAGACCTTCGAGCGGAGTAATACCCATTGTTGTATCGTAACAAACGCCGTTTTTAACAGCACACATAGATGAACCGTTACCAATGTGACAGATGATAAGGTTACAATCTTTTGGATCTTTTCCAAGTAAAACTGCAGCACGTTTAGCTGTATACAAGAAAGATGTTCCATGGAAACCGTAGCGGCGTGCAGCATATTTTTCGTACCATTCACGTGGAATTGCATACTGGAATGTTTCTTCTGGCATTGTCTGGTGCCATGCTGTATCCATAATTGCAGAATGTGGAACGTTTGGCATAACTTTCTGTGCAGCTTCAATACCCATGATGTTAGCTGGCATGTGAAGTGGACCAAGATCGATAACTTCGCGGAAACCGTCCAAAACTTCTGGAGTAATAAGAACAGATTTTGTGAACTTTTCGCCACCATGGAGAACGCGGTGACCAACAGCTCCAATTTCGTCCATAGATTTAATAACACCAACTTCTGGGTCAGTAATTTCTTTAATAATTAATTCAATTGCTTCTTTGTGAGTTGGACAAGGAGATTCAATTTCAGTTTTCTTTCCTTTTGCCTTGTGAGTAATGCAAGAACCTTCAATACCGATGCGTTCTACAACACCGTTTGCCATTACTTCTTTGTTATCCCAATCGTAAACCTGATACTTTGCAGATGATGAACCGCAGTTCAAAGTTAAAATTACCATAATTTTCCTCTATAAAAAATTTCTCACAGAGCAACAGAGGTTACAGAGTGAATTTGTATTATAAGCGTAATTTGAAGGATTTTCAATGGATTGCGAACGAAGCAATCTATCTCAACACAACGTTCGGAATATCAACATGAATTTCTTTTTTATACAAATACTTTAACGGATGAATATCAAACGCATTTGTAGACCAGCCCCCAATAGCATCCAAATCAATTACGTTTGATGATACCGGATGATAGTAAGGAATTACAATTCCACTGTCGAGCAACAAAGTTTCAGCTTTTGAAAGGAGTCTGTATCTTTCTTCAGCTGATTCAAGTTCAGCCTGTTTTAAAAGTTCGTCATATTCTTCATTTTTCCAACCAGAATCATTCAAAGTGGAATCTCCGTGAAATAATTCAAGAAATGCTAACGGATCCGCAAAATCGCCAATCCAGGTGTAACCAAATAAATCCGAATTCGAAAGTGGTACATGACTTAAATATTGATAAGCCGGCAAAATTATAAAATTGACGTAAATTCCAAGCGGTTCTAAAGCGTTTTGAATATTTTTTTTATCTGCGTCTGCAAAAGCGTATTCACTAACCTCAAAATTTAACTGCAAAATCTGATCTTCGGCAATTCCGTATTTTTTACGAGCCTCTTTCATAAGTAATGTAGCTTCAATTTTGTCAGAACTTGTGTATCCCTCTACAGTTGGATAGCCGCTAAGGGGATAAACAAAAGTTGAAGCTGAAATGAAGGAACGGTTTAATTCTTCCCAAGGCCAGGCTTCAAGTAAAGCTGTTCTAAATTCCTGATAATCCCAAGGTTGAAATTCTACAGCCTCTCCTTTTATTTTTGCACGGGCTAAATCCGGCTTTTTATTAGACTGTTTAAAGAAGAAATAAGAAGTTCCAAACTGCGCATTATATTGAAAAGCTTTTTTATTAATTATTTTTTCAGTATCAACTTCTGTAGAAACCCAATCTGCAATTCCTGTGTTGTAGTAATATGCATTTTCGGCTGCATCACCACTTTGAATAAAACTGATTGTTTCAAGCTTAACGTTGTCAAAATCCCAATAATAAGGATTCTTCTTTAAAATAATTACATTATCCATTTGTTCTTCAAGAACGAAAGCTCCACTATACACTGTTGGATTTCTGTGAATTATTGCAAAAGAATCGTGACACAAAACCTTTGGCAAATAGTTTGCAGGTGATTTTAAATAAAGCGAAATTGTATAATCATCTACAACATAAATTCCAACATCGTCACGAGAACCTACTCCGTTTCTATATTCTGCAGCACCTCGTACAATATCCAATAACGAAGCATACGGTGCATTCGGATTTCCCAGCAATTCAAGCCAGGCAAATTTTACCGATTCAGCAGTAATTGGTTCTCCATTACTAAATTTTGCATTTTGCCTGAGCATAAAAGTCCAGCGTTTTTTATCGCGAGAAAGTTTGTATCCCTGCGCAATAGCATAAACTGGATCAAGCGTTACAGGATCATATGTAAAAAGTCCTTCATACAAACCGTTAAGAACCTGCGCATCTGACGAATAAGCTGTTTCCTGAGGATTCAAATTGTGTGGCATAATACTTTCTAAAATTACAAGACTAGAATCCGGTAAATCTTGAGCAGAAACAGAAATTGTAAATAAAGAAACTAATAATAATTGAATAATTTTTTTCATAACTTATATATTATCTGAAATACCGAGTTTTTGCATTTGCTCGGTTTCTTCTTTTGCAGAAACATATTCTCCACGTTTTTTATTTGCGTTGATAATCGAATTACGCATTGCAGAAAGTTCAATCTGCATTCCTTTAATTCTAGTCTTTGATTCTACTGGTACAGAATTTTTAAAATATCCGTCGAGGGCATTAATTTTTGTAAATAAGCTTTGAGTTTCGGAAATCTGTTTATTTACAAACTGCAAAATTGCATCTTCGGAAGAGGAATCTATTTTTTCAAATTCCGGGCCACGATTGGAAACAGCTGCGTATATTCTTTCCTTTTTGTTTATTTCGAAAAGAAGTTCATTTACTTTAATTTTTTCAATTCTACTTCCGCCTGTTTTTTGATCAGTAACTTGAACAGCGCAAACTTTTTCTCTTTCTCGTATATGGAATACTTTTTTAAGCGCATCTCTCAACTTCGAAAAAAATGTCTTTTTCTTTTCATAAAGAATATTAAAATTGTTCACAAGTTTTACTCTAAGTTGAGTTAACGTTGGCGACATTGCTGCAACTGCCAACACAATACCCATTTGTAATTCATGGAATGAAACACTGTCACCCTTATTCACCGTTTTTTTAACAATGGCAGTTGGAATTTTGAGACTTTCTAAAACCGCAGACTGATGCTTTTCCTTATTCTGTCCCAAATCTTCCTGAATAATTTCACCAATTAAATCAGAATAGAACGGCTTTTTACCCATTACCTTTACATAAATTCGCTTAATCTCCGCCAATTCCGCTTCAGGAGAAGTAAATGCTTTATCTTTATGAAAATCCGGATGTTCAAACAAATCTTTACGAAGTTCGTATTTATATAACTCTTTCTGAAAAGCACCAAGTTCATTTAAACATTTATTAATAATCATGGAAGCTTCCGAATTTTTTACAATACTATCAGTAATCATACTTACAATTACACTTGGAGCATTTGTTTTTGCCGTATTAAGAACATTTGCCAGTGCGCGGGTGTTTGGTTTACTTGAATTTGTTGAAAAATTTGTCCAGTCAAAAACATTATTAAAATCAATCATTTTTTTAACTTTCGGCAAAGGAAGATTATCTACAGAAAAACGGAAATAAGTACAGATAAAATCAAGCATTACATCATATTCCGAAAATCGCGAACCTAACACCGACATTGTTTCACCTTCAGTAAAACTGGATGTTTCCGGAACTACAATATCCGACATTTTTTTATCCAATCTATATGGATCAGGAATAATCAATGTTTTTTTTACAAGCATATCATATAAATTTTTTACACAACTTTGTAAAAGTCTATATTGAGATGCCATTTCCTGCAAACGGACCGTATTAAACCATTCTGTTTTTAGTTTAATAGCCTCTTGCAACTGATTTATAAAATTTTCGTTCTCTTCCATATCTTATATATCGGCATAAAATGTTTTTTTTGATAGACTAAGTTTTATAAAGATAATTGAACGAATATAGGAGTTAGCTTTGAATCCATCAACTGAAAATACTGAATATCTCCAGGAACAGCTCATTACTTACATTGGCAATAAACGAGCATTGCTGCCATTTATCGGGCAAGGTGTAAATTTCGTTCAAAAACAACTGGCAAAAGATAAACTCAAATGTGTCGATATTTTTTCGGGTAGTGGAATTGTTGCAAGGTATTTAAAACAGTTTTCTTCATCACTTACAGTAAACGACTTGGAGCTTTATTCAAAGTTGATAAATCAGTGTTATCTTGCAAACAAAACTCCAGAATTGGAAAAAACACTAACTGAAATTTATAACGACTTAGTTCTTAAAATTGATTCTAAAATGCAAATACTTGAGCAAAACCGCAAGAACGGAACATATACTTCCCCAGGTTTTATTTCACAGTTATACGCACCTCAAAATCTGGACAATATTCAAAAAGGTGAACGCTGTTTTTACACTCCACGAAATGCAAACTTTCTGGATGTTGCCCGCCAAACAATAGAAACTGAAGTTCCACAGGAATTTAAACCTTTTTTTATAGCCCCATTGTTATCGGAAGCTTCCATTCACGCAAATACAGCCGGCATTTTTAAAGGATTTTATAAAAACTCCACCACTGGAAAAGGTCAGTTTGGCGGAAACGGAAAAAATGCACTTTCAAGAATAATGGGCAATATTGAACTTAAATTTCCAGTTTTTTCGAACTTTACTTGCCCAGTCAATATTTTTAATGAAAACGCAAATTCTTTAGTTGGAGAGTCGGGAGCACTGGCAAATGAAGAATTTGATTTAGCTTATTTCGATCCTCCATATAACCAGCACCCTTACGGCTCAAACTATTTTATGTTGAATTTTGTTGCATCTTACCAAAGTCCCGACACTCAAAAAATCAGCCGGGTTTCTGGCATTCCAAAAGACTGGCATCGTTCACATTACAATAAACGTAAACAAGTTGCAGATGTTTTTTACAATCTGGTAAATTCCATTCATGCAAAATACGTTCTTATATCCTTCAATTCGGAAGGCTTCATTTCAAAAGAAGAAATGATAGAACTTCTCTCAAAATGCGGTAAAGTCACCGTTTTAGAATCTCAATACAACACATTCCGTGGTTCCCGAAATTTGAACGCACGAAGCATTCACGTAAAAGAATACCTATTCCTCGTTGCCAAGAACTAGCATACACATAATAGGAAGATGATCTGAATACCCCATCCCAGTATAAATTTTATACCCCATAGGGATATGAGCTTCATTCGCCCACGGTTCTTCCGCTTTTGGACCAAACGACGACAATTTTACATTTCCATAAGAAAAAATATTATCAATACGTTCCCAATCCTTGTCAAAGTAATAACTGCCAATTTCAGACAATATATCACCATCAGCATCAAACCACGGATTATAAACCATCACATTCTTTTGCCCATTTCCAGTCGCCACCCGTAAAACAGTATTCGGATTTCTGCTATAGCCGTCAAATTTCAAAACAAATTCCTGAGCATCGCGGTTAAAGTCGCCACATAAAACAACAGCATCCGCATCACAGTTCAAAATAAGGTTTCCTAATACAGATTCCTGCCAATCTCGCCAAATTTCAGTGTCTTCTTCAGAACCTACTTTCGATTTCCAGTGATTTGCAAATAGAACCAGTTCATATTCTCCAACCATCACAGTAACCTGAACAATCGGACGTACACTCGGTTGACCATTCTTCTGATTTCTTGCATCAAAACAATGAGTCTTCACTCCACACAACGGAAATCTCGAAATTACAGCACACCCAATACTAGCATTCTCATCTTTCGCAAAACAAGCATAATGCCACTTATTTTTGTTGCTCCAAGTTTCACCAATCAGCTGATTACTAATATCATAAATAACCGCTTCATTTTCGATTTCTTCAAAAACATAAACATCAGCATTCAAAGTTTGCATTACGTCACACAAACGCTGCAACCGAACAAGATATTTATCCTTTGACCACTTCGCAGCACTCACAAAATCTTCATATTCATTACCATCCGTCTCAGCATCGAAAAAAGTTTGAACATTCCAATTCACAAGTGACAGCATCAGTGCATTTTCAGCTTTCTTCGGTTTATCTTCGCCGGAAGTAACGTCAGAACAAGCCTCGCACGCAGTAAAAATCACACAGATTCCAAGTACAAAAAACAAATTTTGATTCAACCTTCGCATAATTATCCTCTACATATTAATTAGCCAACTCGAATCATTTCTGTCAAAAATTTGGAAATTTTTTTGAAAAAAACGCAAAAATTGTGTATTTTCAAACCCCATGCTATAATTACTTCAAAGTGTATTATTAAATGAAGACAATATATGAAAAAGTTTCTTTCTCTTCTTTTGGTAACTGTAGTTACTATTTTTTTAATTTCTGGCTGTAAAGGATTCTTACACTCAAGTATTGACGAAATTCCTACAGGCGCAATTGTCGGCAAAGTTGTTTTCGATAATCTTTCGGACAGCTCTGGTATTACAGTTACACTCGATAAAACCGACGGGCTTGTTCCAGTAGAGCCACAGAACGAAGGCGGCGAGAATGGAGATGCTCGCACAATTGTTGGCTCAAACTTTACGATTGAAGACGGAAGTTTCAAGTTCGAAGCGCTCGAAGACGGATTATATACTGTTTATGCAAGCTCAAGCGACAGTCTGGACAAAGCCGTTGTAAAAAATATTGTTGTCTCTGACGGACAGACAGTTACACTTGAAGATTTGCACTTGAATCCGGTAGGCTCTCTTTCCGGAACAATTACATTCTCTGATGATGCTGATTATTCCGGATTCCTCGTTAGCATTGCCGGCACAAGTTACATGGCAACAACAGGCACTTCCGGCGAGTTTACAATTTCTGGCATACCTTCCGGAAATAAATACGAAATTATTATTATGTACGGAAATTACACTTATTACTGGAAGTCTGATGTAACTGTTACAGGTTTGCAATTAAACTCCCTTGGTTCAATTTCTTTCGAAAAGGCAACAATTACCGCTGGTGGCGAAAGTGGCAGTAAAGGTGAACAGGGTGAAGATGGTGACAAAGGCGACAAAGGAGACCAGGTCGATAAAGGTGACCAAGGTGATAAGGGAGACCCAGGTGCAGACGGCACAAAAGCACCAAAAACTTATTTCATCTTTTTTAATGCAAACGAAAGTACCAGTCAAATGTCTCCACAAATAGTGGAAGGAAAACAAACAGTAATATTAGATGAATGCACATTAGTACGACCTGGTAGCAAGTATTTTTACAGTTGGAATACTAAAGCCGATGGTTCTGGTACTACATATTTTGATAAACAGGAAATAACAGTAACTGAAACAATTACTCTGTATGCACAATGGAGATATCAATGTACAGTATATTTTTATAACAATGATAAATTGCTAACGTCTCAAAATATATATACACAAGTACCAACGGCGCTAAATCATTATGATTTTGAGCCTGTTGATGGTAAATATTTTAGTACATGGAATACGAAATCTGATGGAAGTGGAACTACATATTCTGATGAAGAAATTGTTACAATAAACCGCGATGGTAACTATGCTATATATTTCTATGCTCAATTTAAGGATATGTATAAACTAACTTTTTATGCTAACGATGGTACTAATGAGGCAGAGGAACAGGAAATTATTGGTGAACGCCCTACATTATTAAATGAACCAGACTTTATAAAAAATAAAAACTTCTCATGTTGGACAACAAATTCTGATGGAACTGGTGATGTTTATTTTAATGCACAGAGCATTACAATAACTGGAAATACTTCTTTGTATGCTCAGTGGAATTATCAAATAACATCGACCCAACTTTCGAACTATTTAAGTAAATTATCTTCAAACACAAAAACAAATCCATATAAAATACAACTTAGCAATGTTGACAAAACAAATTTATCCTCAATTTCAGCTGCAATTAAAAATAGTAGTAAATATGTTGATTTAGATTTATCATCATGTAAATTTACTGAAATTCCAGGAAATGCATTTTCTTCTAATTCTTATATCACATCAGTTGAAATTCCGTCTACTGTAACAAATATAGGAAATTCTGCATTCTCTTCTTGCTCAAACTTAACAGCCATAACAATTCCTACTTCGGTAACAAGTATAGGAAATTATGCTTTCTCTTCTTGTTCAAACTTAACAGCACTAACAATTCCTGCTTCGGTAACAAGTATAGAAAATTCTGCATTCTCTTCTTGTTCAGGCTTAACAACAATAACAGTAAATAAAAATAATCCAAAATATGACAGCAGAAATGACTGTAATGCAATAATAGAAACAGATACTAATACTTTAATATCCGGCTGCGAGAATACAGTAATTCCAAATACAGTAACAAGTATAGGAAATAATGCATTCTATTATTGTTCAAACCTAACATCTATAACAATTCCTTCTTCAGTAACAAGCATAGGAGATTATGCATTCTATTATTGTTACAACCTAAAAGAAATAACTATTCCAGATTCTGTAGTTAGTATAGGAAGTAGCGCATTCTATTATTGTTACAACCTAAAAGAAATAATAATTCCAAATTCTGTAGTTAGTATAGGAAGTTATGCATTCGAGCGTTGTTCAAGCTTAACAACAATAGAAATTCCAGCATCTGTAACAAGCATAGGATATTTTGCATTCCTTTATTGTTCAAAACTTACTTCCCTAACATTCGAAGACACTTCAACTTGGTATAAAACATCTTCTAGTACTGATTTGTCCCGTGTAAAAGAATACGGCACCGAAGTAGACCTTTCCGACCCAGCTCAAAACGTAACTTGGTTTACTGACACATCCGGTTATTACAACTACTTCTGGTACAAACTCGACGAATAATAACACCCCACATCCATCACTTCACAAACAACACAAGTGATGGATGCACTTTCTTCCGCCCCTTCCAAACGCCCACTCATCCACCAACACACTCATCCACGAAGCAACTCATCCACCAACACACTCATCCACAAAGCAACCAAGCCACTAATCCCAAATCATTTAAGCACAACCCACGTTGCGCCGCTTCCGCCTTCCATCTTTGTTTTTGGATGCCCAGACATGCCGCAGCGTTTGTCGTGTTCAATAAAACGGCGGACAGTTTCACCAAGAACTGGGTCCGTTCCAGAAGTGTGAATTCCTTTACCGTGAATAATAAGAATTTTCCGAATACCACGATGACAGCATTCAGTTACAAAAGTGTTTAATCTTTCTTCTGCTTCATCCTGATGCAAACCGTGCAAATCAATATGAGCTTCGGGTTTCATGTTCAATAAATAATTACGGTCTTGAAGTTTTGTACGTTCCTCAGATTCTTCTGCAATTTTGTCTTTATCTACAGTGCCGTACCGACGCAGCCACATTTCCATTGGATTAACAGTAAGTTCTTTATCTTCTTCAAGCTGCTTTTCTTCCTTTGTTGGTGCATTCGCTTTTTTATGCGAAACCTGTACTTTTCCGCCAGCTTTTTGCTTACGGTTTTTATCAGCCTGAATTTTATCCCACTGATTTAAAATATCGTTCATGTCCATGTTCAAATCCTACCTGATTAAAATAACCGCAGTTGATTCACACCAACCGCCAGTTTCACCAAGTTCAATATAATACCACTTACCTGCTTTTTCTGTAACATGCACCCGCTGTCCTGCAGCAATTTCTGAATAAGATTCCGCATTATCTTCTGGAATAGAACTGATTTTTCCGCCTTTAAAAATGCCATAAAGTTTACTAGCATTCACCTGTGCATAAATATAGAAAACAACCGCGCAAATAAACAAAGTTCCAGTCAATATAGAAGCATTTTTCCGCTTTTTTCGAAGCAATAAAAGAAGCACTCCAAAAATAATCACTAAAAGTAAAATTGAAAGATAAAAAAGCCCCATTACAAATTCATCTTCGGTAACTGGCAACATAAGTCTTTCTTCTTCGGCAATTCGTTTTTCCTTATTTGCTTTGTAATTAACTAAAGAATTTCGTTCCTTTATTCTATAATCTGCAAGTTTTTCACAAATATCACCAGTTATGTTGATTTTTCCCGCCAAATCATCCTGCTCAAGGCTAAAATCAAAAGCGTCATCAAATAATGAAGATTTTTCTTCTTCCAAAAACATTTCTTCCAAAGGAACAAAATCAACTGAAAATTCCGGCATCATTAAATCAATTCTGTAACCGTTATAACCAGTAACCTGCAGCTTCATTGAAGGTAAAATTTGAGCACCTTTTATTAATCCAGTCCATTCAAAAGAAGCAACCGGAATTAATTCGTCTGAATATTTTTTTTCGCGATATTTAATTTCAGTAATTTCAAAAAGCTTTGTCTGGCGGAAAATTGAATCTTTTGGAATGTCATAATCAAATTGAATCAACTGCACGGCGTATTGCAAATTTACTGTAAAATTAATTTTTTCCCCAACCGGAACTTGAAAACTTTCGCCCGGAACATCCGAATAAATAATTGCTCCATTTGAAAACTCAATTACAATTCGCGGAAGCATATCGGCCGGATTATCAAAAATAGAAAACGGCGCAAAATTAATAGTTCGGCGGCGATTTTGAATTACAAGCGAAAGCGGAGGCATTTGATAATCACCTTTTTTAGCAAATGAATACCATATTTCAAGCTTTATTCCTCCGCCAGTATAATCAGTTTTTTTTATCTGCTTAAACGAAACATTTGCCGGCAACGACGGACTTTGAACCTGAACCTGATTCGATTTTACATACGGAATAAAAACTTCAAACGCTAAATCTTCTTTTGCATACATATTTTGATTTCCGCTTGGCTCAATAACAAGAGCCTTAATCATTGAAGCAGTAAGCGTTTGAGAAAAAAGAGATGAAAAGCAGTTCATAACCAGCAATAACACTAGTAATCGTCTGCAAGATTTGGCAATTGATTTGATTCGCTGTTTTTCCATTGCTTCTGATCATTCTCCTTTATGTGCTTAAACACGGCTTTTTCCATATCCGATAAATCTTCTTTTTCTTCCTGTGCTGGAATTGCCTGATTTTCTTTCTGTTTTACACTTTCCTGCAATAGCTGCATTGAAAGTTCCATATTTATTTTAGCATCAACTTTTGTACTATCAATTTCTATAGCTTTTCTAAAATAATTCTGTGCTTCTTCATATTTTTCCTGCTTATGCGCAATAATTCCAGCATTGTAATAAGCAGCATAACGAACACTGTCCGGCGCATCATCAGGAATTTGCGAAAAACGCTGCATTGCCGACTCATCTTCACCAAGCAAAGCATAAACCGTTCCCAAATCGTAAAGTGAATAATACAAATCTGTATACTTTTCGTCTTCACGAGCATTGGAAACAACATTCATAAAACACGACACCGAACGTCTGTACTGCTTTTGATGCCATGCGTAAGTTCCTTCCAAAATCTGCGAAGTATTTGACGAACAGCCCATAAAAATAAATACACACAAAACCGGTAGAGTTTTTACAATACGCGAAAAATTAAACTCGGTAAAAACATAACTGAACGAAAATGCTAAAATTGCAAATACAAGGAAAAGTTTATATCGTAAAATGGATTTTGCTTCGTAAGTTGTTATCTGCATTGAAAGGCCTTCTCCGTCCGACTTTTTAAGCTGACTTAAAAGTTTTGCAGCCGAACCATGCTGATTTGAATCTACAAAAATTACGGAAGTTTTGTTTTTCATGTACGGCAATTTTGATTCTGCGTTATAAATTGCATCTTTAATTTTTTGAGTGCGCATGGCCGTTTGAACTGTTGTAATTTGGTCTCCTGCTTTTACGCCAATTTCCTTTTCACCGCCAAATCCAATTATTGAAACTGGAATACCGGTTTTAAGACATTCAATTAAAGCATTTTCAAGCTGTCCGTCAGTTTCTTCACCGTCAGTAAATACCCAAATTTGTCCTGCTGTTGCATAATTTGCAGTAAAGGTTCGCTTTGCGGTTAAAATCCCTTTTCCAAGACTAGTTCCAGGCACTGTCATTAACGCCGGACTTATTGTATCTAAAAGCGACTCAATCATGGCAGTATCTTCTGTAAGTGGAATTGCTTCTATTCCTTCACCTTTTGCAAGCACAACTGACATTGAAACACTTTCATCCGCAATATTCTGCATAAGTTTTTTTGCATAAATCGCTGCAGCTTGTAAACGAGTTGTACCGTTCGGACCATCCTTCGCCATCATACTGTTAGAAATATCAAAAACCATTGCAACAGAATTACCGCTTTTCTGTACCGGAACCAAATAAGTTCCCCAGGATAATCCGGCATATGCAAGAATAAGCATTACATAAGCAACAAAACGCAAACTTGAACGCACAATGTATTCACGCTTATGCAAAAATGAACTCATTTCTTTAAGAATAATACGAGCAATAATCCATGCCGCAGAAATTAAAATAATTGCTATAAGTAAAACCTGTTTATAATAATAATCATTGATTGTTCGATATGTAAAATTCTGAACAACATTTTCAGTTGCAGTAACAACACCAAGCGTAGAAACCAAATCATCAATTGTACGAACTTCAAAATATTTTCCACCACCAATGGAAGCAATCGTTTTAAGTGAGGTAGAATTAAAATCCGAATCAAGATAGCCTGAATATACTTTACCAGTAATTGGGTCTACGTACTCAATTGGAACAGTCCCTTTCGAACCAACTCCAACAACATACAAAGTAATTTCATTTTCAACCGTAAGCTTAGCTGCCGTTTCCGGATGGATTTCCCCTGCATTGTTTTCACCATCTGTAAGCAAAATAATACATTTTTTTTGAGCAGAAGAAGAAGCCAAATGACATACCGCCGTACTTATTCCGTCACCAATTGCAGAGCCATTTCCAAAAAGTCCCACACGCAAATCCATAAACTTTTCTTCAAAAATTGCAAGATTACTTGTAGGCGGTACAAGAACCGAAGCGTCCGAACCTAGTGCAACTAGACCATAGCGAAAACCTTCGTGACTTTTTATTAAAGTTGTAATTGCATTTTGAGAAGCCTGCAAACGAGTCATTCCGTCTACATCTTTTGCCGCCATAGACGGACTTGTATCTATTACAAAAACAATATCTGTACCAAGCGAAGTATACACTTTTTCCTGATGCGAAACAGTTGGATCGGCAAGTGCTACAACACCAAGAATAAATCCGACCGTTAAAAGATATTTAGCAAAATAAGATAAAAATTTTCGTAATTTTCCATGACAAACAAACGGACGTCCGTTCCAATCTGCTAGAACCGCCTGAAAAGTCATTTGCGAAAATATTTTAAGCTTGCGAAGAATAATCAAAAGAGGAATTAAAAGCAAAAGAAAAAAAGCCGCAGGATTTTGAAAACTAAACATTTTTTCCTCCTGCCGAGCCGTCTTCTCCTTTACTTTCAGAATCAACAGTTTCTATAACGGCAATATTTTTTAAAAGGATTTCAACCAACGATTTTACTTCCCCTTCCAAAAAATCCGATTGGCTGCTGTACCGAATAAAATCCGTTCGAATAAAACAGGAAACAAAATTTTCAAAAGCTTCTTCTTTTTTGTCCGAAAGCAAACCTGCAGTTACGGCATAAAAACCTTTCATAAAATCGGAAGTAACAGTTTTGGTAAACGGATAAGAAAACCTTACCTCAAGATAATTTCGCATAATCTGCTGAATTTCACTTGCAATTTCTTTAGAACCTGCGTTCGAAGTTGTAAGCGCCAGTAATTTTTTACGAGTAACCGAAACATTTTTTTTATATTTGATTTTCAGCTGCAGGTTTTTAATAAAAAACATTACTTCTTTTCGCTTGATTATTCCGCGAATTAAAAGAATTACTGCAATAATGGAAAAAATCAAAAGCCCATAAAGACGGTAAGTTGTTCCTGGCAGTAACAAAAGTGAAGTTAATTCCTGCATTGAAGTAATTGAATTCTGCTCGGTAAGCGATACTATTGAAACTGGTTCAAAATCTACTAAAAAATCTTTAAAAGCAAAGGTCGGAAATTGTATTTCGCCAGTTTTCCACGGAACAAAAACTACAGTCAGCTGATAAAAATCTATACCGATTTGCGAAAGTTGAACGGATTTAATTTCATAATCTTTATAATTCAATTCTTCGGTAAAGTGCTCGAGCGAAAGTTCTGCAACTCCATTTTGAACTAAAGTTGTAAGAACTGGCGAACTGTAATTAAATGAACACTGCAATTCAGCTTTGTCGCCAATGTAAACAGATTTTGGAACTAATATTTGCTGTGACTGAATTTTAATCATTTTTTTGCCTCAAAAATATTACTCAGTACAAGCAATGCGTCCTGATGTGTATTAAAAACTACAGGCATAATTCCATGCTTAGTGCATTCATCCTGCCATTTTCGTGTATTCGAAAGATTATAACTGCGCCATTCCTTTTTAAAACGAGCCGTTGTTGTTGGAATTGTTAATTTATAACCACTTTCGCAATCTACAAACGGAACCGTTCCTAAATTTGGAAGTTCAGAATCAAAAATATCTTGAAGTCGAAGAGCAACCACATCGTTTTTTTGTGCAAGACTTATTAACGGTTTTTGCCAGTCTCCACACCTAAAATCCGATAAAACAAAAACAAGCGAACGCTTTTTTAAAAGTTTGCCGGCACCATTCAAAGCATTTCCAAGAACAGAACCTGTAACTTCTTTTTCGGATAAACGATCAAGGTGGGTTAAAATCAACATAGTTTGTTCACGCCCAAACTGAGGCTTGCAGGAAAAATGGATTGCACCGTCAAAAAATACAGCACCAACCGGACAGCCATTCATTTCTGCTGCAATTGTTATAAGTGCCGCCGCTTCTGCCGCTGCTGCATATTTTGTTTTTCCGCCAGTTTGCAAAAACATTGACTTTGAAGAATCTACTACAATAAAAATCTGCAGTTCCCGTTCCTCTTCAAAAATTTTTACAAACGGATTTGCCATTCGCGCTGTAACATTCCAATCAATTGAACGGATATCATCTCCACGGATATAATTTCTTACTCCAGCAAACTCAATTCCCTGCCCGCGTGTAAGTGATTTGAAATTTCCAGCTTTCATACCATCGGCCAAATCGCGCGCAACAATCCGTAAATATGAGGCTCGTTTTATAAGTGATGTTTTATCCGTTAAATATTTTTCCATAAAATTCTGGTAATTTTAACCTTCCACTTTTAAGGAACTGGAACAAAGTCTAAAATACGAGAAATAATTTCATCAGAAGTAATATTGTCTGCGGCAGCTTCGTAAGAAAGTACCAGTCTGTGACGTAAAACATTCAACGCAACAGCTTTTATATCTTCAGGCAGAACAAAATCACGACCAGCAAACATTGCATGAACTTTTGCACACTGAAGCAAAGCAATTCCGGCGCGAGGAGAAGCTCCAAACAAAATGTAACGTGTAATGTCATTTTCATTAATTGCTGAATTACGGTGTGTTTTTTCAGTTGCCTGATTTTTCTGATTTGTAGTCGATGCAGGTCGTGTTACTGTCAGAATTGAAACAATATATTCGATTATTTTTTCGTCGCAGGTAATTTTATCAGCGGCTTCTTTTAGTTTTTCAATTTTATCTTGAGTTACAATTTTCTTTACTGGAATTTCAGACGCTTTTCCGCAGGTTTTTACAATTTCACGTTCGTTTTCGGCTGAAGGGTAATTAATTACAAGTTTCATTAAAAAACGGTCAAGTTCAGCTTCTGGTAAATTGTAAGTTCCTTCCTGCTCTACAGGGTTTTGTGTAGCTAAAACGAAAAATGGGGAAGGCAATTTATAAGTATCTTCACCAATCGTTACCTGTCGTTCTTCCATTGCTTCGAGCATAGCTGATTGTACTTTTGCAGGGGCGCGGTTAATTTCATCTGCAAGAATAACATTTGCAAAAACAGGCCCTTTACGTACAGAAAAAGTTCCCTTTCCCTGTTCAAAAATCAGAGTACCTGTTACATCTGCCGGCAACAAATCAGGAGTAAACTGAATACGTTTAAAATCAAGGCCTAAAATTTCTGCCACAGTTTTTACAGTCAAAGTTTTAGCAAGCCCTGGAACACCTTCAAGTAAAACATGTCCCCCAGCAATAAATGCAATTAATATATCATCAATTAAGTTTTCCTGCCCAACAAGTCTTTTAGCAGCTTCTTTACGACAGTCTTCTACAATTTTCAAAATATCACTCATTCTTCCATTATAACACAAAAATTCTGAATTATAAATTACTTTTCATCGCCCCAATCAATTCTCCATTCCCTCACTGTATATTTATGCACAATTTTTCATTTTTTCTGCATATTTATTGACAAAACAAATACAAACTTGCATAATTACCTCATTATGATTAATCCATTAGCAAAAGAATTAAATGACACACTTTCAGGTTCAGTTGTAGACGCTCTCATGTCAGACATGGGTAAACGCCTTTATTTTCCAAACGGAATTATTTCTCAAGGTGGAGAAGCAGCAAAAGATGCACACCTTGCAAACGGTACAATTGGTATGGCAGTTGCAAACGGAACTCCAATCGAATTGGAATCTTACAAAAAAATGATGCCAAATCTTAATCCTAGAGAAACTGTTGCTTATGCAAAAACAGCAGGAAATCCGGATATTCGTAAACTTTGGAAAGAAAAGTTAATACAGAAAAATCCAGACTTAAAAAACAAAACTTTCTCTCTTCCAATTTTAGTTCCAGGTCTTACAGCAGCTCTTTCTTACGTTTCAGATCTTTTTGTTGATGTTGATAAACCTTTAATCGCTCCAAATCCTTGCTGGGATAACTACGAATTAATTTGTGCAGCTCGCCGCGGAGCAGAATTCCACCAGTTTACATGCTTTGCAAACGGCGGATTAAATCTCGAGGACCTCGAAAAAACTCTTAAAGCAGATGCAAAAAAATACGGTTCAGTTCGCGTAATTTTGAACTTCCCTCAGAATCCTTCTGGCTACAGTCCAACAAAAGACGAAGCAAAAGCTTTGTGCAAAATGATTAAGGACCTTGCCGAAAACGGAACAAAAGTTTTAGTTCTTTCTGATGATGCTTACTTTGGTTTAAATTACGAAGAAAATATTGAACCACAGTCTTTGTTTGCATACATGGCCGACTTACACGAAAACGTACTTGCAATTAAAGCCGATGGTCCTACAAAAGAAGATTTTGCATGGGGATTCCGCACAGGCTTTATTACATTCGGTTCAAAAGGCTTAAACGAAAAACAGATAGAAGCTCTCCAGATTAAGTTTATGTCTGCAATCCGTTCATCAGTTTCTTGCTCTTCTACACCTTCTCAGTCATTCGTACTTCATGCTTTACAGGACCCAGATCACGAAAAACAGAAGCTTGAACTTCGTGCAATGCTCAAACGCCGCTACGACTTAGTTCGCAAGTTTGTAAATACACACAAATCAACTGTACTTGAACCACTTCCATTCAATTCAGGTTACTTTATGAGTTTCCACGTAAAAACTGGAAAAACTGAAGAAATCCGCAAAAAACTTTTGGCAGAAAAAGGAATTGGTGTTATTCAGATTGATGCTTACACTCTTCGCGTAGCTTTCTCAAGTATTGATGAAGAAAAGATTGATACAGTTTATTCAGAGATATATAATGTAGCTGAGGCTATGTAATTCGTGAATAAAGTAAAACACACGGTGGTTACGCTCGTCGCAACCACTTTTTTTTTGATATTTGGGATTTCTCTTAAAAGTTGTGCAGACCAAAAAGAATCTGCAGACCGCGTTGTTATTTGGACAAGCTGCAGCGAATTTGCTCAGTACATTGAACTTTTCAATAAAACTCACAAAGATACAAAAGCAATATTAGTTTATAAACCAAATCCTGCAGAAGCTCTTCCACCAGCAAAAGATGAATTACCTCCAGACATTATCGTAGGTTCCTGGTTACGTACAGACTCAGCAATGAAAAACTTCAAAACTCTCGACTACCTTTTTGACCGTAAGCAAGTTTCTTCTTCCATTTTTTATTCACAGCTTGTCGAAGCCGGAAAATACAAACACAGTCAGGTACTTCTGCCGGTAAGCTTTAACCTTCCTGCAATAATTTTCGATTCAAACAATAAATCATTAATTAACGATAATTATACACTTACTCCAGATGAAATCCGTTCAACAGCCGCCGAATATACCAAACGCAAAGATTCCGGAGCCTTTACACGCATTGGATTTACTCCGCTCAGTAATGAAAACTTTATCTACCTTATGACAAAATTAAACGGAGTTAATTTCCGCGACGAAAAGAACGAAATTACTTGGGACGAAACAAATCTTCAGAAAACAACAAAATTATTACAAGAGTGGATAATTACCGACAATTCTTCTCCACAGGAAGAACAAGATTTTGCGTTCAAATATCTGTTTATGCCAAATTACCGTCAAGTTTCTTCCGGCAGAACACTTTTTTCTTATATTACAAGTGATGAATTATTTAAAGCTACAAAAAATCAGGATTTAAATATAGATTACCGTTGGATTTGCAGTAATTCGGTTATGCCAATTGAAGATTCTTTTACAATGATGGGTATTTACAAAAATTGTAAAAATCAAGTTGGAGCATCTACTTTTATTACATGGTTCTTCCAGTCGGAAAATCAACAGCAAATTCTTGAACGCAAAAACCACCTTAATTTGGAAACTGAACTTTTCGGCATTTCCGGCGGATTTTCTGCAGTCCGAGATGTAACTGAACATATTCTGCCAATTTATTATACCCAGTTGCTTTCAAATCTTCCTCCAGCACAAATGATTACAGTTTCACAAAAACTTCCGGCTCGTTGGGATTCTTACCGTTCTTTAGTTGTTGAACCGTATTTATATGATTCAATTACACTTAACGAAGCACAGCCAATTTCAGAATATGAAAAGGAATGGCGTAAAAAAGTATTTGATTAAGTTGGATTACATTCTACAAATGTGTTATTATAAATTTATGATGAAACGTTTATTTGCAATATTTATTTTTTCTGCTCTTTTTTTTATCAGCTGCGCTTCAACTCAAACTGAACAAGAACAAATTCCTCAAACTCCCGAAGAACCAAAAGTAGAAATTCCTGTTTTTGATGATTGGAAACATAAAGGCTTTGGAGAAGTTTTACCAGAATCAGCTTTTAAAGTTGTTACACAAACCGAAAACGATATTCAAATTTATGAAATAAAAACCGAAGAAACTTATATTGCCGTTGCAGGTTTTGGAATAAATCCGGACCATGCTCAGCAAAAAATTAAAAACGCTCTTGATACAGTTCTTCAGCAAAACGATGACCTTGAATTAGAATTATCAGAAGAATCTTGGGTCCATCTAAACGAAGAATATTTTGACATTGTTCTTAATAAAAAGGATTCTCCATTATTAGATAATCCGTACATTGCTTATAAAATATACATTAAAAACTATGAATAATTATTTAAACGCAAAAAGAAACGAAATATTAAATTTGCAAACTCTTCTTACAGCTCATAAAGCAATTGCCCCAGAAGGTGGCGGAGACGGTGAAAACGAAAAATGTGTTGCTCTTGAAAACTGGCTTCGAAATAATGGTTTTTCCAATATCGAACGTTTTGAAGCACCAGACGAACGGGTTTCTGCTAAAGTACGTCCAAGTCTTGTAGTAACAATTCCCGGCCTTGACGATTCCGAACGAGTTTGGGTCATGGCTCATATTGATGTAGTACCAACTGGAGACCTTTCTTTATGGAATACAGATCCTTGGAAAGTTGTAGAAAAAGATGGTCGTATTTATGGACGCGGGGTTGAAGACAATCAACAGGGACTTTGTTCTGCCGTTTTTGCAGCTCTTTATTTTATTGAAAATAAGATTATCCCATCACACACTATCAAACTGCTATTTGCAGCTGATGAAGAAAATGGAAGTGAATATGGCGTTATCTGGTTAATTCGCAATACAAACATCTTCCGTAAAAATGATTTGGTTTTAATTCCAGACGGCGGAGACCCAAAAGGGGAAACAATTGAAATTGCTGAAAAAAATCTTTTGTGGCTTCGCGTTCACGTAACAGGGAAACAAACACATGGCAGTAGACCCGACAGCGGCTCAAACGCTTGTCTTGCAGCATGCGCACTTTCGTTAAATCTCCACAACCTGGAAAAAATCTTCAACCAAAAAGATAATCTTTTTGAGCCAAATTATTCTACTTTCCAGCCAACCAAACGTGAAAAAAATGTAGACAGCATAAACATTATTCCAGGAGAAGACACTTTCTGTATGGATTGCCGGGTTCTTCCATGTTACAGCCTCTCTGAAGTTTTAAAAGAAGTAGATAAATGCTGTAAACAAATTGAAAATGAATATAAAGTTAAAGTTGAATATACAACTCCTCAAGCGTCCGAAAGCCCAGCAACATCAATAAACGCGCCAGTAGCAAAAAAACTTGCTGCAGCTCTCAAAAAAGTTCACAACATAAACGCAAAATTTATCGGAATTGGCGGAGGCACAGTCGGTGCCGAATTACGTCGCGAAGGTATAGACGCCGTAGTTTGGAGTACACTCGACGACCAGGCTCATCAACCAAACGAATACTGCATTATCGATAATCTGATAAAAGACGCCGAAACTTTGATTGAGTTGTTTATATAAAAATTTAACAATTTTGAGTTTAACGCAAATTAGGTACAATTAACTATTTTGGTTTTAACGCAAATCACGCAAATTCACCTGATGTTTTTTTGTTAAGCTGGGACCCGCCGAGGTTATTTATTCACTATTTACATATTATTTACAAGTAGAACCAGTATTATCGAATCTTGAAGAAAAGCCCCAGCATTGCAATCGTTATTAAAATTTGCAGAATCATAAACTTCAAAAGAACCTGTGTCGGAGACCACCCGCGGTTTTTACGCATATGATCATGCAATGGAAAACGAATATTCTCAAAAATCCTGATTTTAAAGAACCGAAGCAATGCAACTTTTAGTAATCCCATACCACCGTTAACAAAAATAATAGAAGAAGTAGCAAGAATTAAGAAAGGGTTTCCCGAAATCATTACACAAACCCCAATAAAGTAACCCAAAGCACGACTTCCTGCATCTCCCATCAAACACTTACTTGGAAAAGCATTATGCCAAAGATACCCCATTAAAACACCCGCCAAAGCAAAAATCATAACGGCCCAGTTTGCCCCACCAATAAAATGAGGCACAAGAAGATATGAGGCAATATCAACATGCCCAAGAATAAAGTAGAAAACAACTCCAAGCGTAATCAATGCAATTAAAACTAAAGTTGCAGAAAGCCCATCAACACCATCCGTACAGTTTGTAGTGTTAATAGAAGCCCAAAGCATAATAGTAGTAATAATAATATACACAATAGGATTTACCACTACTTCATGCGAAACAAATGGAAGCCAGAAACGTACAACTCCATCAGCAGAAAGTTTTTTTGCACCAAAATAAAGAATAAAAGCAGTCGAAACACTAATAATTAAATCAAGCGCACCTTTTAAATACTCACCCCAAGAATCTGTACTTTTATCATCCAAAAATCCTGTAAGCATTGTAATCCATGTTAAGAAAATAACTCCGGCACGAGTCCAAGTCATTGGAACCAAAAGCAAGCAGATTAATACAAACAAAGTAATAAAAACACTGCCCGCCCCTGTTGGTTTACCTTTTGCCGCTTCAGCATTTTCTTTAATTGTAAATTCACGACCACGATCATGTGGAAGCCAATTATAAAATTTTGGAATTAGTTTATATGCAAGAAAAAAACCTACATAAAGTGCAACTGTAATTAAAACTGCATATGATTGAAGTAATCGTGCAGGTCCCCATAATCTCGAAAGATACTCACCCAAATAATAAAGCATTTTGAAATCCTTTTTCCTATATTAATACGAAATGTGTGTCATGCCGGTAAATACCATTACAACACCTTTATCGTTACAATAATTTATAAATTCATCATCCGAAGCTGTTCCACCAGTTTGAATAATTGCAGTAATTCCGTGTTCAATTAATTCTTTTACATCATCACAGAATGGAATTTCGGCATCCGTAATCAAAATATCACCAAGTTTAAAATCCGGAGCATTTATATCCATTCCTTGCCTTATAGAATAAAGTTTCACTTCTTCCAGAACAGCAGTAATTGCCTTTTTTGTGGAAGTACAAGCCTGCGAAATGCCAACAATTGTATTATCGCGGAGAATAACTGCCGAGTACGAACGCGACCCCATTGTAAGCAAAGTTCCAAATGCCATTTCATCAGTTTTATTTTGTGAAGGTCTGTTTTTTGTACGAACATGCCATTTATCAAAAAGTGTATTATCCTTTGTTTGCAAAAGTAATCCACCATTTACAATCTGTCCATCCCATTCTGAGCAAACAACTTTTGAAGTTGGCAACAAGCGGATATTTTTATTCATGGAAAGAATTTCTTTTGCCTCAGCTGTAAATCCCGGTGCAACTAAAGCTGCAAAATTACATTTTACAATTTCACTTGCGGCAGTTTCATCAATTACAGCACTACAGCCCAAAGTTACATCCGTAATATTTTCCGTATCGTAAGTGTGAGTTCGTTTATAAGAATCCAAAACACTTGTAGAAAGTGCAGCCCCAACAATCGCACGATTTTTTACAGCAATTGTAAACACAGTTCCGGTAAGCGGTGTAAACTGAGTCGTAAATTCGTAACCATCACAGTTTGTACTTTGAACATTATACTGCGTTTTTAAATTCGTATACAAAGTACTAATCTGCTCCCATGCAAGCGATACATCACCAATAATACCGTATGTCAGTTCCTTTCCCTGCACTTTAAGATAACTGCTCACAGAACTTGAATCTACCGGATATTTATACAAAGCAGAACCTTGCTGCGGATTTGCACCACCACGCAATACAGTATCTTTTTGGAACGGAAACGTAAGATAATTCATAAAATCTACGCCAATTATTTGGTTCTGTAAAATAGAAGCTGCAATTCCACTGTCCACAGCTGAAACAAGATTTAAAGCTTTTGCAGCAAGATAAGTACGGAACTTTTCAGAAACATTGTCCGTTCTAAGTTGAACCATAGCTTCTTTGTAATCAGCAGGATCTGTAAGAATGAGTACATTTTCGTAGTTTATAAATGCGTTTCGTAAAACGGTCGTAACGTAGTAGTTGTAAGGTTTTGCAATATTTTTTAACTGCTGGAAAGAAGTGTCTTTATCTAACTTCGGATAAACATTCATACAAACAAGATAAATATTATTTTCATCCTGATCATATTGTGTAGCATAAGTTTCTTCATCGTCGTTGTAGCGCGAAAGAAGAATTCGTCTTACAAGCTGAGTTGTATCGTTTACATAAAGATTGTTTTCAATAAGCGCAGGTTCTCGAGTTACAGGAATCTTATTTTTTTTAAGAAGCTCTTCGGTTTTATTTGCCGTAATAATTGTCCAACCAGAAGCTGATAAAAACTCTGCAAATTCCAAAATGTTATCTGTATTTTCTACATGAATAATTGCACGCTTTGTCATATGTAACATTATAACCAATATAAAGGGAATAAATCAATTTTTTTGTGTTAAAAACTCAACAGTCATACAGGCAACAGCACGCGAAAGTGTCTGCTTTACTTTTTCTATCTGCTCATTACAACAAGAAATTTTTGCCGAAAGAACATCAGATTCAGAACCGTAACCTGTTTGATAAACCGTTTCCACCTGCTTTATTTTAGATTCCGCAGTTTCAATCTTCAAATCCTGATATTCAATTTTCATTGTACAAACATCAATTGTATTCCATTGAGAATTCAACGTTTGCTTTATTGTTACCCTGGCATCAAGCTGATTTATATCTGCCGTTTTTACTTCGCTGTTTTTTCTGGCAACATCATGAAGTTTTTTACCACCATCCCAGATTGTAGTTTTTATTCCAATGGAAATATTAGTTGTGTAATCATCTTTACGAAGCCAGTTTTTTTCTACAAACGGAAGACGAGACCCTCCATATCCAGCACTCGCCTGCAACGCAACATCCGGCTTCCAATAAACATACCCTTTAGCAATTTTTTCCGCAGTAACGTTCACTTCCTTAAGCTGAGTAAGCAATTTTATAGAAAGCTTAGAAGAAGAAAGGGCATTTTCCTGCATAATTTCGCGATTCCCTTCCAAAACGTCCAAAATCCGCTCTTCACTAACCTTATAATCAATTTGATTTAATGAAAGATTTTCAATTCCCGTAGCCCGCTGCAATTCCAAAAGCTGATTTGCAATTTGTTCGCCTAAATCCCTTTGAGCAATTTCAAGTTCCTTTGCCTGAATGCGAGCTTCAACTACATCCTGATGTAAAAGCATTCCAGACTTTTCTGCACTTTCCGAAACTTGAACAAGCCTTTCAGCATAAGTTTTTTCCTCGTCGAGAATAGTTAGTATTTTCTGCAAAAAACTTAAAGTTATTAGTCGTGTTTCAAGCTCCATATCCATTTGCTGCTGTTTTGACAAAAGTTGAGTCTGCTTAATATCCGCAATTTGATTATAAAGCTTTACGGCATTCGACAATTTTCCCCAGGTAAAAATGGGCTGCATAACCGAAAGTTGAAAGTTGTACAACGTATTTTCCATTCCGTCATAAACTTTTACATACTGTCCTGCATTTGTAGGTCGTAATCCGGATGGCCATTGAATAGAATTAAGAATATCATCCACATTTATATAAACTGCATCAATTGGCGGATTTATCAGATAAGTTCCGGTCAATTGAAGATCAACGGTAGGACCAATTCCAGCCCACGCATCTTTTACATCCAAAAGGCTTCGGTCATATTCTGCCTGAAGTTTTAACAATTCTGGATTATTCTGTGCCATAGCAGATTTCAAATCTTCCAATGAATATGAAAAAGCGAATATTGAGAAATTTAACACAAGCAGTGCACTAAAAAAACGTTTGGTGCACTTTATTTTATTGAATCTGAACATTATAATTTCCAACATCACTTCGTAAAGTTTTTTCAACCTTTAATTCACCGTTTACAAATATTCCAACTTCGGCTTTTGCATATTTTCCAGTATATGAATTATCTGTCCACGAAATACCGCTTCCTAAATTGCTGAAAGTTCCGTGCTTTTCAGCACCTCCAGTTCCAATTGCTTGCGCATAAGTTGTTACCTGCCCACAATCAATTGTATAATTTCCTTCAGAGTCTTTTCTTTTCATGGAAATTTCAACTCCGTCATCGCCAGCGTCACCAAAACAAATGTACTGTCCGCTAACAGTTGGCATAACAATGCGGGTCGGTTTTCCATAAAATGTAAGTTCGTATGCTTTATTTTTTACAACTTTTTTAATGCCGGAAGAAGCGTCTGAACGGAATGCAAAAGTTTTTTCTTCATTTTCCTGATTATAACATCCGGCCCATTCAATTTGTTCTGCACTTTGAAAATACTTTATTGTAATTGTAGGGGTTGTTTCAATGCCTGCCGCACGGTTTGCTTCAGACTGCCAGCGCGGATAAACTATGCGGATTGTTCCGGTACCTGTTATCTGCTGTTCATAAGTTATGGCTGGAGCTGACGGATTTACTTCTGTAGTTTGTGGGACTGTTACCATAACGTACATTGGAATTGAAGTTTGACCATCTGACGGAATGTCTACAAAATTTAAGGTTAAATTCGTAGATTTGCGTACGGCTGTAAGTTCTGCATAAACTGTATCTGAAGAGCTGTCCGAAACAATTAAGGTATTTCCTTTTGTAAGGCCGTAATTTTCGTGGAAGAAAAGCAAATAAATTTCAGTTTTGTCGGCATCTTTTCCAAAATACGGTTTTTCAGTTTCCCAAACTAATTTACTTATTAAAAATGAACCATCTGAATCTGTTGTTGTATGACCGTAATATTCAGCTGCTGGAACAAACCAGGTTCCTTCACACCAGGAATCAAAATCTGAATCTCTTTCAACTTCTGTTGTATATGCATAAACATCAACGTTTGCTATTCCCTGCTTAGGATTTGAAGTACTTTCCGCATCAACAATTAATCCGCTTGTTCCACCAGAAAAAATGGAAGTGCAGCTCAAAAAAGTCAGCGCAAAAAAAATTGTTCCAAGAGTGATTATTTTCTTCATAATTTTTTGCATCTCCTTAAAAAACAAATATAGTCATCCACCGTCGGATTATCAATTCCACATTTCTATTTCTTTTCTGCTTTTGCATACAGAACTGGAATAATTATCAAAGTAATTAATGTCGAAGTTATTAAACCACCGACAATAGCCTGCCCCATTGGAGCATAAATTTCTGTACCTTCACCGTGACTTACAGCCATTGGAATGTCACCCAAAAGAGTTGTAAGAGTTGTAATCAAAATTGGTTTAATACGGCTTGCGGCACCATCAACTATTGCATTTTCCAAAAGTTCAGCTTCCTGGGCACCTGTAAGTTCAATTTCCCATTCGCCGTCACGATTCTGTTTTCCGCCAGCCATAGCTAATTCAAGTTTTCGTTGTTTTCGCAACTGATTTATGTAATCTACAAGAATAATACCATTATTTACTACAACACCAGCAAGCGAAACAAGCCCAAGTAACGAAAGCAAATTCAATGTAGAACCAAAAATCAACAAACCACCAACTACACCAATATAACAGAACGGAATGGAAATCATAATTAAAAGCGGTTGTTTAAACTTTTCAAACTGCAAAACCATTACAACGTAAACAAGGAAAACTGCAATAAGCAAAGCCATAACCATAGGTTTTACCATATCGCCAATCATGGCCATAACACCACCACTTTTACTGCTAACCCCGTTAGGCAGCGGATTTTTTGCAAGATATTCGCTTACGTGCCGACTTACATTCGCAGTATTTTCGCTTACCAAAGTTGCAGAAATTGTAATTGTTTTTGCACGATCCGAATGGTTAATCTGCGAAATTGATTTTTCAACTTTTATATCACTTAAGTTTGCAAAGGAAACCTTTTGTCCGCCCTGCGTTACAATATGAACATTACTGATTTTATCTGCCGAAACATTTCCGTCAGCAATATTTGAACTAATGTGAACATTATACCTTTTGCCAGTGTCTTCATCTTTAAAACGCCCTGCATCCATTCCCTGAAACAAAATCGCAGAAGTTATTCCGGCTTCGTAACTTGTAATTCCAAGGCTGCTCAAATATTCTTGACTCATATCAATTACCATTGTTGAAGTATCAAAGTCGGTATCCATACGGGCAGTTACAACTTCAGAATCAGTCTCTAAAAACTCTTTAATTCCACTGGCAGTTTCGTACAAAGTATCCAAATCTTCAGAAATTAAAGTTAAACCGTAACCTCCACCGTCAGTAACATATCCCATAAGTTTATCAAAACCACCATTTTGCACGCTAACTTTACTATCCGGTAAAACAGCAGCCCAAATTTCCTGCATTTGAAGCATTATATCGTGAATATCGCGTTTACGTTCGGCAACCGGCACTAAAATTACATGTGCATAAGCGGATTCTGGATATCCGGATGAAAAAGTTCCTTTAGTATTACTCTGACCAATGTAATATACAATTGACTGAATTTCTGGAACGTACTTTTTCATCAATTTCTGAGCTATTTCCATTTTAGTTTGTGTTGTCTGGAGCGTTGTGCCTACTGGAAAATCTACTGCAATGTAAAAATCGCTGTTATCAGTAGATGGAATAAAGGCAATTCCAAGCCGTACAGTAATAAATCCACTAAACAATAAAAGGAAAACTGCCGTAAAAATTACAAAAGATTTATTTTTAAGGGCAAGACGCAAAAGTTTTTTATAACCTCGTTCAATTCTTGCCATAACAAGGTCAAATTTTCGTTCCTGATTTCTATTTTTTGGACCATTTTCAGACAAAAGCATTTTCAAAAGGTATGGAACAATTACAACAGCAACTAGGAATGATGCAAAAATAGATAAAATAATTGCAATTGAAACATCGTGAAGAATTTGACCTATTAATCCGTCCAAAAGTGCAATTGGAATAAAAACAACAATTGTTGTAGCCGCACTCGCTAAAATACTGCCGGCAACTTCATCCCAACCTTTATAAATTGCCTGGTTTACAGTATAAAGCATTTCGCCAGTTTCGGATTTTTTCTGCCCATAATACCTGTAAATTTCATCAAGCATTACCGACGAACCGTCCACAACCATGCCAAGCGAAATTACAAGTCCTGAAAGGCTCATAAGGTTCAGCGAAATGTTAAACAAGCGCAAACCTATAAGCGCAAACAAAATACAAAGCGGAATTGAAATAGAAATTGTAAGAGTTGCACGCCAGTCTGCCATAAAAAGCAAAATAACAAGAACGGCAAATACAATTCCCGTAATACCGCTAGTTAAAACCGCCTTAAGAGAAGCATGCACAGAACGACTGTCATCAGAAATTATATGAAACTGAACAGCACCAGAAGTTTCTTTTTCAACCTGCGCTAAAACCTTTTTGACTTTTTTTACAATTCCTACAGTATCACCATCAGTTCGTTTTTTAATTCCAACCAGAACAATAGAATTATCACCATCAGTTACATAATAATCTTCTTCCGGATAAGCGAGCGTTACTTCGGCAACATCCTGCAAATGAATAATATTTGTTTCATCAGCAACACCAACCGGAAGATTTTTAATATCTTCAATAGAACTGAATCCGCCTGAATAACGTACTTGAATTGCACGATTCTGATAACTTGCATTACCAAGCGGAAGTGTAACATTACCATAACTTAAAACCTGATAAACAGTTGCAACAGAAATACCATGTGCAGTCAAAGCGTCAACGTCAATTTTTACATCAACTTCAAGTTCTTTTCCACCTTCAACTTCAATTTCTGAAACACCGTCTATTTGAGTAAGCTTTGGGATTAATTCATCATTTATATATTGAGTTGTACGAGCAACATCATTTCCGGCAGTAACTGAAAACGAAACAATTGGAACCATTGTCATACCGCCAACAAGCGCCATTGGAGTTCCACTAATTCCATCAGGAAGACTTTCCTTCAATTGCGAAATTCTGTTACGTAATTCATCAAGTTGTTCATATACATCGCAGCCATCCTGATAAGTAACAATTACTGTACTTACCGAGTTTGCCGACGAACTTTCTATGCTTTTAAAATGCGGCAAAGTTACAAAATCATCTTCAAGAATGCTTGTAACATCCGCTTCAACATCTTCAGCACTTGCTCCCGGATAAACAGTAATAACGTACGCTTGCGGCATGTACAAATCGGACATAAACTGAGTGTGTGTTCCACTTAAGGAATAAATTCCAAAAAACAGAAGAACAATCAGCAGCATAGAGATAATTACAGGATGTTTTACAGAAAATTCTGAAATCTTCATGAATGCCTAAAACTCTTTTATTACCTCGTCATACAGACGAACTTTTTGTCCATCAAATACAAAGTTTTGTCCGTCAATTACAAACGTACAATCAGTATATTCTTCAGGAACAATAAAAAAATCATCATCAGAAGGAGTTTGCGGCATTTGAACAAACGTTACAGTTCCGTCAGATTCTCCATTGGCAGGAGCATTGTAAATATAACAACTTCCATCCATTTTTTTTGTCTGTATTGGTAAAACCGGAACTTTTTCGTAAACTCGGTAAGCAACTTGAACTTTTACATACATACCAGGTCTAAACCGATTTCCTGGGTCATCCAAATGACAAACTACTTCAAAGTTTTTACTTTCCGGAGAAATATACGGAGCAATATTTTCAATTGTCGCCGTAGTATGTGCATCATCATACATTCCAGATTCTGAAGGTCTTGAAACTGTTACAACAAGGGTTTCGCGTTCCATTGTAAAAAGATCAAAATATTTTTCAGGTACCTTAAGTCTTACAACCTGATTAGATAAATCGGCAAGAATTGCAACCGGTGTCCCTTGTGCCGCTACTCCACCAACTGCATAATTTGCTATTAAAACCGTACCGTCTACAGGCGCCCTTACTTCAGTATAATTCATCTGCAATTTTGCCAAATCGTATTGAGCTTTATTTGCGTCATATTGAGCACGAGCCGTATCGTAATTTTGCTGAGTTGTTGCTCCAGAGTTATAAAGTGATTCCACCCTGTCAAAGGTACTTTTTGCAGCAGAATATGCAGCTTGTGCCTGAAGCATTTGCTGGCGGAAAGGTTCATCGTCAATTTTAGTTAATAAAGTATCTTTTGTTACAAAAGCTCCAGCCCTTGCAGGATATTCCATAATTGTACCAGAAACGAATGGGACTACAGGAATCATTGCATTAGCTTCTACATATCCGCTTATAGTAACTGATTCAATAAGTTTTTGATAAACAGGCTTTTGAATTACAACGGCTGGTAAAATTTCAGTTTTATCAACCGTTTTTTTCTTAGAAGTTACAAGTACGATAAGAGCTATAAAAACAATAGCAATCAGTGAAAAAATACCGATTTGTTTCGCTTTCTTAGAAAATGTTAACATATGTTACAGTTAAAATACTGAATTTTGAGTATTAATACAAGAAAAAACAAACTATTCCGCAAGCTTTTTCTTTCCCCAAGTCTGGATTAAATCCTTAGGTTCCTTAGAGAGCAATATTTTTACAAGTAGCAAATTTGTCTGACTGAATACATTTTGCATCAACTCCTGCTGAGATTCAGTAAATCGGCTTAAAACGTAATCAGCAACACTTATGTTTGGTTTATCCGGACGGCCAATTCCAAATCTTAAGCGCCAGAAATCCGGAGTATTCAAAACTGTTTTAGTTGAACGCAAACCGTTATGTCCGCCTAAGCCGCCGCTCCACTTCAAACTTACAAATCCCTGCGCAAGTTCAAGCTCATCGTGCACAACCATAATTTCCTCAGGTTTAATCTTGTAGAAATTGGCAACCTCAATAATGCTTTCCCCACTAAGGTTCATGTAAGTTTGTGGTTTAAGAAAATAAATATGTGCAGGCGCTTCCTCCGGTACAATTACTGGAGAACCGTCTTTTTTGGAACAGATTTTATAATCTGCAGCCCATTGCGAAAGTTCGGCAGGAGTAAAAGTGGCAATTTCGCCTTTAAATTTACTCTGCCAGTTTAAGCGACCTGCAAAAGGTAAAGAATCTTCAAAATACCAGCTAACGTTATGGCGAGTTTTTTCGTATTCTTTACCGTAATTTCCTAAAAATGCTACAAGTTGAATCATTTTGAAAGTTCATCCGCATTTTTCTGGAATTTCTGAACATTGTACAAGGCAATTTCAAATGGATAAGGAGTTTCACTACAAGTTGCCCAATATACATCTTTTCCGTCTTCAGTTTCTGCTGGAATCTGGAAAATATCAATTGTTGTAGTTTTGAATCCAACTCCAATCTTTGCAGAAAGGATTTTTTCTCCACCAAGATTATCCTCTTCATTGTACCATTTTGGAGTTGAAACTGTAGCAAACGAATTAAACCATTCTGTTGCTTTTGCAGGATCTACATCAATTTCAACACCAGAAACATTCCATACAATGTCTTCTTCGTTGCCCATTTTTGAAACAGCCCAGGTATTTCCATCTGCGTTTTCAATTGATACAGAAGAAATGTCTTTTTTATCAAATGCCCAAATAACTCGACTACGAAGCTCATCTACAGATTTATTGAATGTATACTTCAAATTACCGGAAGCAAGATAAATATCTTTTCCACCGTCAACTGTAATATAACCTTGTGAAGTAGCTGTAGCATCTTTTCCAACTTCAAGACTTCGTAAAATTTTACCGCCTTTTGAAACTGAAATTGTAAGTTTTTTACCTTCGTTCAACTCATAACGATTAAGTGAAGCATCATTGCTTGCGCTGCCAACTTTATCGAGTGCGCGAATGGAAGAAATTGATTCAATAATTGAGTCAATAGAGCTTTCGTTTGCAGGATATTTTTTGTCACCTACAAACCAGGCTCCATTTTCATTAACAATATTTACAGTTCCTTTTTCGTTTACAATTGTAATTGCATCTGGAGTTTCTTTAAACTCAAAAACCTTTGCAGAATCGCTGCTATTTACAGCACATTGAATAATACAAACTGCAAGCAAAAGGACATCAGCTATAATTAAAAAAAGTTTTCGTTTTGTCATTTTAATCACCTTTCACCCTTATTTGTTCGATTTTTTTTCAACTGTTCGAGTATCGTCCGGATTATAACGCTTATTTATTTCCTTACGACGGCTAGAACGAACACGCCAAACAATAAATCCTACTGCAGCAAGAATTACAACAAGGCCATATTCATTAAAGTACTTCCAGAAGTTTGCAGCTTTTTTAGATTTTATTGTCAAAGTATTTACAGAAAGACCTTTTGTACGCATTGTACAAAGTTCAGCATTTCCATTCATATAATCAACTGTATTCAACAAAAGCATTGCAATTGGATTTGAACCGTTTTCATCAATTACTTGACGTGTTGTAACTGAAGATGAACCTATAATGAAAATTTTACCAGGAAGAATGCTAGTTGTAAGGTGATTAGAAGTTTCCAAATCACCAACTGGAAGTTCAATTACATTACCTTCCTCGTCCGTTTGTTCAATTACAGGGGCTTGGTCAAAAGCACTTTCAAACTTACCTTCAAGTAAAACAGCAAGGTTTGAAGCATGGAAAGCACTTTTATCAGATGGAGGCGCACACATAATTGGATTTAAGTAAATATCTTTATCCATTGTCCACGAATCATCAGAAGATTTTGCAAGAACTGTTGTTTTTACATTTGAATTATCCAAAGCAGCAGAAACATCAATAGAACCGTTCTGAAGCATAATTACATAACCTAAATTGTTTGTAATAGGATGTTTTTTAGCAAGCTGACCTTTCTGCAAAACCGGAGCCCAGTACAAATTGATTTTTCCGTACTGTTGATTTGTTGTTGTGTAACTGTTTTTATCCATGACCATATTAAAATCACGTTTAATACCGTATTTAGTCAAAAGGCGGTCAAGATTACTTTCATTTGGTACGTAAGTTTGATTACCGTAGTAGTTAGCTGTTCCATCCTGATTCATTGAATCTATAAAGAACATAATGTTTCCACCACGCATAAGGAACTGATCAATTTTGTACAATTCTTCTTCCGTGTAATCATACTGTGGACCATTAATTACAATTGAACTCATACCGGCAGGAATATCTTCCGAAGTCAAGTCAAGTTCAACAAACTCGTACATTGCAGAAACAAGCTTATCAAAGTTTGCAGAATAAGTTTCATCTTTTATATCCAATTCATTATGGCCAGTTATGTAACCTATTTTTGTAATCTTAGAAAGAAGACTCTGAAGTCCTTCCGCAATTGATTCCTGAATACCATCTAAACCAGCCATTGTATATCCGAAGAATGACTGAGAAATGCGAACTGGCAAAACTCTAAAGTTTTCACCGTACTGGAGAATTAAACCAATAATTGCAGTTTCCTTATGTCCATCCGGAGTTTTGTACGAAATACCCTGCAAGCCATAATTATTTATTAAATCTTCAGCTTGAGAAGTTGGAGCATCAATTTCTTCAAGTTCAATTCTGTCCATGTTTTGCTTATTAATTTCTTTTAATGCAGCTTTTACAAGTTTTTCAGTTTCATCATAACCATTAATTCTCATACCTTTTAAAGCACTGCTGTAATAAAGTTTAAGTTTAATAGTTTCATCTTTTCCAAGCCCAGCCAAAGTATCAGCTGTGTTAATCATTTTAGAAACTTTCGATGTGAACTTATATTCAAAACCGTCTGAAGATGTAATAGGATCAATAACTTCCATTGCATCGCCATAAGTAATTACAAGTCCCATATAACCTTGTTTAAAACCAACTTCGTTATTTTTAACTTCCTGAATCTGAATCTGATTAAGACCACAATCGCGTGCAAGCTCTACATTTTCAGGTTTAGACATATCCATGTAAGAAACACTAAAATGCTTATTTGCAGCTCCTTTATATTCAACAAGCATATCCTTTACATACTGAGCAATGCTGTTATATGGAGAAGGAAGATTTTCGTCAAAGAAAACACGAACCGAAAGAGGTTCTTGAACATTTTTTACAAGAGTTTTACTTGCTTTAGAAAGTGAATATGATTTTGGACCAGTCAAATCAGCACGAACAAAAAGTGAATAACCCGCAAGATTTACAAGAACAATCAAAATCAAAAATAAAGCAAAATCCGATTTAGAACTTTTAAACCAGTTAAGTAATTTTTTCATTTTGTCACCGCCCTAATTTTTTGCATTCTGCTGAATCTTTACAGTACTTGCAAAGAACAATGCAGTTAAAGAAATAAAATAGATTAAATCGCGAGTATCAATAATTCCGCGGGCAATTGAAGTAAAGTGATGGTTTGCAGAAAGGAATCCGATAAAACTTACAATTGGAGCAGGAAGGAATACAAGGAAAGTATCTATCATTGATAAACCAATACAAATAATAAAACCAGTAAAGAATGCAATAATCTGATTTTTAGTAATAGACGATGCAAAAATACCTACAGCTGTATAACTGGCACAAAGGAAAATTGCACCAAGATATCCGCCAATAATTGGACCATAGTCAGGAGAACCAAAGATTTCGGCAGTCACAACGTAGAACAAACTTGGAGCAAGCATAACCAAAGTTCCAATAAATGACGCAAGGTATTTACCTGTAACTACATCAACTTCAGTTACCGGCAAAGTCATTAAAGTTTCAATAGAACCTACACGTTTTTCTTCAGAAAAAAGTCGCATTGTAAGGGCTGGCACGAAGAAGGAAAGCAAAAGTGGAAGATATCCGAAGAAATAACGAAGTTCTGCTCTGTTCTGCAGGAAGAACGTAGAGAAGAAAAGAATACCTGTAATAATAAGGAAAAGTCCTGTAACAATGTAAGCAATTGGGCCTGTAAAATATGCACCAAGTTCACGCTTCATAATAATAATTGCAGGCTTTTTTGATTTTTTATTTTCGCTCATTTATTTTGCCTCCTTTGCTGGAGCTGCAGTTAACGCATGGAATACATCTTCCAAACTATTACGTTGAATAGACATTTCAAACAAATCAATATTGTTTTCTACAAGTTTTCTACAAACTGCAGGACGAATTTCAGACTCACCTTTTACACTGATTATAATTCCGCCATCGTTCGCAACACTTACGGCATCAACATTTTCTACAGTTTTAAGAATTTCTACAGCCTTTGCACTTTCGCCACCAACTTCAACCTTTACTGAAATTTCATGTCCAAAACGATCTTTCAACTCGGAAATTGGACTGTCGGCAACAAGTTTTCCGCCAGAAATAATAATTGCACGGCTGCACAAAGTTTCTACTTCGCTTAAAATATGAGTAGAAACAATTACCGTACGAGTTTTACCAATTTCGCGGATAATTGCACGAACATCTTCCACCTGGTTAGGGTCAAGTCCAGATGTAGGTTCGTCTAAAATTAAGATTTCAGGATCTGCCATAAGTGCATGCGCTAAAGAAACTCGCTGACGGTTACCGCGAGAAAGTTCAGCAATATTTTTGCTCATAACTTCCTTCAAGCCACATTCAGCACAAAGCTCTGGAACTTTTGTTTCTGCATTCTGTCCATGAATTTCGGCAATATATTTTAAGTAATCCTCAACAATCATATCTCCATACAAAGGAGCAGATTCCGGCATATAACCGATTTTCTTTTTTGAATCAACTGGAGCTGTTGCAATATCAACTCCATCAATTAAAATCTGGCCAGCCGTTGGTGCTAAAAAGCCAGTAATCATACGCATTGTGGTTGTTTTTCCAGCTCCATTTGGTCCAAGTAAACCTACAATCTGACCAGTTGGAATTGAAAAACTAACATCATTTACCGCACGAAAATCCCCAAAATTTCGGGAAACGTGGGAAACTTCTATCATATTTTCCTCCATATAAAATTTGCAACGCAAACTTAAAAAATACAATTTTTTATATCTTTACGATTATAATACAAAAACAATTGAATGTGTAGAAAGTAACAGAAAATATACAATATTTGAAATCATTCATTTTTTTTACTATATACAAACTCTAGAGAATTATTTTATAATTTAAGGTCGGAATACTAATTAAAAAAAAGGGGTTTATATGAAAAATTACAATTACTACACAAATGTACGGGGGGGGTATAATAAACTTCTCCTCATAATTTCAATTCTTTTAAGTTTAAGTTTTATATCCTGTAAAAATTTTTTATCTGGCGCTTCAATGCTGGAAGACCTTCAACAATCAATTGAATACATAAATGAGCCTTATGCAGACGTTACAATCAATTCCACAAATGCAGCAACAGAATCAATTATTCCAGCAATTGGAAACTACACAAAACAATATAAAAAAACCGATAATATCAAAATAGAATTTACGCCAGTTTCCAAATATCAGTTTATTAAATGGACGGCAACACCTTCCGATGCAGTCATATTTGAAGATGAAAAAAGTTTATCTACAACAGCAACACTTATAAACACTGATAATCCAATCAAAATTGAACCAATAATTTTAGAACGTGCAACACTTTCTGTAACTCCCGTAAATACCATAGAAAATCCAAAAAACTCTTCAATTACAATTAGTTCTTCAATTCCTTTAAAGCTTACACCAGAACTTTTAGACCAAATAGAAATTACAGTAGACGACATTAGCGTTTTGGAAAATTTTCAACCCCCAATAATTAATGAAGAAAATACAACAATCACATTTATTCCAAAAAGAGATAAAATGATTGAAATTCCATCCGGAGTAACAAAAATAGTAAAAGTTTTTGTACCAAAAGATTATTATTATGAAAACTATGAAACCAAAATTTCTCTTGAAAAAGATTTCAGTTATTCCTTCAAAATCAATTCCACAACATTAACAAGTGCAGAAATCACAGTTTCTTGTCCAGCATCGCAAGGAGATATAAGTTACACAGGAACAAAAACTTATTACCTTGATAACGAATTTAGTGTTACAGTAACTCCAAACGAAGCTTACACTTTAGCAGGCTGGAATATAAAATACAATGATGAAACAGATGTAGAAAAAAACATTTTACTTTCTGAAACCTCAAACGGAGGAACAACGCTTTTCGTAAAAGTGCTTACAGGTTCAGTAAAACAAATCACTATAACACCAAAACTGGAGCTTCGGGGTTCTGTAACAGTAAAATTCAATGCCGAAACTGGAACAATCACTCCAGCAGGCGAAAAAAAATATTACATTGGCGACTCATTTAAAGTTGAATACACACCTTCTTCAAACTTCCAGTTCGTACAATGGTCAGTAACCCCAGCCAATGCAGTAACATTTGAAACACCATCCGCTTTAACAACAACTGCAACAATCAAAAAAACTGATAAAGAAATCACTATTGAAGCAGTTTGCCTACAGCGTTCAACCGTAACTTTTGCTCCAGAAATCCATTCAGAGGGAGTTCCAAAAAACTCAGCAATTGTAATTAACTTTTCCAATCCAATAGAAGTAACTGAAAAAGATTTAGAAAAAATCAGTATTACAATGGATAATCTGTCAATTCTTGAATACTATCAAACTCCACCAAACCTAAGTGAAGATAAAAAGACAGTAACCTTCCTTCCAAGAAGAGACAAACTTGTAAACACAGTAACAGGTTCTGAAATAAAAATTGTAAACGTAAAAGTGCCAGGTTCTTTTTACTATATAGAAGATGATAATAAAGTTTCGTTAAAAGATGATGTTATTTACTCATTTAAAATCAATTCTACAACAGAAGAAAGAGTAAAAATCAATTTTAGCTGTCCGTCTACAGAAGGAGAACTTTCTTACTCAACATACAAAGAGTATAATCTTGATGAAGAAATTACTACAACCTGTACACCTAAAAAGGAATATACAGTAACAGGATGGAAAATTTGTTACGCAGATGGAGAAAAGGAAGAAGTAGACAGCAGTATTTTGAGCGTAACACCTCAAGAAAAAAATTCAAATACAATTACAATCAAAGTTCAAACAGGTTCAAAAAGAGAAGTTACTGTTTCTCCAATCTGTACACCTCGTAAAAAAGTAACTGTAGATTTTGATTCAAACTTCGGAACAACATCTCCATCAGAACAAAAAAATTATTATAATGGCGACACTTTTACGGTTTCTTTCCGCGAAGATTCAGAAGCTCAGTTTACCACATGGAAAGTTTACGATTACGAAACAAAAGCCCCTGTAACAGACATAATAACTTTTGATTCGACTAATTCATTGGAAACAACTTGTACGGTAAATGAAAAAATTGAAAAAGATTACCATGTTGTAATAAAAGCCGAAGATGTTTCGCGCCCATCAATTACAAGTTCAACACCTATTTTTGATGCAGCAGGAGTTTACCGCGACCGTAGAATTATTGTTATGTTCGATAAACCAATGGATGAATCTTCTATTTATTATACCGAACAAGAAGTAAAAACCTTGGAAAAAGACGGATATACAGTTCTTTATGATAAAAATCACGGTTCAAAACCTTATGGCTATTGGGATGGAGTAAACGAAGATACAATTCAATTCAAAAACATTACAATCTGTTACAGAAGAGATGAATCTGCACTTTTAATGAAACATTATAATCCTCCATATTTTGATGAAACAGACCCAACAGTATTGCGAATTGATCCAAAAAGTATAGAAAAGGAACAAGACGGCACAGAAATTGATTTAATGCCTCCAGCAGCCTCAGATATTTTAATAATCATAAGTAATAAAATGGGAACAAAAGACCCTGTAAGTAAAAAAATAATTACTCTTACAAAAGCTTCTCGCTGGAATTACTACACAAGCTCAAAATATGATAACGAAATTCCAGAATTTAAAAATGACTTCAAAGTTAGAATTGGTTCAGAAAATGGAACAGAATTAAAATTCAACTTACAGGATTTTGGAACAGTTACAAGTACTGACAAAAATAACTATGAACTTTATAACATCAAAGATGAAAAACTTTTTATATCTGGTACCTGTTTTGATAATGGCGCTGGTATAAGTTCAGTAACATGGGCTCTTACAAGAATCGATTCAGCATATTATGAAACCCCAACCAATGATGAAAATCTACCTGATGGACAAATTGATAATCTTCTCATCACTGGTCCAGAGGCAGAATTCAAGACAAAAGAAAAAGATGGTAAAACATACAAAAATGGTGTTCTTCTTGATTTAAAATTAGACGAAAAAACTGAAGGTTTATATAAAATTGATTTTATCGCGCACGATAAAAATGACCTCGCTTCCAAAGCGCTATCATTTTATTTTGTACATGATGATGTTGCGCCATCAGTTTCAGACGAAATTACATATGTAAGACCAGAAGCAACAAAAGCAGATTTCAAATGGACAAACCCAACCGAAGAAGATTTCTGGAAAATCGAAATTTATACACAAGATACAGAAGGTAAAAAAGAATTACAGGATTGGAATGACAGTGCTACAATGGAAATATTACCAACAAACAACTCTTCATACACTGTAACCTCTCTTATAGAAGGAAACAAATACCAGCACAAAGTTCTTTTCTACGATTACTCCGGAAATATTACACAGAAAGATATTGCTATTGATAATTTTGCGCCTACACTTACTGATAAAATTACAGAATGTAGAAAAGAAGCCTCAAAAACAACTTTATCTTTTGCACTAAATGAACCTGATTATTGGAAAGCTAAAGTTTATACACAGAAACTACCTGCTGGTTCAAATACCTTACAAACGTGGACTGTTACTACTCCAGAAAATGTTGAACGACCAGATAACTATACTTCTAAAGTTTCCTTCGGTAATGATGTTTCTGGTCTGGATGAAAATAAACTGGAAGACGGAACTAAATATCAACATAAAGTTGTATTGGTTGATTACTCTGGAAATGAGAGTGAGCCTATAGAGGTTGAAATTGATAATACGCCACCAGGAAAAATCACAAATTTCTTTGCCGGTGCTAGAAAAGATAAAATCGATTTATTCTATACAACTCCATCTAATGATGATTTTGAAAAAATTGAATTATCTTATGGCAGCGTTGATACAGATACAGAATCGATAATGTTGAGTAAATCTTCAAATTTATCAAAACAAATAACTGGACTTACTAATGGAGAATCTTACAGTTATTATATTCGAACTGTTGATTATGCTGGAAATAAATCGGAACCTGTTTCGGTTACACAGAACGCCAAAATTTCTATTGGGGATATTTGTTATTTCGTAAATAATTCTGCTATACTTGTTTCAAACAGTTATTACAGTGGAAGCAATATAAAACCCGCTGGAATTGTTTGCGATATAACAGACTATGGAAAATCAACTGATTATTCTAAGGTTAGAATTTGGGATTTGACAAAAAAACAAAACCTAATTTGGGGAACTATGAATAAACCTCCTTATTCTGACCATTCAGATACGTCTAATGACCCTCATTTCTACACAAAAGATGGATTAGCTACATACAATAAATATTATAAATCATTTCCAGCAGGAACTTTTAATAATTCCAGTTCTTATTGGTATTGGCTTAAAAATACTAAAAATAAAAATAGCCCTGTTACATGGTATATTCCAACATATCAAGAAATACAAGAATTTTATGCTGGAAATTATAGTGATCTAAAAACAACATTTGAAACTTTAAAAGCGAATAATATTCAAGTAGATCCTCAATCTAGTCCACTAACAACTTGTATACCAGGTAAGTATGATAACAGTACTGAAAAAGGTTATACAAGAGCATATATTATTTATGGTGACCAAGCTGCAATTACTTCTGATGTAACTTTTAGAGATGGTCAATCATCTAATTGTCAATGTATGGCCCAAGTAAACCTAAATTAAACAAAACAAACTTCCACGCTATAAAAATCTCTCCAAAGCTCCTCCGCTCTGTGAGAGATTTTTTTTGTTCATTGCAGAAAATCATTCAAATCGGTCTATATTAATAGTGTAGAAAATTTACTTTTTCCAAATAAAAAAAGTAGACAAAATGTAATACATATAGTAATATAAAGGAGGCTTGTATGACTTTTGAATGGGATGCGCGGAAAAATGAAATAAACAAGCGTAAACACAAAATCAGTTTTGAAACAGCAAAATATGTATTTACAGATCCGACAAGAATAGAAATTTATGATGAACAGCATAGTTCTACAGAAGAAGAAAGAGTTACTGTTCTTGGGAAAGTAAATGAGGTTCTTTTTGTAGTTTATACAATGCGAAAAGAAAATATTAGAATTATTTCGGCCAGACTGGCAACAAAAGAAGAAAAGGAGGCATATTATGGCAACAGTTTATTCTTCACTAAATGAAAATGACAAACCTGGAGCAGAACAAATTGCAGAAATTGAAAATGCTAAAAAATATTCTGTAAAAACTTCAAAAGATGCTCCCAAAATGAGTAAAAATCAGTTATTACAAATTGCAGAAGCTGCCAGAGAATATCGTGCGGAACAAAAAAAAGATGTTCTTTCATTGCGTGTATCACATGAAACAATAGAAAAAGCTAAATCACTTGGAAAAGGTTATACAGGCATTCTCAGTTCAATTTTGGAATATGTTTTGAATGATGAAGAAATGCTCAGAAAATGTCTTGGATTGTAAAAATAAGAAGTTTAGAATTATTAAAAGAAAATAAATCGTAAAAAAATCTCTCCAAAGCTCCCCTGCTCTGTGAGAGATTTTTTTTGCTTTTTTTACACGTTGAACTTAAAGAAAAGAACATCTCCGTCCTGAACAACGTATTCCTTTCCTTCCTGTCGGTATTTTCCGGCAGCCTTAATGCTTGCTTCGTCTTTGTACTGGCGGAGGTCGTCAATTGTGTATGCTTCGGCTTTGATGAAACCTTTTTCAAAGTCTGTGTGAATTACGCCGGCAGCTTTTGGAGCTTTGTCTCCGTTGTGAATTGTCCATGCACGGCATTCATCTGGTCCGCCGGTAAAGAAAGTACGCAATCCCATTAAGTGGTAAGCTTTGCGTGCAAGAACCGAAAGACCGCTTTCAGTCAAACCAACACTTTCCATAAAATCTTTTTTGTCGGCTGGGTCTGTAATTTCTGCAAGGTCAGCTTCAAACTTACCGCAAATTACTACAACTTCAGATTTTTCTTCTTCAGCATATTTTTTTACAATTTCTACATACTGATTTGTTCCTTCTGCGATTGTATCTTCATCAACGTTTGCAACATACAAAGTTGGCTTCATAGACAAAAGGAACATATCGTAAATTGCGGCTTTTTCGTCGTCTGTAAGATCGGCCATGCGGGCAACTTTTCCGTCCTGGAGTAATGGCTTAATTTTTGCAACAGCAGAATTAAATGGAGCGAGCTGTTTTTCAGCTTCTTTTCCGAGGGCACGAACAGTTTTAATATTTTTTTCTTCGCGTTTAGTAATTGTGTCCAAATCGGCCTGACAAAGTTCCCAGTTGATTGTAAGAATGTCGCTTTCTGGGTCGATTGGAGCTGCTATATTTGCATTATCGCGAACGTGCATAATGTCAGGATTATCAAAACAGCGAACAACGTGTGCAATTACAGAACATTCGCGGATGTTTGCAAGGAATTTGTTTCCAAGGCCTTCACCCTGGCTGGCACCTTTAATCAAACCTGCAATATCAACAAATTTTACAGCTGCAGGAGTTTTCTTTTTAGGATTGTGAATGCTGGCCAAAAAGTCCAAGCGTTCGTCTGGAAGGTCTACAATTCCAATGTTAGGATCGATTGTACAAAATGGAAAATTCTCTGCCGCAGCAGGAGCCGCAGTCAAAGCCGAAAAAATAGTAGACTTTCCAACGTTAGGAAGTCCAACAATACCACATTCAAGTGCCATATATAACTCCAATTGAGAATTAAGAGTTAAGAATGCAGAATGATAAATGTGCAATTCTTAATTCATAATTCTTACTTCTTAATTACTCTATTACTGCTTTTGCCAGTTGGTCGGCGCAGCTTGTACTTTTAAAACCACAAGTGTTTCCCGCAAGTTTTGCTGCAATTTCTTCTGCCTTCATGCCGTCACAAAGTTTTGCAATAGCCTTCAAATTTCCATTGCAGCCGCCTTCAAACACAATATTCGAAATTGTTCCATCGTCCGCTTTGTCAAAAGTAATCATTTGAGAGCAAACGCCGCGAGTTCTAAAAGTTTTAGTCATAAAGTAAATATAGTGCAAAGTTTGTGAATTGTGAAGATAGGCTGTATATTCCCAGACGCCTACTTACAATTCAACATCCAAACCGCTTGCTTTAGCGTCTTCTGCAAGTTTTGCACGGAATACAACAAGCTTTTCTTTTAATTCTGGATATTTAATTGCAAGAATCTGAACTGCAAGATATGCTGCATTCTTGGCACTGTTAATTCCAACTGTTGCAACTGGAATCTGTGGTGGCATCTGTACAATTGAAAGAAGTGCGTCCATTCCACCAAGTCCATTAGATTTGTCAGAAACGCATTCAAGTGGAACGCCAATTACAGGAAGAGTTGTAATTCCAGCAATAACTCCAGGAAGAGCTGCAGCTAATCCGGCACCTGCAATAATTACTTCACAGCCATCTTTTTCTACCTGCTGAACAGTTTCGCGCAATAAGGCACCTGCACGGTGAGCAGAAATAATGTAAGCTTTGTATTCAACGCCAAATTCCTTAAGAATGTCGGCTGCCTTTTTCATAGTGTCTTTATCAGACTTTGACCCAAAAAAAATTGCTACTTTCATATAAAGAGTTATATCACGTTTATAGATTTTATTACAGATATGCCTCTCACAGAGCCTAAGAGTTCACAGAGTTTTTTTATAATAATGCTCTCTTAAACTCCAAAGCTCTGTGAGAAATTTTAATTTGGAACAAGTTTATTCAACGTATAGTCGCGTTGTCGCCAGTTTTTATCAACCTTTACCTGCAAATCCAAATCAATTTTCTGAATATAAATTTCACTCAGTTTTTTAATTGAAGCTAATCTTATTTCTTTAATTTTTGAGGCACCCTTACCAATAACAATGCCCTTCTGACTGTCCCGTTCAACGCACAAAAACGCACGAATCCATAGTTTTTTACCTTCGTTTCTATGCTCCACATCCGCAACTTCAACATAAACCGCGTGCGGGATTTCATCTTCCAAACGGTTAATAGCTTCTCCGCGAATAACTTCACAAATGCGGAAAGTCAAATCCTGATCAGTATACGTTTCTTCATCGTAAATCGGATCCCCTTCTGGAGAAATGCTATAAATTCCGCGTAGAACTTCATTTATACCATTATCCTTTTCGGCCGACATTTCAAAAATGCGCTCAGAAGGAATTTTTGGTAAATTTTCTGAAATAAACTGACGAACTGGAAGCGGACGTGCAGAAGATAAATCCATTTTATTAATTGCAACTACAGTCCGGTCCTGCAAACCTTGCAGTAATTGAGCTGTATGAACTTCTTCTTCGCCTGGAGAACGGGTTGCATCAATTACATACAAAACTGCATCAATGTCATCAAGTTGATTTTCCGTTACGGTTCGCAAACGCAGATTCAATTTTTTTTCAGAATCGTGATATCCGGGTGTATCAATAAAAATCAACTGACCTAAAGATGTATTAACAATTCCTTTAATTGCATTACGAGTTGTTTGTGGAATTGGGGAAACAATGCTAACGGATTCCTGACAGGCAGTATTCAAAAAAGTTGATTTTCCTGCAGATGGACGTCCAATAATTGCAACAACAGCTGTCTTCAGAATTTCATTCGCGTTTTCGTTTTCCATTTAATCATCCATTTCGTTAATAATGCCTTCCTTGAACAAGACAATATCATTAAATTTTAAAGAGAATTTCGAATCAATTTCCAATTTAGTAACATCGTCACTATTTACAGGAATTTCAAAATTATATTTGTACGGAGTATAACCTTCTGCGGAAATGTCGAGAGTAAACTTAAAGGTTTTACTTTCCCCACCTTTTTTTGCAGAAACAGGTTTTACCCAGAAAGAATAAGTTCCGTTTGTGGCTTTACAAGTTTTATACGGATTTGACCAACTTTTATCAATCATTTCGGCCGGCTTGCCATTACAAGAAAGCAAAACTGTAGCTTCCGGAATTGGCTCAAAAGTTGAACCATCAATAATTGCACCAATAAAAGTTGCAAAATTAAATGCAGGCTTATCAAGTTCTTTATCCTGAATAATCTTATTATTTTCAGCATGATATGGACGCTTAGTTCTACTAACAATCTTCATACCTTCAAGAGCAATAGATGTCAAATCTGCCTGTATCTGGTGATTATCCCATTCCCATGCAGAATGTGTAATTCCTCTACTAGAAACTACATACTTAGCTGGGACTCTGTTTAAAACATAACAAATAGTATCAAGTCGACAATAAGAGCAATCACAAGTAAGCCATGCCGCCTTTTCCGATTTTACCTGTTCGTAAAGCTTATTAACTTCGCTTTCAACAGCCGATTCCATAATGTTTTGTACATTCATAACCATATCTCCAATATTACTACTTTAATTATAAATTGCATTTAAAGTAACTTCAATTAAAAAAATGTTATTGTGGCAAATACTCTCAAAATGTGGTAAATTTATTACAGTATGTCAGAATTTTTATATAAAAACGGTTCTCCATCTACACTTGGGGCCGTCATAACAAATGAAGGCGTTAATTTTGCCCTATACAGTAAAGACGCAACATCGGTTACACTTTGTCTTTTTAATTCCGAAACTGATTCACAACCGTCTCAACTAATCACTCTCGATCCAATAAAAAACAGAACCGGTTACATTTGGCACATTCTAATTTGCGGTGCAAAAGAAGGACTTTTGTATTTGTATAAAGTTGACGGTCCGTACAATCCACCGCAGGGCTTCCGCTACAATAAACACAAATATCTTTTTGATCCGTACACAAAGGCTTTTACAACTGGTTCAGTTTTTCGTTCATATAATAATCAACATAAACAAGGTTTTAAAGCAAATGACGGCGGAGAACTTCAAAATTTGTCTGACTTTCCAAAATGTGTTGCAATACAAGATGATTTTAACTGGGAAGATGATAAACCACTTAATTATCCGTTAAACGAAACTATCATCTACGAAACACATGTAAAAGGATTTACCGCCGACCAAACTTCCGACGTTCCTCCAGAATTTGCAGGAACCTATAAAGGTTTTACAAAAAAAATCGACTACCTCAAAAACTTAGGAATTACTTCGGTAGAATTTTTACCAGTATTCGAGTTTGACGAAAACGAAAACGGCAACTCAAATCCAAAAACAGGCGAGCGGCTCGTAAATTACTGGGGTTACAGCACAATCGGTTTTTTTGCACCAAAAACTTCATACGCAGCCGACCGTTCACCAGGAGGACCTGTTCGCGAATTTAAACAAATGGTCAAAGATTTACACAAAGCTGGCATTGAAGTAATTCTGGACGTTGTTTATAACCATACTGCCGAAGGTAACGAACACGGCTATACATTTGAATTCCGCGGATTACAGAATAACGTTTACTATTCACTTCCACCAAATGACAATCAGTATTATATGAACTTTAGCGGATGTGGTAATACCGTAAATTGTAATCACCCTATAACAGAACGCTTTATTTTGGACAGTTTACGCTACTGGGTTATGGAAATGCACGTCGACGGATTTAGATTTGACCTTGCTTCCATTCTTACACGAGCGCAAAACGGTGCTCCAATTGAACTTCCTCCTTTAACTTACGCAATCAGTCAGGATCCAATTTTAGCTAACACAAAAATTATTGCAGAACCTTGGGATTGTGGAGGACTTTATCAGTTAGGCGGATTTCCCGGCGGAGATGGCAACAGATGGAGTGAATGGAACGGACGATTCCGTGATGACATTCGAAGATTTATTCGCGGTGACGAAGGGGTTAGCAATGCAGCAGCAACTCGAATTGCAGGAAGTTCTGACTGTTACAATCACAGCGGACGAAAACCTACCGCATCTATCAACTTTATTACAGCACACGACGGTTTTACTCTAAATGATTTGGTAAGCTACAACTATAAACATAATGATGAAAACGGTGAAAATAATCGCGACGGTAGCGACGACAATTTAAGTTACAATCACGGATTTGAAGGTGAATGTACAAATCCAAAAATCGAAAATTTGCGCATTAAGCAAATTAAAAACTTTTTGATTTATTTGTTCGTTTCGCAAGGAGTTCCAATGATGCTCGGTGGTGACGAAATGCGCCGAACTCAAGGTGGAAATAATAACGCTTACTGTCAGGATTCAAAAATCAGTTGGTTCAACTGGGAACTTGCACGAAAAAATCAAGGATTAATCCGGTTTACTTCTATTTTAATTTCGTTGCGAAAATCACACAAAGTTTTCCGCAGTACAAAATTTTTCCAGGATTCTTACGATAAAAATATTACGCCTGAAATTGCCTGGTTTGACATGAATGCAAAAAATCCGGATTGGAACAAACAAAAAAGATTCCTCGGTTTTAAACTGTCAGGAACAAGTTCAAACGACAACGATTTTTACATTGCCACAAACACAGATATTTATGATTTGACAATTACAATTCCAGCAGCCCCGGAAGGAAAAAAATGGTATGTTGTTGCAGACACAGCACTTAATTCACCGGAAGATATTTTTGAAGCTGGAAATGAAGAATTATTACGCGAGCAAAGACGCTACGTTCTAATTTCTGGAGCTACCGTTATTCTTATGAGCAAATAAAAACTCAAACCGAGTTTCAGCAAGAACGACCGCCAGGAAAATAAGAACACAACCAATTCCCATTCGCCAAGTTAATTGTTCGTGTAAGAATAATGTACTGAACAAAACTCCAAAAACTGACTCAAAGCTTAAAAATAAAGACGCTAGTGAAGACTGTACATATTTTAAACCTACATTTTGCAAGCTGAAACAAAGCATTGAACTGAATAATCCAAGATAAAGCATAGAAACAATTACACGACTTGATTGTAGTGCCTGAACTGGAAGCGGCCCGTCAATAAACGGAGCTGAAATCCAACCAAAAATGGCGGCAAACAAAAACTGCAAAAAAGTAATCAGCATTGTATCGCAGCCTTCTTTATTACATTTTTCTGTCCACAAAATGTGAAGTGCATAAAACAAACCGCAAACTAAAGTAAGAATATCTCCAATATTAATTCCGCCAACATCAGAGTTTCCAAGAGCAAGTAAACCAATACCTGTTACAGACATAATTGCAGCAACCCAAACATACCATCCAGGTCGTTTTTTATATAAAGGCCAGCTGATAAGTGGAATAAGAATTACATATATTGTTGTTAAAAATGCATTCTTTCCAGCAGTAGTATAAAAGCACCCAATAGTCTGAACTACGTAGGCAAAAAACAGGAAAAAGCCAGTTACAGCACCCATAATCCAGTGTTTTTTATCAAGTTTTTTTAGACGCTTACAAAATAAAACGCCAATTCCAAGTGCAGCAATTGTAAAACGAATTGCTACCATATAAACAGAACCAATATAATCAAGACTGTCTTTTACAACTACAAATGCAAATCCCCAGATTGCAGCAGTTAGTAAAAGTCCAAGAGAAGCAATAAATGAAGACGAGTTTTTCATAAGAAAAGTATAACGAAGAAAGTAATGAGTGAAAAGTGAAATGTGAACGTTTGTAGGCGGGCGTCATTGCGAGGAAAGTGAGTCACAAAGCAATCGTGTACATAATGGATTGTTTCGCTACGCTCGCAATGACGGGGCGCTTAGTTTGCCACTGCACGCGCAATGACAGACTATAATTAAAAACTATTTATTAACACCAATAATAGTACAAGGACCTGGTCCATTTGTTTCTTTGTCGTATTCATACCATACGCGAAGGTTACAATCAGTTGATTCAGCACCAATATCAATTACGTATGTTTTTGTAACTTCAAAAACTTCACCAGCTTTAATATCGCGAGCAATTACTACATTGTCTGGATTGTCAGAATCATTAATCATAATTCTCCACCAGCCAACAGAAGCAGAATGGTCAACAGGCATACATTTTAATTCAGCAATATCACGGTCGGCTTTACCTTTCCAAGTAACAACAAGAATATCACCAGGAACTGGTTCTTCTTCAAGTAACATTGAATAAGAAATATCGGCCTGATAGTTTTCAATTTCAGACATAATCTGTTTTCCATCAATCCAAGGATGTCCAGTTACAATATCACAGAATGCACAGATTTTGTTAATTTCAATATTGATTGTTTTTGGACCAGTTTGAATTTCAGAAGCTGGTAATTCTTTTTCAACATCAGTTGATTCAACACCCTCAACATCCATTAAAGTTACAGTTCCACCAGCACCAACAGCAGCATAACCTTCCTTAATTAAATCAGCGTTATCCCAACAGAAGTAAACTTTGAATTCCCCTTTCATGTCAGCTGTCAAAACAATATCCTGATTTCCTTCATAAATTTCGCCAGCTTTAATATCAGTAAGAATAATAGCTGCATCCGGAGCAAGTTCAAGCCAATAATTTACAGTTGGGTCAATCAAAGAAATACGCATTGCACCAACATCAATATTTGTTGATAATTTGTAATAAACGTGAACTGTGTCCCCTGCCTTTGGTTTATCCTTTCTTACATTTTTAGTAAAATCTGCAGGAAACTGGCTCTGATAGTTAGGGCCATATTCGTTAAAAACTACATCAATTGAAGTTCCTGTTTTTGAATCAGAAAGATCAAGTGTATATTCTCTTGGATGAACAGGATTAAATCCTGCATCACCTTTAGAACCACCTGATGAAGCACAACTTGAAAACAATATTGCAGCAGCAGAAAGTGCCAATGCAAAAACTTTAAGATTTTTTTTCATTTTTTTAATCCTCCTAAAATGGTAAGTCAATCCTACCGCGAGAAATGGAGGAAAAATATCAGTATTTTCGGTTTACTTATATTTTTTTTGGGAATAAGAGATTTTTCCTATGGTAAAAAAAAGGGGCTGACCAAAGTTTACAAATGGCCGCCCCGTTTTCTAGTTAAAGCTTATGTTTTCAGCTACTAAGTTTTATTTTACCTGTAATTTGCCCAAGTGCCAGATATCGCGAACATAATCTTCAATTGTACGGTCAGAAGAGAACTTACCTGCATTAGCAATATTCTTAAGAACCTTCTTAGCCCATGCTTTCTTATCAGAATAAGCAGCCGCAATCTTCTCCTGAGCTTTACAATAAGAATCAAAATCCGCAAGAACGTAGTAAACATCTGGACGTTGACCTTCAACTCCGTAAACTAAAGAATCATGCAATTCCTTAAACAACTGATGTGAAGGATCGTAAGTACCATCAACAAGCTGTTCAACAACTTTTGCCAAAGCCGGATTACAATCCAAATATTCCTGTGGATTATATGAATGTTCTGCTTCCATTTTTTTGATTTGATCTGTCAAAAGTCCGAATACAAATCCGTTATCTTTACCAGCTTCTTCAAAAATTTCAATGTTTGCACCATCCATTGTACCAAGAGTTAAAGCACCGTTCAGCATAAACTTCATGTTTGATGTACCAGAAGCTTCCAATCCGGCAGTAGAAATCTGTTCAGAAATATCAGCAGCAGGGAAGATTTTTTCAGCCACAGAAACACGATAGTTTTCTACGAATACAACACGAATCTTTCCACGAACACGGCGATCATTGTTTATTCGTTCTGCAACAGTATTAATCAACTTAATAATTGATTTTGCACGGCGGTAACCACTTGCAGCTTTTGCACCAAAAATGAAAGTTCTTGCTGGTGGATTATAAGAAGGATCTTCTACAAGGCGATTGTACAAATACATTACGTGCAAAATGTTCAATAACTGACGTTTATATTCATGCAAACGCTTTACCTGAACATCAAAAATTGAATCCGGATCAAGGAATTCATTCTGTGTATGCTTTAAGTAATCTGCCAAAGCCTGTTTGTTTTCTACTTTAATGCGGATAAGTTCATCAAGACTCTTATCATCATCAAGGAATTTTTCAAGTCCTTTAAGTTTAGCCAAATCTTTTTCCCAGCCATGTCCAATTCTTTCTGTAATAAAATCAGCAAGCTGAGGGTTAGCATCAAGCAACCAACGGCGTTGTGTAATACCGTTAGTTTTGTTATTAAATTTTTCAGGATAAATTGTGTACCAGTCTTTAAGTTCAGCAGTTTTAAGCAATTCTGTATGAAGTTCTGCAACACCGTTTACACTGAAACAAGCATGAATTGCCATCCAAGCCATGTAAACCATGTTGTTATGAATAATTGCCATGTGTTCATGCTTGTAATAATCGTTAGGAAATTTCTGACGAAGTTCAATTACTAAACGACGGTTAATTTCTTCTACAATCTGGTAAATACGTGGTAAAAGTCCCTGGAAAATTGAAATTGGCCATTTTTCCAAAGCTTCAGCCAAAATAGTATGGTTTGTATACGCAAATGTATGTGTTACAACATCCCAAGCTTCATCCCATCCAACGTTATAATCATCCAAAAGAATGCGCATAAGTTCCGGAATTGCAACTACCGGATGAGTATCGTTCAACTGGATTACGTGGTAATCTGCAAAATGGCTGAAATCTGTTCCGTGGTTTGCAACATAATGGCGGACTAAATCCTGCAAAGAAGCAGAACTGAAGAAATATTGCTGTTTAAGACGAAGTGCTTTTCCGCTAGGTCCATTATCGTTTGGATAAAGTACACGGCTGATATTTTCTGCACTATTTTGTCGTTCAACTGCACGGTTATAATCCATGTTATTAAAAAGCTGAAGGTCAAATCCGTCTGGAGAGGAAGCTGACCACAAGCGCAAAGTATTTACAGTATTTGTTCCATAACCAATAATTGGCATATCATATGGAGTTGCTGTAATTTCTTCGGCATTTTCAATATGGAAGGTTGGCTGGCCGTCTGGAGTGCGACCGTAAGCAATGTTTCCTCCAAACTTTACAGTTACTGCCAAATCTGAACGCTTAATCTCCCACGGATCACGGTGTTTCAACCAATTATCCGGATATTCAACCTGATAACCGTCTTCAATTCTCTGTTCAAACATACCATATTCGTAACGAATACCGTATCCATGACCAGGATAATCCAAAGTTGCAAGAGAATCCAGGAAACAAGCTGCAAGGCGTCCAAGACCACCATTACCAAGTCCTGCATCTGGTTCTTCATCTTCAATCATATTGAAGTCAATGTTCATATCTTTAAGAACTTCTTCAACAGAATCCTTAATCTGAGCGTTGATAAGGTTGTTACTAAGCGCACGTCCCATTAAAAACTCTGCAGATAAATAATAAAGTTGTTTTACAGATTTTTTTTCATATTCTGCACGGGTTGCCATCCAATTTGGCATAATAATTTCAAGAGCAGAAGCTGATACTGCATCAAAAAGATCATGTTTGTTAGCCTGCGAAATATCTTTTCCGTACTGACGACGTAATCTGGCTGAAAGATTTTCCTTAAATTCTTCCTTGTTAAATTCCATGTTCATCTCCAATAAAAACTCCGCGTTAGCGGCAGCGCATGGAGGCGCTAAATCAAAGTTTGAAGATGCAACGCAAATTCAAACTTTAATGATAAAAATTACACGGATGTAATTTTTATCATACCTCCAATAATAAAGTACATAGTTTTACTTTATGAACTAATAGTGTTTAATTTTACATCAAATTACACAGATATTCAAATTTTTTATTACAAACGTTCAATTGAATATCCTATATCTATATGATAATATAGTAATATTATGGATTTATTGAAGAAGTTAGACGAATGCGAAAAACGCTACAAAGAAGTAAGCGATTTAGTTATGGACCCAAATTTGGTCAAAGACGCAAAAAAATATAAGGACACAATGCGCGAGCACGGTTATTTAACAGAAGTTTGTGCTCTTTACGATGAATACAAAAAAGTATTATCAGGCATTCAAGATGCAAAAGAAATGATTACAGCCGAAGATGATGCAGAAATGCGTGAAATGGCTCGCGAAGAATTAAAAGAACTTGAAGAAAAGCAACCAAAACTTGAAGAAGAAATCAAATTAAAATTAGTTCCACCTGATCCGCTCGACGAAAAGAACATTATTCTTGAAATTCGTTCTGCTGCCGGTGGAGATGAAGCAAGTCTTTTTGTTCGAGATTTGTGGGAAATGTACACCCACCTTGCAGAACGTAAAGGCTGGCGCACAGAAACAATGGAAGCGCAGGAAACAGAAGTTGGCGGATTTAACAAAATTGTAACTTCAATTTCTGGTAAATTTGTTTACGGTACACTCCGCTGGGAATCTGGCGTTCACCGTGTTCAACGAGTTCCACAGACAGAAAGTCAGGGACGTCTCCAAACTTCTACAGCAACTGTTGCCGTTTTGCCAGAAGCCGAAGAAACTGAAATTGAAATTAAACCGGGCGATGTTCGCGTTGATGTAATGCGTGCAGGCGGCCCTGGTGGACAATGTGTAAACACAACAGACTCTGCAGTTCGACTTACACATATTCCTACTGGACTTGTAGTAATTCAACAAGACGAAAAATCACAAATTAAAAATAAAGAGAAAGCTTTCCGTGTTTTGCGAGCGCGCTTATTCGACCTTGAAGAAAGCAAAAAACAACAGGAACGTGCAGCAGCCCGCTCAAGTATGGTAGGTTCTGGTGCCCGTTCTGAAAAAATTAGAACATATAACTTTCCACAAGACCGCGTAACTGACCATCGAATTAACTACAGTGCACACAATCTTCCAGGCTTTATGATGGGCGACATGGATGATATGCTTGATGCCTTGAACGTTTACGCAAAAGAAGAGCAACTTTCAGCCGATGTTACAGCTTTGGAGAGTAATGCATAAGAGGATAAATGCTTTACGGACATAAAATCTTAGTTTTTTGTACTTCAAAAATCTATCAAGATAAATTCTGTGATTATATATCTGCATTAAACGAAGCCTTAAAAGAACAGAATTGGCGACTTTTAGTTTTCTGTACTTCAACAGATTTGTACAAAGATAATAAAAACAATAATGGCGGTCATAATTTCTTTAATTTAATAAATTTTGACACGACAGACGCAGTTTTAATTTCTGAAGATGACATTCTGGATGTTCCGCTTAAAAATTCTTTAATCTGTAAAGCAGAAGAACACAATATTCCTGTTATTTCAATTGGTGGTCAAAATAATAATACTTACAACATTTGTTTTAACGAACAATCAGGTTTTGAATACATTGTCCGCCATATTCTCGAAAATCACAATAAAACAAAAATTCATTTTATGGCAGGAACTGCTAACTCCCACCAATCGCTCGAACGCCTTGAAGTTTTAAAAAAGGTTATGGCCGAAAAAAATCTTCCGTTCACAGACAAAGACATAAGTTACGGAGATTTCTGGGATTTACCGACACGAATTGCAACACAAAAACTTATAGACAGCGGAAACCTTCCTCATGCTATTATCTGTGCCAACGATACAATGGCCATTACCGCAGTTTCTGTTCTTCAGCAAAACGGTTACGAATGCCCTGACGACGTGTTAGTTACAGGTTTTGATGGCATTCAAGCAATTTTCTTTAGTAATCCAAAAATTACAACAGCTTTATGCGATTATCACCTTTTAGGTCAAGAAACTGCACGATTTCTTTTTCAAATTACTGAGCACAAAATGCCGTTATGCACAAAATATGTTGATTCTTCACTTCATGTTTCTGAATCGTGTGGTTGTAAACCAATTAAACCTGCAAACGCAATGAACTTTATTAATTTCTTAACTGATTCTTACGCGCGTTACCGTGGCGAAGATACATCACTTTTAAATATTTCGATTGCAGTTCAAGGTTGCCAAAACATTGAGGAAGTTCAAAAAGTTTTAAAAACAAAATTTTTCTTCAATATGGTTTGCATGGTAAAAGCAGAATGTGTAACTGATGATACAAATCCGAATATAAGCCACACTTCTTCAACTTATGGTGATGTTCAGTATATGCTGCTCGATTCCGATGATGATTCTGAACCAGAAACCCGTTACATAAAAACAGAGGATTTAATCCCGAAAATGCAATATCTATTGGATAATTTTACAATTCCTTTAATTTTTACTCCGATGAATTATCTTGATCAGCCACTTGGTTACCTTTGTTTCTACTATTTAAATTACGACAAACAAAATTACGCAAAAGTTTCTCAAATTTCATCATGGTTGAGCAACGCTTTATCTGGTTACAGAAATATGCAATTCCAGCGTACCCTTCAACACCGAATTGAAAACATGTACAGTCACGACGCATTAACAGGACTTTACAACCGTACAGGATTTTTGCGTATTTATAAACAAATAATGAATAATCCGGAAATTGAAACTATTACCCTTGCAATGTGCGATTTGGATAATTTAAAAACTATAAACGACAACTATACACACAATGAAGGCGATTCAGCAATTGATATTGTCGGCAAGGCACTTTCGAGTACTTATTCCGACGGATACTTTTGCCGTTACGGTGGTGACGAAATTATAGGACTTTTTCCGCGAGAATTGAACGAAGACGAACTTATGCTCAAAGTTGAAGATTATTTGTACAAATATAACCTATCATCTGGAAAACCATACGAAGTTTCTACAAGTATAGGCGTTTACGTTTCTAAAAAAACTTCTTTCGAAAAAATGTTCGGAGAAGCAGATAAACTTATGTATATTCAAAAAATGGCAAAAAAACGTGACAATTCAAGATTTTAAGAGGGAAGCACTTTCTAAACTTACAAAATCACCTACACCTCAACTTGACGTAGAAGTTTTTCTCGAATTTGCACTTTCGTATACAAAAACTCAAATTCTTCTAAATAAAAATCAGGAGATTCCAACCTCCAAACTTCCGTGGCTCGAAGAAGCTGTTACACGCCGTCAGACAGGTCTCCCCGTAGCGTATATTACCGGCCATAAAGAATTTTACGGTTACGATTTTTTAGTAACTCCAGCCGTACTCATTCCAAAACCGGACACTGAAACTTTGGTAGAAAGAGCCGTTCAAATAATCTTAGAAAAAATGAAAGCACGTCCAACTTCCATTCTTACAATTTGCGACATGTGCACCGGAAGCGGCTGTATTGGTCTTTCGGTTTTAAGAACTTTAATTGATGCATATAAAATAGACTCTTCAAAACTTCCAAAGTTTACTTTTGTTGATATTAGTCTTCAGGCACTCGAAGTGGCTCGTTTGAATGCTCAAACTCTCTGTAAAAATTATGCGGCAAACATTCGTTTTACACAGTCAAATCTTTTTGAACAAGTACCGTGGAGTTTTGATGTAATTCTTTCAAATCCACCTTACATTCCGCACACAATGGTGGATGAACTTTTACAAGATGGTCGAAATGAACCTCGGCTTGCATTAAACGGAGATGTTATTGCCACTGCAGACGGAATTCATTTGCCGGGAGATGCTTCTGGAAAAAATGACGGACTTGGAATAATTCGTGATTTAATTCCACAATCCCGCGAGCACCTTGCTCCACACGGCTCAATTTTAATTGAAACTGGTGAATATAACGCCGAAGATACCGCTTTTATTGCAGACCAATGGGGATTTAAAACTGAAATTCTTAAAGACCTGGAAGGACAATTACGCGTTGTTGAAATGAAATAATTACCTACTTGGGTTTAACGCAAATCACGCAGATTTTTTTTATAATTAAGTCACACGGGCTCTTTTGTATGGGAGGTCTGCGCTACGCCACGCTTCTACGAAGCTATAGGGAAGCTGAATACAACTAACGAGAGATAGCCACGTTAGTGGCGTAGCGTTAGCACTGTTTCCCACACCCCCCCTTCCGTGTGACTAAAACTCCACCGCCTGTGTAAAGAACACGCTAATACCTTCTCGCGGAAAACGTTTTTTTACGGCTTCGACAATCTGCTTTAATTTTTTGGCATTATCTTCAGAAAGATACGAGAACAAAACAAAGTTCATTTCTGGCCAAACGGTATCACCAATTTTTTTAGAAGTTAATCCTTTTCCTTTTACTTCCTGAAAAACTGTATATTCAATTCCTTCAATTTCCTGTTCAAGAAGTTCCTGAATATCATCTTGAACAGACTGATTTGCTATAATTTCGGCACGAATCATTTTTCTTCCTCGAATTCAATTTTTACTCTTGGCTTTACATCTTTCTTTTTCATAACAAGACTATACAAAACAGGAATGATAAGCAAAGTTACGAAGGTTGAAGAAATTAATCCGCCAACAACGGCAATAGAAATTGGACGAACCATTCCAGCTTGTCCTTCCGTTGCAAAACACATTGGAAGCATACCAAGAATTGTTGTTAAAGTTGTCATCAAAACCGGACGGAAACGGCTCTTTCCAGCTTCGAAACAAGCTTCTTTAAGTTCCTGACCGCGTCCTACCAAAATGTTCGTGTAGTCTACCAAAATAATACCGTTATTAACTACAATTCCAATGAGCATGATAATACCAATTGCCGACATGAACGACAAAGGTTCTCCAATTATTTTGTGAAGGAAAATAACACCAATTGCAAGGAACGGCATTGTTGCAAGGTTGATAAAAGGCGCCTTAAAGCTTTCGTAAGTTGCGGCCATTACACCAAATACAAGCAAAATAGCCATGATTGCAATCTTTAAGTAGAAGCCGAACTGACTCATTGTATCTTTCCAAGCCCCTTCATAATTTACAACTACAGATTCTGGAATAATAACGTTTCCTTGAACAAGTTCTTTTATCTCCTGTTCAATAACATCATCGTTTTCGTTTGTAAGATTACTTGCCCTTACGTGAATAATACGCTTCTGACTTTCGCGACGGATTGAAACTGGACCAAGACCTTTCTTTACGTGAGCAAAGTTTCCAACGCTTACCATACCGCCAGTTCCACGTACATAAATGGAATCGAGGTCGTCGATTGTACGGCGGTCTTCCGGACGGTAAGCAACAACTACGTTATAGTTTTTACCGTCTTTACGATAAGTACAAGCTGTAGAACCATTCAAAGCATAGTTGATTTCGCGAGCAACAGTTGTAATGTCTACACCCATTGCATAAGCGCGTTCACGGTCAATTTCAATTTCTACCTGAGGAAGACCTTTATCCATACTTACAGTTGGTTCACTTACCTTTTTATTTGTAGAAATAATTTCCTGCATTGCTTCGGCTGTATTAAGAGCAGCATCCAAATCATCAGAAAGGAGAACAATATCAACACTACTTCCCATCCACTGGCCACGGAAACCTTCACTGAACGAAAGACGTGCATTTGGAAATTCTTCAAAGTGTCTTCGAAGCTTATTCTGCATTTCCTGCGCTGAATCAATTTGCTTTGCAGTTTCTGGAAGCGCAATTGTAATAGAACCACGGTTTGTATTTCTACCACCAATAGATGTTGTTACAGTTTTATAACCCTGACATTCTTCGTAAACATATTTTTCCATTGCAAGAACAACATCTCTTGTTTCTTCAAAAGGAGTAGCAGTAGCAAGATTGATATTCAACTGAACCTGATCATCACGGCCAGCTGGAATCTGATTAATCTGCATTGTTGGAATAAAGCTTAAAGAAACTACAAGAAGTCCACACGCAGCAACAATTGTTATCAGGCGATTATTCAGCGATGCACGCAAAAGTTTTGCATAAAGTTCTGTAAACCAATCAATTACTTTCTGGAATGAACCGTAAATTGCTTTTAATACCTTATTTGTTACAGGTTTTTCTACGCGGTTAGAAAGTGGAAGGAATTTTCCGGCTAAAACTGGTACAAGGAAAATAGCAACAAGAAGTGAAGAAACAAGCGCAATTACAATTGTAAAAATTGCACCTTTGAACATCTGCCCCATCATTCCCAAATCTTTAATAAAGAAAACAAATGGAATGAATACACAAATTGTTGTAAGGTTACCAGAAATTACAGACATCAACATTTCCTGACTACCAAGAACTGCCGAAACTTTAGGCTTTGCGCCACGCTGCCGGTAATTGTAAATATTATCAATCATTACAATGGAAGCATCTACAATCATACCAACACCAAGAATAAGTCCTGTTAATGTCATCATATTTAATGTAAGACCAAACATGCTCATGGCAAAAAGTGTGATGATAATAGAAAGTGGAATAGAAATTGAAATGATGATTGTTGATTTGAAATTCTGCAGGAAGATGAACAAAATTACTACGGCGAGTAAAAGTCCCTGCCATGCAGAAGTAATCAATGTGTTGATTGTTTCGCGAATTTGATCAGTTGAATCGGAAATAATTTCCATTGTTACATCTGGCGGAAGATTTTTTTGTGCCTGCTCAATTTTTTTGTAAACATTATTTGCAACAGTTACAGTATTTGCATCAGAATCCTTCGTAACGCTAATGTAAACACCTTTTCCTCCGTTGATGTAAGATTCCTGAGTTGTATCAGCATAACCGATAGAAGCTTCACCTACATCGCGCAACCGAATTGAATAACCATTTATAGTTGAAATTACTGTGTTATTAATTTCATCAATACTTGTATATTCACCGACAGTACGAACAACGTAATTTCGGTGACCTTCCATAACTTTACCGCCACCAAGTTCAAGGTTCTGTTTTGACAAAGCACCGGTAATAACTGGAACTGTAAATCCGTAAGCAGCCATTCGGTTCTGGTCAAGGCGAACATTTACCTGGGCAGCACGTCCACCATAAACTTCTGTCTGACCAACACCATCGGCCTGATCAAGAATATTTACAACGTTGTTTTCGGCAATTGCTTTAAGGTCATCTACCGAACGGTTACCGCGCATAAGAATACGCATAATTTCACCGTTATCGCCGGAAAAGCGGAAGATTGTAGGGTCGCTTGCGCTGTCAGGCAAACTTCGTTTTACACGATCAAGTTTGTCGCGAACATCGTTTACGGCTTCTGTTAAATCTGTACCATATTCAAACTCTAAGCTAACGTTGGAAGAACCTTCGTTGGAAGTTGAAGTCATGTTTTTAAGACCATTTACGCTCATTACGGCACTTTCAATTGTTTTTGTAATAACCTTTTCTACGGTTTCAGGACCAGCATTAGGGTATGAACAACTGATAGAAAGACTCGGATTTTCTACTTCCGGCATGAGCGCAATTGCTACGTTACTCAAGGTAAAAATACCAAGCATTCCGAGCAAAGCAAATACAATTAAAATGAGAACTGGATGTTCCAGTGTATTACGACTTAAACTCATTATTTTTTACCCTCTGGTTTTTTACCATCTTCTGGTTTAGGAGCTTCCTCTGGGAATGCAACATTTCCTGAAATATCGCGAACTTTTGCTCCTTCGTAAAGCGAAAGCATACCTTCAATAACTACAGCTTCTCCTGTAGAAAGCCCTTCAATAACCTGACAGTAATCTCCAATATTTTTACCACGCTTTACCTGACGTTTATTTACAACGCTTTCGTCATTTACAACATAAAGATAATAATCATCTCCATTTTCTACAAAAGCGTCCTGCTGAATTGCAGGGTATCCGCCGTAATCAACTGTATACAATTTTACATTTGCAAACATTCCGGCATTTACACGATCATCTTTATTATCAAAATTAAGAATGATTTCCTTCGTACGAGTTGAAGGATCAACTACAGGAGAAATACGAACAATAGAAGTTATAAATTTTTCATCACCATAAGCCTGAAGAGTAATTTCGGCTTTCTGACCAATGCTCAATTCGGAAACATAACGCTCTGGAACTTTTGCTGTAATTTGAAGATTACTTGTATCTCCTATTTTTGTAACCATTGTTCCAGCACTAATTTTCTGTCCGGTTTTTACAGGAGAAGTAAGAATACTTCCGTCAATTGGAGCAATTACAGGGCTTTTTGCATAAACACTTCCAGGTTCAGAAGGGTCAATATAAGCAATAATATCGCCGGCTTTTACCTGCGAACCAAGCGAAACTCTAACTTCTACAACTTTTCCACCAATAGAAGGAAAAACTTCAATTGATTTTTGAGTTTCAATTTCACCATTTGTATACACATAATCTGTAAGTGTAAGATTTTTAGCAACTACTGTTCTTACGGCAGTAACAGATTGCCTGGCATTTCTATTTGCCCATGGATTTGCAGAACCACCACCATTTGCTTTCTTCTTTTTATCTGCCTGTATTACTCCTACCGAAATTCCAACTGTTAAAACTACAAGAGCTATTACAACAATCCATTTTGATGCTTTTTTCATTTATCTTCACCTTCTATAATTTTTTTACCAAGTGTATTTTCTAAATCCAAAACCGAACTGATAATACTGTATCGCTGATTTTGAACGTTATATTTTGCAGAGTACAAATTATTTTCAGCAGTCTGTAAAGTAAGTAAATCTGATGAACCTACATTATAAGAAGCTTTTGTCATATCATAAGTTTTCTGCATAAGCTCAACATTTTTTTCGTACAACTTAAGTTGAGTTTGTGCCTGTAAAATCTGATTATAACTGTTTCTAATAGACATTTCCGTAGAAGCTTTTGACTGTTCAAGATTCAATTCAAGTTTTTCAAGTGCTTCAGTTTGTGACTCAATACTTAATGCTCCTGTAGACCACGGAAGATATCCGTCTAGCGGAATGGTTAAAGAAGCTGAATATGAAATGTTCAAAGAAGAGTCATCCGAAGGTTTGATTCCACCACTACCATTTGCATTTCCCGACAAAGACAAACGTGGTCCCCATGCAGAATATTTAGTAGCTGTAAGACTATTTTTAGCAGAAGCAATATTCATTAGCATAGCTTTAATAGCTGGAACATCTTCTATATTCATTTGTAAAATACTTTCATCAAGATTAATTTCGTTTACATCAAGTAAAGTTCCATCTAATTCAATTTGATCAGAAAGAGAAAGGCCTAAAATCAATTTAAAATTGTCCAGATTACTCTGGTATGTCACTTTTAAATTTTCTACAGAAGGAATTTTACTTTCGTAATTATACTGTGAAGAAAGTAATGTAAGTTCTGGAAGACGTCCCTGCTCATATTTTGTTTTGTTTGCTTCGTAAGTTTGCTTTGTTGTTTCAAGGCTTCGCTCCTGAAGTTCAAGGTTTTCATTAAAATAAACAAGGCTGTAAAAAGTTTTACGAACGCTTAATTCAATTTGACGTTTTGTACTTTCGTATGAAAGCTGTCCAGATTCGTAAGCAAGTTTTGCAGCAGCAATTGAAGTGGCAAGAGCTGGAGTAAATGTAAAACTTAACGAACCTGATGCAGACCATGAAAGAGAATCTGATTTTGTTGTTGAAAAATCTTTTAAAGTTCCGCGGCTTCCTCCATTTACACCAGTACTTAAATTTATGGAAGGACTAATACCATTCCAAGAATACTTGTCTTTTTTTGCAAGTAAATCCAAATCCATTTTACTTTGTTTAATGGTAATATTATTTTGCAAAGCCAGTTCAACAGCCTCTTCGATTGTAATTTTTTGAACAGATGTATCCTGTGCAGCAATCGAATTAAAAATTAAACAGAAAAGTACTGCGCCTGTAAAAAATCTCTTTGTTAACAATTTCATTTTTCGCCTACTTATATATAAGAATAACATTTTTCAAATAAAAAGATTACATAAATTATACTAAATTTCTGTCATTTTATTAAAGAAATTTATAAGTATTTTTTCTGATATTAATTGTTTTATTTTACCTTTTCCCACTCAACGTCCACATTCCGTTTTTCTTTTCCCGGAATTCGCTGATAAACTAAACAATCGGCACGATGAATCGAAACCCCTTTAGAACGAGTAACATAACCTACTATTAAATCCGGATACTTTGGCTTACAACATTGTGCAAGATTGTGAAGAACATTTTTATCACCTTGAATTAATACATTCCGCGGTTTTTGCTCTTCAACTTCCCGTTCTCCTTTTTTGGCACGCATTTTTCGAACGCGAACCTGCAGTTCTGGAGAACCTTCATCAGTATGAACCTCCGCTTGGCGTTCACTAAAAGTTGGATCATTTGACATGAGCCAGGAATGTATTTTCTGATGAGCCTTTGCTGTTTTTACAATATTTAATTGCGCTTCAGTCGGATGCGCCTGTGGATTTGTAACAATTTCAATAATCTGAGTATTTTGTAACGGCTTAGAAAGCGGAATTATTTTTCCATCAGCTTTTGCCGCAATTATTTTTTCACCAATTGCCGAATGAATTGAATACGCAAAATCTATTGCCGTAGCGCCCATTGGAAGTTTACGAACATCTCCCTTAGGAGTAAATACATAAATTTCATCACCAAGAAGTTCGTTTTTTAGAGTAGAAAAAGTATTTTCGTCGGTAAGCGACTGCTCTCTAAAGGCCTGCAGTTTATTAAAAATATCGAGTTTACTTTCTTCAACTAAATCCTTTGAGCTTCCTTTTTTATACAACCAATGGCTTGCAATTCCGTGTTCCGCAAGATTGTGCATTTCGTGAGTTCTAATTTGAATTTCAAGCGGCTTACCTTCGCACATTACAGTTGTATGCAACGATTGATAACCGTTTGCTTTTGGCATTGCAATATAATCCTTAAAACGCCCGTCAAGCGGAGTCCACAAACCGTGTACAATTCCAACTAGCATATAACATTCCGCAGATGTATTACACAAAATGCGAAGCGCGAGCAAATCGTAAAGTTCATCAGCTTCTTTGTTGCGCTTTTTCATTTTCTGATAAATTGAGTAAAAATGTTTAGCACGACTTTGAATTTCTACCTGAATGCCCATTTTTTCGGCGGATTTGTAAATACTTTGTACGGCTTTTCCCAAATAATTTGAGCGCTCGTCTTTTTTCTGACTGACAATTGCTTTAATCTGTTGAAAAACCGCAGGATTATTATACTTTAAGCTTAAATCTTCAAATTCATTTTTTTCTTTCTGCATTCCGAGTCTGTCCGCAAGCGGTGCCCAAATTTCAATTACAGATTCAGCAATCGTTTTTTGATATTCCTTGTCAAAATTTTTAATATTTCGAATGCGGTCAAGACGGTCGGCAAGTGTAATAAGAATAATTCGAGCATCGTCACTCATGGCAAAAAACATTTTTCGAATTGCATCCGCTTGTTGAATATTACGGGATTTTAACGGAAGGTTAATAATTTTTCCTGTAGTTTGAATAATTTTGTTAATGCTTTCACCGAACATAGAGTTTAATTGTTCGGCGGTAGTATTAAAATCAAGAACGTTGTGTAAAATAGCCGCGACAATTGAATCGCAGTCAAGGTGACTTTCGGCAAGAATGTCGGCTACACGCAGCGGATGAACGTAATGAGGTTCGCCCGTCATATGTGGTTCGGATTTTGTACGTTCAACTAACAAATTCCAAGCCTTAGTAATAGTTTCCTTTTCTGTTTGAGTAAAATAATCGTGTTTTTGAAAAAACTCCTTTAGAAGTTCGTCGGGGTTTTCATAATTAGAAGAAAAAACTTTTTCGCTGCTCACTGATTATCTTCCTCCACCTCGCACTTATCGCCCAGTATCGCGAATTTTACCTTCAACGTAATCCGGATCAAGCGTACGAATAAGTGACGAATCCGGCAATGTGTACTTTGTATAAATTACACACGGATGTCCATCGCAAACCCAGTTCATCTTAAGACCAGTTTCCGGACTAATCATTTCCCATTCACCATTTTTTGCTACAAGCGAAACAAATTCTGGAGAAATAAATTCAATATCGTTGTCGGCCTTAATCATATTCAACGCAGTAATTTCGTACATTTTCCAGCCGGATTTTTTTTCAAAAGCAACTACGCGACGGTCTGTATGAATTTCCAAATCACGCAAACGAGCTTCGCGTGCAGCAGGATGCATTTTATCAAGATTTTCCTGATATTCTCGAGCTCTACGCTGACTTTCGGTATACAAATTTTCAAATTCCGCACCAGTAATTTCGCGACCAATTTCCGCAGCTAACTGATATTTACTGTCACTTGCACCAATTGTCGTTTCGTCTGCATTTGCCTTGTCAAAATAAAAACCGGTTGTACTTTCGCGGTGACTAACATTTTCAAGTTCATCCACAAAAGGTTTTGCTTCTTCCGCAGAGATTTTTCCTTCCAGCGCATCAAGAGCCTTACGGTACGCACGAGTCACCATTGCAACGTAATAAACACTTTTCATGCGACCTTCAATTTTAAGAGAATCAACTCCAGCCTTTTTAAACTGCTCCAAATATTCAATCATCCGTAAATCTTTTGAAGAAAGAATTGCAGTAAAATCATCTCCTTCAAAAATAGGAAAATATTCCCCTTTTCGCTGCTCTTCTTCCAAATACAAAAGTCCAGACTCCGCAATCCTTTTTGCCTCTTCTCTGCTTAAAGCTCCTCCACCCCCGCTTTCTCCATTCTCAATTCTCAAGTCGCCATTATTAACTCCCCTAAAATTCCAGCGACACCCGTGCGAACAAAATCCACTTTGAGCAGAACGTCCAGTTAAATAAGCACTCATTAAACAACGGCCGGCATAAGCAATACACATTGCACCATGGCAGAAAGTTTCAAGCTCCATATCAGGAACTGCATTTTTAATTCTTGCAATCTGTTCTATTGAAATTTCGCGGCCCAAAACAATGCGACTAAATCCCATTTTTTGATACATTTTTACAGCTTCAGAATTTACACAACTTGCCTGAGTTGAAAGATGAAGCTGAACATTCGGAAACTCTTTTTGCAAAAGCGGAACAATCCCTATATCCTGAACAATAAATGCATCTATTGGATAAAGTTTAAAATAATCAAGATTTTGTTTAAGCGCATCAATTTCGTCATCATGGAAAGAAATGTTTAATGCGCAGTGAAGCCGTTTACCCGGATACTTGTTTTTGAGAGCAATTACTTTTTTGTATTCATCTTCGTAAAAATTATCAGCTTTTACACGCAATGAAAATTTTTTAAGACCAATATAAGCTGCGTCAGCCCCATAAGCGTACGCATACGACAGTTTTTCAACGTTTCCAGCTGGGGATAATAGTTCCAAAATGTCCTCCTAGGCATCAGATTTTAAGCTGTGTTCAAGCCTTGGTTGATTATCAATCTGGATTTCAGTTTTACCAGCAGAATCCTCTGTAATAATTTTTCCAATTCGTTCAAGAGCCAAATGCGATTCATGTAAATATTCATCCGCCATTTGGAACATAAACATCATATTTGGCCAAATATCAAGTTCACATTTATTACCAAGTTCGGTCATATGGTTAGTAAAATATTTTGCATCATCAAGGAGAATTTCTTTTTCGCCCATTTGAATAAACAATGGAGGAAAGTTTTTGAGCACTTCATCATCTGCATGTAATGGAGAAACAAACGGACTTTTTGTATTCGATTCATAAGTGTAAATTGAACTGCTTTTTCGTAAAACATCACCGCTCATAACTTCGTCCGCAACCTTTTTTGTTGCAATTAAACGTGAATACTCAGAAACATCAAGCCAAGGTGAAAAAAAGATTATTTGTTTTATACAATTTCGATAACGCTCACGAAGATTAAAAATAAGCGAACAGGCAATAGAAGCTCCAGAGCCATCAGCTGCAATTATAATTTCAGGAAGTACCGGTTTTTCGCCTCGTTCCGAATTTAACGAACTTGCAATCTGTTCTTCGGTAAAAAGAGCTTTAAACACACTTTGAATATCTTCATTTGCCGACGGATAAGGATACGACGGTGGTAATCTAAACTCCGGAACTATAACACGACAAAAACATTTGCTTGCCAATGAAGAACAAAATCCGCGGTAAGCAGCTCTCGAACCACCAACATACGAACCGCCATGTACATAAAGCATAACTCTGTTCGAAGCATAAATTTCAGGAGCAAGCACATCGCATTCAACACCACCGTAATTATATTCAGTGCGTTCAACACCATTCGGTAAAAAAACAACTTTAAACGTTTCATTCAGTTTCTGTCGGAATTGTTCAACATTCGATTTTGAACCAAAAGTGAGAGTTTTTAATTTTTTAATTGCGCCCTTGCGATCGTTATTTGGCATACAAAAATTATACCAGAATGAAAGGGAAAGAACAATGAACAATAGCCTAATTTATCAGTCTATACACCATCCTTTGCTTCTTGTTTTCCCTTCCATTTTTTCGCATTTTCGTTTATAACATTACTAAACAAAACTAATTTATGGAGTAACGCCCATGCCTATAAAGATTCAATCAGATTTGCCAGCGTGTTCAATTCTTGAAAAAGAAAATATTTTCGTAATGACAGAAAAACGAGCTGCCAGCCAGGATATTCGTCCACTTAAAATTGCGATTGTAAATCTTATGCCGACAAAGGAAGTTACAGAAACACAACTGCTTCGTTTGCTCGGAAATACTCCTCTTCAAATTGAAATTTCGCTCGTACGCATGGAAAATCATGTTAGTAAAAATACGGACGAAAGTTATCTCGACAAATTTTACATTTCTTCAAGCGAACTTTACTCACAGAAATTTGACGGCATGATTATTACTGGTGCTCCAGTTGAACAAATAGACTTTGAACAGGTTGATTACTGGGATGAACTTTGCAAAATTATGGATTACGCCCGCAAAAACGTTTATTCAACCTTGTATTTATGTTGGGGAAGCTTTGCAGGGCTTTATCACCATTATGGAATTAAAAAATACGGACTTGAACGCAAAATGTCAGGTATTTTTATGAACGAACGCTCTGTAGATGGAGAACCACTTCTCCGTGGCTTTGACGATACTTTCCCAATTCCTCAGAGTCGTCACACAACTTTACATAAAGAGGATGTTCTTGCTTGCGACCAACTTCAAATTCTTGCAGAAAGTGCAGAAGCCGGAGTTACAATCATCAAATCAAAAGATAATCGCGAAATTTTTATGACCGGTCATCTTGAATACGACACAATGACTCTTGCCGAAGAATTTTATCGCGACACAGACAAAGGAATGAAGGTGCCTCTTCCAAAAAACTATTTTCCTACAAATAACGTAAACCGAATGCCAACCAGTTACTGGCGTGCAACTGCACATCTTTTTTACTCAAATTGGCTCAATTACTACGTTTATCAGGCAACACCATTTAATTTTATTTGATTTTCAAGTCAACGAGGCAAACTACTGCCAAAGAAAGACAAATCAGGCATGCTAGAAATAACATGTCGCGCCGCTAACGCGGTGTATAAGGAGTTTTTATGAACAAATACGTAAAACGCTACTGCATCGATGCAATGTCAGGAATGGCACAGGGACTTTTTGCGTCTCTGCTTATTGGTACAATTATTAAAACCCTTGGACAGCAGCTTTTGCGTCTGGGTACAAATCCGGTTTTTCAGTTTTTTGTAGACGCAGGAAATTTTGCTACGGAAGCGCATGTTGTTGGTGCTGCAATGGCAGTTGGAATTGGTTTTGCAATGTCGGTACCAGCGCTCGTTTTGTTCAGTCTTGTTGCCGTGGGTGCCGCAGCTAACGTTACTGGTGGAGCTGGAGGTCCGCTTGCTGTTTTAATTATTGCGATTATAGCTGCCGAATGCGGATGTCTTGTTAGCAAAAAAACAAAGGTTGATATTATTGTTACACCGGCCGTTACAATTTTGGCAGGGGCTTTGCTCACTGTTCTTACAGCAAAATATATTGGTGTTGCAGCTAGTGCCGTTGGAAAAGTTATTGTTTGGTCTACAAAGTTACATCCGTTCTGGATGGGAATTGTTGTTAGCGTTATTGTCGGAGTAGCGCTTACTCTGCCAATCAGTTCGGCTGCAATTTGTGCTGCATTTGGCCTTACAGGGCTTGCTGGTGGAGCTGCGGTTGCTGGTTGCTGTGCTCAAATGGTCGGATTTGCCATTATCAGTTTTAAGGAAAACCGCTGGGGTGGAATACTTAGTCAGGGATTGGGCACTAGTATGCTTCAAATGCCAAACATCATTAAAAATCCAAAGGTATGGATTCCGCCAACACTCGCTTCTATAATTACTGGTCCACTTGCAACATGTATTTTTAAAATGGAAATGAATGGTGCTGCTGTAAGTTCCGGAATGGGCACTTGCGGATTAGTCGGTCAGATTGGTGTAATTACTGGATGGTTCGAACCAAGCGAAGTTGCCATTGGACACGGAGCTGTAGCCATTACACCAGGCGCTTTCGAGTGGATTGGTCTTATAATTGTCTGCTTTGTTGCTCCAGCCATTCTCAGTTGGATTTTTGGTCGCTTACTAAGAAAAATTGGCTGGATTAAAGACGGCGATTTAGCACTGAACTAAAGTCCCAGAGCATAATCCACATCACTATCAAGGGAAGCTGGATCCTTTGTGCCATCTATCAGAACTTCAATAGAAGGATTACCAGCTTCATCAAATGTTATACTAATCTCTTTTGTTGAATTACCAGTGCTGTCAATAATTGTAGTTTTTACATTTCCTGTGGTCATGTTCACTGCACAAGTATGCAAAATTGTGCCTCCAAAACTATCAGTAAGAGTCATAATACCTGAGTTAAAAACAGCATTCTTATCGGAACCTTCATAAGTTGAATTAGTACATTTCATGGTTCCATAATTGCATATTGCACTTCCATAAACTCCAGAAAAAGAATTTGAAAAACCTATGAACTCACAACTTTCCAATATTAATTTTCCCCCATCGGAAATAAAAATTCCTGCAGTATAAGGCCCCGCAGGAACTTCAACACTCGAGTTGAATTTTACATTTTCTATCGTCAAATCTGCACCATTAGAAACAGTTATAAGCTGGCTATCAATAAAGCTTGACTCACGTGAAAGAGTACATTTAGAACCAGCTTCAACAGATTTTATTACAACTCCCTTTTTATTAATGTTTAATGATGAAGAAATTGGTATTATGTTTGATATTTCATCATCCTTTAAGTATACAGTATAAAAATCATCAAGACATTCAAAACCTTTCTCAAGTGTATACGGGTTTGCTGCAGAACCATCTCCATCTTCAGTTGCATTTGGGTAAATATAAATTCTTCTTGAATACTTTTTTGGTTTAACTACGACATCCCCCGGACTTGTCATCAAAACAGTTTCCTCAGGTTTCAAAGTTACTTCTCCACCATTAATATTAGCACTCCACTCTAATATAGTAATATTCTCAGAATCACACGAAGGTACATTTATATATTCCCCTGCCGCACAACTTCTTTGAACATCCCACATATTCAATTCAATTTCTTGTAGCAAATACTCAATTCCAATATCAAAAAAATCGTACGTAACATCAAATTGAATTGGTTCTAGAACAGCATACAAAGTTAAATCAGAATCAACACTTATTGTCTCTCCAGGAGTATATACTGTAAATCCGTTAGGTTCACAACTCCAACCAACAATATTGTACGGTACAGTAACATAACAACCAGCTTCAGCAATCATTCTTTGAGGTGAATACGTACCTCCTGGAATAATATATGGCTCTGTTGAAAGGAATGAATTAACCGTAAGTTCTGCCTGGTCCGCCTCCATATAAGTTTTTACAAAAACTTCATGAGCTGGAATTGGTTCCCAAACGCCAAATAACGTTAAATCTCTTGTAACCCATATTTCTTCACCCGGGACATAGTCCACGTCACCTTCCACCGAAGTACTCCAACCTTTAAATATATATGCTTCAAAAAGAGGCATTCCCGACAAATCTTCCATTGTTAACTTATATGCACCAAATTGTAAATCAGCTATAAGTCCTTCAGGATCTTCCACTTGATTTAAATACATTTTTACAGAAAAACTTGCCTTTTCTTCAAAACAAGGATAAAGCACTAGATTACGATTATATTCACCAGGTTCAAGCACAGTTACAGTAAATCTTTCATCATGACTTTCCCCAGCTCCAATTACATCACCTTCATCAACAGCGCCTTCTACGTCGCCAAAACCGCCACTAACAGCACCAATCTCATCAACGCCACCAACAACAACGCCCGCATCACCGCCAGTTCCACCAAAATCGTCTACACCTTCGTTTACCTTAGGTTCATCCGAAATTTCCGGCATAACAAACCAACCAGTAATTGCCAGATAATCATCTTCATATTTTGGAAGCTCTAATAATTTATTGTCTAAATATGCACGAGGCCAATTTTTCATTTCTTCACACAAAGCACTATAAGAGTAGAAATTTTCAAGACCAAAAACTTCATATTCAATTTCATATTTTGTACTATTTGACCAAATTGCATAAAGTTTAAGATTATCCGTTACAACAAACTTTTCTCCACCTTCATACCTTATGTCCCCATCCGGAGCTAAACTCCAACCTGCAAAAACAGCACTTCCTTTTTGCTCAAGTGAATCGCCCGGCATGATTATTCCTTCAATGTTTTCAAATTTTTCGGTTGTAATCAGTGTGTCGCCGTCATAATAACTTATATCAAATTTTGTACATACTGCCGTACACAAAACCAAAATTAAATCACAGGCATAATCATCTGCATTAAACTCAGGTACAGAATATTCGCACATATTCTCAAGCGATTCATATTTTTCCTCAAGTTTTTCCATGAACGCTTCATATTCAAGCCCTTCATCAGCTTCTACAACCCAATCCGTAATTTTGATAAATTTATTTTCGAATACTGGAAGTGTAACTTTTTCGCCTTCGTAATAAACAACTGGCCATTTTTTTGATTCTTCAACCAAAGCTTCATAAAATTCGTATTCTTGATAATTGCTCAAATCGTAGGTAATGTTGTAAACAAGTTCTTCCGACCAAACTGCATACAAGGTTATGTTTTCTATAAGTGGAATTACTTCGTTCTTTTTGTAATCAACCTTTTCAGCATTTTTAGAAAGTGACCAACCTGCCAACTTTAATCCTTCTTTTTCTGGAATAAAACTGAGAGTAGTTTTTCCCACTCCGCTAACAATTTTGTTTTCATTGTAACAGTTGTCGCCATCGTAGAAAGTAATTGTAAACTTTGTAAGGTCGGATTCGCACGGAATAACGTAAACATCGTTTACAATTTGTCCAGGTTTAATCTCTGTGAAAATATAATCCTCGAGTTTACCTTGAATTTTTTCTATTGATTCTTCAACTCCAGTACCAATATCTTGAATTACATACCACTTACTGATTTTTACATAATTTGATTCGTAAACCGGAAGCGTTACAAGCTCTGAAGGTTTAAAAGATTTTTTCCAATTTTCAGTTCCAGCAATCAACTGATCATAGAAAATGTAATCTTCCATACCATAAAAACTGTAAGTAATTTTATATTCCTGTTCATCAATCCAAACTGCATAAAGTGTAACATTTTGTGTTACTGGAAAACTTGAATAATCTACTGCGGCACCATCTTTTGTAACCGACCAGCCTGCAAACTTTTTGCCTCCTGGTGGTGTAAATGAACATTTTGCAGGAATAAGAAAACTTCCGTTTTCATCACAAATTACGTCATCAATTGTTCCAGAACCGCCGTTAGCATCAAAACTGATTTTGTAAAAGCGGGCAAGGTGCATTAAAACTGTTGCAGTGTTTCGTTCGCCGGCAATTACCGTTACATTTGAACTTCCAGCTGCAATAGGCTTTTTGACATCATTGTAACCTGTAAGGCCAATTTTATATTCACCCGGATTTAATCCTTCAAAAACAATATTTTCTCCCGGATAAGCTTCCCGAGTTATAGGTTCTACTTCAAATTCTGAACCCGCATATACAAGATTCAATGTATACGAAGCAATTTCTTCTTTTGCGTATGCCATACGACTTTGTGGCATTACAATACTCAAAGTAGTTTTTTCTACCTGAAACAAACTTACCATATTACTACAAGAAAAAAACAACAAACTAAAAAGACATAATGGTAAAAAAACGGCGTAATTTTTTTCCATAAAAAAAGGCCTCCAAATTATAAACTCTGCAAAATATTATAACATTGATTATCTAAATGGGAAGAAATATCTTAGTTTACCACTTCATATTACTTGCAATTACTTACAATTCTACTATCAAATCTCTTTCTTTTTCGATATAATGTATGTTTAAAATGAATTACGAAAATCCATTAATTGTTCAAAGTGACCGTTCTCTTTTACTTGATGTTCATGCTCCGCTTGCAGAAGAATGTCGTAATGCTCTCATTCCTTTTGCCGAGCTTGAAAAATCTCCAGAACATTTACATACTTACAAACTTTCGCCACTTTCGCTGTGGAACGCAGCTTCTGCCGGATTTTCAGCACAGGATGCAATTGCAGTTCTTCAAAAATATGCACGCTACGACGTTCCTCAGTCAATTGTTATGTGGATTACAGAAATTGCAAGTCGTTTCGGAAAAATCAAATTAATTTCTGGCCCTGATATTGAAGTACCCATCAAAGAAAACTCGGCCGAAAAAATTACAGAACATTACCTTTACCTTGTAGCAGATTCCATTCCTATTTATAAACAAATTGCAGCAAACGCAACTGTAAAAAAAATGCTAACTGCAACACTGGAAAATAGTGACGCGCCGCAAAATTCCTTTTTACTAAAACTCACCGACCGCGGAACCATAAAACAGTTACTTTTACAATCCGGTTGGCCAGTTCAAGACCAAGTTGCCCTTACAGACGGTGAAAATCTAGACATTTCACTGCGCACAACAACCGCCGCAGGCCTTCCATTGAACATTCGCGAATACCAGTCAGCAAGTGCGCACGCCCTCGTCGGCGACAAAGGCCCCGGAACAGGCTTTGGTACAATAGTTCTCCCGTGTGGAGCAGGTAAAACAATTGTCGGCATGAAAATTATGGACATGCTCAAAACCTCCACACTTATAATCACTACAAATATAAGCGCCGTACACCAGTGGATTGATGAACTTTTAGACAAAACAAACCTTACCTCAGACCAAATAGCAGAATATTCAGGCGAAAACAAAGATATTAAACCAGTTACTGTTGCAACATATCAAGTTCTTACATGGCGTCCAAACAAGGAAGGACCATATCCGCATTTTTCAATTTTCCATGAACGACCGTGGGGACTTATAATTTATGACGAAGTTCACATGCTGCCAGCTCCAGTTTTTAGAGTAGTGGCCGAATTACAAGCCGTTCGCCGCGTTGGACTTACAGCAACCCTTGTACGCGAAGACGGATGCGAAGGTTACGTTTTTAGCCTTGTTGGTCCAAAACGATACGATGTACCCTGGAAGGAACTTGAACGCGACCATTGGATTGCAAGTGCTCAGTGCATAGAAGTCCGTCTAGATTTACCTGTTGCAAGCGAAATTGATTACGCAGTAGCAGGAGCGCGCGAAAAGCACAAAATTGCAAGTCAAAATCCGGATAAAATTGAAATTGTTCAGCAGATTATAGAAAGTTACCCAGAAGATAAAATATTGATTATTGGTCAATATCTTGAACAATTAAATCAAATTCAAAAACTTACAGGATTTCCAATTATTACAGGAAAAACTCCAACTGCCGAACGCGACCGAATTTACGCAGATTTCCGCTCTGGAAAAATACGCGTTTTAATAGTAAGTAAAGTTGCCAACTTTGCTATAGATTTACCAGATGCAAGCCTTGCAATTCAGGTTAGCGGAACCTTCGGTAGCCGTCAGGAAGAAGCTCAACGGCTTGGAAGAATTCTTCGTCCAAAAGAACGAACTTCACGTTTTTTTACACTCATTACCCGTAATTCAATAGAAGAAGAATTTGGTTCAAACCGTCAGAAATTTCTTGCAGAACAAGGCTACGAATACAAAATTATCAGATATACCGATAAATCAAGTTTATTAAGTGAATAAAAAAAGGAAAGACGTAAAATGAACGATATTAACAAATGGCAGGAAGCAATTTCAACTTTACCAGACAAACAGTTCTTTAATACAATGCGTCTTTATCTTGGAGAAATTAAAACTCCGTATAACAAACAGCGACTTATTGAACAGCTTGCAAGTTTTATCCGCCGTGAAGAAAATGCAAATGCAATTATTACACTTCTGGATGAATTTGATGTAAAAGTATTAACTGCCATTTCTCTCATTCACAATCCGACAATAACTACAATCAGTAATTTTTTCAAAACTGAATACACTTTTTCCGAACTTTACTCCGAAATAATCAACTTAAAAGAACGACTTCTTATTTATTCACAAATTGAACAGTATACGCAAAAAGAATTTCTGTTTATAAATCCATTAATCCAGGAACGCCTGCTTCCTTTTTTAAACACAAACCTCATTCTGCCACAAACACAAACCGCGTTTTACACCCTGGAAGATTCTTTTGAAATTACACCAAATTTTCTTGCCGCTTACATTTCGTTCATAAAAATTAGAGGAATGAACTGTCGCTCGGATGGAATCATCAAAAAAAATGATTTGAACCGACTGGAAGCTATTTTCCCTAACATGGCAAACACGATTCAGCTGATTACAACCGCCTTCACCAACCTTTCACTTTTAAAGGAAGGCGAAAAACATTTTACCCCAGAATTGAGCCGAATTGCAGCTTTTGCAGAACTTTCCCACCAGGAGCAAATTGCCCTGCTTTGCGCAGCCTCTGTTTCTCGTTTTAGCCGCGATGGCCTTAAAAAAGAAGCTTTACTTTTACTCGATTGCCTTGCTTCCATTCCGCAAACAGGATATACACGTCAAACTATTATCCGCCTTGCCTTTTTAGTAGGTTCCTTTACAGAAGATGGAAACGCTGTTGCAAAAAAATCACGCTTTAGTCAAATGCTCGAAGCTGCTCACGGAATGAGCGAACAAGCACCAGAACAAAATGCTGATTTACTCGACCAAATGATAGATTCGGCAATTGCCTTCGGTTTACTACAAGCGCAGGGAACGGACGAAAACGCAAACACAGTTTATATTTCATCACTTAATAAAAAAGAAACAGAAAATGCTGAAGTGGTAAAAGGCCTTTTAAATATTGATTCAACATACACCGTTACTTTAATGCCCGGTCTTTCTCTTAAAGCACTTTTGCCACTTACAAACTTTTTAATCATAAAAAAATACGGAGTTGTAACCGCTTTTGAAATTACAAAATATTCAATTTCTTCAAGCTTTGATAACGGTTGGACTCCGGACACAATTTTTACGGAAATCAAAAAGTATACAAATTACGACATTCCTGAAAATCTTTGTATAAACATAAGCGAATGGTACAATAGTTACTCTTCCGCAATTTTGTACCACGGATATATTCTTAAAGTTACCGACAAAAATATTACATTTGTAGAAAATAATCCGAATGTACGAAAATACCTGAAAGAAAAACTTGCAGACGGCATTTACCTTTTAAACATTCCAGAAGATTTTGACGTTACAATTTTTACTGAACAAACTGGCCTGGAGTTTTTAGGAAAAATTAGAGAAGCTTCTTATGCCGCAGAAACCTTTTCTTTCCCAATTCTCAGAACTGGCAAAAATATAAATATAATTGACTCAAGCAAAACTTATTTACAAACTTCGGTAGCGGCCGCCGACAAACTTCTAAAAAGTCTCCAGGCAAAACTGGTCACCGACGCAGCAACCGCAAATTTTGACAAAAACCAGCAGGAAAGTCTTTTGTATCGCATTTCAAACAGGCTCATCCTTTCCGAACAACAGCTTATGAATGTTTCACTTCGCCCAGAAATTTACGAAGCACACGGCATGGATTTTTCAGGAAAAGTTCATTTAATAGAAGCCGCAATTAAAGATGAAGATTTTGTAGAAATTCAACTGCCAAGTGCAGACGGAAATGGAACCTTCTTTACAATTGTTGGAACCCCTTTAGGCCTTTCAAAACAACCAGGCGAAGCAATCGTCCGCATTCAAGTTGAACCAGACCACGAAATTCAAAACATTATTGTAAGCCACATTACACTTTTACGCCGACTCAGATATTAAATATAGAAGGAAAATTCATGACAATTAAAAAAAATGATCAAAATTCCGTGCAAATCACTACAAAAACGCTAAAAGAAGGCGGAATTGTAATTCTTCCAACCGATACAGTTTATGGTTTTTCTGGCATAACATCGCTTCCAACTGACGCACAAATCCGCGCAATAAAAGGCCGTTCAGAAACTAAACCACTTATTCAGCTTATTGCACACCCGCAAGATATTTTTAATTACACAAACGATAAAATCCCCGAAAATCTTCTTGAAAAATGGCCGGGCGCACTTACAATTATCGTTCACATCAAGAAAGAACTTCCACTTGCTGCCACACTTCCAACTGTTGCTTTCCGTTGTCCAGGTGACCAATGGCTTCGAGACATAATTGCCGCCGTCGGTGAACCAATTTACAGTACAAGCGTAAATCGCAGCGGGCAGCCTGTTTTAGACACCGTTTCCAATATTCAAGCCGAGTTTGAAAATGAAGTTGCTTTAATTGTTGATGACAGCGATAAACCGGGCGCACTTCCTTCTACGCTCGTTTGCATTGAAGACGGCGAAGTTAAAGTTTTAAGGCAAGGTTCCATTCAGATTTAGGCGCCAGCTTTTCTTTCCAACTCGCATTTCGCAGTTCCCTAACGGTCAGTCCTTCGGACCGCCTTCGGCGCTGCTCAATTCTCGGGCGTCAGTAAATCTCCAACTACCACGCTCGCAATTAAAAGTCCAGCTGCCGGTGGAACAAAACTAATACTTCCCGGCGCATGTCGTCCATTTTCCTCATCAGCAACTACATTTCTCGGTACTTCTTGTGAATAAACACATTTTACTCCAGAAATTCCACGAACCTTTAATTCACGGCGCATTACTCGGGCAAGCGGACACACGGAAGTTTTTTCTATTGTTGTTACTTTAAAAGCCATTGGGGCAAGCTTGTTGCCGGTGCCGAGACAGGTTAGAAAGTGAGAAGTGAAGCGTGAAGCGTGAAAAGTTTGGAGGGAAGACAAGGTTTCTATCAGGGCAATTTTTGTGGAAACGGTGTCTATGCAGTCTACAATGTAATCGTATTTTGAAAGGTCAAATTGATTAAGATTTTCTGGGAGAACGAAGGTGTTGTATTTGTGGAGCTTTAAATTTGGATTTATGTCTAGTGCTCGTTCTTCTACAACATCAACTTTTGCGCGGCCAATTGTGGAATGGAGGGCAATAATCTGTCTGTTCAAATTACTCTCCGAAACAACATCATTGTCAACAATGCTGATTTCACCAATTCCGGCACGAACTAACGCTTCCACAACATAGCCACCCACGCCCCCAACGCCAAAAACAATTACGTGGGAGCTTTGAAGAGTTTCTAATGCTTTTTTTCCAATCAGTTGTTCAGTTCTTTCAAATTGCCGCATATAAGCGAGTTTCTCTGTTTTACACAATCAACCGAACGTAATGCGTCCGACGGTGTATTGAATACATAGTCTAGCATTTTTTCGACAGTTGTTGTAGCCACATGCATGCGAGTATCAGAAGAAGCATAGTAAATAAAGATTTTTCCATTGTGCTCAATTGCACCGTTTGTAAATACAACATTACTTACATCACCAGTACGTTCTTCTGCCAAAGGAACAAGGAAAACACCGCCAGGAGCAGCAATTACTTTACTTGGATCATCAAGGGCAGTTGCATAAACATACAAAACATAACGTAAACCGTCAGCAGTATTTCTAACACCGTGCGAAATGTGAAGCCAACAGCGGTCAGTTTTAATTGGAGTTGCACCTGCACCATTTTTAGCCTCTGTAATAGTATGATAAACACGTTTGGAAATAATCTTTTCTTCATCAATTACAGCATGAGTAATATCATCGCACAAACCAAAGCCAATTCCACCACCACTTCCAGTATTAATAAAATCGTCCATTGGTCGTGTGTAAAAAGCATATTTTCCGTTTACAAACTCAGGATGAAGACAAACATTTCGCTGCTGAGGAGAATTTTTAGTTACAAGGTTTGGTAAGCGTTCCCAAGTTTCCAAATCTTTAGTACGAACAATTCCTGCAGCCGCAACAGCCGCCCCTAAATCCGGATTAGCTTTATCTTTACTTTCGGAACAGAAAACTCCGTAAATCCAGCCATCTTCGTGCTGAGTCAAACGCATATCGTAAACGTTTGTTTCTTCCGGACAAGTATCTGGCAGTAAAATTGGATAATCGCGAAAACGGAAATTATCAATTCCATTAGGACTTTCAGCCACCGCAAAAAAAGATTTTCGGTCATTACCTTCTACACGGCAAACGAGACAGTATTTTCCATTCAAATAAATTGCACCCGAATTAAAAACACAGTTAATTCCAAGTCGTTCCATAAAATAAGGATTTGTTTCCTTGTTGATATCATATTTCCATGTAAGAGGAACACTGTCGCGTGTTAAAATTGGATAAACGTAGCGGTCATAAATACCGTTGTAAAAATTTTTGTTGATTTTATTTTTGCGCGAAAGAAGTTTTTCCTGCGCTGCAAGCATTTTTTTATATTGTGGATGAAGCATAATCACCTCCTTATTTAAGTAAATATTAACTTATTTTTACTTAATTTTCAAGATTTTTTGAAGGCGAAGCAACCTATTTTCCAAAGGATTCTTTTCTCACAGAGCTTTGGAGTTTAAGAGGAGAAAATGTTGAAGAACTTAAAAAAGTGCTTTACCGGAGTTTACAATGCAAACTCCAGCGAGCATCAAATTAATCTTTTACTGGGATACCACATTCAGGGTGCGATACTTCCCAATTCTGTGCAAGCTTCAAAATGAGTGGCTCGTCGAACATTTTTCCGGCAAACTGCATACCAATTGGCATACCGTCTTTACTTGTACGGCCGGCAGGAACATTGATTGAAGGAATGCGTGCCAAGTTTACGAAAGTTGTATACAAATCGCTCAAGTACATTTCAAGAGGATCATCAACTTTTGAACCAAGCTTAAATGCAGCAGTTGGACAAGTTGGACACAAGATAATATCGTATTTTTCAAAAACACTAGCTACTTCACGCTGAATACGAGCGCGAACAGTCATACCTTTTTTGTAAGTATCACCAGAGAACTGTTCTGAAAGAATATAATTACCAATTACAATACGGCGTTTTACTTCAGGACCAAAACCTTCCGAACGTGTATCAACATAAAGCTCATCATAACCTTTCTGATTATCAACACGGCGACCGTAACGAATACCGTCAAAACGACTAAGGTTACTTGCAGCTTCAGAAAGAGCAATAACATAATATGCGGCAATAGAAGCATCAAGAATTGGAAGGTCAACTTCTTCAACCTTTGCACCTTTCGTTTCAAACCATGCGCGAGTTTCGGCAAAGCATTTTACAACGTCCGGATCAGCACCTTCAGTTTTAAGGAACTGCTTTGGAATGGCAATCTTAAGTTTTGCAAATTCATCATCCGTAAGTGCCGAAAGATTTTTGAGTTGATCAGCACCTGGAAGTTCGGCAGAAGTATCGTCAAAAGTATCTACACCAGCCATAAGGCTTAAAGGTTCAGCAATGTCGGCAGGAGTATGACCAAGAATACCAACCTGATCCAAACTTGAACCGTAAGCAACGACACCCCAGCGGCTCAAAGTTCCATAAGTAGTTTTAAGCCCGTAAATACCGCAGTAACTTGCAGGTAAACGAACAGAACCACCAGTTTCTGTACCAAGTCCAAACAAAGCCTGATTAGCAGCAACGGCAGCAGCAGATCCTCCAGAAGAACCACCAGAAACAAATTCGCGGTTGATTGGGTTACGAGTTGGGCCATAACATGAATATTCAGTTGAAGAACCCATTGCAAATTCATCTTGATTACAGCGGCCAAGAGCAATTGCACCAGCTTTTTCCAAACGGTCAATTACAGTAGCGTTGTAAGGAGCAACATAACCTTCCAAAATCTTAGAAGCACAAGTTAAACGATGCCCTTTAGAGTTGATGTTGTCTTTATTTGCAAAAGGAATGCCCAAAAGTGGTTTTTCTTCAAATAATTTATCTATTGTACCAGCCGCACGAGCCTCTGCAATTTCTTTATCACAAGCTTCAGCCTTAGTTACCGCATCTTCATACATTTCGATGAATGCATTCAATGGGATTTTCGAAGATTTATCTGTTTCAAAAGTTTTAATTGAACATTCAACCAGTTCCTTACTTGTAATTTTTCCAGCTTTCAAAGCTTCACGTGTTTCTTTGATTGTATAAAACATAATTTTTTCCTTATTTATGAGGGGGAAGTCTCCCCCTGCGGTCGCACTTCGTTGCGCCCTACCCTCTCTACGGGGGACACCCCCGTAACGCCCCCGGTAGCTTTATCTTTCAGCGTTCATTTATCCCAGCGGTGGCTCAGTCGCCGCCCCCGCTCTCTTTGCTCGAAGAAAATAAAAAAAATAGTCTGTTAGACTGTTTTTTTTATTTTCTGCTATCCTCGAGCCCTGCAAACGTTCACCAAACGAATGCTCGCTCGATAACTCTCGCTCGGAGCTGTTCTATCGATAAACCTAAACAAACCGCTGTCGCGCTTTGTTTTTAACGGTTTTTCGATTTTAGGCTCCCTCACCCAAAACCTTAGGCACCTGGAAATATCCGTCCATAAAATCTTTACTTACTTTCTTAACGTCGGTAATTTCCAAACCGCCTTCTACTTCGTCGGCGCGGAGTTTATCAGCTTCTGTTTTTGGATAAGCGTCATATGGATTTTCACTGTCATCATATTTTGAAAGAATGTCAAAATATCCGACAATATCATCAACTTGTTTTTTAAGAGTCTCCATATTTGTTGCAGATGGAGACAAACGTGATAAATAAAGCAGATTTTCAAGAGTCTGCTCGTCAATTTCTTTATGTTGTGTAGCCATAAAATTCATTATAGTGAAAAAAAAGGCTTAATTCAACGCTTTAAAAATTACTTCAAGATTATCCTTCATCAAAGCAAGGTACGAAACTCCAGCAGAAATTTCTTCGCTTGTTACGGATTGAATTGAATTTATCACTAATATCTTCTGATTTTTTTGTTCAGAGTTTGCAATTACAGTGCGAGCTATTTTTTGATCGGAAGATTCCAAGACTAAAACGACAGGAAGTTTTTCTTCATTAAGCTTGCCGGTTAGAAACTTCATTGTTTCAAAACTGGCTTCGGTTTCGGCAGAACAGCCAACAAAAGCGGCGTAGTATTTTAAGTTGTAATCTTCTGTCAAATAGCGGAAAGGAAATCGGTCGGCAAAAAGGAGTGTTCGGCGAGTGGAAGTTGGAACGGCATTTGCAAATTCTTTATCCAGAGATGTAAGTTTGGAAGAATATTCTTCATAATTTTTTTTAAACTGTTCGGTTGCTTCTGGTTTTATTTCGCAAAGCTCGTCGCAGATTTTTTCACAAATTTTGTTCGCAAGCCGTAAAGAAAGCCATACATGTTCATCATATTCAGGTTCATCTTCGCCGTCTTCTTCCTCTTCCTCATCTTCCATACCTTCAATAATTTCTTCTTCAAAAATTTCGCCATCCAGAACATTCATCACATTCAACGCACGAATATCCTTATGAGAACTAACAACGTCCTTCACCCAACTGTCCGATTCTCCTCCAACATAAACAAACAAACTGGAAGAAATAATTTTTGCTACATCTGGTACCGACGGCTGATAGCTGTGTAAATCTACACCATTTTTTATAAGAACATCACATTCAATTCCTTCAACACCAGTAATAATATTTCTAACCCAGTCATACTCTGGAAAAATTGTACAAATAACTTTAACGTTTTTTGTATTTTCATCTGTTTTCTTTGTGCAGGAAGTAAAAATCAACATACCTGTAAAAAACATCATAAAAATATTTTTTTTCATTATTTAATCCTTTTTACAATTACTACAAATTCCATAAAACACAGAACGAAACGAATTGATTTCAAAGTCATGTTCTTGAGAAATGTGTTCCTTTAAGTGTTTTAATTCTTCGCATTCAAGATGAATCAATTTTCCGCAAACTTCACACTTTAAATGAAAATGATCTTGACTGTATTTTTTTTCTGAACCGCCAACGTATTCAAAACACGCAGCAGAATGTTCATCAATAAAATATTTTGTAAGCATATGTTCATTAACCATCTTTTCCAGGTAACGATAAATTGTTGCAGTTCCAATTGGCAGATTTTTTTGGATACAATAATTACGAACATTGTCAACAGTAAAATGTGAACCGTTTGTACTCAAAACGTAATCGAGTAGAATATCACGTTGTTTTGTTTTGTACTCTTTAATTGATTCCATATTTCCTCACAATTTGAGAATGATTTTCAATTTTATCCGATTTACCACCTATTTGTCAATATGAGAATGATTTTCAAATTTGCCAATTCCAAATCAGAGGTCCGTCCCTCTTTTCATATTTTTGTGAAAAAGGGGACGGACCTAAATTTCACATTTTTATGAAATTGGGGACGGACCTCTTTATTAATCAAAACTTAATTCCTTGTAATACAAAGAGATAACTTTTTTTTACCTCCGAGGAGTGTCCCCTTTTTCATGTTTTTATGAAATGGAGGTCCGTCCCCTTTTTCACATTTTCATGAAAAAAGGAACCGTCCCCCTTTTCACAAAATACAAAAATTACATATTTTTCTCCTATTTTTTCCATTTGCGAGACAGTAATATTGATCTAAAATAGTAAAAAAGAGGTAAATACTATGGCTAATTTTCAAGTCGCCGCCGTTTTTTCTGACCACATGGTCCTCCAGCGAAATAAAAACATTTCAATTTTTGGAACAGCCGACACAGGCAACGTTATCCACATCCGCCTGCTCAACAGTCGCAAAGATGTACTCGCCGAAAACAAAACAACAACAACCAACGGCCACTGGAAAATCCAACTTCCTCCTCAAACTGCACAAACAAATTGTACGCTCCAAATCAGCCCGGAACAAACTGGCAATAACGCAAAACTCCCCCCTACAATCGTAACATTTACCGACATAGCAATTGGCGAAGTTTGGTTAGCCGGCGGACAAAGCAACATGGAGTTTGAATTACAAAACTGTACCGAAGGTCCTGACGCACTAGCCGATAAATCAGATCCAAACGTCCGCTTTTACTACACAAATAAAATCGGCTGGATGGATGAACACTTTTTTGAAGCCGAAAAATCTACCTACTGGCAAACCTGGAACAGCGAATGGAAAAAAGCCTGGTCCGCAGTAGGCTACTTTTTCGCAAAAAAACTCGCACAAGATTTAAACTGTGTAGTCGGTATAATCGGCTGTAACTGGGGCGGAACTTCCGCTAGTGCATGGATGCGAAAAGAATATCTTGAAAAAGACGACGAACTTAGAACTTATCTTACTGAATACGAAGAAGCAACAGCCGGTAAATCAATTGAACAGCAGTGTAAAGAATATGACAATTACGAAAAAGAAAACGCTTTATGGCAGGAAAAGTGTGCAAAAATGTACGCAGAAAATCCAACTATTTCCTGGGCGGATGTAGAAGCAAAACTAGGAAAATGTCCATGGCCAGGTCCAAAATCCTGCAAAAATCCATATCGTCCAACGGGGCTTTATGATTGCATGCTTGCAAGAATTCTCCCATATACAATCAAAGGTGTAATTTGGTATCAAGGTGAAAGTGATGACCACAAACCTTCCATGTATTACAAACTTTTTTCAAACATGATAGATAATTGGCGTACAGACTGGGCTGATTTATCCCTTCCATTTGTTTTCGTTCAATTACCAAATCATCGATATGAACAGGACAAAGACTTTAAACACTGGTGTTTTATCCGCGAAGCCCAGGCAAAAGTTCATCAAACTGTAAAAAATGCTTTTATGACCTGTGCCCTCGATTTAGGCCAGTATAACGATATTCATCCAAAAGCAAAAAAAGAGCTCGCCGAACGTCTGGAAAAAAATGCACTCAGCAACGTATACCATAAAATTTCTGCAAAAAAAGTTTTGTCCCCAATGCTCGAAAGTGCGTTATCAATCAATGGACAGATTATTATTACCTGCAATAATTGCGAAGACGGTTTTGATTTAATTGATGATATTCAAACTTTGAACGACTTGAAAAAAATGGAAGCTATTCAAGGAAATTCCGTTAGCAACGACTACACAGGGTTCGAAATTGCTGGCGCAGATAAAGTCTATTACCCCGCTAGTGTGGAATTTGGCACAGAGGAAGGTAAGCTCAATACAATCATTTTAAGCAGCCAAAAAGTTGCAGAACCGCTTTACGCTCGTTACGCCTGGAGTAATTACACTCCAGTTACAGTTTACGGAAAAGACGGACTTCCGCTTGCTCCATTTAGAACTTCAGAATTAGACACTCAAACTACAACCGAGCATGCAAACATTCAGCAGATAATGACCGTCTAACGTTCGCTTTCCGTAAAACCTATTTTACCTTCATAGCAAAAACGCCGTCCCAGTCTGCAGGTGGCGGATTACGCTTAAAATGGCGGATTCTATCCATAAATATAATAGAAGGATAATCACGGTATTTAACTGCACATTGATTAAAATACTTTTCGGCCTCTACCCATTTTTGTTCACGGTACAAAGCAAGTCCGTTTTCAAAAAGATTCTTTATCTCGTAGATTTTCTCGGTAGAACTGTCAGTTTTCTGCAAAATTTCATAAATGCGAACAGGTTCTGTTTTTCCTTTAACAGTAATAAAATCCAACTCACGGCAAATAAAAGAATCCTGCAATTTGGCATAAACCGCCTCAGTAATAATCGATTTAGAACCGTAAGCTTTATTTGCACCTTCCAGCCGCGAAGCAAGATTTACAGTATCACCAATTGAAGTAAAATCCATTCTAGTACTTGAGCCAACCGGACCAAATACAACTTTTCCAGTATTTATTCCAATTCCAATCGAAATAAACGAATCACCTTCTTTTCTTGCCTTTTGTTGTTCACTTGCCATTGCAGCCCGAATCTCCATAGCTGCCTTACATGCGTTATATTCCTTTTTTGGCCCAGCAAAAAACGCCATCATTTCATCGCCAACAAACTTATCAACATCACCACCGTTATCAAGAATAATCTTTGTTTCAATATCAAGATAATGATTTAAAATTGCAACAACATCTTTTGGAGGAAGTCCTTCACAAAGGGTTGTAAATCCGCGAATATCAGTAAACAAAAAACAAAGTTCACGCGCAGAACTTCGGCGAGTATCCTTTTCCGCATTTTTTAAAGTTGAAAAAGAAATATACGGAATTATTCCGCGAATCAAAGAAACAAGATTATCAATTTCCAATGAAAGATCTTTTACTTCATCCTTTGTTGTAATTGTATCGTCAAAATGAAGACTTTCCGGCGTATTTTTTTTCGAACCGGAAATAATCCCAGAAATAGAATTACTTGCCTTTCGAACATTTGCAGTCAGGAACAAAAGCGGATTTACAATTAAATCTGAAAGCAAAAGAGAAATAATTATGGAAATGTAAAGGAAAACTAACGCTGCTGTAAATACAAAAACTTTTGTCTTAAAAAAGCTTTCCATTAAAACTTCCTGGCGATAAGTTACAATTGAAAACCCTATAAGTCTGTGTTTTTCATTTTTGTGAGTAAACGTTACAGGATAAATATATTTACAAGTTTTTTTTACGCGATCATAAACAGGAGAACGGCGGTAAGCACCCGTTTGAAAAAGCTTTACATATGTTTTTGCATTATCCGCCGGAATTGATTTTTCAATTACATCAATTGCAGAAGGCTTTCCTGTTGTATACGCAAGAATGTTAAAATCCGGGAAATTACTTTCTTCTGTAACATCTTCCAAATACACAAAATCCGTTGAATCTGTAATAATAATATCAATTCGTTCAAATGGAGAATCCGCGTAACCGTTACTTACACTTTGCGTTTCAAAAAAGTTTTCAATTTTTGCATATTTTCCGTCAGCCGATTCATAAACTGCAGCAGTTTGCTCTGCCTTTGCACGGCCAATATCACTTACCGATTCTGTAATAAGCGAATGATATCTATTTAAAACAATAATTGTAAAAGTCACAACAATTACAGCCATTGTCGAAATTACCGTAATGTTCAATTTTGTTTTTATTGAAAAAGTCTTTTTTTCTTTTTTAGCTGATTTTTCCGTAAGCTGTTTATATTCAACATACTGCGGATTATCATTTTTAAGCACACGCAAACCGTACCAAGTCATTGAAATGTGAGCCGTAATTGCTAAAGCCATAAAAACATAGACGCAAACTGGAAGAGTTGCAAACCATTGCGCAGAATTCGCCGTATAAACAAGCGTCATCAAATTTGCAAATACGTAAACAGAAAGACAAACATAATCAGCTATATAAAGCCATTTTGAAAAATTTTTTTTTGTAAAAAGGGAAGCTACTGAAAATATAATTCCACAGGGGATAATATAAAGACTGTAAAATAAATAACGGATTAAGGAATGTTTATAAAGTTCTGAAAATGAAAGTTTAAATGTCCACAAAAGTTCCGTTTCAACATTCGATTTTGTAAGATTCAAAGAACCTTGCCCAATTGGACAAAAAAACAGAATCGCAAAAAAAACGGCCGGTAAAATGTGACAAAAATAATGTTTAAATTTATCGTTTCCCCTCATATATCTAGAATAGCATTTTTTCCAAAAAATTGATAGAATTACAACAGTTTACTGAACATTTTGAGGTATTTTATGAAAAATAGATTTGACATTGGTGAAGCTTTTGAAACAACTGTTGTAGCAATTACAGATTCAACAATTTTTATTGATTTAAGTGCTAAGTCGGAAGGTGTTGTAGACCGCTCTGAACTTGCAGACGAAAACGGTGAAATCAACCTTAAAGAAGGCGACAAAATTAAGGTTTTCTTTACTGGCGAAGTTCATGGCGAAATGCGTTTTACAACTAAACTTGCCGGAAATAAAGCAGATAATTCTATGATTGAAAATGCCTACAAAGCAGGAATTCCAGTTGAAGGCCACGTTGAAGCAGAAATTAAAGGCGGATTTGAAATTAAAATTGGTGGCGCCCGTGCATTTTGTCCATATTCGCAGATGGGTTTCAAAAAACGCGAAGAACCTGCCGCTTATATCGGACGAAATCTTACATTTATCATTACTGAATATAAAAACGATGGTCGCGACATTCTTGTAAGTAATCGCAAAATTGGCGAAAGTGAATATGCTGATAAACTCGGAAAACTTGCCGCTCAAATTACAGAAGGCGCAATTGTTGAAGCCACAGTAGAAAGCATAGAAAAATTTGGAGCTTTTGTTGACGTTCAAGGCTTCCGTGCTTTGCTTCCAATCAGCGAAATGGCTTTAGACCGAGTTACAAATGCCGGCGACGTTGTTGAAGTTGGACAGGAAATTAAAGTTCAAGTTATTCATACAGACTGGAAAAATGAACGTGTAAGCGTAAGTTTAAAAGCTTTAATGGATGATCCTTGGGAAAGTGTTGCACAAAAATTCCCGGTTGGTTCAAAAATTGACGGTAAAATCAGCAAGATTATGGACTTTGGTGTATTTGTTAACCTCGATAAAGGTATAGACGGTCTTGTTCACATAAGCGAACTTGAAGACGTTTCTGCAAACACAAACCTAAAGAAAGTTTACAAAATCAGCCAGGACATGAGCGTTGTGGTAGAAAAACTCGACTTAGCAAATAAACGCATTTCGCTTGTCCCAGCAACTTCTAAAGAACAAGACGACACTGCTGCAAAATATCTTTCATCTCAGGATGACGACGGCGAAACCTACAATCCGTTTGCAGCTCTTTTGAAAAAATAAAGATAAAATATTTCTCTGAAGTTTCCGAAAATGTAGGTATATGCCTGCAAATAGTTACGAAAAACCAGATTTTTGGTCTCAAAAAGCATTTTCCGAAGGATATCCGGCTCGCTCCGTATACAAACTTAAGGAAATAGACGAAAAATTTGGCATGATTAAGAAAAATTATACCGTTTTAGATCTTGGTGCCGCTCCTGGCAGTTGGACAACTTTTCTGTTACGTCAAATGAATGGAACTGGAAAAGTTGTTTCCTGCGATCTTAATCCTCTTTCAAAATCTGTAAAAGGTGACAATCTTCTATTTATTCAAGGTGATTTGAACGCACCAGAAATAAGAAATCAAATTAAAGAAAACGGACCTTACGACTTGGTAGTATGCGATGCCGCTCCAAAAACTACAGGAAACCGAACTGTAGACACTGCTCGTAGTGAACAACTTGTAGAAATGGCCGTATGGTACGCACAAACAATGTTAAAACAGGGTGGTAATTTTGCTGTTAAAATCTTCCAAAACGGAGACCAGCAGAAAATACTTAAAAATATGCGAGAAATCTTTACGTCTGCAAAAGGATTTAAACCTGAAGCTTGCAGGGCTGAATCTTTTGAAACGTATTTGATTGGCATTCAAAAAAAGTAGATTAGGGGTTTATTTCCGAAAAAATGCGTAGTATAATTAACAAAATTTATAATGGTTTATCAATGATTTATAAAACTAAAACTATCAAGGTTGTTTCCCTATCTGTAATGGGATTCATCTGCGGCTTAGGTATAACATGCGCCACATTATTTACGGTAAACAAAATAAACGGACGTCATGCAGTCGGAGGTTTTGAAACATCCGGAGTTCCTGAGTACAATGAAAGCATAACCGAACTTCTCTCAGTAATCGAAGCTTCTGATGAAACAAATCAGACTGCTTCACTACAATCCAAAGAATTAGATAAACCTTCTCTTATAACTTATCAAACATACCGCGTAAAACAAGGTGACATGATTGGCTTTATTGCTGATGATTTTGGCATTACGCAAGATACAATCATAAGTGTAAACAATATTAAGCAGTCACGTTTAATTCAGGTTGGACAGTATTTGAAAATTCCTTCAATGCCTGGAATTATTTATACTGTAAAAAAAGCTGGCGAAACTCCTGATTCAATTGCAGAAAAATACGAAATTAATGCAGAAAAATGTGCGCTTGTGAATGGACTTGAACGTACAGCAGAGCTTGCTGCAGGCGCTTCACTTTTTGTTCCAGATGCAGAACTTGACTGGATGACTCGTCAGGAAATTAACGGCGATTTATTTCATAAACCATTACATTCTCGTTACTGGCTTTCATCACCTTATGGTTGGCGTGATTCTCCATTTAGCTCAGGAAAACGTACATTCCACGGCGGAATTGATATGGCCTGCAATCAGGGAACTCCAATTTATGCCGCTTTGGACGGTACAGTTTCTGCAACAGGTTATAATGCGACTTACGGTAATTATGTAATTGTAACTCATCATTCTGGTTACAAAACTTTGTACGGACACATGAGCAAAATTACATGTAAAAAAGGAAACTTTGTTTATACAAATACAAAAATTGGTGAAGTTGGAAGCACTGGTATGAGTACCGGTCCTCACCTTCACTTCACCGTTTATAAAAATGGTAAGACTATAAATCCATTTGGAGTATTAAACTAATCAGTCAAGCGAAAAGCTTTCTGGTAACAATTGGCCGAGGGTAAACACTTTTTGTTCTGTTTTACTCTTGGCCAAAATTATTTTAAAGTCTTTACTGCAAAACTCTGCCATTACCTGCCGGCAAACCCCGCACGGTGGACAAAAATCCTTTACTAAAGCTTTTCCGCTTTCATCCTCCGCACCTCCAACGACCGCAATCGCCTCAAAGTCGCGTTCGCCTTCACTTACTGCTTTAAAAAACGCCGTACGCTCTGCACAATTACTAGGACCATATGCAGCGTTTTCAATATTACAGCCAGTATACAATTTGCCACCTTTTGTTAAAAGTGCAGCTCCAACATGAAAGTGTGAATAAGGCACGTAGGAAAACTCCAACATGTCCACTGCTTTTTCAATCAATTCTTCGTTTGTCATGTAAACATTATAACACGACTAATTGAATTGTGCTGAACGTAATTTATAATATGCGCCTTTTGCTTCCATAAGTTGAGCGGGAGTTCCACTTTCTACAATTCCACCTTTATCAATTACAAATATTCTGTCGGCATTTTGAATTGTTGAAAGTCGATGGGCAATTACAAAACTTGTGCGACCTTTAAGAAGATTTGCAATACCAGCTTGAACCAAAAGTTCGGTTTTTGTATCTATGCTGGAAGTTGCTTCATCCAAAATCAGGATTCGCGGATTACTGAGCATTGTACGCGCGAAGGCGACAAGCTGACGTTGGCCGTTGCTTAATTCTCCACCGCGGGCGGTAAGCTTTGTATCGTAGCCTTTTTCAAGTTTGGAAATGAAGTCGTCGGCATGAACAGCTTTCGCAGCTGCAATCATTTCTTCTTCAGTTGCTTCAAGTTTTCCGTACATAATGTTGTCGCGAATAGTTCCGCTAAAAATGTAATTATCTTGAGTCATTATTCCCATTTGTGTTCGAAGACTATCCAGTTGAACATTGCGAATATCGTTTCCGTCAATAAAAATACTTCCAGCTTTTATGTCGTAAAAACGGCTTACAAGATTTACAATTGTCGATTTTCCTGCTCCAGTTGGACCAACTAACGCAATTGTTTCTCCTGCTGTAACCGAAAAATCAACATTTTTAAGAACATCAACTGATTCTTCATATCCAAATGTTACATTTTTAAACTCTACATCACCTTTTATTGCAGGCATTTTCGGTACATCAACCGCAGATTTTACTCCCGGATTTTTATCCATAATTTCGAAAATACGTTCAGCACCACTAGCAGCATTTACAAACTGATTATAAAAGTTACTAAGATTCATAATCGGCTGCCAAAACATTCCAACATACGAACCAAACGCAATGTAAGTTCCAATAGAAACGTTATCAATTCCAAGAACCTTTATTCCTACCAGGTAGAGCATCATTGTACCAACACTCCAGCACAAATCTATCCAGGAGCCAAAACCGTCACACCAACGAACTGCTCGCAAAAACTCACGGCGATCATCCCAAACAAGTTCCTGAAAAGTTTTATCAGTTTCCTGTTCTGCACGGAAGCTCTGAATTATTTTAATTCCTGATAAATCTTCATTTATAAAAGCATTTAAGTTTGACGATTTTTGCCGTTTAGCCTTCCAATGTTTTTCTGCCATTGTCGAAATCAAGAAAATTCCTGCAACCATAAAAGGAAGGCTGCACAAAGCCGCCAACGCTAGTCGCCAATTTTTTACGAACATAATCACCATAACAGCAATTACAGTAATTAAGTTTGGAATTAAAGTTGTTACCGCGTTCTCAATAATATCCTTTAATGAGTTTGTATCACCTATAATTCTTGCCAGAATTTTTCCAGATGGCCGTGAATCAAAAAAAGCCAAATCAAGAGTTTGAATATGATCGTACAATTCCTGACGTAATTCCTGAATAACTTTGTTACTTGTTTTTGCCATTAACAGCATTCGGATTTTTATTGCCAGAACTGCAATTAAGTTGATTGTACCGCCAAGTATTACTATACGAATAAGTCCTGCAACATCACCGGGGATAATGTATTTATCTATAGCACGTTCGTTCAAAAGCGGATTTACTAAATCTACAATTGTACCAACTGCCATAAGTGCAAAAACTCCAGCAATGCGACCTTTATATTTTAAAAGATATTTAAACAGTCGTGGCATAGTTTCAAAGTTCGACTTTTTTACCTGCTGTTCATCTATTTTGTAACTATTCATTTATTCTCCAATTCAGTTTCTCATTGAGCCGCAAAACTTTACAGAGTTTTAAAACTCTATTTTTCTTTGCGGTTCCGTAAGAAATTTATTAATACTGCGAATCGTAAGTTTCTTTATACAATCCATCAGCCTTTAACAGTTGTTCATGAGTTCCACATTCCGCAATTTTGCCATTTTCCAAAACAATAATTTTATCGGCTTTGCGTACTGAACTGATTCTGTGACCAATAATAATTTTTGTCATACCTTTCAATTCAGCAAGAACGCCTTGAATTTCCTGCTCAGTTTCCGTATCAAGTGCAGAAGTTGAATCGTCCAGAACAAGGATTGGAGTTTTACGAGCCAAAGCACGAGCAATTGTAATTCGCTGCTTTTGTCCACCACTTAATCCAACTCCACGTTCTCCAATTACTGTTTTTTCCTTTTCTTCCATTTTATCAACAAACTCAGCAGAATGACTCCTTTCCAAAGCTGAACGTACTTCAGTTGTTGTCATAGATTCTTTCTGCCCAAGTCTGATATTTCCGTCTATAGAATCACTAAAAAGGAAGATATCCTGCATTACACACGCAACAGATTTTCGTAAAACCGGTAATGGTAATTCACGAATATCAACACCGTCAATTTTTATACTTCCTTCAGTTACATCGTACATTCGTTTAAGCAGATTAATGATAGTCGTTTTTCCAGAACCTGTAGCACCCATAATTCCTAAAGTTTGTCCGGATCCGATTTTGAATGAAACGTTTTTAAGAATATCACGCTCACCTGCACGGTAAGTAACATTTTCAAATTCAATTTCGCCGGTAATATCATCAATTGTAAACAATGCATTTTCAAGTTGTTCACTATCTTTTGTAAACTGAACTTTATTTTCAATGTCCGGAAGTTCAGCGTAAATTTTATTTAAACGCTTAACACTCGCTTTTGCACTTGAAAATCCGTTTGTAAGCCAACCGAGCATTTCCATTGGCCAAATCATGTTTCCTACATATTGCAGAAAAGCCATTAATTCTCCAATCGTGATTTTGTCGCCACCTGCAAGCGGATTTCCCTTAATAACTACAAATCCGCCAAGTAAAAGAGAAATAACCGTAAGCATTCTCGTAATAACTTGAATAATTGGATTGTATTTTACAAAAACACGGCTTAAATCAATATTAAGTTCATAATATTTTTGATTATGCTTGTGAAATTTATTGATTTCAAAGCCTTCTCTTGCAAACGCCTTTACAGTTCTAACCCCAGCTAGATTTTCAGCCGCCGTATTATTCAATTCGGAGTTTTCCTGTGCAAGGTTACCAAAAAGTTCATCAAGCTGTTTTTCCATTTTTATTGCAATAAACGCAGTTCCAATCATTCCGGCAATTGGAATAAGAGAAAGCTGCCAGTTTATTTTAATCATAAAATACAATGTACTTACAACGCGAACAAAAACTTCGGCCATTAATATTCCCATAAAAGCTGCAATATCCCAAATACGGTCTACGTCATCTTTTACACGGCTCATTAATTCGCCTGAATTTATTCCATCAAAGAAGTTTGCCGACAAACTTTGAATTTTCTGAAAAAGATTTATTCGGACTTCGCTGGCAATTTTACTTCCGCAATAATCGCACAAATATTCTTTTGTATACTGGAACAAACAGCGTCCAACACCAATTCCTAAAATTCCTAAAAGTAGATATTTAAGAAGGTTTAAGTTTTTTGCAATTAAAACGTCATCGACAATGTGCTGTACAATAAGGGGAGCTGCCATATCTAACAAGGTACTTGCACACATAGCGAGGATTGCGACGATGTACAAAATTGCATATTTCTTAAAATAACGAGATAAATGTAATTTGTTCATAGTCCTTTTAGAGTGGCATAATAATATAAAAGTTTCAATGTGGTTTTGGATAATTAAATTGTAGGTTTAATTTTGCTCCTAAAGTTACCTTACCTGTAAATAATATGCAAATAGTAAATACTCACCTCAGCGGGTCCCAGCTTAACAAAAAAACATCAGGTACTCCCGCGGGAGTGGGCATCCAACTCAATCTGCGTAATCTGCGTTAAAACCAAATAGTTAATCTTTCATCTATTGTATTAAGTTTTCAGTATCTACCACCGCGGTCTCAATGTCTGAAATACTGATTGCAAAAGTGCTTTCTGCTGTTTTACTTGAATAGGTCTTTCCATCAATAGTTGCTTGAGCAGTTACCTTCCATTTGAAAGTACCATTATCCAAAATTGCAAAACCATCATCTTTTAGAGTGAAGATTGCATCAGTTACAGTTTTTGTTAAAATTGCTTTTCCGCTTGGATCTTCAATTACAAACTTATAAGATTGTGCTTCTTTTACAGCCTTCCACGTAAAGTCAATTTTTGCATTTTCTACAAGGAAATCATCTTCTGTATATTGAATACCTTTTGCAGGTGAAGTAAGTGAAGGAGCTTCTGAAACAAATGCCGGAGTTTTATCTACTGGTTTTTCGGCTGGCTTTGGAGCAGGTTTTTCTGCAGGTTTCGCAGCAGGCTTTTCTGCCGGTTTGGCGGCTGGTTTCTCCGCAGGTTTTGGTGCAGGTTTTGCAACTGCTGGTTTTTCTGCGGGCTTCTCTGCCTGTTTTTCCACTGGTTTTACAGGTTCTTCCTTTATTACTTCTGGTTCTACAGGTTTTTCTTCAATTATTGACTCAGGTTCAACAACTGGTTCTTCAACTTCAACAATATTTTCTTTTTCAATAATGCCAAGAATTATATTATTTGAATTTAATTCATTTTCAGAAATTGATTTTTCCATTTTTTCAGCGTCTTTATCACCAAAAACCTGTGCCATTGGTTTAAGCATTTTTACTTCTTCACTTGTATTTATGAAGATTATACCCTGAGGGAATTTCTTATTATCAGCTTGAGAATCACCAATTGTAAGTGGCAATGGAATTGCACGCCAGAAAACAGCGCTTTCATCTTTTGCAAAATCAAGTGAAACTGATGAACGGCAAGAATCACTCTTAAGAGTTTTTGTTTCAATAATGTTTTCAAAACCGGCATCAGTTGCAAAATCAACCATAATTTCTTTAGAATTAGCCCAAAAGAATGGAACATAAATTGATTTGCCCGTTACTTTTGTAACCGAATACGACGAAGTTGGCATTGAAACTGAAAAATCCTTATAAACTTCAGAAGGATTTGCAACTACACTTTTTGCAGCCGCAGTTAAATCTTGCGAAAGTGTTAAAGGTTCGTAAATGACACAGTTTCCTGCATCAATTGTTGTAAGCGGAGTAGTAACTTGAGGCATAAAATCCTGCAAATTTGGAAGATATTGACTAATTAAAGATTCCGTCTGCGGCTCTTGAATTGGTAATTCCTCAAGATTAACAGAACCGGAAGTTACTGTAATTATTGCCTGATTTACATTTACAGGTGACATACTGATTACAGCCGATGCATTCTCTGTAAAACTTAAAATCTTGTTTCCAGTTTGAATTGACATTGGAGAAGCAGAATCAACTTGTGTTGAAAGAACAGAAATTGAACCGCTTATAAACTCAATCGAATTTTTATTCTTTTTGCTAAAAACTTGAATAAGTGTATTTTCGTGTAAATCGATTTTTGAACAGTCGTCAAAAATTGTGTAGGCTTCGGACATTGAAGCAGTACGGATTTTATCACCATTATAAATTGGAGAAGCCGTTCTAAGTCGCTCCCAGATATTTCCGTCCAAAAGCTTACGCTGAGCTGTATTTTTCTTAAAATAAATTACCGCAATTGGCTCTTCGTTGTTTTTTTGAAACGAAACGTTTATATCTTTCCAAAAAAGGAAAAGGCAGTAAACGGTTCCAAAAAGACAAATAATTCCAACCAGGATATCAGCAAAATTAACCGTTGATCTGGTACTTCTTTTCTTCTTCATCTGTATTAACCTTTCCTAAATCTGGAGTTTCAACACCAAGGAATTTTCTAAGCTGATCAATATTCTGTGGACCTTTGGCACCAACTGCATTTATTACTGCAAACATTCGAACATTACCTTCCTTTCCTTTTACGTGAACGGCAGGCATTTCCTCTGCAACAATTCTATCTTTTACAAGTTTCCATGTATTTTCTGTAATTAAAATATCAGTTGCAAACGGTTTGTTTAAAGCTTCTGTACGGCTGGCAAAGTTTACCGCATCACCAATTACTGTATATTCCATGCGGTCATTTGAACCAATTTGTCCGGCAACTACCGAACCAGTGTTAATACCGCAACCAATTCGCATTGGATCTTTTCCGTTAGCAATTCGCTCTTTGTTATAATTGAAAAGTGCAATTCGCATAAGAAGCGCTGCTTTTACAGCATTCCAGGCATCGTCAGCTGCAGTTCCAGAACTTTCCGGCGCACCCCAAACAGCCATAATTGCATCACCAATAAATTTATCTACAACTCCGTTAGTTTTATTTACACATTCAACCATTCGAGTCATATACTGATTCAAAAATTCTACAACTTCCTGTGGCGAAAGTTTTTCTGACATTGCAGTAAACGAACGGATATCCGAAAAGAAAATTGTAGCGTTACGAGTTTCGCCACCAAGCTGAAGTTCTCCGCGTGCAGCTTTTTCGGCAATTGCTTTGTTTGTAAACTTACTGAAAGAAGCTTTCAAGTTTTCACGTTCTGCAAGACCGCTTGCCATTTCGTTAAAGCTTTGAGTTAAAAGTCCAATTTCATCTTTTGTACGAGCTTCAAGCTGTAAGTTAAAATCCCCAGATTCAATCTGTTTAGAAGCTTCAACAAGGTCTCCAATTGGAGAAGTTAAAGTTTTACTGAACAAGCGGATAATAAATATTGCAAGGAAAAGAACCGCAAGTGAGAACAAAATAATTCTGTAAGTTGTACGATTAATTGCTTCAAAAACGTTTGCTTCCGAAATACAAGTAATTACGAACAAATCGCCAACAATTTTGTGGTAACCGTAAAACCAAAGTTCATCGTTTTCATCTGGAGCAAGATACTGACTGTTTTCTGAACTTGAAGAAAGCATACGTTTTACAGCTTCAAGTTTTTTAAGATTTGCACCAGAAAACATTAAATCGTAATCTGAGTGAACAAGTACATCGCCATTTTTGTTTATTAAGAAGGATGTATTTGAAGAACCTGTGCTCATAAGGTCGGATAATTGCGTAGTTTGGAAAGCAACGGCTGCCAAAGTGTTTCCTTCAGTTGTTACGTACGGAAAGAAAATGCACAATACTGGGGTTTTAAATGCGGGAGAGGCATTCAAAACTTCGGAGTTGCCTTTTAAGACGGAAGGTTGAACGTTGTTGATAATTTTTAAGTATTCGTCGATTTGGTCCAATGTTTCGCCGTGAAGTTTTTCATATTCAGGGTTGCATTTTACACCAAACTGTTTTGAATATATGAAGATTGTATCTACGTTTCGTTCACAATAATCTTCAAAAATGGCGGCTGCTTTTGCATCAAACGTTGAATCTAGTACAAGCATTTGCAGCGAATTGAGGTAACCGGCAGCGTTAGTCTGTTTATTTAACAGCATGGTCTGGATTGTTTCGGCGGTGCGTCCATTAATTGTAAGGTTATTATCCTCCGCCTTCTGCTGTTCGTCAGTTCGAACAAGCGTAGAAACCATGTAAGTTGTAACTCCAAGCACAACAATTACTAAAATTGAAAAAATTGTAACCAGCTTCAAACTGATTGGAACTTTTACCCGTTGTTTTTTGTTTTTTGCCATTTTTTTCTCCATTTATATTTTATTGATTATATTCTATTGATATTGAACTCCGTCGTTATAGTAGACCTTGGCTGAGCCAAACGAATCCCAGTCGATTCGGCGTGTTTCTGTATCATCTGAAGGCCAGTCTAAGTAAATTGTTTGAGAAAAAGTCCAATTGCCAAATGCCAGAGATTGAATTGTGCCTACAGAAGATGGGATAGTTATTTCAGAAATTGTTAAATCTGAGAAAGCACCCATCGAAATAATTGTAAGTGTGTCTGGTAATTCTATTGATGTTAAGTTTGGAAGATAATATGACAATTGATGACAACTTATTTCTGAACTTGTATCAGGAACCGCAGTATAACTTATATCAATAATTCCTGAGTTAAAAACAATTTTTGTAATATCGTTATATTCCCAATTGGTTTTACTTATAGAATAAACAGTTCTACTATCCCCATTTACATATAAGGTTTTATCAGAATTGGAGTACCATGACCATGTATTAGTAAGAATTGGTCTATTATATAATCCACCATCGTTATAAATAATTTGATATTTGTCCTGATATGTAAATAAACTTGATATATTACGATAAGTCATATCATTTGAAGGCCAATCAAATTCTATTAGTGCAGACCATAAAACAGATTCCGTCCAGAATGAAGAATCTTCTAGTACTGTAACATTGTATGGAATTTTTATATATTTACACTTATGCTCCAAAAAAGCATCTTGCCCTACAGAAGTCAATGTTAAAGGTAAGGTTATTGACGTAACATTATAACAACCGTAAAAACTATATCCCGGAATTTCAGTAATTCCTTCTGAAATAATAATTGAATTCACATCATCTCTGTTTATTCCAGTTCTCTCCCAGAAATTTGTTTCATCTGTAATATGTTCTAATGCTCTGGAATCTTTAATTGAAAGAACTCCATTTTCTAAACTATATGAATCTTCTGGGAATCCAGGTTTTTTATAATAATCAGGATCAATAATTGTATACTTAGCATAATCTGTAAAATCAACCTCTTGTATTTCTAGATTTTCCAATGTTATTGGATAATTCACATCATCTTCTTCATAATATATTTGAATAATATCCGCATTATAATCTAGCTGGTTTCCATTAATTGGGACAGACACTTCAATTGAATTATACCCTTGCTTTAAATCACAAATTCTATACGCATAAGAAGCTTGTGCTTGTACAAAAATCCTTAAGTTACTTATTATTTCAGGGGAAATACAATTAAATTTAAGATTTAAATAATTTTTTATTTGTGAATTATCCATTAAAGCTGATGCTCTAATAGAATGAGTGTAATTATAGTCAGTATCAATATTTGAATTCCATATATTTTTGTAAAACTCAAATCCGCTGTTATGAATTGCACGGGCGCTCATAGAAAAATCGGATATTTCTAAACCACTTACATTTCCATAACTTACATGATAACAAATACAAGCCCAAGGGTTATCATCTGGATTATAGTTTTTCATCAAAGGAACTATAACAGTTTTTTCAAAAGGAACACCTGCATAGAATTTTTCTGGAATCGTATATTCACAGCATACTGAATCTTCACTCTCATGTCCTATTTGTATAATTAAACCTGTTACATCCTGGTTTGGAGTTCCCTTTATTGTAACTTCAATTTCATCAGAGAGATAATTCAAAGCGGTTGGTAAATTTTCAAGTACTGAAAATTCATTAGATTGTAAACTATGGTACCGCCAATCCGCTGTTCCTTCAAAAGCCATTGGAAGTTTGCCATATACAGGTTCTGAAGTTATTGAACAGCGAAGAGTCATATCTGTGAAGTATGTAACACCATCATATGTATCTTTGCCATAAGTAAAATTTATAGAAGTATTATTTCGCGATAACTTATACATTTGAGAGTAACTTATTGGAATAGAACAGCGTATTGAGTTATATCCATTTTGTATTTGTGGAATCTGAGTTGATGCAACAAGTATCCAGCCGTCAGATGCATTATTTACATCAAAAGCTTGAAAATTTAAATTAGATATTGAATGATCAGTCTTAAAATCCATTTGCAAATTTAAATAACAACCGTTTTCATAATCCTCCAAAGAGTCTACACCAGCACAAGTTTCTACAGAACTTAAGTTTAACCGATGCTCAAAGCCATAATCACCTTCATAACCATAAGGTATCTTTCCAAGGCTAAAATCCGCCCAACCAAAACTAATATTAAAGTTTTTAATGTTCTTTTTTTCCGGCTTATAGGCTGCATCATAATACAAATCTAAAACATAATGCTTATCCTTTTCTAAATTTTCATATAGTGAAATATGCCCAGAAGTATCAAAGTCTCCAGTAATTTGTTCCGCTAAAAGTCCAAAACCTACTTCACGCCAATTATCATTACTTGCATCATAAAGCCTTCCTGACAGCATTTTAATTTCACCATCAATTTTACCAGAAAAACTACAGTATAAATCATTTGTAATAGCGTTAACATCCCCAATAAAATAAGAACTCAAATCAATTTGTGTAGAATAACCAGTAACTTCAGGCTCTCCATAAGGGAAAAACGCCAGTTCATCCGGTTTTATACAAAAAGCAGCGTAGCCATCTGTATTGCTCTTATTTTCAATTACAATCTTATAATCAGAAGTTTCATTTACAGTGATTATCTCTCCAGGGAAATAATTATAATCCTGTTTGTTTACATAAACTACAGCGTTAATTACTTCGCCATAACGACTAACATTATCATATCCATTACTCTGATCATATTTTAACAGTATATATTCGTTTCCACCTTCCAACGTCACTGTCTCTTCATATTTGCTATTTGCGTCAATGTAAACAACAGAAAAATTACCTTCATTATATTGTGATTTTTCTACAAATCGAGTAGAAGAATACTTTTTGTTAGTTGTCAACGAACATTCATTTATTTTAACATCTCTAAAATCTATAACACCATCATAATCCCAAGCCCCATAATTAAACTCAAATCCAGACTCTAATCTAGGTACGTTTTGTAACATACGAAGCGAACAGTTTATTGTATTTTCACCAACATGTACCTTTCCAAGTGATTGATCAAAAACTACGTCATTGTAATTTGAGTATATATTCAAGCTTTGTAACTCTACCGGAGAAGTAAAACTCAAAGATAAATTAAAATACGTACCTGCGTAAATTACTTCTGGACCTGTTGTAAACTGTGAAAAATTCAATGAATGTGAGTAATTGTAATCTGTGTTAAAGTTTTGTGTCCAATAATTTTTTTGAAAATGGAACGCGTTGTTTGGTTGCTTAAAAATGTTTATTTTTGCATCTTTAATGTCGCATCTTGTTGAATTATATTCTGTCTGATAAAACAACTGTAAAGTATATTTTTTTTTCAAATCAAGGTTTTCGTATAATATAATTGTACCTGTGGTTGAAAACTCGCCGGAAACTGTTTTAGCAAGAAGACCTTCACCTACAGTTTTCCAATTTTCATCTTTAATGCTTCCAACAAGTTTTGTAATTTTTGAATCAACAATACCCGACACCGTACAAGTTAAATAATCAGTTAATGCATTCAAATTTGAAACTTCTGTCATATACAGATTAAAATCTACATTTGACCAATAACACCAGTCTGCTGGATTTCCTTCAAACTTCAAATTTACTTTATAATTAGGATTATCCGGCGTATTTACAGCCAAAGGCTCAGTAAAGCCAAACTTATTGTTAATATAATCAGCACAACCAGTAAAAACACCTGAAAAGAGAGCGCACAAAAGAACTAGTTTTATTTTTGTAATTAATTTATTTAATTTAGTCATTTTCATCATCTCCCTCATAATGAACTAACAGAAGCAGAATTATTAACATTAGCCGACTGTGAACCAGTGTTAAACAAAACTCCATCCGAATAATAAACTTGAGGTGTAATTCCCTTTAATCCTTCAAGATTTCGTGGAGTTTCATCATCAGAACTCCAATTCAACTTAATTTTCTGATCAGCGTCCCAACCATCAAAAGCTCCAGCTTCTATTGTTCTAACTGTAGGTGGAATTACAATATCAAAAAGTGTTGTATCGTTTTCAAATGCTTTAGACGAAATAGTTTTTACTCCGTACTCCAATGTAACTTTTTCCAAGCTTCCACAATCGGCAAACGCTTTAAAACCAATTTCCTCTACATGATTTTCTATAGTTACATATTGAAGATTATTGTTTCCATTAAATCCAGTAACCGTTCGACCATCCACATCAAGAGCGTAAACTTTCTTTAGTTCATAAACTGCTCCATCTACAGTTTCGTTTTCAGTAATTCTAGCACTGTACCCCAATGGTTTTCGGTTATATTTGTAACGGCTGAGCGGAATATTTGCTCCAATAGAGAACGTATCTGTTACAAACCAGTTTTCGCGTGGTTTTTCAAAATTTTCTATTGAAACTGTATAACGGAAATCCATAAAGTTCGCAAATTTGAATCCGACCGAAATAGGAATTGTTGTATTACGAATAAATGAAGGTTCTTCTATTAAATTAGTATTCTTCCAGTTTTTATAATAACCGGCACCTACATAGCCTTTAAAAAAGAACGTTGGCATTTCAAGGAATAAATCAGTTCCGTACTGATAGCCTTGAGTTCCCCATTTTTTGAAAAGATAAATATTTCCACCAACATCCCAACGAAGCCAGTTAAAATTTAAAATATTTATGTAAACATTAGCGGTAACATCTGCATCGCTGGTAAAGTCGTTAACAAGTCCACCGTTAAATCCAAGTGACGACATAAATACCGGCAAAACCTGCTTATATTTAAACTTTGTTGACCATACTTCAAATGAAGACTCAATAAAGAAGTCATCAACCTGCGCTTTATCTGCCGGACGCAAGAACATCTGTTTACTTTCCGATTCCGTTAATTCGCACACTTTAAAATCCTGGCTTTCATTTACTTCAACATAAATAACACTAAACGAATCGCTATTTTCCACCAGAAGTGCGTAAGTTCCCGGCTGAACTCCTTTACTTTCACCAGACAAAATATGCAGAGTTCCACGGCGTTTTGAAGTAACATAATTAACTTCATACCGTTTATTCATATCTTCTTCATCGGAATAAGAACTGATAAGTGTAAACTTAGTATCTGCATTAATATTGTTTCCCATTACATTGTAAGTAATAGAGTCGGCAGCTTTAGAAGGTTTTGTTTTAAGTTTGGTAATATCCGGTTCTCGTTCAGCAATTGATGTAGTCGTTACAAGCAAAAGCAAAGAATCCGAACCCATACTTTCGTTATCAGCAGTAAATTTATAATAGCCTGTAAAAACCTGATAAACCGGAAGATTAAAAGTCAGCAATATTGTACCGTTTTTATCCAAACACTTATGCGATTCCAATATTAAATTAACTTCAACTCTGTCTTGACCCGATTCAAACGGATAAGGAATAAATCCCGACTCTGGTGTTAATGAAAATCTTGTGTTATTTCCAAATCCAGTTCCCTTAATTGTAAGTTTTGCGTTTCCAGCTTTGTCTACATTAATTGTATGAACTTTATAATTTTCATTATACAAAAAAGTTGATTTATCAATTACAGGGGCTTCATCAGAAAAAACAAGAAGTTCAAGTTGTGCAGTTTGTCCACCCGGATTTTTTGCTACAATGTCATAATAACCTGAAAAAAGTGCATCTGAATTGTAAGCAACAACAACGCCACTATTTTCTGTATCACGGCGGATAATTTCGAGCGGAACTTCTTCGCGAAGGTCAACAAAAGCTTCAAATGAACGGCCTTCAGTTGACGTTGCCTTTGGAACCAGTGTAAAAGTTGTTGAAGGGAAGAAAATGTTTTTACCTTTTAGAAAAAGTGAGTTTGTAGGGTCACCTTCGCGCGCAACAATAGAACCTTCATCGTCAGTTTCTTCAATTGTAGTACTACCTTCCTGCTTTACAATAAGCAGAGGAGATTTCCAAGCTTCCGATTTTTTTAGGGAATCTGCAAAAAGGTATGGCTGAGTCTCGTTTAAAATAACAAACGGAGTCCAGTCCGTTGTTGAAGTTTTCCTACCAAGTGCATTAAAAACACTAATAGCTACGCGGTAATTTCCCGGATAAAGCAATATTTCAGTTCGATTGTCAGTTACCTCTTCAGAAACAACTTCCTTCCAACTTCCACTTCCATTATCCTGTTCAATAGAAATGCCATATTTTTTAGCTTTTGCAACTTTTTTCCAAGAAAAAGTCTGATACTGCTGCAATAACTCAGTATCTTCCGATGTTTTATTTTCAGATTCAGTTTGTGAAAATACATTAAGTGTAAATATAAAAAAAAATGATAAAACCAGTAACTTTTTCTTCATAAAATCCTACTTAATATAATGATTCTATAGTAAGTAATTATACCAAAGAAATGAATATGTTTAAAGAAAATAAACTGGACGGAAAATAAACTGGCCGGTTCAAATCAGCTATTAAATTTTCTACGGTCAACACCATTTTGCTTGTAATATTGATTTTTCATTGAATACATACGCTTATCTGCAAGTTCAATAAGTTCATCTACTTTTAGAGACGGTTCTTCACAAGCTTCGGCAAGACCATAAGAAACACTTGGGCAAGAAATAAGTTCACCTTTCCAACTTCGACAAAGCGATTCAAAAGTTCGAAGCATTGGTTGAATCTCGTTCAAACGCTTATTAAGAATAACTACAAATTCATCGCCACCAGTTCTAAAGCAAACTCCATTTTTATGAAAAGCTTTTCGAATACACCACGCAGCACCTTTTATAAGTTCGTCTCCAGTCGCATGCCCCAAAGTATCATTTGTCAGTTTTAATCCGTTCAAATCAAGAAGCAAAATTGCAAATTGACGGTTTTCTGGATGGTCTCTGAGCATTTGCACATACGTTGAATAACTGAAACGGTTTTTAAGCTCAGTTAAACTGTCATTTTCGGCAGCCTTTTTTAATTGCGCATCGCGTTCATAAAGTTCGTACTGAATTTTGTAAGTTAAACAATAAATAATAATTGATACAAACGCATAAGTTGAAAAATTGATTACAAGGTATTTTGCACGTTCTGGATCAAGGTAAAAAATTGTATGATAAACAAACAAATCTAACACAACCTGAACACTAATTCCAATAAACGGCGAAACAAAAATGATGGAAGGCAAAAGCGTTAAAACTGAAATATAAACCATTAAATCCATTACTTTGTGCGACAAAGCATCAACATAGGTAATTCCAAGCGACCAGAGTTCAATGGCCACCATAAAAATAATTTCGGTAGCTTTAATAATTTTTGTTCTTTTTTTTACATTGATTTTTTTCGTACATCCAAAAATAATTAAATTTCCAAGACAGATTACAAGCAGAAAAATGTACATGCAACAATAAATGGTTTTATAATTTCCCCCACTCGAAGTAAACAGGATGTTCAAAATCATTAAAACTTCAAAAAAAGAAAGCAGAGCCCCGCAAACTTTAAAACAACGCTCAAACCTTGCAACACCATGCTGCTCAATAATTTCGCGGATATCCTCTTCACAGCTTTTTTTATTTCCAAACTTCATACCGACACCGAAAAACTATTATACTCCGCTTTCAAAAAATCCGAAAGAAAAAAAACAGAATTTTCATTTTTCATACTTCGATTACGCGTTTACGCTTGTTCATTTCTCATCACCCTACTATCAACTTTTTTTATAATTCATTATACTATCTTCATAATTTTTCAATCGTTTTCAAGGAGAATCTCATGGCTTCATACAAAGAATCAGGTGTTGATGTTGAAGAAGGTTACCGCGCAGTAAATAAGTATAAGGAACACGCAAAACGCACTGCTATTCCAGGACTTTTGACAGGGCTCGGAAGTTTTAACGGTATGTTCGAAGTTCCAAAAGGATATAAAAATCCGGTAATTGTTAGCGGCACTGATGGTGTTGGTACAAAATTGGACATTGCTTTCCAAATGAAAAAATACGATACAGTTGGTATTGACTGTGTTGCTATGAGTGTAAACGACATTCTTTGTTCTGGAGTTCAAACTTCTTTCTTCCTTGACTACGTTGCATGTGGAAAACTTGATGCCGATGTTGCAGCAGACTTAGTAAAAGGTGTTGCAGACGGATGTGTTGATACAGGTTGTGCGCTTTTAGGTGGTGAAACAGCTGAAATGCCAGACTTCTACGATGACGGAAAATACGATCTTGCCGGATTCGGTGTTGGCGTTGGCGAAAAGAAAGAAATGATTACTGGCGAAAACATCAAGGAAGGCGATGTTTTAATTGGTTTAAGTTCTACTGGTGTTCATTCAAACGGATTCAGTCTTGTTCGCAAGCTCGTAAAAAATTATAACGACCCATTTGTAATTGATGGAAAAGAAACTGGAAAAACAATTGGTGATGTTCTCCTTACACCAACTCGTATTTATGTAAAACCTGTAATGGAAGTTCTTGAAAAATATAGAAAATCAATTCACGGAATGGTTCACGTAACTGGTGGCGGATTCTACGAAAATATTCCACGTATGTATCCAAAAGCTAAAGACGGTAAAAAACAGTTAATTTCTGTAATTAAACGTGACTCTTGGGACATTCCTCCAGTATTTGGAGAACTCATCCGTCGTGGCGCAGATATCAATTCTATTTACAATACATTCAATATGGGTATTGGTTTTGTTCTTGCCGTAAACGCAAAAGAAGCAAACGCAATTATTGAAATGTTCAACGAAATTGCACCAAAGTATCACAAAGATTACTGTCCGGACATGAAAGCTTACTGCATTGGTAAAGTTGCTTATGCAAAAGGCGAAGTAAACGGCCAGAAAGACAGCGTGTTGTTTGAGGATTAATTTGCCACAGATAGGACACTGATGGGGCACAAATAAGGATATTAGATACGGATAAAAAAGGTATGAAAGATTTTTTTGTCTTTTATACCTTTTTTTTATTATCTTTTTTATATGGAATTAAATGAAATAACATAAAAGATTATTGGTGCTTCATATGAGGTTATGAATACATTAGGAAGTGGATTTCTAGAAAAAGTATATGAAAATGCTTTGAAGGTTGAATTGTAAAATAAAGGTTTTAAAGTTGAATCTCAAAAGCCTCTTAATGTATACTATAAACATCTGTGGCTATAAATTATATGAGGATTTTATGAAAATAAACGTTGCAGTTTTAGTTAGTGGTGGTGGAACAAACCTTCAAACTTTAATTGATTATCAGGCAGAAAAAGGAACAGAATGTCCTTACAAAATTTGTGTGGTAATAAGTGACCATAAAGACGCGTTTGCTTTGGAAAGAGCTGCAAAAGCCGGCATTCCAACTACAATTCGAAGTCCATATTCCGTTATGGGGAAAGAAACTGCTCAAGCTGCAGACCGCGACACAAAACGAACTGCAGTAAGCAACGCAATGCTTGAAGACTGTAAAAAATTTGGCGCAGAAGTAATTGTTGAAGCAGGATGTCTTACAGTTTTGGCAGGGGAAATTCTTAAAGAATATTCAAACAAAATTATCAACCTTCACCCAGCTTTACTTCCAAAATTCGGTGGCGTTGGAATGTGGGGACATCATGTACACGAAGCTGTTCTTGCAGCCGGTGAAAAGGAAAGTGGATGTACGGTCCATCTTGTAAATGAAGTTTGCGATGGAGGAGAAATTCTTTTGCAAAAAAAAGTTCCTGTTATGCCAGGAGACACTCCAGATACACTTTATGCAAGAATTGCGCCAGAAGAACACGAAGCCTTACTGGAAGGCCTTCTCCTCCTGTGTAAACGCTTCTCCTGAACTATCAATTCTTCATTCTCAATTCTCAATTACTCTATTTTCTTCTAACCTGAAATTCCACTTCCGGATTTTTAAGTCTGTTCTCATTCAATTTTTTGTATTTTTTGTACAATTCTTCCTGAGCTTCAAAATCGTTATCTTTTCTAGATTTTTTTACAGGTTCCCAACTACCGTCTGAAAGAAGAATCTGCGCATTGCGATTATCTTCAAAATATGTATCAAGAATTGATTTTACTTCTGCAAAGGCAGCTTTATCTAAAATCGGGAACATTAATTCAATTCTACGGTCAAGGTTTCTGCTCATCCAATCGGCACTTGAACAGTACAACTCCGGATTTCCTGCATTCTGGAAGTAGAAAATCCTTGAATGTTCCAAATACCTGTCTACAATTGAAACAACAAAAATATTGTCGCTCAAATCTTCTACACCTGGAACAAGCATACAAATGCCGCGAATATTCAACAAAACGCGAACCCCTGCCATGCTGGCCTTATACAAAGCAGAAATAACCTGCTCATCCGTAAGGCTGTTCATTTTTGCAATAATTAATCCCGGCTGTTCCCGAGTACTACGTTCAGTTTCCCTTTGAATCATTGCAAGTAAACGTTCTTTAAGAGTAACAGGTGCCATTCCAAGATTATTCATTTTCTGAAGCGTAGAATAACCTGTTACAAGATTAAAAAACTGAGTTGCATCATTTGTAATTGCAGGATTTGCCGTAAACAGCGAAATATCCGAGTACAATTTTGCAGTCTTTGTATTATAGTTTCCTGTTGCCAAATGAACATATCGACGAATTGTATCAGCTTCTCTTCTTAAAACCATTAAAATTTTTGCATGAACTTTCAAATTTACAAGACCATAAATTACAGTTACACCAGCCTGCTCAAGTTCGTTTGCCCACGCAATGTTTCGCTCTTCATCAAAACGTGCCTTAAGTTCAACAAGAGCAACAACCTGTTTTCCACGTTGTGCAGCCCTTTTTAAAGCGTCAATAATTGGCGAATCTCGTCCAGTTCTATAAAGAGTCATTTTAATTGCAAGAACATCCGCATCATCCGCCGCATCGTTCAAAAACTTTACAACAGGATCGTAACTTTCGTATGGAACGTGCAAAATTTTATCGCGAAGTTTAAGAGTATCCCAATAAGGTTCTTCTTCAGGTAAATCAGCTGGATAAAAATGCTCCCATTTACTAAAACTTAGTTTTTGACCTTCATCAGTGTCGCGAAGTTCCATTAAATCATTCGGATTGATAATGTGGTCAACTTTGTAAACATCTTCCGGCGAAAGTTCCAGTTTTTCTTCAAGGAATTTCAAAATTGTATGGCTTGTTCCATTACACGTCATTTGAACAGGAAAAGAAGTTTTTCGTTGAACCAAAACATCTTCCATTGCATGAATAAAATTATTTCCGGCATCTTCATCAACTGCAAAATCGGCATCGCGGGCAACTTTAAAAAGCATTGTTTCTTCTACTGAAAGTCCTGGAAACAACGCCGTACCACATTGTGTCAAAATATCTTGTAAAAGCACAAACTGTTTTTTCTTACCATCGTTCGAAAGCCAGTAAATGTTTTGTAATCCACTAGGAATTTCCACAAATGCAATTCTGTTTACATTGTCGCTGCCCTTAAGTTCGTCAGAAACCGCTTTAATTCCGGTCATTGGTTTTAGCAAAAAGGCCGCGTAAGTTGTAAGATTTTTTATATGCGGAAAAACATCTGCGTCAGTTCGTAGGGGTGTTAAAAGCGGATAAATCTGCGACATAAAAAGATTTTGTAAATACTCAATCTGGTGTTGTGTATAACTGTCAGGATTTACAAAAACAAGGCCTTTTCGTGCAAGTTCTGGAAGAATATCTTTCATAAGGCAATCTTGCTGAGAACGAACAATTTGATGTGCCCGAGAAGAAATGGCCGTAAGAATCATTTTTGGAGTAAGTCCCGAAATATCAGTTACTTCAGGATTATCAAAAAGCTGTCGTTTTACAGAAGCTACTCGAACTTGAAAAAACTCGTCAAAATTTGAAGTGACAATTGAAAGAAATTGCAAACGCTCAAGTAATGGCAGTTCCTTTCTTAATCCTTGATATAAAACGCGCGCATTAAACTCAAGCCACGACAACTCACGATTAAAAAACTTATTCATCCCTTCTCCTTAAAAAAACTCACGTTAGCACTGTCATCAACGTTACCGCCAATGGCAGTAATCCCTACAAAAGAATCACTTTATATCCAAAAATCGATTCAAACATTCCAGCCTTTTCACTTAAAGCAATTTTTTCCAAAACTGTGTTTTTAGATTTTTTTGTAATAATTTCAAGACTATTCTGCTGCACCTTTACGTTAAAATCCGTTAGTTTTTGAATATGACCACGGTCAAGTGCATCTGCCATACGCAAAATTGCAGTAAGTTTAAGAATTGTCATGCGGTCCGAACGCGGAAGCATTTGAAAACTGTCTTCATCTTGCGGAACCGAACTTCCTTTATGATACTTAGCAATTTCCGAAACAATTGTGTTATCTTTTCTAGAAAGACCAAAAATTTCAGAATTACGGATTATATAATTACTGTGTAAATTATGATTATCATAACGGATAAAGTTTCCTATATCGTGTAAAATCGCTGCAACTTCAAGCAAATTTTTAGCATGCTCATCCAAAGCAATTTCATCGCGTAAAGCTTCGTAAAGTTTAACTGAAATCATTCGTACACATTCCGCATGATTTTCATCACCATGATACTTTCGTAAAAGATTTTTCGCCGACGCAATAATTTGAGTTTCAAACTCCTTCTGAAGCTCTTCGTTTTGCTGCGAGTTTTTATTTAATAAAAGACCGTTTCGAATATTTGTTTCTGGCACTAAAATGCTTACGGCTTTTGTAAACTGAATAAACAGATTATAAATTAAAAGACTTACCTGAAAAGTTTCCGCATCACTGTAAGAAAGTTTAAAACGCGCAACACATTCATCAATTGAGTAATTCTGTATTTCCTGAATAAATTCGCTAAAATCTGTTGTATTAATTTCCCATAAAAAAGTTGAAATTGGATGTCCAACAAGCAACGCAGCAAGAGTAACATCTTGTCCAACTGCAATAAACTGTTTTACTTCTGATAAATCCAATTCACTTTCGAGCGAACCTTTTGTGTTATTAATTGATTCTCTGACGTAACGCTGCAAATCATCATACGAACTTGTACGCGCCTTCATCTGTTGTTCAATTCTAACAGTTCCCATGCGAAGTGAATGAACGCCTGCCATTTTTCCGTTAGAAATCATCATAATTTCAGATGAACTTCCGCCAACATTCAAAATAACAGTTTCTTCATCCTTATGAAAATTCGGATTATCCTTCAGACAATCGGAAACGGCCAGGTACATCAATTTATTTTCTTCAATACCGTCAATAATGCGAACTTTAAAACCTGTTTGAACAAGAATACGGTCCATTACCGGATCTGCGTTTTTTGCATCGCGGAAAGCACTGGTGGCAATGCAGGCAGTATTTTCCGGAGTAAGCCCCCACGCAACAAGCTGTTCACTATAACGCTTAAGAATTTGTACAAGTTGATTTTGAGTTTCTTGGCTGATTACACGGTCAGTAAATACATCCTTTCCTAAATGCAAAGGTTTTTCTGAGCGATCGAGAATTGATTGTTTACCATCTGCTGTAAATTCAGAGACCAGGAGACGAACCCCTGTTGAACCGATTTCAATGACTGATTCTGGGGCCGCCATAAAAATCTCCTGCTATAGCTTATCAATAAGCATAGAACACTTACCACTTGGAATAGGAAGTGTTTTCTTTTTCTGATCCAAAATATTGATTGTAAAGTAATAAAGTTTTTCACTCTCCATCTGGATTTCCCAGCCACGTGTACTCTTATTAGACAAAATTGTAATAAGGTTTCGTTTAAGTGAAAGATTTTCAATACCCATAATCTCAAGATTTGGAATAATCCAGTCTACAGTTTTTCGAGGAAGACTAATTGAAAGACCGATTACATTTTCAATCATTAACGCAATTGTCGAAAGGGCTGTTGTAAGTAAATAGCGTGGACGAGCAAAGGCAGGGTCCTTTTTCATTGTAGCCTTACCTTCTTTATTTGGAAGATAAGCTTCGTACAAGTCGCCAGGCTGTTTGTCTTCGTTTGGCATTAATGTTTCAAGAACAAAGTATAAATGACGGATTGCACATTCGCGGGCAAGTTCAAACTGTCCGTATTTTTCCAATCCTTTTATTACCATAAAATTAAAGGCAGGCATTACACTGCCACAATATCCGTTTCCAGATTCGCTGAAGTTTGGATCGTCAGCACTGAGAGTTGGGAATGGATGTTCAGTTCCAAATGTATCAGGATTATTTAAGTGTTCAACTAAACGGTCTGCTTTGTCTGCATTTGGAATTTCTGCGAGCATTGTCCAATAAGCTGCAATAGTTTTTACGCTTAATCTATTCTGCTCTTTGTCCAAATCATAATAAAAACCTGAATCATTATCCCACATTAAAGAATTAATTCTTGTTTTTATTGAAAAATACATTCTTTTATACTGGAAACTCAAATCTTTATCATTAAGAATATCGCCAAGTGCCGACATGTAAGATGCATTAATTGCCATACAAGCATTAAAATCAACTGGATAATAAGCTTTATCACGTGGCGAATTAACCATAGATGAAGCTGCCACAGGAACTGCATAAAGACCGTTTTCCTGTTTAAAAGTTGCATCAAGCCAATCCATATATTTTTGAAGATATGGCATTACATCCTTAATTCGTTTTTTATTTGCTGATTTATGAAAGAGATTATATTCTGCAAATGCAAAAAGAGGGAGACCTACACCTTCAGGATTTGATTTATCCAATAAAGGTTCACCAGTTTTTACATCATACTTCCATCGTATTGCACCATTGCTTTCCTGTTTTGAGTAAAAATAATCAATATTATGACATGGATCAAAATTTCTATTTGAATAAACCAAGAAGAAAGAAGAAAAAATAGACTCAAACTGATTTAATATATATTTTTGATTTTCCGGATATATAAATAAACCTTCTGAGTCCTGTTCACCGGTTTCTGGGTTCACCCAAAATGAGGATACCCACGACCATGTTTTATTATAAATATCTACAAAATCCTGATCATAAAAATGGATTTTTGGAAAATCGTGCTTGTTCACAAGAACTCCTAAAAAACTTTTTTTTGCGTTCTTATAATATAACACAATTTTCGAAAAAAAGTTGCATTTTTTAAAAAAATTCTTCGTTTTTTTTTACTTTAAATATAATTTTTTGTTATAAGTCAATTTCTTCCTTTTTTTTTGTCAGAAATGTTTCGTTTTGGCTAATTAATTACTGGAGGCAAAAATAAATGCGAATTTTTTCTTTTTCTCCTTTTGGGTATGAAGGAGCATTAGTTTCTGTTGAAGTTGATCTGCGTCGTGGTATTCCCGCAGTTGATATAGTTGGATTAGCAGACGGTGCGGTAAAAGAATCCAGGGAGCGAATGCAGGCTGCTGTACGTAACTCTGGGTTTGATTTTCCGCCTGAGCGCGTGCTGATTAGTCTTTCACCTGCCGATTTGCGTAAGGAGGGTGCAGGATTTGATTTGCCGATTGCGCTTGGCGTAATGGCTGCGACAGCTGAACTGAACGGTGAAACTGATTTTTTGTCGGATGCTGTTTTGGTAATGGGAGAGCTGGAGCTTTCGGGAAATATTAGGCCGGTAAAAGGAATTCATGCCGCAGTTTCAACTGCTGCGTCCTGTGGAATTATGAGATGCATAGTTCCACAGCAAAACGCAGATGAAGCCCGAGAGATTACAGGAGCTCTTGTTTATGGTGCTGATAATCTTGCTAATGCATTTCGTTCTTTAAAAGATGCTTCATTTTTTGAAGGAAGAAGCAACAATGGTAAAGATTCTGTAATACCTAAAGGCTGTGTAGAGATTGATGGAGTTTTATTTCCTGAAACACAACCTGGATACGAATTTATGGAACTTGAAGGTCAAGGGCAATTAATTCGTTCTCTTCAAATTGCTGCTGCTGGAGGCCATAATCTTATTGCACTTGGTTCTCCAGGCTGTGGCAAAACAATGGCTATTCAGAAATTTCCAGCTATAAATCCGGCGCTTACAAAAGAAGAAGCTCAATCCGTTACGAGAATTTGGTCACTGGCAGGACTGATTAAACCTTCAGAACCTCTAATCCGAATTCCACCGTTTAGAATTCCTCACCAAACTGCAACAATTGAAGGAATTTGTGGTGGCGGAACCAATTGTCGTCCTGGGGAAATTTCTCTTGCGCATAACGGAGTTTTATTTTTGGACGAAGCAGCAGAATTTCGTTCTTCGGTTTTACAAATGCTTAGAGTTCCGTTGGAAAGTGGTTGCATTACCTTGAGCCGAGCTGGCCGTTCAACTAGTTATCCAGCTCAATTTCAGCTATTAATGGCAGTAAATCCGTGTCCGTGTGGAAATTATGGTAATAAAGATAAACTTTGCTTATGCAGTGCTAAATCAATTGATATGTATTGGAAGAAATTTTCAGCTCCTCTTTTAGATCGAATTGATTTACGAGTTTTTGTGCAGCATACGGATGAAGAAAGGGGGGCTTCTAATAACCGTGACGGTTTAAGAACTACTCTAGAAATTCAAAAAGGTGTGGCAAGGGCTGTTAAAGCTCAACGGAAAAGACAAGGAATTAAAAATTCGAAATTACTTCCGCAAGAAATTTCAAAGTTCTGCGAATTGGATAATGCTGGCAAAAAAATTCTAGATAATGCAATTACTCGTTATAGTTTTTCTCCACGCGCAATTTCATCAATCCTTAAAGTAAGCCGTACCATTGCCGATCTGGATGGAAGCCCGAACATTTTAGATCTTCACGTTACAGAAGCCGTAGAATTTCGAAAACTCTGTGCAAATATCACCCCAGAGCTTTAACGCGTAAAAAAAAACGCTTCCCTAACAGGAAAGCGTTACATTACCGGAGAAGAGACTCGAACTTGCCTACAATAGCAAAACCGTTAAAAACAAAGCGCCGGCAGGCGGTTTGTTTAGGTTTTACCTTAAAAACGGCTCTGGCGAGGGTTTATGCCCGAGCCGAGTTCAGTCGGTACCATATAAAAATGCGAGAATAAAAAAAAACGCTTCCCTAACAGGAAAGCGTTACATTACCGGAGAAGAGACTCGAACTTGCCTATAATAGCAAAACCGTTAAAAACAAAGCGCCGACAGGCGGTTTGTTTAGGTTTTACCTTAAAAACGGCTCCGAGCGAGAGTCATCGAGCGAGTGGCGAGGGTTTATGCCCGAGCCGAGTTCAGTCGGTCCCATATAAAAATGCGAGAATAAAAAAAAACGCTTCCCTAACAGGAAAGCGTCTTATTACCGGAGAAGAGACTTGAACTCTTACACGATTGCTCGCAACAGATTTTGAGTCTGTCGTGTCTACCATTCCACCACTCCGGCGTGATTAAAAAAATATATCAGATTATATGGAGTTTTTCAAGTGGGTATATGTTATAATAATTATGTGAAAATTCAATCGACAACGTTTGTTGGTACAAAACCTGAATTAGTTCTCAAAACAGTATTTGGGTATGATTCATTCCGACCATTTCAAAAAGAAATTATCTCAGAAGTACTAAAAGGGAATGACACATTAGCTATTATGCCGACTGGAGGGGGAAAATCCATATGTTACCAAATACCCGCTCTTATAATGCCAGGAATTACAATAGTTGTATCTCCACTAATTTCTCTTATGCAAGACCAGGTTAATTCATTAAAAACCGCAGGAATTCATTCAGCATTTTTAAACAGCACATTAACATGGGAAGAATATCAAAAAACTGTTGACGAAATAAAAGATGGACAAATAAAAATAGTATATGTCTCTCCCGAAGGCCTTGCTACAGATAGATTTAGAGAATTATTTTCACAAGCACATTTACCCATAAGTTGTATTACAGTAGATGAAGCTCATTGTATAAGCCAGTGGGGACACGATTTTAGACCAGATTACATGGAAATCAGATACATCCGTAGATTTTTTCCTGATGCAGTAATGCTCGCCCTTACCGCCACCGCAACCCAGCAAGTCCGAACAGACATAACTCAGCAACTAAAAATGAGATCCCCTTCCATCTACATTTCCAGTTTCAATCGCAGCAACATCTACTTTGAAGTACAACCAAAACGAAACGCCCTCGACCAAGTACTTAATTGCATAAAAAAACACTCCGGCGACAGTGGAATAATTTACTGCTACTCACGCAAACAAGTTGACGAACTAACAGAAACCTTAGATAAACACGGCTATTCCGTAATGAATTACCACGCCGGACTTTCAGACGAAGTTCGCGCAAAAAACCAAGACTTATTCGTAAAAGATCAAGTACAAATCATGGTCGCAACAATTGCATTCGGAATGGGAATTGACAAACCAAATGTACGCTTCGTTATAAATTATGACTTACCAAAATCTCTTGAAGAATATTACCAAGAAATTGGACGAGCCGGCCGAGACGGATTACCTTCAACCGCATTACTTTTATACAGTTCAGGAGACATAAACAAAATCCGTTACTTTTTCAACGACAGTTCAGATAACGAAAAATCCGAACTTCTACTACAAGGTATGGTACGTTTTGCCACATCCCGAACCTGCCGCCGAAAAACTTTACTTTCTTACTTCGGCGAAACCTACGAACATAAATCGCAAGAAGAAAAAGACTGCTGTTGTGACATTTGTTCAAAAGGAGAAACAAACCTTACCGACGTAACAATTCCCGTCCAAAAACTACTTTGCTGCATTATTCGTACAAACGAACGCTTTGGCGCAACTTACATAATTGATGTTCTGCTTGGCTCACGTAGCAAAAGAATCCTTGAAAATCAGCATAATATGCTTTCAACCTGGGGCATTGGTCACGAACTTACGAAAGACACTTGGTTTGAACTTGTAGATTTGCTGATTATTGAAGGTTACCTTATAAAATACGGTGAATACAATATTTTGATGATTACCCGTGAAGGAAAAAGATTATTATCTACACGCGAAAAAATCCAGCTGCCAATAGATATAACTTCTCCAAACTTAAAAAAATCCTCCGCTACGCAGGATATTACTTATTCAACTAAAAAGAAAACTCTAGTAGTTGCAGAAAAACCTGCCGTTGATGACTCTCTCGCCGAAAAAATCATTACTGAACTAAAAGCCTGGCGCCGGCGAAAAGCTGACGACATGAACGTTCCACCATACGTAATTTTCGGAGACAAAACAATGCTTGATTTAGCCGCAAAAAAACCTAAAAATAAAACTGAACTTCTTTCGGTTTACGGTATTGGCGAGGCAAAAGCTGAACAATTCGGACGTTCAATTTTAAGAATTATTAACGAAGAATAAACTAAAGTTTTGCAATTTGTCCAAGTAGCTTTTCAGGAGTTAAATCAAAAGCATCTGCACCAAATTCTGTCGATGCAATCGCATGTGCTTCACAAGCTGTAATTGCAGCATCTTTTGCAGAATATCCTTGCGAAAGTAAAGCTGCTATCATTCCGGCAAGAACATCACCACTTCCGCCTTTTGCAAGACTTGGTCCACCATCCGCTACAATAAACATTTCACCTCCAGAAGTAATAAAAGTGTTTGCACTCTTGCGAACAACAGTTACATTCTGAAGCGACGAAACATTCGGAACTTTATCTACAAGTTTTTCGTATTCTTTTACATGCGGTGTAAGAATAATCTTTCCACCTTCAACATTGTTCAATTCTTCAAGCAGAGATTTTAACTCAATAAAATCAAAAATATCCGCATCAAGAACACAAGTTGGATTTGGAGTTGAAGTAAACCAGGAAATAAATTGTGCCAAAGGATCTTCCGGAACAGGATCATCTTCTACGCCAAGCCCCGGACCAATTACAACACATGTAGTTTTTTCTGGAATTTTGTCTGTCAGCATTAATTCTGGAGAAAGCTTAAACTGATCCAAATTTGACATTGGAGTTGAAATAATTGATGTAAGTCCGCTACCAAAATTCATAGCGGCAGTTGCAGCCATAATTCCAGCACCAGATTTTACACCGGCAAAAATTGCTGTATGTCCATAATTTCCTTTATGTGTTGCAGGATTTGAACGTACCGGCAGTTTCATATCCGACTTTTCAATTAGATATGCTGAAGGGAAAGGCATTAACGCAATTGTATCTTCATCAAGTAAATCCTGCGCTACAGGTTCTTCAAAACGGATTTTAGAAATACCTAAATCTGTAACGATTATTTTTCCACAAAATTCTTTTGCAGCATCTGTATAAAGTTGAAATTTCTGTACGCCCATTGTAATTGTATAATCAGCTTTAAAAGCAAGGGCTGACGGAATATCGCAGGCAACTTTTACACCAGTCATTTCGTTTAGTTTTGAAAGAATTGCTTCATACTTTGGAGGTAATTCTCCATAAAAACCTGTACCAAAAAGACAGTCAACAACAACATCAGGCTTTGTTGAATAATCTTCAACTTCGTTTATTATTTTTATTCCAAGTCGTTTACACATTTTGTACTGAGCAATAGCTTCTTGTGAAGTTGGATCATCAGGACACAAAACTGTAACAAAAAGTTTTCCCTGCAGAAGTCGAGCTAATGCAAATCCATCACCACCATTGTTACCTTTTCCACAAAGAATAATAATGTCAGGAAGATTTCCAGCATTAATTTTTGCTTGCACTGAGTCTAAATTATAAACAAAATCTGCCATAAACTTAGCAGCATGTTCCATCATAAGAAAATCCGGAATGCAATACTGATCTTTTGCTATCTGTTCAAGTTCGGGCGAATTATCATATACACTTTGCAATTTTCTTCACTCTCCTTCTAAACACTTTTTAAAATCATATATTTAAACATTATAACAGTATTTTAAATTAAAAGAAAATAATTCCTAAAATTCCTACAGGAATTAAATATGCTGCAAACCACTGAAGTTTTCCTTTTCGAATCATTTTCATAAGAATAGTAAGTGAGATGTAACCTACCGCAAATGCAGCAGCGCACCCTGCAATAACAGGCGCGGCTCCAATTACAGAAGAAACCTCACCAATATCTTTTACTTCCAGAATAAATGCCCCTAAAATCGCCGGAATTGAAACAATAAACGAATAATCCCCTGCCGTTTTTCTATCTACTCCACTAAAAAGAGCCCCCGCAATTGTTGAACCACTTCGGCTAATTCCTGGCAAAGTTCCAACCCCCTGCATAACGCCAATCAAAACTGACTGTTTTACTGAAACACCGCCTTTTCCTTCGCCTTTTGCAACCTTAACCTGCTTTTTTTCAAGCAAAGCTGAAGTAATAAGCAAAATCGCAGTCACAATAAATCCACCACAAACAATTTTATTTGACATTTCAGGAATAAACTTACTAGTAACAACTCCAATTACACCAGTAATAATTGTTGAAATGATAATAGCAATAATAGTCTTACGGCCTGCTTCATCAGTTCCGCACAACAAATCATTATCATTCAAAGAGTTACCTTCCGGTCTTTCACGTTTAGAAATCCAGCGACCAAAACATTTAAGAAGCGACCAGATTTTTCGCCAAAAATACAAACAAACAGCAAACAAAGTTGCCAAATGAAGAAAAACATCAAAAAGAAGAGGAATTTCTTCCAATCCAAACAACGACTGCACAATCTGTAAATGACCAGACGAAGAAATTGGTAAAAACTCTGCAACCCCTTGTAACATTCCAAGCAAAATTCCCTGAATAACTGACATATACTAATCCTCTTTTTTACTTTTTTTTGATTTTAAATAAAGGCAAAGTCCAACAACTACAGAACCAAGAATCATTAAGAAACAGAGAATCTGGCCAGTAGAAAAATTCAATAATGAAGTATTTGTATAAATTGGTGCCGAAGAATCCTTTGCAATTCTATAACCTAAATCTGCATCTGGCTCACGGAAATATTCAATTACAAAGCGAACAAAACCATAACCACACGTATACATACAACCAAGCTGCCCGTCAAACTTTTTATGCTTTCTTGAAAACCAGATAACAGTCCACAAAACAATTCCTTCAAAAAGTGCTTCATACAACTGACTTGGATGGCGTGGAAAATTTACAAGATTTTTTCCAGAAATATCCATACCGATTTGCGCCGCAAAGTCTTGAACCCATTGCAACTTTGCCGAAAATCTTTCTGCCCCCGGAAAAACAATTCCCCAAGGCATTGTAGTTATTCGACCATAAAGCTCACCGTTCATAAAATTACCAAGTCGACCAAAAGTATAACCAAGCGGAATTGCACAAACCATTGCATCAATCCATTTTCCCATAGGCTGATGATGTTTCTTGCACCAGAAAATCATTCCGAACAGGCCGCCAATAAATCCGCCGTGGTAGGACATGCCCGCCAGCCCCGTAAACCTTCCATTTTGGAACGGCCAGAAAATAAGCCACGGTTTTTTCCAATACAAACCGCTTGTATCATACACTAACGTAGAAAAAATTCTGGCTCCAATCAACAAAAATACAATACCGGTGGCAATAAATCCGAAAACATCATCCTCAGTAGCTTTATAATTATTTGAATCAAGAGCACCTTCTTTTGCAACCTTTGTTAAAATCCAATAAGCTGTACCAAAAGCAAAAACATACATTAAGCCATACCAACGTAACAGGCCTAAAAATTTTATTCCTGGAAAAATTTGTGGATGTATCCATGACGGATAATTGATGTACAAAAACATATAGCAATTCCTTTTTTAAATTTTAAATCCTTCGCCAACAGCTTTAAGGATTTTAGATTTAAGCAGTGTATTTTCTTTTTTAAGCTGAGTAATTTCGTAGTTTTGTGCTTTAATCATTTCGGCCAATTCACTTACAGAAAGTGTTCCGCCTGAAACTAAATCATCAATTCCAGAAAGACGAACATTAAAGTCATCGTTTGCTTCTTCTTCAATTCCTGCAAAATTATCGTTTCCAACATTATCAGGATTAAAATCCTCATCAAAGTTTAAAACCGGCGTAGAAGCTACTTTGTCTGCAATTCTGTAAATAGCTTGTCCCAACACTGACTGTGGTTTATAAACAACTACCGGCAATTGAGAAGCAAGCGCTTTATCTTGAAGCATATCGCGGTACATAAGTCCTAAAAACTCAATTTCAAGTCCTAAATATTGATTACATGACGCTTTGATTCGCTGAGCTCGATCCGCATCTTTTGGGTCTTCAATCATATTCATTACAAGACGCGGTCTAAACTGTTGCATACGACGTGTAAAAAGATTTGTATTTTCTGGATCAACCTTTGCAAGCCCTTGAACCAACTGAGGAATGTAAAGCTTCTGCATAGATTCTGCATCTTTTTTAATTCCATCTAAATATTCACGGCCCGGAGTTCCACGTTTGAAGGTTGTATACAAAAGTCGGAAAACTGCATTTTTCAAAAACAGATAGCCGTTTAAAGTTGCGGTTACGGCTGGGGCAGAAACAACAATACCTTGTGGTGAAAGCAGGAACATATCCAAAATAAACTGATGAGTTCCGGCTCCCAAATCTAAAATTACATAATCCGTATCAATATTTTTAAGATTACGAATCAGTTTAATTTTTTGCGCATGCTTTAACGACGTAAGGTCTGGCATCTGATTATCGCCGGCAATAAAGCTGACATTCTGGTAATCTGTTGGTTGAATAATATCCTTGAATTCACATTTTTCAGTAAACCAGTTACCGAGACTTGCTTTTCCCGGATGCTGACCAATTACGAGATGAAGATTTGATGCTCCAAGGTCCATATCGACTAATACGACACTATTTCCCATTTGACCGAGAGCAATTGCTAAGTTTGCAGATAAAAGGCTTTTTCCAACTCCACCTTTTCCGCTTGCTATTGGAATTATTGTTGACATATGTATAAGTATAAATTGTAAAACAGAAAATGGAAAGTATAGGTATAGATTTTTTGAGATTTAGGACGTAAAATATATGTTATGAACAATACACAACATTCAAAAAGAAAGTCAATTTTTCTAGTAATGGCTTCCTTAATCGTTTTACTTTGCACTTCACAATGTTTTGCCCAATCTTCAATCGAAGGTGACACAAAAATTTCCAGTTTCCAATACATGAAAAAACTCAACAGTGTATTTGACTTCGTCCAGCAAAACTATGTTGATGAAATAGATCCTAAAATTCTTTACGAAGGTGCGCTAAAAGGCATGATGGATGCTATTGGTGATCCATACACACTTTATCTTGATCCAGATGCAATGCGCGATTTAAACGATACAACAGAAGGTACGTTTGGAGGCGTTGGTCTTACAATTTCCAAAGCCGTAGAATCAACTCCCGAAAAGCCTGCCTATGTAGAAGTTTCCACTCCAATTGAAGACACTCCTGGCGCAAGAGCCGGCATTCAAGCAGGAGACTTAATCACTGCAATAGATGGCAAGCCAACTCCAGACATGACAATGAACGATGTTCTTGGCCTTTTACGCGGTGAAATTGGCGGAACAGTTACAGTTTCCATTTTACGCGGAACAAACATGCGTTTTGACGTAAAGCTTGTAAGAGCTCTTATTGAAGTTCCAACCGTTAAATTCGGAATGATTGAAGGCACAAAAACCGGCTACATGAAATTAATTCAATTTACTCCAGAAACTCCAAAACGCGTACAGGAAGCACTCACTTCATTTACCGAAAATGGTTACAACAGCTTAATTATAGATTTACGCGATAACCCGGGCGGACTTATTACAAGTGTTGCCGAAATTGCAGATAAGTTTATTAATGAAGGCCCAATCGTTACAACAAAAAGCCGTCTTCTCTTTGAAAATCAAGAATTTACAGCATCAAAATCAAATACTGTAATTCCTTCAAACATTCCAATTGTTGTTTTAATAAACAGAGGTTCGGCAAGTGCTTCCGAAATCCTTTCCGGCGCATTAAAAGATTATCACCTTGCTTACCTTGTCGGGGAACGAACATACGGAAAAGGTTCAGTTCAGCAAGTTGTTCCATTAAGTAACATTGACGGAATTAAGCTTACAATGGCTCGCTATTATACACCAAGCGATACAAATATTGACAAAATTGGTATTCCTCCTGATTTGGAAATCAAAAACGTAAACGACTTTTCAAAAGAGGAAGAAGAGACTTACGTAAACTTAATAAATTCGAACATTATTACACAAACCGTAGAAAAATATGCGGGCATGAAAGAATCAGAAATTGCAGCCGAAGCTGAAAAAATTGCAGAAACGTATCCAATTGATACACGCTTAATCCGCCGAATGCTGCGTATTCAAGTTCAGCGACTTCTGCCGGCTCCATTATACGATATGGATTACGACCTGCAATTGCACGAAGCCATTAAAATTGTTAATCAAAGCGACTTTAATGAACTTGTAAAATCTACAAAAACTTTAAAGCAGTTACAGGAAGAAGTTGAAGCTGCCGCCAAAAATACTAAATAATGCGACAATTTATACTGGAAAACCAAAAAATTAAAAACGGTCTCATTACGCTACAGGCAAAAGATTTTCGCTACCTTCGGCAAGTTTTACGCGCAAAAGTTGGCGACATGATTAGTGTTCGCCTCCCTAACGGCACTTTGCAAAACTCCACCGTTTGTAAAATTGATGACAACGCAAAATCTATTGTTTTACAAATCTGCGCAGACACATCCGCACAAACTTCAAACGAGTCAATAACCCGCGGAGTTCAAGCCACCGAAGTTTCAGCATCCGTTTCTCCTGTAGAATACTGGCTTTTCCAATTTCTACCAAAGCCTCAAAAATTCGAGCAAATTGTACGCCAGGCAACTGAATGCGGCGTTTCAAAAATCATTCCAGTAATTGGCGAATACACAGAAAAAAGCAGCGTTACTTCCCTTCAAGGTGCAAAATCCGAACGTTTACAACGGATAATTAAAGAAGCACGTCAGCAAAGCGGTTCTCCAGTAGACACAAAAGTAACTGAACCACTTACTCTCGAAAATGCTTTGCAACAATGGGATTTATCTGGAATTGGTTTTGTACTTTCTGAACGCGATGACGGAAACACCCTTAAACAAACTCTTGAAGCTGCTGACAACAGCAATTCTAATGAACAAAATGGCGTTTCAGCTTTTCCAAAACGAGTTTGCATTGCCGTAGGTTCAGAAGGTGGCATTAGTCCAGAAGAAGTAGCAACTTTACTGGAAAAAGGTCTATTTCATCCGGTTCATTTTGCCGTAAATATATTAAGGTGCGAAACTGCAGCTTTGTACGGAATTGCAGCAGTTCAGTCTTTTGTTAATGAAATTTTAGGAACCCGTTAGTTTGGTGGGTATATAAAACGGAGTAAATATGTCTATTCAAAGAATATCGTTAATTGGAGTGCCAGTTGATATCTGCTCTCCAGAAAATCTTGAAAATGAAGTTTTAGAAATCCTTGCAAAACCTGGAACAAAGCAAATTGTATTTCTTTCAATCTGGGATTTACTAAAAGCAAGACGTAAAAACGATTTTTCCGAATGTATTAAAAATGCGGATTTAATTCTTCCAATTTCTAAAAGCATTCTTAAAGGTGCAAAATTCTTAAAACATGACATTCCTGTTCGTTACAATCCGTTCGAAGCAGTTATTCATATTCTTTCCATTCTGGATTCTCACTTTAAAAGTCTTTACCTTCTGGGCTCAAGTAAAAAAACTCTTCAAAAAGCGGAGCATAACATTCGCGACACATTTACATCACTTAAAATTGTCGGACGTTACGTTGGTTACTATCCAAAGCAAATAGAAGATAATATTGTTGAAGCAATTTTTAAAGCTCAACCTTCTCTTGTTTTAATTTCTGATGGAATTAAAGAAAAAAACTGCTGGTCATATCGCCGCCGTAACCGTTTTTCTTCAAGTATTTTTCTATACTATAAAGACGCTTTCGGAATTTTTTCAGAACGTATTAAACGCGTAAGAGAAAAAACCTTTAATCGCGGTAACGAAATTTTTGTTGAAGTTTTACACAATCCGTTTAAGATTTTCCTGATTTTTCCATACATTTGGTACATTCTTGTTCTCGTATGGTACAGATTGTTTAAGAAAAAATAAAAAAAAGGTGTTACGGAAGTTTTCTTGAATCAACGACCGCAACACCTTCTTTTTTTATAGAAGATTTACTCCCACTCAATAGTTCCAGTTGGCTTTGGAGTCAAATCGTAAAGTACACGGTTTACTCCAGGAACTTCTGTAACTATTCGGTTTACAATTTTACCAAGCAAAGCGTATGGAATTTCTTCGATTGTTGCGGACATTGCATCCTTTGTGTTTACTGCACGAAGAACAACAAAGTTTTCTACAGCGCGTAAATCGTTTTTAATACCAACTGATTTGCAGTCTGGAACGATTGTAAAATACTGCCAAACTTTTCCTTCCAAACCAGCTTTTGCAAATTCTTCACGAAGAATAGCATCTGATTCACGAACAAGTGCAAGGCGTTCGCGAGTAATAGCACCAGTACAGCGAACTCCAAGTCCTGGACCTGGGAATGGCTGACGGAAAACCATGTTATCTGGAAGACCAAGTGTCTTACCTACAACACGAACTTCATCTTTGTAAAGGAATTTGATAGGTTCAACAAGACCTTCAAAATGAATATCATCTGGAAGACCACCAACATTGTGGTGAGATTTTACAGGACCTGATTCAAGAATATCCGGATAAATTGTTCCCTGTGCAAGGAAATCTACATCCTTGGCTTTACGAGCTTCTTCTTCGAATACACGAATGAACTCTTCACCAATAATCTTGCGTTTCTTTTCTGGTTCAGCAACACCTGCAAGTTTATCAAGGAATCGATCTGTTGCGTCAATATAAACAAGATTAGCTTTCATCTGATTTTTGAAAACTTCAATAACCTGCTCTGGTTCACCTTTACGTAAAAGTCCGTGATTTACGTGAACACATACAAGGTTCTGTCCAATTGCTTTAATAAGCAATGCAGCTACTACAGATGAATCTACGCCACCAGAAAGTGCCAACAATACTTTTTTGTTGCCTACCTGAGCTTTGATTGCTGCAATCTGTTCGTCGATAAAAGCCTTTGCGAGAGCTTCTGTTGTAATTCTCTCCATTGATTCAGGTCTTTTTTCCATTTTATTACTCCTTGCAAGAGTATACCATAAACAAAAAACGCTATTCAATATTTTTAAGGATTTTTTTTTGACAGTTGAAAATTCCTGGTTTAAAATTAAATCGATTCTAAAAGTAGAAACAGGAGATTTCGAAAAATGGCTAAAACAGCAAAAGATGTCATGCAAATGATTAAAGAAAATGACATCAAAATGGTCGATTTTAAGATGGTTGATATTAACGGACAATTCCGCCACGTTACAATTCCAGCTCAAAATTTTAATGAAGATACAATGAAGGACGGCGTTGGATTTGACGCCTCTAACTATGGTTACGCAGTTGTAGAAAAATCGGATATGGTTTTTATTCCTGATCCAGACACTGCAATGATTGATCCTTTCTGTGACATTCCAACTCTTTCTATGACTGGAAACGCAATGATTATTGATTATCCGAATAATCGTCCACTTGCCCAGTATCCACGAAATATTGTTCTTGCCGCAGAAGATTACATGAAAAAAACAGGAATTGCAGATGAAATGCTTATTCTTCCTGAATTTGAATTTTATCTTTTTGATGATGTTGCCTGGGAAGTAAGCCACAATCACATTGGAACAGAAATTGACGCAAGTCAGGCTCCGTGGAACACATACAATGAAGGCTTGGGAAATGTAATTGGTGCACAAAAGGCTTACCACATTGCAAAACCATTAGACACAAGCTTTGAATGCCGAAGCGAAATGTGTATGGAAATTGAAAAGGCTGGTATTCCTGTAAAATATCATCATCCGGAAGTTGGCGCTGCAGGTCAGTTTGAAATTGAACCAAAACTCGGCAAAATGAGCAAAATGGCAGACGGCACAATGATGATTAAGTACATAATCCGAAATGTTGCCGCAAAATACGGTAAAACTGCCACTTTCATGCCAAAACCAGTTTACAACGAAGCAGGAAGCGGCATGCACGTTCATATGCTTTTACTCAAAAATGGACAACCAGTTTTCAGCGATGATAACGGATATTCTCATTTAAGCGAAACCGCACACTACTTTATTGGAGGTTTGCTCAAACACATAAACGCATTGTGTGCACTTACAAACCCAAGTACAAACTCTTTCAAACGCCTTGTTCCTGGTTTTGAAGCACCTGTTACAGTTGGATACGCTACTTCAAACCGTTCAGCAGTAATTCGTATTCCAGCATATGCAAAAACACCAAATATGCGCCGCTTCGAATTGCGTAACCCAGATGCAACTTGTAATCCATACTTTGCATATGCTGCAATTTTAATGGCCGGCCTTGACGGAATTAAAAACAAAATTGATCCACATAAAAACGGCTGGGGTCCATACGATGTTAACTTGTATACACTAAGCGATAAGGAAAAGAAAAAGCTTAAACAACTTCCAACTCGTTTGGATGATGCACTCGATGCTCTTGAAAAAGACAATGCATTCTTAACAGAAGGCGGAGTATTCCCAGAAGAATTGCTCAAGAACTTTATCAAAACTAAACGGGCAGAATTAGCTAAGTTTAACGCAATTCCACATCCTGCAGAGTTTGATCAGTATTATAACTGCTAAAATTTATTCGCTGAATTTTTCCCCGCGGATGAATACAAATAAACGCAAATAAAAAAAGCCCTGAACTTCGCGTGAGGTTCAGGGCTTTTGTTTTGTTTATTTACAATAATTATGGATACACAATTGTAAAGTCGATGGATGAGGAATAAAGATTTCCATCATCATCAATAATTGTTGCAAGAACTGTATGTTTCCCCTGAGAATGTTTTGTAATGTCAAGGCACAGTTCGTAGTAGTTGTAATCGTTGTCGTAATGAAATTCAAAACATGCATCAGGTTCATCCAATAATGCTTCATCTTGTAAAATTGGTTCATTGTCTAAGAACCATTTGCAAGCTTCCGATCTTCTGTCATATTTTATAGCAAGCGTATTTTTAGCAAACATTGCTCTAAAAAATACTCTTGTTGAATCATTATAATTATTTGAAAAATCTTCGAGAGTTACTTCATCACTTGGATTTTCTGGTAAATCAACAGAAACTGTTATTTTATTAGGAATCCATTGTGCAACAAAAGACATGTCTTCTAAAGGCATGTATTTTGGTATTTCAGGAATCCACTTGTCAAATATGTAACCATCTCTTTGTGGTTGTTGAACGTATGGTGTAGAATAGAAACATTTATCTGTTATAGGCTCAATTTCACTACCACCATTAGTATCAAAAGTTAAAGTTGTAAGATTTAGGTCATAATAAATTTCTACTGTATACTGTTCTCCTTCACTTTCCAGTTTAATTTGTTCAAATGGTTTTGCAGTATAACCTTCATAATCTTTAGCTACAGCTTCTGTCATTTCGCCCAAAGTGTTTTCTAAATAGGTAGAGTCGCGATAGTTATATTCCTCACTTATATATCTATTGGTAGATTCTACATAATGTTTTACAATATAAGAAATTTTAGGCTTTGGTTCATCCTCTGGTGTATCATCATCTGCATCCGGGTCTTCTGGTGTAAGTGAAGAATCCTTCCAAACGGCAGTTATTAACATATCACCTGCTTCAATGTTTTGAGGAATTTCTTTATCCCAGCTTTCAAATACATAACCTTCTAGTGTAGGATTTTCTGGAGGCGTTATAGGTGTTCCGTATTTTGCTATAATAGAGTCGATGTTTGACCCAGCGCCTGTATCAAATACAATTTTATATATTTTTCTTGTGTATTGTATTTTTACAACTGTAGAGCCATCAAATGCAATTTTTTCAGAATTCGGGTATTTTGGTAAAAAGCCTTCATAGTCTTTTTTTAGAAGGGTTGGGTCAGTAGATGTACCCCATTTAGCTTTTTTTGTTTCTTTGTCCACTAAAGTAAAGTTATCGTCGTTAATATTTTCCTGGTAATGTTCAACTGTGTATGTAACGGTTACATCTTTTATTTCCCACTGTGCTCTTAAAGTCATATCACTGTTAATAGGGTCTCCAAGATTACATATTTGAGAATTAGAGTTAATCCAGTATTTTAAGTCGTAACCAGGTTCATTAAGCGTTGGAAGAAGACTTTCAGTAAAGAGAGAGCCTTTTTCTACAACTTGTGGTTCAGGAATATGTTCTGTATCAAATTCCGATGTATACGTAATTGTGCAGTATTCAGGCTCTGGAATAGGATCCGGTTCTGGAGTTGAACCGTTGTCACAGCTAAAAAAGAATGCTAAACAAGCTAATGATAATATAATGCTTAAAAGTTTTTTCATTTTCTGGTCCTCCTTTATTCGTTTGTGCCTGTTTTTCTGATGTAACTAACATTGCTTTTGAAAGCATCTATAGATAAAGTAGAAATATCTTCAATTGGTGTTTCTGTAGTCCCTTCAACTTTGTACCAATTGGTTCTGTTTTTTTCATCAAAAATAATTTCTGTTAGGTTAGTACAACCAGAAACTATATTCTTACCAATTGACGTTACTTCAGAGTTTATTTCTAGGTTAGTTTTGCTGGAACAATTTCTAAATGCAGAATCTCCTATTGTTTTAACATGTAGTGGTAATGAGAAATCATCTAACGCAGTGCAATAATAGAAAGCACAGTCACCAATCTCTTCTAATAATACAATGCCAGTATCAAAAGGGAATTCGTCAGTAGACGGATCATCTATATAATGAACTCCAGAAAAACGAACAGTTTCAAGTTTCGAGCAACCTGAGAATGCATAATTACTTATTTTCTTTAATGCAAGTGGTAAAACAACTTTTGTTAACTCTGTACAGTCCTTAAATAAATAATCTCCAAGTTCTGTTATATAGTCTGGAACTGTAAATTCTGTTATATCAGTACGCTTTTCAAATAAGTTGCTAGCTAAAGTTGTTACAGAAGACGGAATTGTTATATTTTTAGAAGCAAAAAGCATTTTGTTTGAAGAAGTTTCAATAATACCATTGCAATTGTCTCTGGAGTCATATGTTTCGTTATCTGGGTTAATTACAATTTCTTCCAAATGCATTTTATCCAACTCATCACAGGCAATATCTGATATTCTTTTACCAAAAGTAATTCCTACAACATGGTCACAGCCATCAAACATGCGGAAATCTACACGCCGGCCACTAGCTTCATTTAAATCAACTTTAAGTTTAATGTTTTTATTTGTTTTTAGAGCCGTATTTAACTCTCTGGAAAAACCCGAATCTTCCCCGCCTTTAAAACCTTCTGCTTGGAATACAATTCTGTAAGGTTCTTCCGAAGGTGTTAAGCCGCTAAGGTAAGTTGTAAAGTTATCATCATATTTAATGAACTTACCTTTTTCAAATTTTGCATACAATGTAACAGGCTCCGTACCAGGTTCAATTTTAAAAATTCTTCCATCGGTAAATGCTGCATTTGCATACCATCCGGCAAAAACATAATCACCCTCATTTTTAAAATCCGAAACACCAGGTATTGTAGGTTTTCCTATAGTGCTTATAAAAGTTTCCAGAATGTAATCATCTTTTAATGTGTCTTTTGGGTCAGTTCCAAGTTCGAAAGTAATAGTTCTGAACGCATCAACTTGTGTAATGTTAAAAGTTGCAGAAGAAGTTTTATTGTCATTAATCCAAACAGAATCACCGCCAGTTTTAATTACATTATTATTTTCATCATAAACTGCATATTTGAAATAATAATTACCGGCAGGAATGTTTCCCTTTTTATATTCAACACTGAATACTCCTGGTTGTACGGTAAGGGCTTCCATTGCGCAGCCAGTTACAACCGTTGTGCTATCAGGGAAGTTATATAATCCAGCTGTAATTTTTGTAAAGCTGATTTCTTCAGGCCAAGTAATAAAAACATCTATAGCTCCCTGCCCAACAGTAATTGTTTTAGTAGTAATGGAAACAGGAGTTATGTCGTCTCTAGATACCTCAATTCCTTTAGTTTCACCAGTAGCAACAATGTTGCCGTTGGCATTTTTTAGCTCAACTTTAAAATAGAAATAGCCGTAGGAATTAAGGATTTCTTCATCAGCCTGCATAATTTCATGCGCGGTTTTTTCAGTTGTAGAAGTCCAGGTTTTTACTTCTTTGTAAGTATAATTATTGCCAACACGTTTTGAAAATAACGAAATTTCTTTAATTTCGTTCCAATTCAAAGGTTCAGGTTTTATTACACGCGAATTGTCTTCATTAATCTTGATTTTTAAGTAACCAAAATTTCCGTCAGTTATATCTGTTGTTGAATTTTTACAGCCAACAAACAGAACCAGAAATGATAATAGAATGATTGTAAGCTTTTTTACATTAAAACATTTCATATTTCACCCCAATTTTTAAAATATCTATACAATTGTACCCCCCCAATTGCGTTCTGTCAAACGCTTTTGTACGAATATAGTGAATAATAAGAAGTTTTACGGAAAGAGATTCAGTGGACGCAAATTGCATTGATTGTTTTTGTTACACTTTTGCTTAGCATTGGCGGATTAATAATTAATGTGCGGGCAAACGACAAAGCCTTCAATCAGAATTTGCAAAATACAGCAGAACTTATAACTAAGGTTTTCCAATATAATAAAGATGCCTCAAGTGAACAGATTCAAAAGGTTTTTACACAGAAGATAATAGCGGTCCGTCTGACCCACAGCGTAGAACTTATTCTGCAATTTATAACGCGGCTCTTGCTGCCATGATTCTGGAAAAAATTGAAAAAGCAAAAGGTTCCGGTTTATTTAAAACAAAACAACTTGTTGAAAATCTTGGTGGAAAAATAATGTTTTTTTCAACCGAAGGCGCTGGTACATCATTCATGGTAATGTTTGGCGGTAAAGCAAATTCTACTTCCCAGACAGAAACAACCGAGAAAAATTAGCATCTACCTGGTCACTTAGCTTGTGCATGGGTGTTCCCCGTTTAGAAGAAATGTACTCATAAATATATGTAATGTTTTCTGGCGTATTCTGTGCGTTTTTGATTGGAACTGGTGCGTAGTAAGGCGAATCAGTTTCAATAAGAATTCTGTCTTTTGGAACATAAGCCACTACATCAGCCATATCAGAAAAGCTTTTTTTACCTGAATATGTTACTGTTCCGCTAAAACTGATATACCATCCAAGATTCAAAAAAAACTCCAGTTCGCTCTGACTGTAATCAAAACCGTGTATAACTCCTTTATTCCATTTTACAGCTTTTAAAACATCAACAGTATCGCTATAACCTTTACGTGAATGCATAATTACCGGCAGATTCATTTTTTTCCCGAGAGTCAATTGAAGCGCAAAAAGATCCCGTTCATCCTGAATCATTTGATGAGCAAAATATTCATGATCTCGGCCTTCATATTCTACAGAATCCCAATCGTGGTCAATTCCGCAAGGTCCAATAGCTACAAGACGCGAAGCAAACTCATCATCACTTTCACGAAAATCGTCTATTATATTTCCCAAATTTTCTACAGCGTCAAAACGATTATCAACACTGTCGCTATCTGGCATAATTCCCGCAGCAAAATAAATTGCGTTTTTCAGAGTCTGCTTAGTCTGATTATCCTCAATAAATTCAAGGCATTCTCTAAATCGGTCTACACGAGCCCAAATATCATCCTGACGAATACCAATGTCCAAAAGATGATTTGGCTTTTCGTAAGCAATTGATTCTAATGCTTCAGCAGCAGCAACGTTTCCCAAGTCTTCAGAGATTTTGTATAAATTAAAAAACGAATCGGAATACATAATTATATTTTTTGCATCCTTCTTTTACTAACAGAAATACCGTCTCCGCACTCGTAAAAGGTTGTATCAAATTCCTCATTTGCTTTTAAGAAATCAATATATTTAATAATTTTTTTTACAAGCTTGATAGTACTGTCATTATGTGTAAGGCTAATATCTTCCACCATTCCATGAAATGCCAGGTTGTCGCTGATAAAAACTCCATCAGACGCAAGATTTGCCTTGTATTTTTCAAAAAACTTAATGTACTGAGCCTTTGCTGCATCTATAAAAATTAAATCAAACTCCCCTTCCAAATCGTACATGAGCGCATTGCAATTAATCGCTGTAATACGGTCATCAAGTCCCTGGTCGTGAATATTCTGCTTTGCCTTAATGTGGCGGTCAATATCAACCTCCAGAGTTGTAACATGAACCTCGTCCGAAACCTTAGCAAATTCAATTGCCGAAAATCCAATTGCTGTACCAATTTCCAATACACGCTTTACATTATGTTCTTTAATATAATTACAAATAAATTCAATTCCATCATCGCGCATAATCGGTATAGCGTTTTTTCGTGCGTAAGTTCTAATTTCTGCTAGTTGTTCCATATTGATTAAAGTATATCTTTAATTTTCTACATTGTACATTGCCCCTTATTTCGCTATACTACTTTCATAAGTCACGCCTTCGGGCAAAAATTAGGAGCTCCCCTATGACAGATTTACCAGAACTTTTTGGAAGTTTAGTTTTTAATCAAACGGTTATGAAGGAGACTCTGCCTCCACAAACTTTTGAATCCCTTAAAAAAACAATGGAAAACGGCTCTCCTCTTGACCTCGACTCTGCTAATCAGATTGCCGAAGCAATGAAAAACTGGGCTATTACAAAAGGAACAACACACTATTCACACTGGTTCCAGCCACTTACCGGAATTACAGCCGAAAAACACGATTCTTTTCTTACACCTTCCGACGAAGGCAAAATTATTATGAGCTTTAGTGGTAAAGAATTGATTAAAGGTGAACCTGATGCATCTTCTTTCCCAAGCGGCGGACAGCGTTCAACTTTTGAAGCTCGCGGATATACAGTTTGGGATCCAACTTCGTATCCATTTATAAAAGACCATACTCTTTGCATTCCAACAGCCTTCTGTTCATACAACGGAGAAGCTCTCGATAAAAAAACTCCACTTTTACGCTCAATGGAAGCTTTGAATGAACAATCTTTACGCGTTCTTAAACTTTTTGGCAACGACGCAAAACACGTAACTACAACAATGGGGCCAGAGCAGGAATATTTCTTAATTGATGAAAAACTCTACCAACAACGCAAAGACCTTAAAATGTGCGGAAGAACCCTTTTTGGTGCAAAACCCGTAAAAGGTCAGGAAATGGATGACCAGTACTTCGCTGCAATTAAACCTCGAGTAATTAAATACATGGAAGAATTAAACACCGAACTTTGGAAGCTTGGTATTTATGCAAAAACAGAACACAACGAAGGAGCTCCTGGCCAGCACGAAATGGCTCCAATTTTTACAACAAGTAATCTTGCTGCAGACCAAAATCAGCTTACTATGGAAATTATGAAAAAGGTTGCACGCCGTCATGGACTTTTGTGTTTATTGCACGAAAAACCGTTTGCAGGCGTTGCTGGAAGTGGTAAACACAACAACTGGTCTATTGCAACAGATAAAGGTGAAAATCTTTTTGCGCCAGGAAAAACTCCTCGTGATAATGCTCAGTTCCTTCTTTTCTTAACTGCGGTTATTAAAGCGGTAGATGATAATCAGGATTTGTTACGCTATTCTGTAGCAAGTGCCGGAAATGATCACCGTTTGGGAGTTATTGAAGCTCCTCCTGCAATTATTTCAATTTATGTTGGTGATGAACTTGAAGCTATTTTGGAAGCAATAAAAGACGGAAAAGCTTACGATGGAGGCAAAAAAAGCAAGGTTTCTATCGGAGTTGATGTTCTTCCTCCAATTCCAAAGGATTCTACCGACCGCAATCGAACTTCTCCGTTCGCATTTACCGGAAACCGCTTTGAATTCCGTTCGGTAGGTTCAAATCTTTCTATAAGTGGACCAAACACTATTTTGAACGCAATTCTTGCCGACACTTTACGAAGTTTTGCCGAAGAACTGGAAAAATCAACTAATTTCGACCAGGATTTACAGAAACTTATTAAACGCGAAATTACTGCTCACTGGCGCATTTTGTTCAGTGGAAACGGTTACGGTGAAGAATGGGTTAAAGAAGCTGAACGTCGTGGACTTAAAAATTACAAAACTACACCAGACGCAATTGAGCATTATTTGGACAAAAAGAATATTGATTTGTTTGGCAGAATGGGCATTTACACCGAAACAGAAATGCAAAGCCACTACGAAATTAAGCTTGAAAAATACTGTCAGGTAATGAACATTGAAGTTGAAACAATGCTCGAAATGGTAAACAAGGACATTATTCCTGCCGCATTTAAATACATGAACGTTATTGCAGACACTGAGTTTAAAATGCAGCGAGTTTTCAGCCTTTGTGAAGCAGGTTTAACTCTTTTGAAAAAACTTAATGATTTGATAAACGATTTGTCTAACGCAGCTGCACTTCTTTCGGAAAAACACGAAGCTACAAAGAAAATTCCTAACTTGATGGACAAGGCAAAGGTTTACGCCGGAGTAATTTTGCCTGCAATGGACGGGGTTCGTTCCGTTGCCGACCAAATTGAACCACTTCTTGGCCAAGACTACAAACCGTTCCCAAGCTATGAAGATTTGTTGTATTCTGTTCAGTAAAAAAAAAGCTACCGAAAGAACACCACAACTTTCGGCAGCTAAAAAGTATTTTTTTACAAAAATAGGAGACTTTTTTTATTTATTCGATTTATCCCTTTACCGCACCACTGGTAATTCCAGAATAAATCTGTTTTTGACAGCATAAAAACACAATTAATGCTGGTAACAAAGAAATTATTACACCAGCACAAATTAAGTTATATTGATTTCCTAAAGGCCCTGTAAAAGTATATAACGAAATTGCTACAGTTCGCAGTTCAGAACTCTGTAAGTAAAGATTTGCTCCATAATATTCGTTATATGTTGCAACACCTTTTAAAATACAACTTGTAACAGTTGCAGGTTTTAAATAATCTTTCTATAAATCGTAAAATAATTTGCGCCATCAATAATTGCCGATTCATCCAGCGAAACTGAAATATTTTCCATAAATTGAATAAAAATATAAATGGAAATTACATCCGTTCCCATCATCATAATTATGTATCCGTAAAGATGATCTATAAGATGAAGATTTCCCATTATTTTGTAAACTGCAACCTGCGAACTTATAAGAATAGAACCAGTTAATACACAAACCAATACTATTATAGAATTTAAGAAAGCCCTTCCCATGTTCGCAAGCTTAAATGCCTTTATAAAATTCTGAAAATACCAAACTTTCGGAAAAGTCATTACCGATGTCGACTGATATTCTTCTACATTTTTAAAAGCAGTGATTAAACAGGAAAATAACGGAAGAAGTGTCCAAAAGGGCAAATAACGAAAGAATCATTGTTACTAAAGTGATTGATTTCATTAAATTTTTCATATAGTCCTCCACGACTTTTTTAAGTTAACTTAATCATAACATTATTTAGTTTAAAGTCAATTTTAATTACTTTATAATATATTTATTTTAGCTTAATTTTAAGTAAATTAAACAAAAAAAAGCCTCCGGTTTTTTAATAACCGAAGGCTTTATCTAATTACTCAAACTTCCCTAGTTTAACTTTCCACTTTCCGCAGCGCTCCGCAGCTTCGCTGCTACCAAGTTTTACTTCGCAAAACTTGCCGGCGCTTAACTCAAGCTTCCCTAGTTTAACTTTCCACTTTCCGCAGCGCCGGGAAGACCAATGTCTTTTCGGTAGAATGCTCCGTCAAACTTTACAGCAGAAACTCCCTGATATGCACGCTCCCACGCTTCATTAAAAGTAGAACCGTACGCACTGCAAGCAAGAACTCGCCCACCATTCGTAAGCAAATCCTTTTGACCTCTTCGACCAGAAACAGCACCTGCAACAAAAACTTTTGCCGTACTTGCTTTAAGTAATGCTTCATTAAAAGTAATGCTGCATCCCTTTTTATATTCTCCAGGATATCCGCCACTAACTACTACTGGCGCAACCTGATATCCAGGCAACCATTCAAAATTAAAATCTTTGAGAGTACCGTTCAAAATTGAAGAACACATTGCAACAAAGTCAAAGTTCATTAAAGGAAGAACAGCCTGTGTTTCCGGGTCTCCAAGACGAACATTATATTCCAAAAGCTTTGGACCTTGTTTTGTAAGCATTACACCAAAGAAAATAAATCCGCGATAATCGAACTTTTCTTTGATTAACCCTTCCAATGTAGGCTTAAGAATATTCTCATCAAATTTTTTCATTGTTTTATCATCAACATCATCAAGAGGACAAATGGCACCCATACCACCAGTATTTGGACCTTTAGCACCATCCATCAAACGTTTATGATCTCGAGCAGGAAGGAATGGAACAATTGTTGCACTTCCCTGTACTGCAAATTCCGGAGTAACTGATACAGCCGCAAGAACTGAAATTTCAACTCCTTCAATATAATCTTCAATAACAAGCTTTTTACCAGCTGCACCGCAACGACCTTCCATAAGTTCGTCAATTGCTTTTACCGCTTCATCAACAGTTGCAGCAACAACAACACCTTTTCCTGCAGCAAGTCCATCTGCCTTTACAACAATTGGAGCTCCGTGCTTTTTAACATACGCAACAGCTTCATCACGATTTGTGAAAGTTTCACTGCCAGGGCACGCAACACCGTATTTTTTCATAAAGTTTTTTGATAAATCTTTACTTGCTTCAAGCTGAGCGCCAGCCTTTTTAGGACCAACACACGGAATATCAGCAGCCCAAAATGCGTCTGCAATTCCTTCTGCTAACGGATCTTCCGGTCCAATAACAGCCATTCGGCAATTTTCATGCTTTGCTATTGCAACATAAGGATTTTCTCCTTCCGCAATATAATCACAGTCTTTGGGATTTACATTAAAACACTTAGATTCATTTGCAGTACCTCCGTTACCAGGAACTACTACAATTTTATCAACAACAGAACTTTGAGCTAATTTCCAGCAAATAGTGTGCTCACGACCACCACTGCCAACTACGATGATATTCATAATTTATATTTTATTCGAAACACCTAAAAAAAACAACTTCTTGTAGCTAATTCATTGTTCACCACTATAAAATTAGTTATAATGACCTATCTTTTTTTCTCGGAGAAAACATGAAAAAATCTACGTTATTTGTTTTACTTTTTTGTATTTCTGCGACTCTTTTTGCACAGAATAATTCAATAGATTTTAAAGGCTGGAAGCAAACTCAAACCGAACACTTTACGTTCATTTACGAAGATGCACAACGCGAAGCAACCGAAGGTTATGTAAAAATTGCCGACAACGCCTGGAATAAAATTGCAAAAATCTATTCCCTGCCGCGCGATAATTTCCGCATTTACGTTACAGGCCGAACCAACACAGTAAACGCTTTTACTTACAACTCACCAGTAGAAATTGTAATGTTTACAAATCCGCTGAATTTAATTGATTTTACCTTCCGCGCAAATTGGCAGGAATTATTTTTTACACATGAACTCATTCACGCCGCAAACTTTACCTTTGAAGACCGTTCAAAAACCTTAAACTACATTTTTGGCCCGTTCGGAACATCTCTAGATTTTATGTTTGTAGACGGATGGGCACTTGAAGGGCTTACAACTGTTCTTGAAACAGAATTAACAGACGGCGGACGCGGACGAAGCCCATTTTTTGAACTGGAATACAAAGCAATCACTTTAGACAACGGATTTTTACCTTACGAAAATATTGGTTTAGAAAAAGAACCACCATACGGACAATCATACGTAATTGGTTACTTGATTATGCGAAGTATTGCCGACCGCTACGGCCTTCAAGCATTAGCAGACATTGAACGCAACCGTGAAACCGGTGGAGACTGGGCAAAAGCAGTTCAGTTAGTAACAGGCGAAACTCCGCAAGACATTTACCGCGACGTAAGAATTGCCCTTGCAAAAAAATTCAATTCCGAACGTTCCATTCCCGAAGGAAAAATCATTTCACCACGAACACTCGGAACTTGTTACTATAAACCTGCCATAGTTTTAGACGACGGTTCCCTAATCACAATTCGCTCTACTCAAACTTCTGAATCAGCCGTTGTAAAACTTGACCCTAGCGCCAAAAAAGGCAGCAATTACATTCAGGACCAAAATCTAGAAAAAGATTTAAACACTTTACTTAGTGAAACAATTCTTTTTAGTTCTTATTTCCCAGATACACTAAGCGTAACCGCCGATAAAAACGAAAATATTTACGCAATTTCTGTTTCACAACGTAACGACAAAGCGCCAGGCGTTGAACTAACTCTGGACCTTGTAAAATGGACAAAAGAAAACGGCCTTGAACGCTTAACTTCCGGCGTATCACTTTTTCAACCTTCTGTAAGCCGTAACGGAAATCTTCTAGTTGCAAGTGAACAAAAAGGTATGCAGATGCGCCTTGTCCAGGTTGATATTCAGTCTGGAGAAATCAAATCACTTTTAGAAAACACTGACAAAAGTTACATTTATCCGGCAGTAAACAACGATGGAACAAAAGTTGCCTTTTTGGAAACTGACAATACACGTGCTCGAGTTGGATTTATTGATGTAAACAATCCGAGCAAAATTACTTATGTTGCAAATAATGGTGAACAAGTTTTTGACCCAGGTTACTTAAGTTGGACACAGGAAAACACGTTAACTTACGCTTGTAACTACCGCGGCCGTTTGGAAGTTTTCGAAGCCATTACAACTGACGACGGAAACTGGATTTACAAACCTGTAGTTTCAGATCCAATTGGAGTTACTTGGGCTTATAAAAACAACGTCGGCATTTTTTACACTTCAAAAGCTTCTTCCGGTGACGTAATTAAAATTAAACCAGTTGAAGAATGGGAAAAAGTTCCTGAGTTTGACGGGCCTTCACCAGCTGGCGAAAAAATGTGTTTTGGCCACTTAGAATCTGATTATCCGGATTTTAAGCCTTACAAAGTTTTAGCCGAAGTTGAAGTTCCAGAAAAATCCGCTGAAGAAAAAAAAGCCGAACGTGAAGCTGAACTAAAGCTTGTAAAAGAAGGAAAACCAATTCCTGTTCACGGAAAAACTGTTAAACACCGCAGCGAAGAAAATAAGAAAAAAGCAGAAGAATCGAACGCAGCAATTACAGAAATTATCGATGAAAAGCCATTTATTCCACTTCCTCAACCAATGGCTTTCCTTCCATTTGTCAACTTAAACTTCAACGAGTTTACCGATGAATCATGTTTGGGCTTTGGAGGAGCTTTCATTGCCATTACACCAAGACTCCAAATGTCCACAGGCTTTTTGCTTTCCGATTTCTTCTACTATCCAAAACTTAAAAACTTTGATGCGGAACTTTTTTTACTTGCACCAATTTTCAACTCAGAACTTGACCTTATTCTTACACACAGCTGTAAATTTGTAGAAAAAACATTCAAAGAGGTTAATAATCTTCAAGTTGGTTTCCAAAAACCGTTCATTCACCGCTATTTTCACCGTAATGAAATTGATTTATCACTTGTAACTTCCGCTTCTTTTTCTTATAACAGATTAAGCCCTTCAAATACCAGCATTTCTTATACGGGTTACACAATTTCGTCTGGCATTTATTCTCAATTAGGATTAGAAGCCTACTATAATCTTGAAAAACCTAAAAATAGTGACGTTTCTTTTGGACTTACCGGATTAGGCGTTGCTTATTATGACTGCCAAATGCAAAAACTGTTTGCCGGCTTTGAAGGGGATTTTTCATACAAGATAAATAAGGACATTTTAGCAACAGCGTTTACAGTAACAGGACGTTATACACCTTTCCCAACTAACATTACCCCTACTTATTCTGCTGTAAAATTTGGTGGTGCTCCTTTAGACTGTAGTTCTGCAGCTTACATAGTTCCGCGTTTAGAATTCATTACAAACAAAATGCTTTTAGGAGTTTTGGATGAATCAATTTACGGAGAATTAATTGCTCAATATGATAAAAACAATAACTTTAAGCTTTTAAACGAATGTGCACTTGGTATGGAGTTTGCCTATACTCAAAGTAAAATTAAGCTTGCGGTTGGAGGCAGTTTCATTTTTGGAACAGATGAAATATCTCCATTCAACTTATATTTATCAATAAAATACGGCTGGTTCAGAAACTAATTTTAATCAGCTCTTGGCCTATGGCAGTTGGAACAACCAATAACATGAACGTGTTTTTTTCCAACTGCCTTATTAAATAATCTTGCAGTTAAACTTTCATCTGGAGCCACTTTTTTGTGGCAAACCGGGCACACTCTTGAAACTCCATTTTCGCATGTCGGAAAACAGTGCGGACATCCCATAATAATCATTAATTGGTCAGGAACATTCATAGGTCTGTAAACTTTTGAATACAGATTTTCTCCAACAAACAATGAAGATTGGCAAACCGGACACTTAACGCTCTGCATTACTTTTTTTCGTCCGGATTTATCCACTTTTTTTTGAATCAGCTTAATATACCAGGCAATAAGCGCAATAATTACGCAAACCGCCACGCCCATTATTAAATAATCCATAACATACAGTATAAAGTGATTCTTTCTTTATGAAAAGAAAAGTTTTTAGTAACCCATGTCTATTTGTGCCATGTAGAGATGGCCTGTACTAAAACCAGCAAGGTCTCCTTTATTATTAAATGTAAACCATTTATCACTACTTGTTGTGTATACTGTAGTCTGGCTAAAGCCATTATTTGTAATTGTTGAACATACACATTGATCCGTACAATTAACATAGCTAATGCTTGCTTTTCCATTATCAGATAACTTTTTCATAACACTATTCACAGTATTAATATAATTTTTACCAAAATAACTTCTCCAAAGGGCTAAATATTCATCAGCTGCTGGAACATACCAAGTTACAGGAGAGTCAGATGTATTTCTTGTTGTGTATAAATATGAATGAACAGGAGAATAATAATCTAATTTCTCTATTAACCCCGCTTCAGTACCTTTTGTATTTTTTCCGTTACAGAAATTTATAATTCTATCATAATTTTTCTTTCCGTCACCACTCCAGTCATTATCCCAAGTTCCACCAATACCCGATATTGTATTGTTAACAACAAATCTTTTTGTAGAATCATAGCTTAAATCAACAATTCGTGTTAGTGTTATATCTTTTCCATCTTTATTGATATTTCCATTACTCCACACAACACCAATAGGTTGTAAATTATCATAATAATTATCCGAGCAGAAAAGTCCATCTGTTGTATTGTAGTAACAAATTGAACCAGTTCTAACGCCAGTTTTTTCAGTAACAGTAACTGGAGCAGATCTGTTTCCTGAATAATCAACTGTATAAATTTTTACCGTATATTCTTTATTATCTGTATCAAAATTATATGAAACCTTGTTATGTGTTGATTTGGTATTTACTGCGCTGTTAATTATTTTTGAACCATTAACAATTTCTACGTGGTCATAGTCTAAATCTGACGGAGTATCAAAGAAGTATTCTATTGTATTTTTCTTACTTCCTGTATAAACTCCAGAAACTTTAGAAGCTGGACCAACATCATCTTTATATGCAGTATAGTCTGAACTTTCATTACCTGAATAATCAACACTATAAAAACGATACTCATATTTCATTTGGTTTGTAAGGTTTGTAAACGTGTTTGTAAGTGTATTAGTATCATCTTGAACAAATTCACCAACTTTATTACCATCTTTGTCTACACAGCGAATAATTACATGGTCAACTTCATCGCTACCAGTTTCTGTTGGATTTTCCCAGCTTACTGTTTCAGCTTCTCCAGAGGTTCTGCTGTTAGTAATAGTGCCTTTTGTAACAAGTGCAGAAGGTTTAACCTCATCTTTCCATGAAACATAATCTTCAGATTTGTTTCCATAAATATCTACAGTATAGAATCTGTATTCATATTTTTTCTGATTTTCTAGATTATTAAAGGTATAAGATTCAACTTTTGTTGTTTCGTCATTATCAAATTTTTCTAATGGCACTGTTCCATCAAACCATCGTTCAACCTGAACATAACCAAAATCAAAATTTGTAGAACTTCCCCAAGTAATAGTTTCTTCACTCGCAGTTGTTCTGCTATTCTTAATTGATTCTTCAGAAATATAAGATTCCGTAGAAACATCATGCACAAAATAGAACGACTTTTTTGTAGTACGACCATTTCTGTCGTAAGCAATAAAATCAATTCTATAAGTACCTTCTTTCAATTTACTTTTTAAATCAAGTCTTGTACCAAATACGTCGTTACCTTCATCATTTTTTGACATTACAGTGGCATTTGCACCAGAAATTTCCAAATCATCAATCTGGCCACCTTCAATTAAAATTTTGGTATTTTCTTCATCTTCCTGGTAATAATCCGAATTAACTTTGTACAACTCCCACTTAAGCAATGCAGGACCCGAACCACCATCACTAAACATTCCCGAAACCCAAATCTGTTTATTTTTAAGGTTATTAACTACATAATTTTGCTTTGTAAAACCTTGCTCCTTTGTTTCGAATAATTTTGAACTCGTCGGGAATTTTCGGTTATCTTTTATATAGCCAATTTGATTATCACCTGTGAACTGTAGTTTAAATTCATCATCTCCAGTTCCTTCTGTAACAAAGTAAGGCTCATCAGAATCTATACGGCTGTTTGTATAATAAGCCCAGCTATAATCGGTTGCAAGAGAAACATCTTCATTGCTCACAATATCTTTACAAGTCATTTCCTTACAAATTGTAACAAGAATATCTGTAACAGCAGGTGGAGCTTCTACCCCAGTTTTAGCGTCAATTCTTAAAATTGATTTATCTTTTTCATCAAAATACGGAGGATCATAATTTACAAGGAAATTAGCATCCTTAAGTTTTCGATTAGTTATCTTTATATTTTTGTAAACATAAGTGTTTTTATCTTTTCCATCCCAATAACCGTAACATTTATTATTTTTTGTTGAATCTCGTAAAACTGTATAACCTTTTTCTTCCAAACTTTTTGCTTCATCTTCAGTGTAATAAATAGAAGATTCGTTCATTTCGGAATCGAACATAACCATTACACGACGGTCACGGTAAACACCATTTGTATCGTACAACGGAGCCGAACTTACAATTTTTGGACGAATAATACACTCCGGTTCAATTGTATATTTACTTTCCGAAAGTCGATTTACCAAAATAGTAGTATCGCTGCTTTTTTCATCAAATGTAATAAATCGCGAATATTCGTCCTTAGAAACACGTTTTCCGCTCTGATCATAAACTTTCCATTCTATGAACGCATAATCCGACGAAACGTTGCAAATTATGTTCTGCGACTGACCAATACTCAACTCCAAGTTTCCGTTTATGTTCAAACTTCCGAAGTTCGAGTTTTGAATTTTCATAGTAACGTTCAATTTTTCCGAAGTTTGCGGATTTATTCGATATGTAAAAGATTTGTCTTTTCCAAGGTAAATCAACGATTTTGCTTCATCATCCGCAACATAAGAAAAATCGCCAGGAATAGTTACAGTTACCGAACGCATTCCAGTTTCAAGCTCAATAAGATTTGCTAAATCAGCTTCAAAAGTAATTTGAGTTTTTTCTTCACTCAATGTCGGAGTCTTAAAGTTTTTAACAACATCCTCACCTTCTGAAATAATTGATATTCGTTTCAAATCTTCGTCAATTAATTCCATTGGCTCTGAAAAATTTACCAAAATGGAAGAATTTTTTTCTACAATCTGACTGCCATCCGGGCTAAAAAGGATTTGCGGTCGTTCATAACAAACCGGTCTAACTTTTATTATTCCACTCATAGCATCTAAAACTGTAAGCTTAATCGTCTTTTTGTCCTCAGAAATTTCTCTTTTAATAATTGTTTCCGGAATGTTTTCATTTTCCTCAGACAAAATCGACCAGTTCGTAATTTGATATCTTTCATTTTCAGTAAAAACAGTTGTAATTTCGTTATCAAGATAATATTTATTAATTCCAGAGTTACTTAAAACTCCTTGTACAGATGAACAGCTCAAATCAATTTCAACATTATCAATAGTTTTATTATTAACTCGGTAACCATAAATCGCATCAGAAGCAAGAGTAATTTTACGGCCATTTTCTTCCATTGCAGTCGTTTTTGGCACAGAAATTACAACCGTTTTTGTTCCGCTAGAAACATCAAGCAGCTTATTACGGTTTGCAGAAAAAGTTACCTGTTTTTTATCTGCACTAATTTTAGGCGCTTCAAAACAACTTCGAACATCAACACTGTCCATTTCAATTTTTATACTGTCCAAAACTTCTTTTGTAAAATTTATTGGCTTTGAAAAGGAAATTACAATCGGCGTATTTTTTTCAACTTCGAGCAAATTTGAAGGCAAAAAACTTACCGTTGGTCTTAAAGTTGTAATCGGACTTATTTCAACTGATTTATCACTTCCATCGCAAACACGAACATTAATAGTTTTTAAATCTTCCGAAATTTCTGTAAATAAAATATTTTGAGGAACATCGGTGCCGTCGGTAAATTTTACATTCCAACCTATTAACTCATATTCTGAAGCTGGTTCAAAAGTAACTTCCTGTTCATTTTCAAGATAAAATTCTTCCTGATTTACGCGGCTCAATTTTCCTTGCAAGGCTTCACAAGAAAAGCGAATGTTCAGTTTATCATTTGTAGAATCATCAATTCTGTAGGAATAGATAACATCATTATTTAAGTAAATCTTATTTTCACCGCTCAAACAGTAAAAATCAGACGGAACTGTAACTACAACCTTTTTAGTGCCAATTCCAACTTGAATAAGCTTGTCGCGGTTTGCAGTAAATACAACGGATTTTTTATCTTCACTTAAAACTGGCGGCATAAAGTTTTCAAGAACCGAAAGTCCGTCAATTTCTATGGAAATTCTTTCTAAATCATTTTGGGTAAGTTCCATAGGCATTGAAAAACTGATTTCAACCGCAGTATTTTTTGAAACTTCTATTACATTTAAAGGCAAAAAAGAAACAGAAGGTCTAAGCTCAAACTGTGGTTCTATACTGATTTGCGGAATAGAAGTGTCAGTTACGAGTGCAATAGTTGAAGGTGAAGTTTCATCAAAAAATTCCAAACACTCAGGATGATTTGTTGTCCATTTTATAAACTGATATTCGGAATCTTCTTCAAGACTGAGTGGAAGTTTGTCGGTAGGTTTTAATTTATTTGAATAAACTCCTATTTGCGGAGAAATAGTTTTTACCGCATCTGCATTACATTTTATTTCGATTTCCGAGCGACTTGCATTTGCATATGCAATAGATTCTTCAAGCCCGGCAAGAATATCCGCACCATCCAAAAAGTTCTTACAAGAAGTAAAAAAAACTAAAAGGGCAACGCCCCCCCTATACACACGTATCGTAATAGTTTGTCCAAATTTTTTTTCTTAATAGACACTCCTTCCATGTTACTATTGATAATATTATAAAATAATAATTTTCTTTTTGCGACTACATATTTATGTAGTCTTTATTGAAGATTTTCCCTCATCTGCGCAATCTGCGTTAAAAAAAAAGTAAAAAAAACTCTAAACATTTTTTTTCACTCTCCGACAATCAACTAAAGGGTGGTGGAAACCCGTAAGATAAACCACGTTGTGGTTCAAGAGTCCACCATGCGTTTATCTTATAACCGAACTATAAGGAGATTATTATGGTTATCAATCACAATATGAGTGCTATGTTCGCTCAGCGTTCCCAGGGAATTCAGGATCTTAATGCCCAGAAAAGTATGGAAAAACTTTCATCAGGTATGAGAATTAATCGTGCCGGCGATGATGCTTCAGGACTTGCAGTATCTGAAAAAATGCGTTCACAGATTCGCGGTTTAAATCAGGCTTCAACAAATGCTCAGAACGGTATTTCTTTCATTCAGACAACAGAAGGATATTTACAGGAAACAACTGATATTGTACAGCGCATTCGTGAATTGGCAGTTCAGTCTTCAAACGGTATTTACTCTGCTGAAGACCGTATGCAGATTCAGGTTGAAGTTTCATCTTTAATTGCTGAAGTTGACCGCATTGCTTCTACAGCTCAGTTCAACGGTATGAATATGTTAACAGGTCGCTTTGCACGTCCAACTGGAGAAAACTCAGTTACAGCTTCTATGTGGTTCCATATTGGTGCTAACATGGATCAGAGAACTCAGGTATTCATTGGTACAATGTCATCTATGGCTCTTGGTCTTCGCAATACAGCTGATGAATCACTTATGTCTTTGGAAACTCCAGATGACGCTAACCGCGCAATTGGAACTTTGGACGAAGCTTTGAAAAAGATCAACAAACAGCGCGCTGACCTCGGTGCTTACCAGAATCGTCTTGAACAGACAGTTAAAGGTCTTGATATTGGTGCAGAAAACCTCCAGGCTTCTGAATCACGTATCCGCGATACAGACATGGCCGGCGAAATGGTTGAATTCACAAAAGACCAGGTACTTTCTCAGGCCGGAACAGCAATGCTTGCTCAAGCAAATCAGACTTCACAGAATGTACTCAGTTTACTTCGCTAAGGAAGTGGCTTAGAATAGAAAAAAAAGCGTCCGAAAGGGCGCTTTTTTTTGTTTAACCAAATTTTACAGAGCAAGCATTGCTGTTCCGGCAAAAATTTTTCATATTATCGTCTATAAATTGCGTCTTGATACATATATTCATCAAATCGGGATTCTAAACGAATTACACTTATTAAGTCTTCATCAGTCCCCATATCATCAACATATAATTGTATCCAAAGAGGAATAGAATCAGCACTTTCTAATTCATAAAACTTACTGCCTTCTGTATTTGGTAATCCAAACTTTTTCTTAAATTCACCATAAGATATAGCTTCTTTTGTTTTCATAAAAGCTTTAACTTCATCCAAAGTAATTATTCTATCATAATGAGTATATTTATAAAAACTGCAAGCAATTATTTTAATTTCTGAATCACCTTCTTCTGTATAATGAATATGAATGGCGCCTATAATATTTCCATCATCTTGATTTTCACTAACACAATATTTGTCATTGTATATAAATATATCTTGTATACCTCTTGAAGGAGCTTCCGTATAAGAATATGAAAAATCCATTTCTATACGAAAATTATCACTAGGAGATGTTACAAATACTTCGGAACTACAAAATCTATAAGAGTTTGGAAACATATACACTTTATGAACTTCAAAGGTATCTTTTGGAAAAATTTCAAATAAATAATCAATTTGCCCATCAATTTCAGGAAGCTCTTGCTTTTCTTCTACAAGTAAACTCTTTACTTTTTCATTTAAACCTCTTTTTATAATATAAAAAAAAGCGTCTCTTTATTGAGACGCTTCACATTTCCATTACATTCAATTTATCCTAAGACAATTGAACCAGCTTCAGTAATAGTAACAACAGATTTACAACCAAGACAGCGGAATTTACCTGCACGAGTTGCACGAACATTCTTACCACAAGATGGACAAGAAAGAATTTTAGGGAAAACCCCATTCATACTAACAGCTTCATGAGTAAATACAGCAACAGCTTCTTCTGTTGTATTTTTAATACCAAAGAATTGAGAAAAGCCTAATAACTGGAATACTTCCAAAACTTTAGGCTGCACTTCAGCAAAAACAATATCTCCACTGCTTATACGAACCATCTTTAATAAGTTCGTAAAAGAACCGAGACCTGTTGAAGAAATGTAAGACAAAGCTGCACAGTTAAAAACTAAATTATAATAGCCTTCTGATACAACTTTTGTGATTTGACTCTGAAAGAAGGTCGAATTATACGTATCAATATAACCACTTAATGTAATCAAACATCCATTTTGAACATTTGTTAACTTCTTAAGAGTTATTTTCAAGTAATCATCTGTTTCCTTATCGAATCCAGGTACTAAAGAATTATTATTTTCCATATTTTCACCTTTCATTACAAATTAAAGAAACTTTTTGCAATCCATCTTTAATAATAAACGACTTTTTCTAAAAAGTAAATAGAAATAATTTTATATAAACCTTTTTTTGAAAAAGTCGCTTACTATTGCTTATTTATACTGTTTTAACTCTTCATAAGTTGTATGCAACAAGTGATGAGACTTCTTTCCGAGTGGTTCACCAAGATAATCCTTGTAAATTGCAGCAATTTCAGGATTATTATGTGACTGACGGATTGTAGATTTTTCATCATCTGTGTACAAAGCATTTGTGCGAGCAGCACGAACTTCGTCTGTAACTCCGTAAGGCTGTCCACCACCACCAATACATCCACCACGGCAAGCCATTACTTCAACGAAGTGCCATGTTGGTTCTTTACCAGCGGCCAAATCTGAACGAATCTGTTCAATTACTGCATCAACATTTGAAATCTGATGAACAACAGCAAGACGAACTTTTGTACCGTTCAAATCAACTTCTGCAGATTTAACTCCGTCCATACCACGAACAGCTTTATATTCTACAGGGCCAAGTTCTTTTTTGTTTGTAATGAAATAAGCAGTACGAACAGCAGCTTCCATTACACCACCAGTAACACCAAAGATTGTACCAGCACCTGTGTATGAACCAAGCATACTGTCAGCTTTTCCATCTTCTACAGTTGCAAGATCAATTCCTGCCTGACGTAAAAGAATAGCAAGTTCACGAGTTGTAAGAACCATATCATAGTCCTGAACTCCACTTGAACTCATGTTTTTATCTTTTGAACTTTCGCCAAGTTTTGCAGTACAAGGCATTACAGAAACGTTATAAATCTGATTTGCTTTAAGACCATTCTTTTCTGCAAAATAAGTTTTTACTAAAGCACCCTGCATCTGCTGTGGAGATTTACAAGTTGAAAGGTGTGGAAGCATATCGTGATATTTCTTTTCACAATAATTTACCCAGCCTGGACAACAGCTTGTAAACATTGGAAGTTTTCCACCTTTAGAAACTCTTTCCAAAAGTTCGCTTCCTTCTTCCATAATTGTAAGATCTGCAGTGAAGTTTGTATCGAATACATATTTGAATCCGAGTTCGCGCAATGCAGTATAGATTTTTCCAGTTGTAAGAGTTCCAGGAGCCATTCCAAATTCTTCACCAATTGCTGCACGAACAGCTGGTGCAATTGAAACAACACTTGTAAGTTCCTTATCTGCAAGTTTATCGAATACTGTATTGATTGGGTTAGAGAATGTAATTGCTCCAACAGGACAATGAGATGCACACTGACCACAATGAATACATGGACTGTCTGCAAGTGAACGACCAGCTACAGGTCCAATCATTGTTTTGTCGCCACGTCCATTGTATTCCAAAGCAAATACTTTCTGAACTTCCTGACAAGCAGTAATACAGCGGCCACAGTTAATACACTTATCGCGGTTAAGAACAATTTCTGCATAAGAATTATCTACAGGCTGATTCTTAAGACGTTTTTCGAAACGAACTTCGCGCAATCCAAATTCAGCTGCCAAAGTCTGTAATTCACAATTGTGGTTACGAGAACATTTAAGACAATCATCCGGATGGTTAGAAAGAATCAATTCCAAAACTGTACGACGTGCTTTTCTTAATTCAGCATCGTTTGTAACAATGTTCATTCCTGGTGTAACAGCTGTACAACAAGCACGAGCCATGCGGGCACGACCAGTACGTGGATCTACGTTTTTAACAACACAAATACCACAACTTGCCCAAGGTTTAATATCATCACAATAACAAAGTGTTGGAATTTTAATACCAACAGATTCTGCTGCCTTTAAGATTGTTGTTCCTTCAGGCACAGAAACTGATTTTCCATTTATAATCAAATCTATCATACTATTTTCCTCACACTTACCTTACTTCTTAAGAATTGCCTTGAACTTACAAGAGTCAACACAAGCGCCACATTTAATACATTTTGAAGGATCAATAACTTTGTAAGCAAGTTTCTTACCAGCTTTAATTTCTCCAGTTGCATTATTTGTAATAGCACCAGCAGGACAATGTTTAAGACACAATCCACATCCAATACACAAATCTTCATCAATAACGAATGAAAGCAAATCCTTACATTTTCCAGCAGGACATTTTTTGTTTTCAATGTGTTCAATATATTCTTCACGGAATTTTTTGATTGTAGAAAGTGCTGGGTTTGGAGCTGACTGACCAAGTGCACACAAAGAACATGCTTTCATTGCTGAACCAATGTCTTCGAGCTTCTGAAGGTCTTCCATTGTACCCTGACCTTTAGTAATTTTGTCCAGAATCATGTGCATCTGGCGTGTACCAATACGACATGGTGAACATTTACCACAAGATTCATCAACACAGAATTCCATGTAGAACTTAGAAACGTCTACTACACAGTCATCTTCGTCCATTACAATCATA
>JAZLFF010000087.1:0-3073 GCA_045615645.1 Treponema sp.
TATCTTCAGTACAAGTTTTTCCTTCAAAAATATGAAAATGGTCGGCAGCATTCGTAACATTTGCTGTGTAATCTTTACCATTCAGACGCAAGGTTGGCATTCCAAGCACATAATGCTCTTTTATTTGAGAATACTGATTTATGATTTCTTCAAAATCTTCAATAGTTTCATCTCCAAATCTTTGCACTCCAAGATGCATATCTGTTGGATTAAATGCATCCATAAGTCCTTCGCCTCTTGGTCCAAGCCAGGCATTTATCCTGATTACAAAAGTTGAAAACAGTACAAGGAGAATCGAAATGATAAGTGTGCTGAAATAATCCTTTTTACGGCTTTCAACCTGGCGAAGTGCCATCCATAACAAAAGTCCTTTTTTATGAATCATGGATTTGGCTGCAATTTGATTTTTATTGTCATTCAGTCTTATGGCATTAAGAGGACTGATTCTTTTGATTCTGATGCTTTGGAAAAAAACAAAAGCAAAAAATAAAACATAAATCAAAATCAAAAACAGTATTAAAATCATATAAGGGATATCAACTGGAATAAAAAGACTTGTTGTTCCATTCTGACTTTTCAAAATCACACTGGAAGCTGGAATACTTAAAAATGCTCCCATAATGCTGCCTAAAATAACAGGAATCATAAAAAGCAAAGAAAAGTTTATGGAAAGTATTCTGGATTCATATCCCAATTCCTTATAAATACCAAAATGATTCTTTTCTTCATCTATGGCTGTTTTTACAGTATGGGAAAGCACAAACAAGGTAACTAAAAACAGTACCAGTGCAAAAGTTCCAAACATTGCTGCAAAAGAATTTGAAAGCAAAAGCATAAAATGAACTATTGTGTCAGTAGAATGTACATCTTCTGTATATTTTGTGATGTCTGAATTTTCATTCAGATATTTATTAAAATCTAAAGTTTCTTTCACAGCAGCAGATTTTTTCTCTTTTACATGAAGAAGAATTCCGTCTCTGGCCAGAGCATCAAAACCGCTTTCCGAAACCATTTCCACCATTTCTTCAAAATCATAGTGAGAGATCAGAATTGTTTTCATACCGAACATGGTGCTTCCCATAAACGGATCTTCAAAAAAACCAGCAATCTTAAGTTCTTTAATAAGTCCGTTTCGACCAATTATTACATCAACGTTTTTCCCAACTTCCACATTCTCGTAAATTTCAGAAAAAGAAAACGGTACAAAACATTCCCCAATTCCTAATTCATCAGCCTTAATTCCAGATTTTTTATATCGCCCGTCATCAACAATAAAGCATCCTTCGCTGTCACTTTCAGTATGCGAAATCTCGTAATTTGCCATAATCATATTCTGAATGTTCAAAGATTCTACTTTTCCTAGTTCAGAAATATTTTTGATCAATTCACTTTTTTCATTCTCAGAAGTAGTATTTGTGAGCCAGAAAGAAATATCACCAAATTCACCACGGTGCATCTCTTGTTTTTCATAAGAAGCCGTACTATGCAGAACAGTAAAAAGTGAACAGCTCACGGCACCTACAATAGCTACAAATGCAAATATTCCAATAAGAGAAAATTTATGAGATTTCCAGAAAGATTTAAAAATCAACTTATTCCGTTTCATTTATTATTCCTAATTAACTTACCAGCCTTTCTCCTGCAGCCACTTTCCCAAAATAGTTTCCCGTTCTTTTTCTTTTGATGCTTCGTATTTTTCAAGTTCCATAGTCCCTGCAATTTTTCCGTCTTCAAGATAAATTATTTTTTCCCCATGGCAGGCTGTTTTCAAATCATGAGTAACCATCAGAATGGCATGGCCCTCTTCATTCAGTTCCATAAACAGCTTCATTACTTCATCGGAGTTTGCACGATTCAATGCCCCGGTAGGTTCATCTGCAAAAATAATTTCTGGCTCATTAATTACAGAGCGGGCAATTGCGCAACGCTGATTTTCTCCGCCGCTTGTCTGATTTGGAAATTTATTTTTTGCCAAAGTCAAATTCATTTTTGCAAAAAGTTTTTTTACCTTTTCTGCAACTTCTTTTTCACTTCGACTTCTGTTTAAAAATCCAGCAACCTTTATATTTTCTTCCAGTGTAAGATTGGAAATTAAATTTGAATCCTGAAAAACAAACCCAAAATTTTCACTCCTGATTTTAGAAAGTTCTTTTTCTGATGCAGTTGAAATTTCTTTCTCACCTAAAAAAAGTTTTCCGCTTGTTATTTTATCTGTGCAGCTTAATGCATAAAGCAGCGTAGATTTTCCAGCTCCGGAACTTCCCATAATTACCGTAAAGGTTCCTTTTTCTATTTCAAGAGAAACTTCACTTAAAATACATATTTCTGAACTTCCTTTTTTTATGATTTTTGATATATTTTCAGCTTTCAGTAAGGTCATTTTTTCCTCCAGGTTTATACAACAATCAGTTTTTTCTTTCCAGTTTTAGAATCCGCCTTTATTTCATCTACAACTTCAATTTTGTATTTCACAAATTCCATTTGCTTTTCTTTAAGTAATTTTTCAAAAAACAAATCCAGTTCATCCAAAATATTTTCTTTTTCAGCAGATTCCGAAAGTTGTATTTTCATTACAAAATTTTCATCATCCTCTCGTACAAACTGATAGTCCAAAAGACCTTCAATGCAGATTCCCTCAACAGAAAGCGGATGAATAAAATCTTTCTTGCCATCTTTTTGAAACCACATGATATCTTCCTGGCGGCTCAAAACAATTTTTGTATGAGTAAAGGAAGAATTAATTTCCAGCAGTTCAAGGCGATCTGTAATTTCATAACGGATAAGAGGCTGCAAAAAGTTATAAAGACAAGTAAGATACATTTTTCCGTCTGCCAACTCAATGAAATTCAAATCATCAAATAAAATCATTCCTTCGTCTGAATCCGCTTCCACACCAAGAGCAAGACTTTCCGATGCCCCATAAAAATTAACGATTTTCTTTCCGAAAGTTTCCTCAAGATTTTTTCTAAGCCCGGGGATTAATGGCTCTCCGCAAGTTACAAACTGATGAATATTTTTACCAAGATCAACTTTCCCTTCCTGGACAAGACCTGCAACAATTTTCAAACCACTG